>NZ_CP108080.1:7548535-8164743 GCF_036181745.1 Streptomyces sp. NBC_00259 | reverse complement strand
TGTTGCGCTCCGCCCGCGGGAGCGCTGGCGGGCCGCTGCGCGGCCCGCTCACTTCCCCTGCTTCGCAGGGGAAGTGACGCTTCGTCCGCTGCGCTTCCGAAGCGATAGGACTTCGTTCTACGCTTGGGTCTTCGCTTCGCTCTGGCCCAAGCCGGCGGGTCCGCTGCGCTCCCCCGCCTCAACGGTCCTTCCGGCTGCGCCTCCAGGACCGCCTGGGCCCGCTGTCGCGGGCCTGGCTGACTGGAGGGTGGTGCCGGTCTGGGTTTGCGGGAGCTGTTTCGAAGTGATGCAGCATGTACAGTTTGCAGAAGATAGGGATACCCCTTTGGGTGCCCTGTGTGGAAGGCAGGGGATCCCTGTGGGTAATGCGAGGGCATATCCGGTCTACCGGAGCGAGGACGGGGATGTGGCGGCGGTAATCACCGTGGCCGTGTCTCTGGTCGGGTGTGGGGAGCTGTGGGAGGGGGCGAGTGTCGACCTGGATGCCGAGTTGCTTCGGGTCGAGGACGTCGTGAGGGCCCGCGAGGTGTTCCCGCAGGGCTGGTTCTCGGGAGGCGGCGAGCACTTCCGTGGGGTCGACCTTCCGGATGACGCCGCGGTGCTGGCTCATCTGCTGCCGATGATGCTCTCGGTCGAGGAGCCGGTGGAGGGTGATCTGCTGGACAGAGCGCCGGAGGTGCTGCGTCAGGCAGGGTGGGGACAGATCGCGTGGATGGCACTCAGTTGGCCGGCTGTGCCCGAACTCGGCCTCGGTCCGGAGCATGCGCGGACCGGAGTACAAGCGTGCTTCGGGACCGACGCCAACCACGAGCCGACCCCGAGCCACACCATGTACGTCCACGTCCGGCCCGGGGAGGACGAACGGGCGCAGCACCTCGCCCGTCAGATCGGACACGACGTCATAGGGCCTGGGGAGCACGGCTGGTGAAGAGCGACTGAATCAAGGAACTAGGTCTGAGCGGTAGGGCGGCCCGTCCGCAGTGTGCTGAGGGCGGGCTGGAGAGGGGTGGGTGTCGGTGACGGAGAACGCCGGGGTCTCGTACGAGGACTGCTCGATCTATGTGGATGTCACGGACAGCTCGACGGTCATCGCCTGGCTGAAGGAGCGTCTCGGCCCCGAAGAGGAGGGCCGCGGCCTGATGGTGGGGGCGCTGCGGGTGAGCGGCGTCTGCAATGACTACTCCACGGGCAGGAAGGCGCATCCTTCCGAGTTCCTCGAGTGGTCGACCGTGCTGGAATGCGAAGCGCCCGCGGGAGTGGAGTCCGGTGCGGTGGTGGCCGCGGTCACGGACGTGCTCGAGACGCTGTGGCGTGGAGGGTGGAAGGCTGTAGCGGCGTGTGACTTCGAGGACGAACTGCCGGCCCACGGGGGCAGGGATCGCTACCCCCTGCCGTCCCCCTCGGGGAGCCTGCCGCATGCAAGAACGGGCCGATGGCGAAGCCTGCTGGTGCGGGGCGGGAAGAGGAAAAGGAAATCGGTGTGATTCAGCTCCGAGAACACCAGGCTGACCAAAAGGCGGCTTTTCGTAACTGGGTCGGATTTCCTGCAAGATCCTTTGTGCCTCCGGAGGGGGCTCGTGCCATGGGGGTGTCCGCGACCGGGTCCGGTAAGACGATCACCACCGCTGCGTGCGCTCTGGAGTACTTCCCGCAGGGGCGGATCCTCGTCATGGTGCCCACGCTTGACCTGATCGTGCAGAGTGCCCAGTCCTGGCGGCGGGTCGGGCACCGGGCGCCGATGGTCGCGGTCTGCTCGGTGGACAAGGACGAGGTCCTGGAGCAGCTCGGAGTGCGCACCACCACCAACCCGATCCAGCTCGCCCTGTGGGCCGGGACCGGTCCGGTGGTCGTGTTCGCCACGTACGCCTCCCTCGTGGACCGCGAGGACCCCGCCGACGTCACTGGTCGCCGGACTGTCCCTGGGCCGTTGGAATCGGCTCTGGCGGGCGGGGAGCGGCTGTACGGGCAGCGGATGGCTCCGTTTGACCTGGCCATTCTGGACGAGGGGCACATGACCGCGGGGGACATGGGCCGGCCGTGGGCGGCGATCCACGACAACAGCCGGATCCCTGTCGACTTCCGGCTCTACCTGACCGCGACCCCGCGGATCCTGGCCGCGCCTAAGCCGCAGCGGGGCCGGGACGGGCGGGAGGTGGTGATCGCTTCCATGGAGGACGACTCCAGCACCTACGGCACCCGGATTTTCGATCTCGGTCTGGCGGAGGCTGTGGAACGCTCAATCCTCGCGGGGTTCGAGATCGACGTGCTGGAGATCCGCGACCCTGACCCGATCTTGGGCCTGTCCGAGGACGCCCTGCGTGGCCGGCGCATGGCCCTGCTCCAGGCCGCGCTGCTGGAGCACGCGGCGCAGCAGAACCTGCACACCACCATGGTGTTCCACCAGCGGGTCGAAGAAGCCGCAGCGTTCGCCGAACAGATACCGCGCACCGCCGCCGAGCTGTACACCGCCGAAGCCTCCGCGGCGGCCCTGGCCGGTGCCGAGGAACTGCCCGCGTCATCGATCGACGCAGAGCTGTACGAGCTGGAGGAGAGCCGTCACATGCCTCCGGACCGGGTATGGGCGGACTGGCTGTGCGGCGACCATCCCATCGCGCACCGGCGGAAGGTGATCCACCGGTTCGCCAACGGCATCAACGCCCAGAACCGGCGCGTACACCGGGCGTTCCTCTCCTCCGTACGCGCCCTCGGGGTCGGGGTCGACATCACCGGACTACGCGGAGTCGAGGCCGTGTGCATCGTCGGCTCGCGCAGCTCCCAGGTCGACGTCGTCCAGAACATCGGACGCGCCCTGCGACCCAACCCCGACGGCACAACCAAAACCGCCCGGATCATCATCCCCGTCTTCCTCCAGCCCGGGGAAGACCCGAAGGACATGGTCGCCTCGGCCAGCTACCAGCCCCTCGTCGACATCCTCCAAGCCCTACGCTCCCACTCGGAACGCATGGTCGACCAGCTCGCCTCCCGCGCCCTCACCCGCGGCGCCGAACGCCGCCGCACCCACGTCCGACCCGCCCCTGCGGCCGGCCCGGAGAACGAGGACATGCCCGAGGAGACCAGCGAGGCGCAGCAGGAGGTCGACCGGGTCACCTCGATCGTGGTCAACTTCGCCTCCCCCCGCGACGCCGCCGACATCGCCGCCCTCACCCGCTGCCGCGTCATCCGCCCCCAATCCCTCATCTGGCTGGAGGGATATCAGGCCCTGCTCCGCTGGCGAGCCGAGAACGAGATCACGGGCTTGTACGCCGTTCCCTATGACGTCGAGACCGAGGTCGGGACGACGAAGGCGTTTCCGCTTGGCCGATGGGTGCATCAGCAGCGGAAATCACTACGGGCCGGTGAACTCGACCCCCACCGCAAAGACCTCCTCGACGAGGCCGGGATGGTCTGGGAACCCGGCGACGAAGCCTGGGAAACCAAACTCGCCGCACTCCGCGCCTACCACCGGACCACCGGACACCTCGCACCCCGCCAAGACGCCACCTGGGGCGAAGGCGACAGCGAACAGCTGGCCATCGGACAACTCCTCGCTAACCTCCGCCGCAAAGACGGCCTCGGCAAAGACCCCGAGCGAGCGGAACAGCGCGCGCAGCAACTGGCCGCGATCGACCCCGACTGGAACTGCCCCTGGCCCCTCGACTGGCAACGCCACCACCGCGTACTCACCGACCTCGCCGCCGACGAACCCCACGGCCGCCTGCCCCACATCGCACCCGGCGTCACGTTCGACGGCGACGACATCGGACGATGGATCACGCGGCAAAGAGAGGCGAGTGCCTGGGCGCAGCTCTCCGGCGGACAGCAGGAGCGACTGACCAAACTGGGCGTACAGCCCGCTGAAGCACCCTCTCCCGCCCCGGCGGCTGCGCGGTCGACGAAGGGCCAGGGCAAGGCACAGCAGGCATTCCAACGCGGCCTCGCGGCCCTCGCACAGTGGGTCGAACGGGAAGGCCAACGGCCTGTGCCGAGGGGGCACGCCGAGGAGATCTCAATCGACGGCGAGACTGAGCCAGTGGTCGTCAAGCTCGGCGTATGGGTCTCCAACACGAAAACCCGCCGCGACAAACTCGCCCAGGAACAGCTCAATGCCCTCCGGGAGCTCGGCATGGAGTGGGCATAACCGCCGTGGATGCCGTTCAGCGAGCCGTGTTCTCGGTGCGGATCATCCGGCGCAGGCTGGTCCGGGCAGCAATCAGGTCTTCTTCGAGGGCGGTGATGCGTGCGCGGGACGCGGCGTTCTCTGAGGAAGCCTCCTGTAGCTGGCGAGTGAGGTCCTGATTCAGAGCGGTCAGTTCGTCCGCTCTGGTCGCTGCGTCGGAGGCGTGGATGACATCGAGCTGCTGACCGAGTTGGTGGCGCAGGGCTGCCTGGAGCCGGTCACGTTCGTCGCGGAGGTCTTTGATTTCTTGCCGGGCGATTTCGAGTTCGGTGCGCAGGCTAAGCGGGGAGGGCGGGCTTCCCGTGGCAGATGGTGGGGTGCTGTGGGCTTGGCGTAGTTGGGCCGCTTCGATGTGCTCGCGTACGCCGGGGGCATAGGTGAGCCAGGTGGAGACGCGGGCGGCGCGGGCGACTGCGGCGAAGGTGAGCGGCTTTCCCTGTTTCTCGAGTGTGGCAAGAACGGTGAGGACACGGGCTCGTTTGTCGAGGCTGTGACGGCGTCTGGCTTCGGCGAGGGGGGCGGGGTTGCCGCGGGGATTCATCGCGGGTCTTTCGGTCGGGCAGGAGTGAGGGGCAGGAGGGTGTGGTTGTGGCCTGCTCGTGCTTTGCGCAGCACGGTGCTGGCTTCTTCGATCTGGGCGCGTTCGGAGGCGGGGAGGGACGCCAGGTGTGTGTTCATGCGGCCGATGACGCGCTGGTAGGCGGTGATTTGTGCCGTGAGGGCGGTGGTGACGAACTCGGCTGCGCCCATGGCGAGTGCGGTTTCGCGGTCTGCTCGCAGTTCGTTGATGTGGTGCTCGATGGCTGGCAGGTAGGAGGGGTCGGGGCGGTAGAAGCCGCAGCCGGCGCATTGGAAGCGGATGAGGCAGGCCTGGCCGCCGGCTTTGACGTTTGACGGCTCGGTGCAGCCGCCGTAGGGGACGGCGACGGTGCGCATCTCGTAGGCGGTGCTCGAGCTGGGGCTGGGGTGGCCGTGCTGGTCGAGGACGTGTGTGCTGAGTTTGGCTACGGCTTCGCTCTTCCGTTTGAGGGAGACGGTGTAGTAGCGCTGGGTCATGGCGATGGATTTGTGGTCCATCAGCTCGCGTAGCACGTCGACGGGGGTGCCGGCGTCTGCGTGGCGCTGGGCGTAGGAGTGGCGGAAGGCGTAGGGGTAGACCAGGGACCGGTCGAAGAGCAGGCGTTGTCCTTTGGAGTCGGTGCCTTCGGCGTGGAGCTGGGGCAGGGCGTCTGCCCAGAGCCTGAGGGCGTCGCTGAGGTAGGTGCTGGAGATGTGGGGGGCGTCGCTCAGGGGGGTGAGGGAGGGAAAGAGGTATCGGTCTCCCTTGGCGGGGAGGTGCAGCTGGTCGCGGCAGGCTTGCCAGGTTCGGATGGCGTCGGCGGTGGAGGTTGTGATCGGCAGACGTCGGCGGTGGCGTTTTCTCTTGTGGTTGTCCCAGATCAGGGTGGGCTGGCCGTTGTGGGTTTCCAGGCAGTCACGGGTCAGGGAGACGATCTCGAGGGGGCGGCGCCCGGTGTCGCGCAGGACGATGTACATCGTGCGGTACAGCAGCTGCCGGGCGTCTGGGGCGATGTCGCGGCAGCCGTAGGTGTTTCCGGTGCCCAGGGTGTCGAGGTGGGCGTCCAGTTGCCGGATGACGGATTCGGGGATGGCCTTGCCGATGAAGTCCTCATTGGGCTCCTCCACGGAGATGACGTGCTCGACGGGCACGCGGGTGAAGGTGCCGGCCAGGTCGTCGAGGGTGCCGCAGCGGCGTCCGTATGCGATGAGCTGGAAGAACATTCCCAGCAGGCTGCGTCGGAAGGAGGAGGAGTAGGAGGTGCCGTCTTGTTTGCGTGCGGCTCGGAAAGCGTCGACGACCAAGGTGGCATCGGCGAACGTCAGGGCGGCAGGCACATCGCCGGCGTCGGCGCGCTGGGCGAGAGCCGTAGAGGCGATGGTCGTCGCGTGGAACGTGCGCTTGAAGTCTTCCGTGGTGGGTCGGGCGGTGGTCACCCAATGACGCAGCGCCTGGCGCAGCCAGGGCTGGCGGACTGTGCGGAGATCGACGCGGCCGGGAAGCTGTCGGCGCTTGCCGGAGGCGCTGTGGCGCAGCCCGAGGACGCGCAGATCGATGATGTCCTGGTCGATGAGGGTGATCCCGGAGAACTCGCTGTATCCGGCGCGGGCGGCGGACTGCAGGTTCTCCAGTGTACGGACGGCAGCCTGGTGCGGCTTGGTGAGCCGGGCCGTGTTGGTGGCGTCCAGCAGGGTGTCGGCCGTGGTGAGGTGGCTGATCACGCCGCGGATCCAGTGAGGTTCCAGGGCACGTACCCACTGGTCCATCTGCTGCACGGCGTAGAGCGCTTCCCAGCGCAGCAGCTGGGGCAATGGGGCGAGGTGGAACTGGTGCGCCAGCAGATACAGGGGCTGGTGCGGTGCCCATTGGGCGGCAGGCATGGGGGTGGTGCTGGAGCGGCATTCCGCTCTCCAGGCGCGCCAGTGGTAGTTGCACAGCCCACTGGAGTTCATCGCCCAGCCGGAGCAGTGGGTCACCATGCAGTCCGGGTTTTCGGTGAACGGTGTGGCCCTGCTGCGAAGCCACCGCTCGAGCGTGCCTCTGGACGTGTGGTACTTCCATGATCCGTGGTGGGCGGCGCACAGGCCTCCCGATACCTGAGGGCGTACGCACCGTACGCCGTCCCGGGTGAGCGTGCACGGCCCGACGACTGTCAACGGCAGGGATCTGGAACGAGCAGGGATGAAAGTGGCGGCGAACTCTTCCCGCGGCAGACCGCTCTTTCTGCGCTGGTCCGAGCAGTAGGTACAGAACGTCTCCTGAGCGCGCACGATCACGTCGCAGCGGCGGGTGCGGCACCGGGAGGACGAGGTGCGCGGATTGTCGAGGTCTCCGGTGAACAGCCATCTGGCGCTGTCCCACTCCCCCGGCCGCCACGCGGGATCGATGTGGGCACGCAGCCACGTCTCCCACGACTTCGTGGCCTTCGTCGGTGCGGAACGTGCGACGGCAGGCGCACCAGCCGTGCTCACTGGTCCTCCCTCCATGCCTGGGCCCGGTCGACAGCCGCCCGGGTTTCGGACTCATCGACGTGGCGGTAGCGGTCCATGGACAGCGGCGAGGCGTGACCCAGCAGCTTTTGCACCACGTCCCGGTCTACTCCCTCACGTAGCCAGTGGGTGGCCGCGGAGTGGCGCAGCATGTGCGGGCGAGCCGGGTGCCCGGCGCGGCGGGCCAGACGGTCGAAGACGTTCTTGGCGTTCGGGTAGGTCATGGCCCGCCCCAGCGGGGGCCGGAAGAGGTTCACGAACACCATGCCTGTCTCGGCCGCCTCGGCCACCGGATTCCGTTCATGCTGGTAGTCGGTGTAGAAGGCGACGATGTCAGGGGTGACGGGGAGGCAGCGGGAGTGTCTGGACTTGGCCAGGGCCCGGTTCGGGTTGTCGGTGCGGCGCCGCACATGAAGGTGCGGACCTTCCACGGGGCATCCCAGGGAGCGTGACGAGGCCAGGAAGTGCAGATCCTCCTGGCGCAGGCCCAGGGCCTCTCCGATCCGCAGGCCGGTCGCGGCGAGCAGCGCGATGAGGAAACGGTCCCGTGCCCGGGGCGTATCCGCGATCATGCGGCGGATCTGCTGCGGGGAGAGGTCCTCGTAGCCGGGCTCGCTGACCTGGAAACGAAAAGCCGACACCTGGACCTGGCGCCACTGGCCGCGCTCGCCAGCGTCGTAACCGGCCGGCAAGAACCGCAGGAACTTCGGCTCCGACAGCAAGCCGGCCGTCTGCGCGGGAACCCAGCCGTGGAGAGCGCCGAAGCGCAGGAAGTCCGTGACCGCCGTCATCACCGCGTTCGCCGTACCCTGCGAACGGTAGCGGGGCGCAGCCGTGGTCGGACAGCGGCGGCTGCGGGCCGGCAGCGGCGTGGTGACCAGCCACTGCTGCAGCCCGGACAGCGCCATGAAACTCGGACGCGACCACTCGATACGGCGCTGGGTGCAGTAGTTCAGATAGAGAGCGAGACGGCCCGCATAGACCCGTTCCGTGTTCGGCGAGCGGCCCTTACTACGCAACCCCGCCAAAAACGCACACGCCTCGGCATGCAGGTCATAGGTCCGTGTATCGGCCACCACCCACCGCTCCACACCAGACGACGGAGACATCGAACGCTCAGCTGCATAGGTCTGCTCCACCCACCAAACAGACCAGACCCCACCGAGGGGCGGTGTCCGTTCCAGACAGCTGCCACACGACCAGGTGGCAACCACACCGAACACACCCCACAGGCCCGCGCACCTATGGATAATCCCTGTCCTGTAGTCGACGCCCTGACACTGGCCGGGCCCCAGCGCCGAGCAGTAACAGCGCCCGCCACGGGCGGGCGCCGTGCTCTCGCCTGCAGGTAGTAGGACAAAGCATCCTTGGTTCACAGCACCGCGAGGACGAAGGTCAGCAGCGCCAGGGACAGGGTGGCACTGCCCGCAAAGGCCACGGCACCGCGCAGCAGAGCGGTGGCATAGGTGGCTCCGTCGATGCGAGCGAGCAGACCGGCCGCTGCTCCTACGAGCGTGCAGAAGAGACCGACGACGGCCAGAAGCAGGGCCAGCAGGATCAGGTGAATGGATGAGGTGTTCATGCCTTCTTCCCAGGACAAACGACGACGGGGACATCGGCGAATTTCGCGGTTCTGGTGTTCACCGGGGTTCAGGGCGAACAAAGATGAACGAAGACGGTCGCCTGGGAGACGGAGAAGCAGGACATGGGGGACGTGTACGAGGATCCGCTGGCGGAACTCGCGCTACGGCTACGCACCCTCAGGGCGCAGCGGGGTCTGCAGATGGGTGGGCTGCAGCAGCGGACCGGGCTAGGGCGGACAACGATTAGCCAGGCGCTGAACGGCCAAGTGGTGCCCTCCGAGGCCACGCTGATGGCCCTGGCGAAGGCGATGGGCACGGGTGTGGAGCCATTGCTGGCCCTTCGCGAAGCCGCTGCCCGAGTACCGCAGGTGTACCAGGGCTCTCCAAGGAGAGTCACCCGCAGGCCGGTGGGGCCCAAAGTGCAGCCCTCGTTCGAGGAGCGGTACCTCAGCTACGTGACGGAACGGCATTCCCAGCTGACCGTCGTAGGGCTGGACCTGAGCCGGCCGGAACGTGCGCGCTGGCCGCTGGACGCGGCGTACTTGAGCTTGGAACTGGCGGAGCGGGCGGAAGATTGGCCTGCAGGCAGTGAGGAATCGAACCGGCCATCCGTCGTGGTGAAGCGTGCCGAACACGCGTTGGCCGACTGCCGACGCGTGCTTCTGCGAGGGCTCGCCGGCAGCGGAAAGACAACGCTGCTGCAGTGGCTGGCTGTCGCTACGGCGCGCGATGAGCTGCCGGCAGAACTGGCGGACTGGAGGGGGCAGATTCCGTTCACCCTGCCGCTGCGGACGCTGGTGAGGCGTGGGCCCCTTCCAGAGCCGCAGGATTTCCTCTCTGCGGTCGGCACCCCCCTGGCCGCCTCACAACCTGAAGGCTGGGCCGATGCCGTACTCGCCAGGGGGGAAGCACTCGTCCTGGTCGACGGAATCGACGAGGTTCCTCAAGAGCACCGAGGCGCCACCCGGGACTGGCTCGAGCGGCTCTTGGCGGCCTACGGGGACGCACGCTTCGTGGTCACCACGCGTCCGTCCGCTGTACCCGAAGGCTGGCTGGCTTCGTCGCGCTTCACCGAACTGTCAGTACAACCTATGAGTGCCGCTGACATTGGACTCTTCGTCGGCCGGTGGCATACCGCCGCCCGGCACAGTGCAGCAATCGACGCCGAACGGTCACAGCTGCATGATCTCGAAGCAGCGCTCCAGGTGACAGTGCGTGCTCAGCGTGACCTGGCGCAGTTGTCCAGCACACCCCTGATGTGCGCGTTGATCTGCGCGCTGCACCGGGACCGCCGCGGTCACCTGCCCCACAGCCGCATGGAGTTGTATGAGGCAGCACTGTCGATGCTTCTAGTGCGCCGTGACCTTGAACGCAGTATCGATGTCCCGGAAGGCATTCAGCTCACCGAACACCAGAGCGTCCAGTTGCTGCAGCGCCTGGCCTACTGGCTAATCCGCAACCGCCAGACCGAGATGGAACGGACTACCGCGACAGCCCTGGTCGACGACGCTCTGCCAGCTATGCCGACTGTGGCCGAGCAGGGCACAGCCGACCAGGTCCTGACGCATCTGGTCGGCCGCAGCGGGCTGCTGCGCAAGCCCACCATGGACACCATCGACTTCGTCCACCGCACCTTCCAGGACTATCTCGGGGCAAAAGCCGCCATCGAGGCCCACGACTTTCCGCTGCTGGTCAACAATGCCCATGACGACCAGTGGGAGGACGTCATACGCATGGCCGTCGCCCACGCCAGGCCTGTTGAAAGCGCAGATCTGCTACGCCGCCTCATTGAACGCGGTGATGCTGAGAACGAGCACCGGCCCAGGCTGCACCTCCTGGCGGCCGCCAGCATGCACTACGCCACCGAAGTCGCCCCTGACACGCGCCATAAGGTCACGGCGCGCGCCGCAGCCCTGATGCCGCCCCGCACTATCCAGGAAGCAAACACCCTGTCCGCGCTGGGTCCCGGCATTCTGGACCTACTGCCACCCACCGCCGACGGACTGCCCGAAGACGAGATCATTGCCGTGTTCCGCACTGCCGCAGCCATGGGCGGCGACCAAGCTTATGCGTACCTGCAACATTTCGTCCCGACTGTCGCCCCCTCGGTGCCGCGCCACGAACTGATGCTGGGCTGGACCAACTTTGAGGCAGCCGATTACGCCCGCGACATCCTCCGCCTTGTCCGGGATCGCCTGCATCTCACCGTCGGGACTCGTGCGCAGTTTGACGCTCTCCCGCTGCTGACACCGATCGAACTCATCTCGTTCGAGCTGGCACTCACCCCGTCAGAGATCCTCGAGCATCTTTCCCCGGAACACACCACATCCCTATCCCTCCGGCGCATGGAGGAGCCCTCGCTGCACAGTCTGTCGTTCGTTCGGTCTCTGGCCGCGCTGCGCTCGTTGGCTCTTGGCCCCTCAACACCCGTCGACGGCCTACACCATCTCGCCGGACTGCCCCTGCAGGAGCTGAACCTGCTGGACCTGCCTGAGAGTTTCTCCTTCCAGGCGCTCAACAATCTCCCACAGCTGCGTGAACTGCTGCTCTATACCGTCCTGCCGTGGAGAACGCTGCATACCCTGCCCGCCTCGCCAACTCTCACAAGGCTTTGGCTCGGCGGCCAGATAGAGGCCTCCATCACCGGCATCACCCAGTGGGCCATGCTCGAAGACGTTGTCGTCAACCATGTCATGGACGCAGTGGAATGGGCCGAGCTCGCGGAGCTGCCTCAGCTGACCAGCCTTCAGGTCACCGACGCCGACTTCGCAAACGCCCCCCTCATGGCCACCGTCAATCGTCTCGGGCTCTCTGTGTCTCGGTCCGACATCCCCCTCGACCTGATCCCGGACCGGTTTCCGAATCTTGAGCAGCTAAGGATCAACGCTCTCGCAGACGTTGCCTACGATCTAGCCCTTCTCCAGTCCCTTATGAACGTGGAGATCCGCCTCTACAACGCCGATCGCATCTCGCTCACCGGTCTGGAGGGGTTCGCTCCGGAACGATTCACGCTCTTCCCCCGTCCACGGCCCAACCAGACGTGACCGTCAGCCGCCGCCGAACGCCACTACGCCACCGCGCAGCGGGCAGCCGCCAGTGCCGACGATCCCGTGGTCGGAGCGAACGCCCTGGCGTTCCGGACCCCTTCCACAACTTGAGAAAGGGGGGCGGCGAAGAGGAGTAGGCGAGGCTACTAGCGTCCTCCCCCGCTCACCGAGCTGCTGCCGAAGCTGCGCCCGTACCGGGAGGCCCCGGTCGGGTGGCCGGTGCACTGCGCGAGGGAGGACCGAGGAGTCCTAGCGTGGCCCTTCCCGGCAGTCAGCGCTGGGGCGTTCGCGCCCCTACGCGCTGAAGTGTCCGCCGGCCGCTGGGGTGGACTGGGCTGCGGTGGCCGAGGGTGAGGACTCGGCGGCGGGCTCCGGCTCCGGCTCATCGACCACCGGCGCGACGTCGACGGCCGTGAGTACAGCCTCCGCCTCGGCGACTACGGCCTCCTCCGTCGCGGGCGCGGCCTCGGAGGTCACGACCGTGGCCTGGGAAGCGGCGACGGCGCGGCGGTCGCGGTAGTCCTTCAAGACCTTCCACCCAGCCACCGGCACGCCGACGGCAAGGGCACCGAGAATGAAGGCTCGCCGCTGGCCTAGCCGCCGCCCGAGCTGGACGTAGGCCGCCCGTAGGGCATCAGGGCCTCCTAGCTTGCGTGCCTCCGCGCTGAGTTCCGAGTAGTCCCACACCGCGCTCCCCCTCACCTTTCGCTGCTGTCCAGTAACGGCCTGATCATCCCAGGGCCAAGCTGACTCGGGGGCGGATCAGGACAACCGGCCTACCGGACCCTGGATCTGAGGGCGGGGCGTTGTCGAAGCTGCGACCGCACTCTCACCGGCGGCCCCCGCTCCCTGGCACACGCGGGCGTAGCGCAGCGCGGCGAGGGTGTAAGGCAGGTGGTGTTCGGCGGCGTCGCGTAGCCCCACCGCCTGGTCGTCGTCGACCGGGGCCGCCGGCGACGTCGCCGCTGGGTCGGCGGCCGGAGCCGGGGCCGGGTCGGGCGCCGCCGTGGTCGGCGTGGTGCTCCAGGCGTCGGCAAGCGAGTCCGCGGGCACGGCAGCGGGCTGAGTGTCGGACGTGGGCGGCTTCTGCATCCGCACCGGGCTGGCCTGCGCGGGAAGGGCTGCGGGGTTCGGGCCGTCGGCGGCCTTCTTGCCGCTGGTGGCCCACTCGCGGGCTTCGGTCTCGGTGAAGAACAGCACGTGGGTCTCGCCGGCCGAAGGCCGCACCTGGCGCGGCTGGCACCACCACGTCACCCTCGTCACCGCCGTTCAGGCATTCCTCACCCTCAGGCGGCTCGACCCAAAAGTCCGCACACCGGCCTGACCCTCTACCAGGTCCTCGACGTTCTCCAGGACCTGCTGAGGTGCTGGACCGGTACCTGCACCACCTGCGGACGCCCCCTGCCCCGCCCCCGGAGCAGCCACAGACAGCCCACAACCTAACGAAGCACTACTAGGCTCCACGGCCCCTTGGACGGGACGTCCTTCACCTGCTCGCACCAGGTGCCGTCGGTCTCCTCGATCAGGAACTCAATCCCGGCGCCCGTCCGGCCCGGAGGCTCCAGACGGATCCTCGACGCCCGCCCCCGCAGGAGATCTGCCACCCGCAGCGCGGTCCACCAGTCCTCGTACCGGTTTCCCGCCTTATCCGCAGCCCCACCCGACAGCCCCATCCAACATCACTTCCCCAGGACACGACAGCAGGCTTCTCATCGCCAGCAAACCCCAGCAACCCGCGACGTTATCGCCGCCGACAGACACCCGCACGCGCCAGACCGCAGGTGTCAAAAGCATGACTTAACAGCAGGTCACCCCCACAACAAACATCCCTGCCACCCACACAACGTCTAGATAATGGACACGGCGCAGTGCGACAGTGTGTTCTTTGCCAACGTGCGCGGCTCGATGCCGAACCCGGAACGGTTCAGATCTGCTGGAGACTCACGTTCATTCATGGAGGCGGCACTGGCCGGATACACGGGCGCGCTGGTCGTCGTCACGCACGACCGGCGGCTGCGGGCCTCCTTCACCGGCTCCCGGCTGGAACTCGTCCGCGGATCAGCGCTGTTTCACCGCGCGCAGGACGACGAACTTCGGATCGGCTGACCACGCTGGTCCTGCCGACCTGACGGCCGGCAGGACCAGCAGCATCACAGCTCCGTTCAGCAGCGAATATGAACATGTCACGGCGCTCGCGCCCGACCTGCTGCCACCCCCGCAGCAGCCCTTCACGTTGGAACCCCACTCGCTCGGCAGTGCGCACGGAAGCCGTGTTCCACGGCTGCACATACGGCTCAAGACGGGGAATCCGCAGATCACGCAAGGCCCAGCCTGCCACTGCACCGACCGCGGCCGCGGCGGCACCCGACCACGCGCCGACTTGACGACCCAGTAGCCGAGCGAAGCACGGCCCTGCCCCAGGTCATGGAGCCAAAGCCCCACGTTCCCGACCGGCCGACCGTCAGAGCTCACGATGACGAACGGGTACCCAGCCCTCATGGTCGCCCGGCCCCACTGCCGCTCGACGAACGCGACACCTGCCGACTCGGAATAGAGCGAGGGCACCGTCGTGATCAACGGGATGTAATCATCCTCCGACGCCTCACGGACAAGCTGAAGGTCCGACATGCGCCACGGGCGAAGCGTGAGCCCACCACCAGCAGCAAGTTCAGGCACGTCAAGCGGTTGCTCCATCTGCCCATCGTGCCGAGGCCCGAGACCGGCCGCACTCAAATACTCGAGCACGCTCCACGCTCGCACTCCTTCCCAGCTGGAACTGGAGCGACGAGCAACGCTCGGCCCGGTGACGTCATTCCGCGTGAACATCCGCGGGCCCGCTGATCACCAACCGCTGTTGAAACTCGCCGACAACGCTGTCGCTGAACGTGAACGAAGCCACCGGTCAGTTCACCAAGAAGCAGCCGTAGTCGACCATCGGCCCCGCCAGCATCGGCCCTCGACCAATCCACAACTCGACACGGAGATCAACTCGCGAAACGTGCCGGGATCGGCGGCCCCGCTCTGGCAGGGGCTTATCGAGGCGTGCCAAGCACTCTCGGCAACAACTGCTGGCAGCGAGCCCCGGGGCGGTCGTCAGTCGAGCAAGCCGCGTCGGCGTGCGGCGTCGGTGAGCAGCCGGAGCAAACGTTGTCGTCCGTGGTGCAACCGGGATGCCGCGGTGCTTGGGGAGATGCCCAGGACATCGGCTATCTCCGCGGGAGAGAAGTCTTCGACGTCAGCCAGGTACACAACCATTGCCAACTCTCGCGGGAGTTGCCGAAGCGTGGCCCTCACATCACGGTCGGGTAGCCGGTCCAGGGCCTGCGCTCTAAGCGTCTGGGGAACAGGGAACCTCGGGTGTTGTTCTCCCCGCAATCGGCAGCTGGCTCGTCCTGTCGAAAAGTCAGAGCTCGGCGGGCACTGCCGCTCGCCACAGGCGCCGAGCGCGGTGTCGGCCAGGATCCGAAGCAGCCAAACCTTGAGGCTGGTCCTCTCGGCGAACGATCCGAACGCGTCGAAGGCCGAAGATACGTCTGCTGAACCAGGTTGTCTGTGTCGGCGCGGTCACATGTCATCTGCGTCGCGGCTACGTACAACCGGTCGAGGAACGGCATGGTCTCGTGCTCGAACCGTACGAGCTCGGTGATGAAGGTTGTCGGTGGGCTTCGGCGGCCACTCTCGCCGTTTCCCACGCCCGTATGCCGTTCCCGGTCGGGACGGCCACTACCGGAGAGGGCTCGGCTCACGTCTGCTGCCTCGAGAAAGTGCGCACTGCGGGGCGGCGATGCCGCCCTTGTCCGGGAAGTTACAGGTCCCGCAGGCGTTCGGACGCTGCTCCTCCACGGTGCCGGGCATTCGCGTAGTTGGCGATTACCGGCCGGCACGGGAAGTCGATGGGCTGAGGTATCGATGAGGGCATGGCGTTTTCCAGAACTGAAATGGATCTTCCGGCGCAGCGGAAGGAGGACTGGGGGAATTTGCGTCACCGGGCGGTGAGGCGACGGCGAAGTGATGGCCTGTTCCTATGTTCCGGCGCCATCTCATGATGGGTACGGACTCCCGCTTCGGTAATCTGCTGCATGACCTAGTTTCCGAAGGGGAGATGTCGTTCTTACTAGGTAACCTGACGTGGTTGCTTCCGGTCAAGCGTCACGGCAAGTGCTGATCGCTCGCCATGTAGGCCCGGGACCGGGCCTACATGGCGGAGGTGATTGCCGATTGGGCCGAGGGCAATCAGCGAACCTTCCCGCGTCTGCTGCGACGGTTTGACCATCGGCGTCGCGACCCGTCAGGGCACAGGCCCTGCGACGGTGGGCAGGCGCCGCAAGGGTGCGCGGCGCTCACGCGGGCGAATCAGCGGTTGGTGTAGCCAGCATCCACGGGGAGGGTCACACCGGTGACGTAAGAGGACAGGTCGGACGCGAGCCACAGACTCGCCTGTGCGATTTCCCGGCCCTGCCCCAAGCGGTTGAGAAGACTCATCTTGGGAGTCAATTCCTCCATGGTCATGCCCTTCGCGTCGAGTGAAGCACGGAGCATCGGGGTGTCGATGGCGCCCGGCGCAACGGCGTTGACCCGGATGCCGTGCTGCCCGTTCTCGATCGCCGCCACCTTTGTCATGCCGACGACGGCGGCCTTGGCCGCCGCGTAGGCAACGTCGCCACCCTGCGGTCGGAAGGCGCTGGTCGACGCGATGTTGATGATTGATCCGCGCCCACCCTGCTTGATCATCTGTCGCAGTTCGTACTTCAGGGTGAGTGCCGTGCCCTTCAGGTCAATCGCCATGAGCCGATCCCAGTAGCCCTCGTCGAAGTCTGCAACCGGCAGCTTGTCCGGAGCGATCGCGGCGTTGTTGACCGCCACGTCCAAGCGCCCAAAACGCTGAACTGCTTGGTCGATCATTGCCTGCACCTGCTGCGAGTCCGAGATGTCGACCTTGACGAAGAAGGCCTCTCCCCCCGACTGCTGGATCGCGTCGGCCACCGAGCGGCCCTGCTCCTCATTGAAATCAGCAATGACGACCCGCGCGCCGGCTTCAGCGAAGAGCCTCGCGGTTTCCTCCCCCATGCCGCCGGCCGCGCCCGTCACGAGGGCCACCTTGTCGGCCAGTACCTGAAATGTCATCGTTCACTCCTAAAGTGATTCACCGCCGCTCAGCGAAGCGACGGGGTATGTTTGCGTCGGCCGATCGGATCGGACGGGCGTCAGGTTGGACAAAAATGCCTGCGGGATTGCATTTCCGCACTCGAGGCTGCGCGGCGCAGAGAGACTCAACAATCTCCAACTCCGCACCTGTGCGCTGCGGCGTCGCTCGCGCACGCGAAGCGTTGACAGCCTGCGCATTCCCGCTTCGACGTCACCGCCCACCACTTACATGGCGGACCATCAAACCCACTTCGCCGACGAAGCGACCAGACGGTTCACGCCCCTCCCTCCAGCGCCGCAAGAGCCCTCGGATGCCGCGACAGCGAGCGCGGCCGTACTAGCGCACGCCCGCGGCCAGCCGCGCCGCGATCGTCGCCAGACGCTCGCGACCTTGGCGCTCATGACGAGGCCCCTTCCCAGGGAGAGGTAAGCGGATATCTATCCGCTTGAGACCCGAGTAAAGCGGATGACTATCCGTTTAGCAAGTGGGTTCGGTAACCTCATGGGATGGGAGACAAGCGCGGCCCAGGCCGCATCGAACTGGCAGTCACCGGGCAGCCCCCGGCCGAGCGCGCGGACGCCGCGCGCAACCGGGAGAAGATCCTCGATGCGGCCGCGCGGCTCCTGGCCGAGCATGGGCCCGACGCCATCACCATGAACGCCGTGGCCCAGGCCGCCGGCATCGGCGTGGGCACGGTCTACCGCCGCTTCGGCGATGTCGCACAACTGCTGATGGCGCTGCTCGACGACCGCGAACGGCAGTTCCAGGCGCGGTTCCTCAGCGGCCCCGCCCCGCTCGGGCCGGGCGCACCGCCCGCCGACCGGCTGCGCGCCTTCCTCCACGCCTTCGTCGACTACATCGCCGACCAGCAGACTCTGATGTCCGCCGTGGAGGCCGCCTCACCGTCCGCGCGCTTCACCAGCGGTCCATACCTGGCCATGCACACGCATGTGTCGATGCTCTTGCGCCAGGTGCGGCCCGATGCGAACGCGGCCGTCCTCGCCCATCTACTGCTCGCACCGTTCGCACCCAGCCTGTTCCGCCATCTCACGGCCGAGAAGGGAGCGACCCCAGAGCAAATCAAGGCAGGCCTCGATCAGCTCCTGGGTCAACAGCCGTGAAGGCAAATCGCCGATGGCCTCGCCGTGGAGCACGGCTGTTCGGCATCGTCGTTGCGCGCGGCGTCGGCGCGCTCGTCCGGGGGGCCGCCAGTTCGATGCGACCTGGGCCGCGCTTGTCAGCCATCCCGTGAGGTTACCGAACCCACTTGCCAAGCGGATAGCTATCCGGTTTACTCGGTCGCACCGGAACAACCGGATTGGTATCCGCTTATCTCTCCCTGGGAAGGGGCCTCATCATGAACGCCAAGGTCGCTGTCATCTACTACTCCTCGACCGGAAACGTGCACCACCTCGCCAAGGCCGTCGCCGAAGGCGCGGAGAAGACCGGCGCCGAGGTGCGGCTGCGCCGCGTGCCGGAGCTGGCCCCGGACGCGGCCATCGACGCCAATCCGGCGTGGCGTGAGCACGTCGAGGCCACGAAGGACGTCGAGGTCGCCACGCTCGACGACCTGACGTGGGCGGACGCGTACGCGCTGGGCTCGCCCACGCGCTTCGGCAACATCGCGGCGCAGCTGAAGCAGTACCTCGACACCACGGGCGGGCTGTGGCAGCAGGGCGTCATGGCCGACAAGCCGGCCACCGGCTTCACCAGCGCCCACAACGCGCACGGCGGCAACGAGTCCACGCTGCTCGCCCTCTACAACACGCTCCACCACTGGGGCTCGATCATCGTCTCACCGGGCTTCACCAACCCGGTGGTGTACGGCGCGGGCGGCAACCCCTACGGCACCTCGCACGCCGGCGGCGCCGGCGCCCCCGGCAACGAGACCCTCGAGGCCGCGCGCTACCAGGGCGAGCGCCTGGCGACGATCGCGGCGCGGCTGGCCGCGGGCACGCGCTAGTTCTCGCCTACATGCATCGCCGCGCCGCCTGAGAACTGCCGAACGATTGCGGAGTGGGCTGCGGAGGCCACGCCGCACGGCATGCAGCGCCTGTTCAGCCGGGCGACCTGGGACGCGGACGACGTCCGCGACTACGTCGTCGAACACCTTCGCAACGACCAGGCCATTCCGATGGTCGGCGAGACCGGGACCTGACGAAGGGCGCCTGCACGGTCGCTGAACGCCCAGGTCGCGGCCCACCTCGTCTACGCCGCGCAGGAGTCGGGCACGCCGCGGTGGGCCGTGAGCTGCACATCCCCCGCTCCTGAGCTGAGGACCCGGACAGCTGCCGGCGGGCGGGGCTGGATGAGGACACCTCCTTGGCAGCCAAACCGGAACTCGCGGCCCGGATGATCCGGATGTCGGACAGGGCCGGATGGGCGGCGGGCGCGAGGTCTACGGTGTCACCCGCACCTGCGTGCCGTCCTGGAAGCTCGCGAAGTGGGCTACGTCCTCGCCGTGTCCTGTTCGACGGAGGTCATCACCAGTGCCGGGAAGGTCCGGGCCGACACCCTGGCGGAAGATCCCCAAGCGGGCCTGGCAGAGGCTGTCGGCCGGGCCCGGGGCCAAAGGACAGCGCTGGTACGACTGGGCTGTGGTCAGCCTTGCCGACCCGGCCCCAGCAGCCGCCAGCTGCTGATCCTCCGCAACCGCGCCACCAGCGAACCCGCCTATTACCGCTGCTGGTCACCCGAACCCGTGCCCCCGGCCACGCTGGAGAGGGTCGCCGGATCCAGATGGCGCGTGAAGGACACCTTCCAGACCGGGAAGGGGCCGGCCGGACTCGACGAGCGCCAGGTCCTCCGCTCCCCCTCCTGGGCCCGTTGGGCTTGGACTCCTGAACCACCGATCCCACCGTCGAGAAAGACGAATCACCATGGAATTCGGCATCTTCGGAGCCGGCGACGTCACCCGCGACCCGGTCACCGGCCGCACCCCCACCGAGGCGGAGCGCATCGACACAATCGTGCGCACGGCCAAACGCGCGGAGGAGGTGGGTCTGGACGTCTTCGCCATCGGCGAGCACCACAACCCGCCGTTCGTCCCCTCCTCGCCGACCACCCTCCTCGGGCACATCGCGGCGATCACCGAGCGGATCACGCTCAGCACCTCGGTCACCCTCATCACGACCAACGACCCGGTGCGCATCGCCGAGGAGTACGCGATGCTCCAGCACCTCGCCAAGGGCCGGGTCGACCTGATGCTCGGCCGCGGCAACACCGTCCCGGTCTACCCGTGGTTCGGCCAGGACATCCGCAAGGGTGTGCAGCTCGCACTGGAGAACTACAACCTGCTGCACCGGCTCTGGCGCGAGGACGTGGTCGACTGGGAGGGGAACTTCCGTTCCGCACTGCAGGGGTTCACCTCGACCCCGCGCCCGCTCGACGACGTCCCGCCGTTCGTCTGGCACGGCTCCATCCGCACACCCGAGATCGCCGAGCAGGCCGCCTACTACGGCAACGGCTTCTTCGCCAACAACATCCTCGCCCCCCACGGGCACTTCGAACGACTCGTCGCCTTCTACCGGCAGCGCTACGCCCACCACGGGCACGGAACCCCGGAACAGGCGATCGTCGGACTCGGCGGCCACGTCTACATCGCCAAGAAGTCACAGGACGCGGTCAAGGCGTTCCGCCCCTACTTCAACGGCTTTCCCATGTTCAGCGGCAACTCGCTCGAGGAGTACATGAAGCTCACACCGCTCTCCGTCGGCAGCCCGCAGGAAGTCATCGACAAGACCATGACCTTCCGAGAGCGCTTCGGCGACTACCAGCGCCAGCTGTGGAACGTCGACGGTATGGGCCTTCCCGTCGAAGCCGCTCTCGAGCAGATCGAGCTCCTCGGCACCGAGGTCGTCCCCGTGCTCCGCAAGGAGATGGCCGCACTCCGCGCGCCCGGCGTCCCCGAGGCCCCCACCCACGCGAGCCTGGTCAAGGCGAAGTACGGCGACGCGCAGCCCCGCCGGCCCCGCCCGAACCCCAACCGCGGCGACAACGTCACCGGCGCCTCGCCCTACCAGGACAGCGACCCCGCCTTCGCGGCCCGCTACCCGCAGGTCGGCTGACCCATGGCCGACACCACACGCCCATCGGACAGCCCCCTCACCCTCGTGGTCGTCAGCGGGGGAACCAGCGACCCCTCCTCGTCCCGGCTGCTCGCCGACCGCATCGCGCACAAGACCGTCACCTCGCTTCGCGAACAAGGACACGCCGCAGCAACCCACGTCATCGAACTCGGCCCGCTCGCCGTCGACATCGCGCAGGCAATCGTCTCCGGGCACCCCGGCGAGCGCCTCCAGCCGGCGATCCGGGACCTCGCTGCCGCGGACGGCCTGATCGCCGCCACCCCGGTCTACACCGCCGGTGTGAGCGGCCTGTTCAAGTCGTTCTTCGACATTCTCGACACCGACCTCATCGTCGCGAAACCAGCCCTGCTGTCCGCGACGGCCGGCAGTAGCCGTCACGCACTGGTCGTCGAAGACCAGCTCCGCCCCCTGTTCGCCTACCTGCGCGCACTCACCGTCCCGACATCGGTCTTCGCCGCACCCGAGGACTGGAGCGCGCCAACGCTCGGACAGCGCATCGACCGCGCGACAACCGAACTCACGGCTCTGATGGCCAGCGGGGTCGGCCACACCATCGCCGACCGCGCCTGGTCCGGCTATCGGCACACCTTCGGCGGAAACGCAACCCGTGCCGAACACACCATCGCCGCCGTCGACTTCGACACACCGCTTATGAGACTCGCCACCGGCGGCGCCCCCGCCCGGGAGAGCGACACCTGACCCGAGTCGAGGGTGAAGCCCGGATTCGCCCAGCTCTTCCAACGATTCGGACGTCAGCTCCACCGCCCGGAAACGACGCGGTCGACACCGAGATCAAACTTGTCGGCACCGTGCACAACATAAACAAGATCTTCCGCCTGAAGGCCCAGACCAGCCCCTGACGACTGGAGGCAAGCAGCTGTGCGACAGCCTCACCGAGCGTCGAAAACGCAGCACTCAACCTCGCCGCTCTGGTGAAGCGGCACGTCGCCGGGAGTGGCCCGGAGACGGCAAACGGACGCGGAGCCGACCGTAAGACCCCGCCTCGCGGGGCAGGTGGCAGTGAAGCGTCTACCCCGCAGCGATCCTCCCGGGATCAAGCGAGACGGGGACCTTCGCCCAGTAATGGGCGAATCACTGACATTCGTTGAAACTCAGTGAACGGTCGACCAGCAGGACCGCGGTGCGGCGGGGGTCGTAGGTCTCGGTCATGGCTTCTCCTTGGATCGGGATGGGGGCGAGTCAATCTGGATGACTGGCGGCGGATCAGGCGCCGGAGCCTGGCCCGGAACCTGATCCGGGCACTTCGGCCGCCATGGCCTGCCGACCGGGGCGACGTCCGGTGTCCCCCGGGGGGCACGACGGCTGGGCTGCGGACGGCGGGTCCCGAGACAGCGGCCAGTAGCGCCAGCGGTTGAAAGACACAAGCTAGACCGCCCCGGAGCAGAGTCCGCCGCTTCAGGGGGCCCGCAATCACCACATCCCGCGGCACCTACCGCGCCCGCACCCAGCCGGTCTCACCACCGTAAAAACGTCATCACCGCGGCAGGACTTGCCCGCAACACCATCCCCCAGCACCCGCGCCATGAACCCGGAACAACGCAGCCACCAGGACAAGTACCCGGCAAAAGAGGAAAGCCGCGACCGGGAGCACCCATCTATGTGCTGTTCAGTGGGTGCGCCGGACGCCTCGCCGCGCAAGCGCGACGGCGCCGTCAGCCGTGGTCCTCCTGCAGGGTCGCCGTGGTTTCGGCTGCTGCCTGCTGCAGGAGCTCCCCGAGGTGGCGGATGTCGGGGCGCCGGGACGTGCCGCTGCGGCTGACGGTGTACACCGTGCGGGTCACGGGGTGCAGGAGGGGATGCAGACTGATCGGCCCCGGCGTCGCGTCCGGGAGAGTCATGCGGGGCAGCAGGGCCGCTCCCGCCCCAGCGGCAACCAACGCCGCCAGCACGGAGAAGTCGCTGCTGCGGGACCGGATGGCCGGAACGAATCCGGCCGCACCGCAGGCCCGCTGGATCATCTCGTAACAGGACGTCTCCGGGCCCGGCG
The DNA here is from genome assembly GCF_036181745.1 of Streptomyces sp. NBC_00259. Classification (NCBI taxonomy): domain Bacteria; kingdom Bacillati; phylum Actinomycetota; class Actinomycetes; order Kitasatosporales; family Streptomycetaceae; genus Streptomyces; species Streptomyces sp. NBC_00259. The sequence continues at coordinate 8,141,646 of NZ_CP108080.1, read as the reverse complement.
TGAGCCAGGAGCTGTCGGAAAGGCGCGCCAGATCCACGGGCTCACCCGGCCCGATTCCCATGCGGGCGGCGTGATCGGGGTGGAGCGCGAGCAGGACAGGTTCCTCAAGGAGCTTGGCCTGCTCGCACCCGGTGGGGAAGTCCCGCGGCAGAACCGTGTAGCCGTGGACGACGGCCAGATCGACGTCCCGGCGGCGCAACGCCTCCAGGGCCGCGTCGGGCTCCTGCTCGACGAGCTCCAGCATCAGCGAGACGTCGGCCTCTTCCCCCGTACCGAGGATGCGCTTCCAGAGCGGAGCGATCAACGTGCGGGCCGCGGAGGCGAAGGCGGCGACGCGGACGATGCCGTGACCGCCACCCCGGATGGCCTCCAGATCGGACTCGGCGGCCGCCAGATCACTCAGCACGATGTCGGCGTGGGACACCAGCAGCTCACCGACATGGGTCAGGCGCAGGGTACGCCCCTGCTTCTCCACGACAGGCAGCCCCACTTCCCGTTCCAGCGCCGCGAGTTGCTGGGAAATGGCCGGAGCGGTCAGATGCAGCGCCTGCGCCGCGGCCGCGACCGTGCCGTAGGTGGACAGGTAGTGCAGGATCCGGAGTCGTCTCACATCTAGCATGAAGATTTCCTTATGCATCGCCCCTGAATAATCAAGCATAGCCTTCTATCGGGCGAGGGGCCGCGGCCCCACGCTGCGGGCAGCCCGCCCTCCAGGCCCACGGTTCAGACATTCTTCTCAATCTGCCAAGAATAACTAAATGGACCTTTTGTCTCATTTCGCGCACCGTAAGAGAGGTGACGGCGCACATCGGCTCCCGCAGCCTCACCCCTCGCGGACCTGCGGACGCTGACGTGCATCGGCTGCACCGGCAGCCGTGCATCCGCGCCCGTTCACAGGGCCTACCGACACGACGGATCAGCTGTCGTCCGAAAGCCCGCTCGCCCCACCCCTTGCACGGCGAAGTCGTATCCCCCAGGAGGTTCACCATGTCCGAAATGTTCCCGCCGCACTCCCGACGGACATTTCTTTCCACCTCGGCCGCTGCGACGGCCGTCGCGGTCGCGGGTTCCTTCGGCCTGTTCCCCGCCCAGTTGGCCGCAGCAGCCGACAGGGGAGCCGGCCTCCATCCGGCAGCGGACGGGAGCATCCGCAAATTCCGCATCCGCGTCCCGGAGCGGGACCTGGTCGACCTCCGCCGGCGCATCGTGTCCACACGCTGGCCCGAGCACGAGACCGTCGCGGACCACTCGCAGGGCGTGCCGCTCGAGACGATGCAGGAGCTCGCGCGCTACTGGGCGTCGGAGTACGACTGGCGCAAGGTCGAGGCAAAGCTGAACGCCCTGCCGCAGTTCATCACCGAGATCGACGGGCTGGACATCCACTTCATCCACGTCCGCTCGAAGCACGAGAACGCTCTGCCGCTCATCGTCACGCACGGCTGGCCCGGCTCGGTCATCGAGCAACTGAAGATCATCGAACCGCTCACCAACCCCACAGCACACGGCGGAGACGCCTCCGACGCCTTCCATGTGGTGATTCCGTCGATGCCCGGCTACGGGTTCTCGGGCAAGCCGACCACGACCGGCTGGGGCCCCGACCGCATCGCGCGCGCCTGGGCAGTGCTGATGAAGCGCCTGGGATACACAAAGTTTGTGGCCCAGGGCGGCGACTGGGGTGCGCTCATCACGGATCTCATGGCTGTGCAGGCGCCTGCGGGGCTGCTCGGCATTCACTCCAGCCTGCCCGGTGCGGTTCCGCCCGACATCGACAAGGCGATCCGGTCCGGCAACCCGCTGCCCGCCGGTCTCTCCGACGAGGAGAAGCGCGCCTGCGAGCAGCTGGACTTCTTGTACAAGCACATCGGATACGCCCGCATCATGGGGACGCGCCCGCAGACGCTGACCGGGCTGACAGATTCACCCGTCGGCTTGGCGGCCTTCATGCTCGACCACGATGGGCGCAGTCTGGAACTGATCTCCCGGGCCTTCGCCGGACACCCCGGAGGCCTTACGAGGGATGATGTCCTCGACAACATCACGCTCTACTGGCTGACGAACACGGCGATTTCTGCGTCCCGTCTCTACTGGGAGAACAAGTTCCCCATCGTCGCCGCCAAGGGCGTCTCCATCCCGGTCGCCGTGAGCGTCTTCCCCGACGAGATCTACCAGGCCCCCAAGAGCTGGGCCGAGCAGGCATATCCCCACCTCATCCACTACAACAAGCCCGACAAGGGCGGGCACTTCGCGGCCTGGGAACAGCCGAAACTCTTTACAGAAGAGCTTCGCGCGGGCTTCCGGTCGCTCCGCTAGACGACCGTGTCCGCCCGACGGCACATGCCCGCGCTCGGTGGGGCGGCCCAGTGGCTCACCTCCAAGCCGGGCCGCTCGGTCGCCTCGAGCTCGCGGCCACCTCGTCCTCACGGACGTCTGGACGCCGACAAAGCCTTTCGCGTGACAGCGACTTTGCCGCGCAACAGCGCTCCCCTGCCCCTTCCCGTATACCCCACCCCACGACGGAGTGATTCACCGCTCCGGAGACGAAAGGCATACAGCATGTTCGGCAAACTCGGAGCACCCGAGGTCCTGCTCATCCTCGTCGTTCTGGTCCTGCTCTTCGGCGCCAAGCGCCTGCCCGGCATGGCGCGCTCGCTCGGGCAGTCCATGCGCATCCTCAAGAGCGAGACCAAGGCCATGCGCGACCGCGAGGACGAGGCCACCGCCCAAGGCCCCTCCCCCACGCAGGCCGACTCCGCCGGCCAGATCGCTCCGGCGCGCGGGCCGCAGGAGACCACCGCCACGGCCCATTCCCAGGACGCCTTCGCCCCGCGCTGACGCCCAACGGCGCCTGAGGAAGGAACCGAGGTCTGCTCGTGCTCACCGCCATATCCCAAGCCCCCGAGACCGCACGCCAGGCTCCCCAGGGGCACATGCCCCTGGCGGGCCACCTCCGCGAACTGCGCAGCCGCCTGGTGAAGGCGATCGGCGCAGTCATCGTGACGACCGTCGTCGCGGGGCTGTTCTACAAGCAGCTGATCGACCTCGTCATCGCACCCCTACCGGGCTGCACCACCGTGGAGGAGGGCACGACGGCCTCGGGGCGATGCGGTGTCATCGCCACCAACGGCCTGCTCTCGCCCGTCACCCTCGCCCTGAAGGTGTCGCTGACCGCCGGTCTCATCGGCGCGAGCCCCGTCTGGCTCTACCAGCTGTGGGCCTTTCTCGCCCCGGGGCTGCACCGCGGTGAGAAGAAGTACACCCTCGCCTTCCTCGCCACCGGCATCCCCCTCTTCCTGACCGGGGCCGCATTCGCCTACGCCGTCCTGCCCACCACAGCACGGGTACTGATCTCCTTCGCCCCCGACCAGGCCACCAACATCCTGCCCATCGACGACTTCCTCGACCTCGCCACCCGCATGGTCGTCGTCTTCGGACTCTCCTTCGAACTCCCCCTGCTCCTCATCATGCTCAACCTCGCCGGCATCCTCAGCGCCGCCCGCATGACCGGCTGGTGGCGGCACATGCTCATCGGCATCACGGTGTTCGCCGCCATCGCCACACCCAGCAGCGACCCGCTCAGCATGCTCGCACTCGCCGGACCCATCACCGCCCTGTATCTGGCCGCCTGCGCCCTCTCCTGGGCCAACGACCGCCGCCGCGCCCGCAAGAACGCGGCCGGCCTCAGCCCCGACGAGCCCTCGCCGCTCCCCACCCCCCACGAGCCGGACCACAGCCACCCAGCCGACACCCGCTCGTGAACCGCACCGCCCAGGAGGCCACACATGTTCTTCGACATAGGCCCACTCGAGATCCTCACCATCTTCGTGATCGCCATCGTCGTCCTCGGCCCGGACAAACTCCCCAAGGCGATCTCCGAGACATCCGCTCTCCTGCGCAAGGTCCGCTCCTTCTCCGACAGCGCCCAGAACGAGATCCGCCAAGAACTCGGCCCGGAATTCTCCGATCTCCAACCCGGCGACTTCCACCCGCGAGCACTGGCCCAACAAGCACTCTCCAGAGCCGAGGACGAGGCTGACCTGCGCGAGATCACACAATCCCCCAGCCTCAACGGGCAGGCCGATGAGGGAGACAGCCGTCCCCGCCCAATGGCGGTGTAGCGGCTGGTTCGCTCGACGAGCGTGGCGACCGGGAGCAGTGATCCCGCAGCATCTCGCCGAGCGCGACCATCTGGCCAACGGTGGGCCGCATGAGGAACTTGTACGCACGGATCACCCGACCCACCCCCTTCGGCCAATGTGTGATCAACCTAGCGGAGGCCACTGACAACGAAGAGAACTCCGGCGCTTCGCGCCTCCGCACCAAGGATGCGTTCCCCTCCCCGGCTGAAGCCGGGGATACCCACGCAAGATCAAGGATGGCGCTGACGCTGGACGTGCACACGAGCTCGGGTGTGTACGCACTGCTACGGGGAGCCGGCATCTCGATCACCTCGGGCTTGAAGACCGGCTGGGGTCGTAGAGGACATCGTCGAGAAGGTGGCTGCGGTGCGCGGCCCTGCCGCTGAGGCGGCGTTGCTGACGCAATGATGGCGGTCTGTAGTCGTGCGGCTCTTGCAGGAACTGGCCGCAGGCCAGTCGCCGGACACTGCGGCCGGAGCGGTACCCGTTCCCCAGCCGATGCGCGCAAGCCAAGCGTAAGTGCACGTCATGGGCAGTGAAACGACCAATCCGCCGGAAGGATGCCACATTCGCTGCCATCGGCTGGCTTGCTGCGGCGCTGTGATGCGGTGCTGGCCTGCCTGCGGCAGGCTGGTGGACGCCATAAGCCGACGCCTCAAGAACAGGGTGGCTGTCGTGTCTGAGAGAGCGACTGACCGTAAGCCGCGGAGCAGGGATGTCACTGACGGCTATGAGCGTGCGGGTGCGCGAGCGATGCTACGTGCCGTGGGGATGACCGATGCGGACTTTGACAAGCCACAGATCGGGATCGCCTCATCCTGGAACGAGATCACGCCGTGCAATCTGTCGCTGGATCGCCTGGCCCAGGCCGGCAAGGACGGCGTGCGCGAGGCAGACGGCTTCCCGCTGGAGTTCGGCACGATCTCGGTCTCCGACGCCATCTCGATGGGGCACGAGGGGATGCGTGCCTCGCTGGTCAGCCGGGAGGTCATCGCGGACTCGGTGGAGACGGTGATGTTCGCCGAGCGGCTGGACGGCGTGGTGCTGCTGGCGGGATGTGACAAGTCGCTGCCGGGGATGCTCATGGCCGCCGCCCGCCTGGATGTGGCAGCCGTCTTTGTCTACGCGGGCTCGACCCTGCCCGGCCGCCTGCATGGACGGGACCTGACCATCATCGACGCCTTCGAAGGGGTCGGGGCGTGCGCTCTGGGCCGGATCAGCCGAGAGGAACTCGACGCGATCGAGCGGCACGCCTGCCCGGGCGAGGGCGCCTGCGGAGGGATGTACACCGCCAACACCATGGCCAGCGCCGCCGAGGCTCTGGGTATGTCGCTGCCCGCAAGCGCCTCCCCGCCTGCCCCTGACCCGCGCCGCGATGAGCTGGCGCGCCGCTCCGGACAGGCCGTCGTGAAGCTGGTCGACACTGGAGTCACCACGCGGCAGATCATGACCCGCGAGGCGTTCGAGAATGCGATCGCCGTGGTCATGGCGCTGGGCGGCTCGACCAACGCCGTCCTGCACCTGCTCGCGATCGCCCACGAGGCCGGAGTCGACCTGGTCCTCGACGACTTCAACAGGATCGCCGACCGCACCCCGCACCTGGCCGACGTGAAGCCCTTCGGTCGGTACGTGATGACCGACCTGGACCGCATCGGCGGCGTGCCCGTGGTGATGAAGACCCTGCTCGACGCCGGTCTGCTGCATGGGGACTGCCTGACCGTTACCGGCAGGACGGTCGCGGACAACCTGACGGCTGTTGCTCCACCGGAACCAGACGGGAAGGTCATCCACCCGCTGAGCAGTCCGCTACACCCGACCGGCGGGCTGACGATCCTCCATGGCTCCCTCGCCCCCGAGGGCGCGGTCGTCAAGAGCGCCGGCTTCGACTCCCAGGTCTTCGAAGGCACCGCTCGTGTCTTCGACGGCGAGCAAGAGGCCATGGACGCCCTCACCGCAGGCACCTTGCACCCCGGCGACGTCGCCGTCATCCGCTACGAAGGCCCCAAAGGGGGCCCCGGAATGCGGGAGATGCTCGCCGTCACTGGTGCCATCAAAGGCGCCGGTCTGGGCAAAGACCTGCTCCTGCTCACCGACGGGCGCTTCTCCGGCGGCAGCACCGGTTTGTGTGTCGGCCACATCGCCCCCGAAGCAGCCACCGCAGGCCCCATCGCCCTGGTCGCCGACGGCGACCGGATCCGCCTCGACATGCCCTCCCGCCGCCTCGACCTCCTCGTCGACGACGAAGAACTGGCCCGGCGCCGCGCCCACTGGAAACCCCACACCCCGCGCTACACCACCGGCGTCCTTGGCAAATACGCCAAACTCGTCGGATCCCCCGCCTACGGCGCCATCTGCCGCTGAACCTCATGCACTCCTGAGTGCGCTCTCGTGCCATGCCCGAGTCTCACGGCGATGAGGCACACTGAGGCCTTTCGCGCGAAGAGGAAGCAGCAGTCACCTTCTTGGCCCTCACAGAACCGTGCGTAACAGTTCGCCCGTTACACGGCTCTCGTCGTTCTGCTCATCAGACCCCGCATCGCCACGGTGCCTGGCGCCAGTGCGCAAACATCCGGGGGTATCGGCGGGCGATCCCCTGAGGATTCTTGAGGAGCGTCACTCGGGAGACCTCTCGGTGGGACCAAAACCTCCGCGCAGAGGACCAGCCCGGCCTGTGCAAAACGTTCAAGGCGCCCCCGTGGTCGGCGTTCTCGACGAACCCGGTTCGACGCCCTCGGCGGCGATCGTGCGGAGGGTGGGGCGATCGTCACCGGGTCTCTCCTCGGCCGTCCGCGGCCTCGCCCGGGAAGCTGCCGTAGCGCAGTCCGCCGTGCGAGTACGTGGGCCAGACCGGCCACTGCCGCTTCCAGCGGGCGATTTCCGAGGACGGCAGGATCTGCAGCCAGCGCGGGTCCCGGGCGCTGCGGTCGGCGAGCGTCTTCTCCTTGACCATGGAGTCGTACTGATCGAGGGAGTCCTCGAGAGTGTTGGCGTTGGGCACGATCTCGTGGCCGAAGAACCGCGCGTGCCGCCTGACCCCGGGGATCCGGGAGAGCTCGGGCTGCCAGTTGTCGGCCGCCACCCCGTTCTCCGAGGAGACCCAGATGCCGTCGGGGGTGTTGAGCACGAGCGAGTGGTTGCCGTCGGTGTGGCCGGGCGTCCACAGCAGGCTCACGCCGACGCCGAGTTCCACGTCTTCGTCGAAGGCGGCGACGCGGTCCTCGGGCACACCATCCATGCCGCCGTCGACGTACCAGGCCCACTGCATCGGGTGCGGCGAGGCGAAGGTGCCCAGCTCCTTGCGGTGCACCAGCAGGGATGCGCGGGGGAACAGCGGCTCGGGCGGGGTCGGCTGTCCGGGGAGGGGCTTGGAGCTGCCCATGATCAGCCGGACGTCCTGGACGTGCAGGTGGTCGAAGCTGACGTAGTCGACGTCCTGCGGACGCAGACCGCACAGGGGCAGCACCTCCTCGGGCTCGTGGTAGTAGCGGGTGAACACCCGGTCGCTGAGGAAGTCGCCCGCCAGGCGCTTGAGTTGGGCGTAGAAGGGGGCGGTGCTCGACCCGGCGGCGACGGTGGGCTCCCAGACCAAGGTCCTGGGCACTTTGTCGAAGCCGTCGAAGTGCACGACCAGTACCCGGTTGACGATGTTGACGAACGGGTTCGGGCCGATCGCGGCGCCGTGGAAGGCGTACCGGGTAGGGTACGGCGCGGCCGCGATGTCGAAGCTGCGCACCGCGTGGATCCGGCCCTGGCCGCGGAAGCGCTCGCGATAGGCGAGGGCGGCCTCGCGCACGGCCTGGAGCCGGTCGCCCCGTGGCCACACCTTGTGCACGCCCTCGAATTCCGGGATCGTGCGCATGCCGGCGCCGAGGGTGTCACCGGGCGGTGGCTGCTCGGTTCTGGGCGCGCTCATCGTTGGGTCCTCCCCTTGGTTTGTGGGGCGGCGCCGCCGGTTTGTGTCGCGGCGGCGCCGCTGTCGCGCTCGTAGGCGGCGCGTACCGACGGGTCCGTGAGCGCGGCCAGCTGGTCGGGCACGACCAACCGCAGCCACCCCGCCCGGGCCTTGGCCGGCAGCAGCGCGGAGACCCACGGGACCAGACCGATGTGCCGCGGTACGAACACCTCGGGCCGGGGGCGCAGGACCACGCTCAGGACCGTTCGGGCGACGTCCTGCGGGGTCAGACGGCGGGTGGGGCCGGCGCTGGTGCCGACCGCCAGCTCGGTGTCCACGACACCGGGCATGACAAGGGAGACCTGGACACCGCTGCCGCGCAGTTCGGCCCGCACCGCGGAGCTGTAGCCGTGGACGGCGTGCTTGGTGGCGGCGTAGGTGGCCTCGCCCATGGGGGTCACTTTGCTGGCCGCGGACGCAATGTTGACGATGTGTCCGGTGCCGCGGGCGCGCATCCGGGGCGCCGCGAGCTTCATCCCGCGCAGCACCCCGTGCACGTTCACGTCGAACTGGCGGACCGCGGTCTGCTCGGCCTCGTCCGCGAACGGCCCGACCCACATGATCCCGGCGTTGTTGACCAGTACGTCCACGGGCCCGAACCGCTCTTCCGCCCGGTCCAGGAAGGCCGCGAACGACGCGGTGTCCGTGACGTCCAGGGCGAAGCCCGCCGCGTGGCCGTCCGCGGTGCGGCAGATCTCCTCCGCCGCGGTTCGGGCCGCCGCCTCGTCCAGGTCTCCGAGCGCGACCAGGGCGCCGGCCCCCGCCAGGGTGTCCGCGACGGCCCGGCCGATGCCGCGGCCCGCGCCGGTGACCGCGACCACCCGGCCCTCGAGCGGCGATCGGGCCGAGCGGGGCAGCGGTCTTCCCGTCGCACGGCGTACCGACTCCTCTGTCATGACTCTCCGTCCTTGCACGCCTCGTGCGGGCCGCCTGCCAAGCCCCAATCTGACACGGAGCAGTGTCAGATTGGTCGGGCATGCTGTCAAGGAGTCCGACAGGAAAGCAGTGAGGTGGGCGTGACGGCACGGGGCGGGGGACGCCGGTACGGGGGCCGTGACGCGGCACAGCGACGCGAGGAGCGGCGAGCACGGCTGATCGCCGCCGGGCTGGAGCTGTTCGGCACCACCGGCTACGCGGCCACGTCGGTGAAGAACATCTGCCGGGAGGCCGGGCTCACCGAGCGGTACTTCTACGAATCGCTGCGCGACCGGGAGGATCTGCTCGCCACGGTCTACGACGAGCTGATCCGCGAGGTCCAGGTGGCGACCTTCGCCGCAGCCGACCAGGCCGGTCCGGAGCTCGAAGCGCAGGTCCGCGCCGGCCTGGACGTATTCGTCCGCACGCTGACCGACGACCCGCGCAAGGCCCGCATCGTGCTGATCGAGGTGGTCGGGGTCGGCCCCCGCCTCGAACAGCGCCGCCACGCGGTCATGCACGAGTTCGCCGACTTCATCGCCGCGGTCGCGCTCCGGCACATGGGGACACGGACGACGCCGAAACTGCCCATGATGGCGATCGCACTCGTCGGCGGCGTCAACGAACTCCTGGTCGACTGGACGCTCGGCCGCCAGACGGGCAGCGTCGAGGAGATCGTGGATCTGTGCACCCTGCTGATCGTCGCCGCGTACGACGCAGTGGCCCGTCACGCCTGAGCACGCCACCCCGGCGTTCACAATGCCGTGCCGGCGGACGCCGCGGCCGCATAGCGAAGGCGGCACGCCATGCCCGGCCTCGCCCCGGAGCAGCGGCTCCAGAAACACAAGGCCCTGCGCGACTGGCTCCGCTTTCAGCTGCAGCAGACCGAGAGCACCATCCAGCAGCTCGAGCGGCAGGTGGAGGAAGACCGACGGCGCCAGGTCGCCCGGGCCGCTTGATGCAGCGGACCCGCAAGCGTACGAAGGACAGCCTTCAGCCAGTGACTCCTCCCTCCGGATAAATCCGGGGGGCTTCTCCTGTCGGTGGCTCAGGCCACGTCGGGAAGGACCAGCCCGGCCCTGATAGCGACGTTGAGTGCGCCCACCTGATCGGCATGGGCGGTGTGACGACACCGGGTGCACTCGAACTTCTCTTGGGTGGTGCGGTTCTCGCCGGGCACGTGCCCGCAGGCGGGGCAGGTGCGGGAGGTGTTACGGGGGTTCACCGGGATCAGCTTGCGATTGGCGCTCTCAGCCTTATGCGGGATGCCCAGGAACACCCCCCAACCCGCATCGTGGATGCTTTTGTTCAGCCCGGCCTTGGCCGCTGCACCGTTCGGCAGGAAGCTGCCGGGCGCCTCGGGATCGGGCTTGGGCTTGGGGGTGCGGACCATGTTCGCGATGCTCAGCCGCTCGTGCGCGATCACGTCGTAGGTGCGGACGAGCGCGAGCGCGGTCTTATGCGCGTGGTCAGTCCGCTGGCGTCGCCTTGCGGTGCAGCTTGGCGACCTTCTCCACCGCCCGGCGGTGCTTGACTGTGCGGGTTTTCCCGCCTCCGGCGCGGGAACGCCTTGAGCGCCCGCTGAGCCTTGGCGAGAGCGTCGGCGTTGCGCTTGCCGTGCCTCGGGTTCGGCTGGTGCTCACCCTCTGAGGTGGTGAGGAAGTGGGCTATGCCCATGTCGATGCCGGTGACCATGCCTGTGGCGGGGATCGGTTCGGCGGGAACCTCGTCACAGGCGAGGATCACATAGACTGCTTGCCCTCGCGCTTGACGCTGATGGTCTTGACCCGGCCTTTCACGGGCCGGTGCTGGTGCACACGAATGTGCCCGACACCTTGCAGCCGGACGCGGATCACCGGATCGTGCGGGGTGGAGTCCCACCGGCAGCCGTCGCCGTCCTTCGGGAAGTCCACCGTGTCGAACCAGTTCACGCCACGGAAGCGGGGATAGCCCGGCTTCTCCCCGGCCTTTACCCGGCGGAAGAACGCCGTGAACGCCTTGTCGAGACGTCGAAGCGTCGCCTGCTGCGACGAGAACGACCAGCGGCCTTGTCGCTCCGCATCGAACGCCCGAATGGTCTTGAGCTGCGCGGACTGCTGCCCGTACCGGACAGTGACCTTGGAGACGTGCTGGTAGGCGTCGCGACGCTCCTGCAATGCACCGTTGTAGAGGGAGCAGTGATCCCGCAGCATCTCGCCCAGCGCGGCGGCCTGGCGGATGGTGGGGCGGAGGAGGAACTTATATGCGCGGTGCACGCTCGGCCTCCTCCTCCTGCTCCTTCTCCTGCTTCGTCGAGGGCCGTTCCCACTGCGTGTTGATGTACTTCTCGATCGTGTCGGCGCTGACCGCGCCGACCGAGGCGACGAAGAACGAGGACGACCACAGCGTGGGTATCCGCGACTTCAGATGCGGGAACTCCTCGCGCAGTACGCGGGAGGTGAAGCCCTTGAACTGGTGCGCCACGTACGACGCGGAGGCTTTCGGATCGTGCTTGACGAACAGGTGAACGTGATCGGGCATCACCTCAAGGGCGATGATCTCCCAGCCTTTCTCGGCGGCCTTCTGCTCGATCAGCTCACACGGCCACCAAGCACCCGGCGGCGGTACTTCGGGCACCACACCACGTGCAGCCCCAAGTCATACACGCCGCCAGGAGTACCGGCGAACCTTCCGCGTCACAGTCACGTGATCACTATACGCGCGCCGCACATCTAGCTGAGGTCAACAGCGCAGATCCATAGGCCGAGTTGAGGCCAGAGCAGCCCAGAGAAGCGATTCCCCAACCGGCTAAAGCCGGTGGTCCCCTCGCTAGCTATTCGATGGCCGACGTGCCGGTTGGCGAGGCAGCCGCGATTTCGAGCGCTACGCGCACTTCCAATGAGCTGACTGCTGTGGTGGTTACGGGCAGCAGTTCCTCCGCGCGTTTGACGCGGTAAGTGACGGTGTTGCGGGCAATGTGCAGGCGTTCGGCCGCGGTGCGGGTGCTGCGTTCCTCGGCGAGGTAGACGCGCAGGGTTTCGCGCAGCTCACGCAGGCGGGCTCCCTCGGAGGCCAGCGGCCCGAGGACCTCCTGTACGAACCAGCGTGCGTGTTCGGAGTCAGCCGTGACGAGGGCCGCCAGGCGGATGTCCTGGTAGTCGCAGAGCCAGGAGCCCGAAGCGTGCAAGGCCATCCGTTGTGCCTGCAACGCCCCCAGATGGCTGCGGCGCATGCCGTGGGGCCCTGGTGCGGGCGGGCCGAGAGCCGCACGCACCCCTGCCGGCTCGGGCAGGGAGCTGCGCAGGTGTCGGATGTGGTCTTCGGCGGTCTCGCCGCTGACGGCGAACCATACCCACACACTGTTGTCGTGGGCCGGGATGATGAGCGTCCTGGCCGCTTCCAGGGAGCAGGCCATGGTGGATGCCGTCGTGGTGCAGCCGTTCCGCGGCGGGCGCGGAGGTGACGGTGTCGTCGCACCACAGCACCGCGGCCACGTGCGTGCCGGACAGGTCGTATCGCAGACGCCGGGCGGCGGCTTCCTGGTCGACCGGGCGGCCGGCCAGCAGTTCGTCGATGACGGCGCGGCGGGCGGCTTCGTCACTGCCGCGCCAGCGGTCCCGTTCGGCGATGTACTCCTCGGCCATCACGCTCGAGTGTGCGTCGACGTAGGTGAACATCATGTCCTCGAGCCGGCGCAGCTCGGCCAGGCGCTGGTCGGCCTGGACGTGCTTCTCGACTCCTGCTGCCAGGCCGTCCGCCAGCTGCGCGTGTCCGAGCCGCACTCCGCGCAGGACGAGCTCCAGCGGGATTCCGCGGCGCGCGAACTCCCGGCATCCTTCCAGCGCTTCCTCGGCGAGGGTGGGGAGGGGCCCGCTGAAGTCGGACAGCATCAGACGCAAGCCCGTGAGCACCGTGGACTGGATCACACGTCGCAGGGTGGTCGCGGCATCGGGACCGCCGCCGTGCTCAGGCACCTTGCTGAGGACCTCCTCCGCGATGGTCTCGGAGCTCTGGAGCGCCCACTGGACCGCGGCCGCGCCGAGTTCTGTGCGTGCCGCGGCCAGCTCGGCCGGCGACACGACTGACTCGGTGGGGCGGCCGGGATCCGGCCGCAACCACTGGAGCCACTCACCCGTCACGCTTCTCGTCCCTCCGTCGCCGGGGAAGCCGACAAGCGGGCCGCTCGCCGCTGCCGCCCCGGTCAGAGGATATCTCCGAAGAGTGAGCACGCCGCTGACGGGGGCACCGTGCGGCCGACAGCGGGAGGCGTGCTGCCCGGCCGGGACGGTCGCACCGTTCACCGGCAGGGGTTGTGCACTCCGCGCGGCGGCACGCGGGCGGCTCGGGGAGCGCCGGCCGTGGCCGGCACTCCCCGAGGACGGCGACATGGCGCCGGCGGCTCAGGCGGTCGGCTGCGGGGCGGGGACCGCCGTGAGCCGGCCGCGCAGCTCACCCACCAGACGCGGGATGTGGGCCGTACTCTTGGCGCCGCCGAAGATGTAGAAGTCGGGGCGCACCAGCATGGCCTCAAGGCCGGTACGGGCCAGGTCGGCCAGGTAGGTGCGGTCGAGATCGACGACGACGTCGGGGCCGTTCGCCGCCGGGTCGTCGGTGATCCTCAGCAGGCGGAGCCCGACCTCTTCACACCAGGCCAGGGTGTCCTCGTCGAGCCCGTCACGCGGATCACCGGTGGTGAGCAGGGTGAGCCCGATGCCGACGGTTTCGTCGAACATGCCGGTACGGTCCCCGAACCGCACCCGTCCCTGCCGGCTGAGCTGCCCGGTCGGCTCCGCCGTGGCGCCGGTGCAGTCGCGGTCCAGCAGTCCGCCGGTGAAGGTCACCAGGAACTGATCTCCTTGTGGTACGCGGCCTGCCTGCTGGTCGGCGATCATGCGGGCGTCGCGCTCGGCGGCCGCGGCCGGGTCCGGCTCGCAGATGACCCTCCCCAGGCCCACAGACTTCTCGATCGCATGCTGCAGATGCTGGCATCGCTCGGTGGTGTAGGTGTCCAGCAGACTGTCCTCGGCTTTCCCGGACAGCACCAGGTCGAGCTTCCAGCTCAGGTTGATGGCGTCACGCAGGCCCGAGCACAGGCCCTGCCCGGCGAACGGCGGCATCTGGTGGGCCGCGTCCCCGGCCAGCAGCAGTCGGCCCTCGCGCCAGGAGTCCGCCCAGCGCGCCTGGAAGGTGTAGACGGTTTGCCGCTCCAGGGTGGCGTTGTCCGGGTGCAGGTCCCACGGCTCGAGCAGCTTCCAGGCGGTCTTGGCCTGGTTGAGCTCGGCGATGGACTCGCCGGGCAGGCGCATGAACTCCCAGCGACGGCGGCCCGGGCCGCCGACCACCGCCGTGGTCGGCCGGGCCGGATCGCAGAGCTGCAGGTTCCGTGGCGTCCACTCGCGGTCCCGGTCATGGGGTATGACGTCGAGGACCAGCCAGTCGAACTTGAAGCCGAGGTCGGTGACCGAGGTGCGCATGCACGAGCGGATGAAGCTGTTGGCACCGTCGCAGCCGACGACGTACGCGGCCCGGAGAGTACGCTGCGCGCGCACCCCGTCACGGAGCAGGGGCTCGTCTCCCGAGCTCTCCGCCACCGTGACGTCCACCGCCGTGGGGCCCGCCTGGACGCCCACGGCTTCCCAGCCGCGCAGGATGTCGATCCCCGGCAGCGACTGGACGCGCTCGTTCAAGGCCGCTTCCAAGGTGGGCTGGTTGAACGCGCTCAGGTTGGGCCAGCCGGAGTGGCTGCCGTCCGAGAAGTCGTAATGGAGGAGTTGCTGACCCTCTCCGTTGCGCCACTCGTAGTCCACAGCGGGTTCACTGACAGCGGCCATGTCCACCCCAAGCGACGCCAGGATGCGGCCGGCCTCGTGGTCGAAGACGACGGCGCGCGGCAGCGGGTACTGCTGCGGCCAGCGTTCGACGATGCCGACCCGGCGGCCTCGGGTGGCCAGTTGGATGGCCGTGGTCAGCCCGACCGGACCGGCGCCGACCACCAGCACGTCGTAGGCCTCCGCGGCAAGGCCCTTGGTAGAGGTGCTCATACGTGCTTCCGCTTCCTTCTTTCGTTCGATCAGCTGGCGTCGTGCGCGCCGGTCATCAGCGCGGCGAGGTCCTCGGGGCGCAGGAAGGACGGCGGTACCGGCGGGCCCCAGTTGTACAGGGCGACGCGGGCGTCCTCCCACACCCCGGGGGTCCACAGCTGGTCGTCGACGATGCAGTCCATGTCGGAGTAGTACTCGGAGAAGTTGCCGGCCGGATCCTTGAGATACCAGAAGAAGTTCGACCCCAGCTGGTGGCGGCCCAGACCCCACACATGGCGCTCGGGGTGGCCTTCCAGCATCCGTGTGGCGCCGCGTCCGACCTCGTCCACGTCGTCCACCTGCCAGGAGGTGTGGTGGAGGAAGGAGATGGGGGCCTGCTGGACGAGGACGTTGTGGTGGTCGGTGGAGCAGCGCAGGAACGCCGCGCCCGGTGCCTGGTCGCTGACCTTGAAGCCGAGCCCTTCGGTGAAGAAGCGCTGGGAAGCCTCCTGGTCGGTGGAGCCCAGGACGACGTGTCCCAGGCGGCGGACGCGCACCGGCCCCTCACGAAGTACGCCGGGGGCACGCTCCCCGGTCCGCTCGATCCGCCCGGGAGCGTTGTACGGCATCCGCGCGGCCGCGGACTGCACGATGCGCGGCTGCACCTCGACGGTCACCGTCACCTCGGTGCCCGGGTCGACCGCGCGCAGGCGGTGGGAGTCCCGGACGAACGGCACCTCGAGCCGGTCGAGGGCCGAGCCGATCCGACTCAGGTCGTCGGGGTCGTCGGCGCTCAGGGTGAGCTCTTCCAGGCGGCGCCGCGCCGCGTGAACGATCTTGAGCTGTTCACCGCCGTCGGCAGTGGCGAAACGGCCGTCGCCGAGGTCCGTCAGCCCGAAATCGGCGTAGTAGGCCGAGGTGTCGGCCACATTGGGCACCCCGATCGTGATGTGCGCCACGCGGTGCAGGGCCATGGCAGTCTCCTCCAAGAGCTTCAGTGTGCGGGTGGTGTACGCAGGAAGGTGCGGAAGCCGCGCGTCAGACGGCCTGCGGGCCTTCGGGGTAGCTGGGGCCGGCGACCAGCGGATTGCGCAGCTCACCGATGCCGTCGATCCAGCTGCGCAGTTCCTCGCCGGGGGCCAGGAAGCGGCGCGGGTCCCGGGTACCGCCCACGCCTGCCGGTGTGCCGGTGAAGATCAGGTCGCCGGGCAGCAGCGGGCAGATCGACGACATCCAGGCGATCTGCTGGGACACCGAGAAGATCAGCTGGGAGGTGCGCGAGTCCTGCATGGTCTCGCCGTCGATCGCGCAGCCGAGCGCGAGGTCGTCGGGGTTGTCGAACTCGTCCGGGGTGACCAGCACCGGCCCGGTCGGGCTGAAGCCGGGGAACGACTTGCCCAGCGAGAACTGGGGCGCCGGTCCCGACAACTGGATGCCGCGCTCGGACAGGTCCTGGCCGAGCGTGAGGCCGGCCACGTACTGCCACGCGTCCGAGACGGCGACCTGGGACGCCTCACGACCGATCACCGCTACCAGCTCGACCTCCCAGTCGACCAAGGCACTCGGCAGCGAGACCGTGTCGTACGGCCCGGTCAGGGACGTGGGGTACTTGGTGAAGACAGCGGGACGCTCCGGTACGGCGACCCCCGACTCCGCCACGTGGTCGGCGTAGTTCAAGGCAACGGCGAAGACCTGCCGCGGACGCGGAACCGGCGCGCCCAACTGCCGCTCCTCCAAAGGCGTCCGCTCGTGGCCGGTCGCGGCCGCGGACCGGGCCCAGTCGCGGAACTCGGCCCAGCGGTCGAAGACTGCCTGCGGGTCCGAGGAGAACAGCCCGTCACTGGCTTTCTCCACGTCCACGGCACCGTCGTCGAGGACGAGCACCAGCCGGCCGTTCAGATTGGCTGTGCGCATGGCACAACACCTCCATGAGAATAAAGGGGAAGAGGGGATGAGAGGGTGATCAGCCAGGCGGTCGTTGTCGCTGCTCCGGCTGTGAGGCGGGCGGCCGGCCCGGTCCCACGCCGTCAGGCGTCGGCCCGTCGCCAGCGCAGGCGCAACAGGGACTCATCGGCCCCGGCAGCTGTCAGCTCCAGCCGTCCCGGACTGAACCGGACATCGCGCACCAAGGTCGTCCCCACCCACGGTGCGTAGTGACTGGCCTGAATAAGGTGCATGACCGGCCCGTCCGCCTCGCGCTCCCAGCGGCCGGCATACGCCACGGTCCGGCCCACTGTCTCCTGGACGTGGGATGCGACCGGGGCCACATCGGGATCGGCTGTCAGCAGTGCGCTCATCCACCCGTCGGCGGCGTAGAGCAGCACCCCGCTGGGACGCTCCCCGAGCGGACGGATGACCGTCCCCTGACATGTTTCCGAGAAGTCCTCAAGGGCCCAAGCTCCGACCAAACTGTCCATGGCTGCCTCGCACCGTGCTCCAGTACCGTCGGCCCGACCGCGCAGGCACCGTCACAGCACCACGGTGACGCCCCAGCGGCCGGGCCGAGTGGCCGGCTCCTGCCACCCACACAGAGCAGTCAACCCGCGACCGCGGCACCGACTCTTGGTCCCCGGAACACAAAAGTCCGCTTACTTTGGGCTGACAGCGCCCATGTGACCAGCGCCGATCCGCAACCTGCGCTTTGACGTCCGAATCGTCGATGTACCTCCGCGCCGCGCATCGCCATCAGGTGCTCGTGGCGCTCGCTGGGCAGGTCTTGCGAGGTCATCCTCGCAACAGGCGAGCCGCTTCGTCGGCGGATACAGGGTCCAGGAACGGCAGGATGCGGGACAGGCCGTGGAGGGTGTCGACGCCGGCGGACCGCCACGGGGGCAGCATCACACAGCTCCTCGACGAGTGGGGCATTCCCCGCCACCCCATCGGCTACGTCGCCCCGCGCTCCTACCCCAGCCCCTTCGCCCATCTCGACGTGGCACTCTCGCGCCGCTGTGCGGTCAGCGTCCCTGCCCGTTGCCCGGGCGGCGCGGTCGCCGGGCCGTGGGCCGGGGCCGGCGGCGCTGGGCATCACCAGTCGTCGGGGCGCCCGGCGAGGAGAACCCACCCGGTACGGCCGAGCGCGGGGCCGGGACCTGCGCGGGATCCTTCTCGGGTGCGGCAGGTTGGGGCCGGGCGGCACGGGCGATGACCGTAGCGTGGGTGATCAGGGGAGCGCAGGCCGCGCAGACTTCCTCCACGCTCCACACTCGGCCCACCGTCGGGTCATGGCGCAGGATCATCACCACGGCGCCGGCGCAGTGCACCGTCATGTCCGGGTGGGCGGCGCACTGCTGGGCGCGGCAATGGCAGGAGGCGTTGGGCCGGATCGTGGCCACCTTGGCGTGGGCGGCGGCGTGCTGGGCGGCGAAGGTGCGCATCGCGGCGAGGTTCTTGGAGCGGGCCGGCATGCGGCACGCGGCGGTGCTGCAGGTGACGGTGGCGGTGCGGTCGCTGTGTCCCGTCAGGCGGATGGTCCAGGACCGTCCCGGGATGCGCTCGGTGGAGGATTCGCTGTACGCAGTCGTCACAGGCCGTCCGTTCGTGATCGGTGAAGTGTCCGGTCCACTATGTGCTACCCCCCGGGCGCCTGGACAGCGCGTATTGGGAGCCGTGTGGTGCGGGATTCCAGACGATGAGTCAGCCGGATGCGGTGGTGTCCCATCGGACGGCGCAGCCCGAGCGAGACGTCATGCACGTGCCGCAGCGCTGGACTGCTCGTTGTCCAGGACATGAGCGACCAGACACCGCCGCACCGCCCGTACATCGACGCTGTCGTCACAGCGCTCGGTGGCTTTGTCGGTGAGTCACGGGAACATCTGACTTCATTCACTTTCGGTGACAGCGTTACGGGTCTCAGCAGCAGTGGGCCGGTAAAGGACATCGCTGATGTTCACGGGAAATGACGGCACCGCCGTGCGATCAAGAAGCTGAGGACCTTCCGTGTCGGATCATGAGCCAAGGGCCGGCTACACCGAAGTTCCGGATCAGGAAGTGCGCAGTCTGCAAGTGCGTTACTGCCGGCTGCGGACCGCTGGAGGCGATCCGGTCGCCGAGTTGGAGGCGCTCTCCTTCCAACTGCGATTCGGCGCGGTGGCCGTTGCCGCGGAAGGCATCGGTGGCGTGGAGACCCAGCCCGAGTTCCGACGTCAGGGCACATGAGTCGACTCCTCCGCCAGGCGTTGGCCGGCATGGCACAGAGGGTGGGCATCGCCTTCGTATCCAACGGTATCGAGGGGGTGTACGAGCAGTTCGGCTTCGTCGGAGCCGTCGCCGAAGGGCACCTGGTCATCCCCGTGCGCAACGTCGAACAGGCGGTGGGAGACGATCTGGGTACGGCCGTCCCGGGCATCCACAGCGGCTCTCCGGCCGATCTTCCGGCGATGATCCGTCTGTACAACACCGCGCACGCTCAGCGGCCCTGGACCCACGCACGGCACGCAGGCTGGAACCGACTCATCCCCCAGGCCACGTGGAAGCCTGGATCGCAGACCCTGGTCCTGCAGACCGATGGTGCTGCCGTCGGCTATGCCGTGCTGGAGGGCCGAGCCTTCGGTGACCCCCCTGGATTCGCTGACCGTGGACGAACTGGTGGCCGAGAATGCCACCGCGGCACACCTGCTGCTCATGGCCACCGCCCGACTCTGCTGGCAACGGCGTCTGAGCGGATTCACAGTGCGGGAGCCGGCCGACAGCCTCACCGGCCAAGTGGCTCGCCATATGGGCTGCACCTACCAGCAGAGATTTCCGCCGAGCGGCGGGATGATGGCCGCCGTTCTGAACCGGTCGTCCCTGGTGCGGAAGCTCGAGCCCGAGCTGCGGCGCCGGGCTGCCGTGCAGCAGCCGGACAGGGTCTACGACAAGGCGTTCGACGCGCTGCGACGCGGCGACCTGCTCCCCGATGACAGGGCGCTCATCCGGCTGCTTCTTGGCTACTGGTCGACCGATGACGCATACGTACACGGCATGTCGATCCCCGAACGGTACCGGGATCTTTGTACGGCTTGGTTCCCCGGAGGCGGCACGCAGTCTCTGCCGACCCCGTACGCACACCGCCTGGATCAGTATTAATTAGAACCTGCGCTCGACGGGACGCGTGACCAGCCCCTGTAGCGAGGAGCATCCCCATGCTGTCCTGGCAAGCACCACAGTGCCGTCAAAACTCGCGAACAGCGCCCCTCCGAGATTCGGGGTGCCTCCCAAACCACCCGTGAGCAACCGCTGTCGTGGACCGACTTGAAGAAGAAGCCGGCAAACAGATCGCCGCATCCGCCCCCCCTCAACGCCACGTGACGAAGAGGCTTTCCACGCACGGTAAAGCAGAACGCGAGGGGGCTACACGCCGCTCCAACGGGTGACCCGGTCACCTTCGATGTGGTCGGTAAAGGTGAGGACCTGCCACGTCTCTCAGTCAGGTGATCCATCACGGTTCACGCATCCATCAGTTATGCCCCGGCGGGGCTTGGCAGGACATCGGGGTGGTGCTTCAGCGCCATCCGGGCTGCCACGACGTCCCCGCCCTGGAGAGTCGCCCAGTACGGGTGTGTGGACACCGTGATCGACAGGTCCCGCACCAGCGCGCGCAGCCGCGTGTCCTCCGCCTTCTGCTCGTCGGTGTAGCCGGGGCTGTCCTCCCAGCCGCCGGTCACGATCCCGGTGTGCGGATGCTCCTCCCCCGGCCAGCCAGACGTGGGCTCGACCGACCAGGGCAGCGTTCGGCACAGCGCCTCCCAGTCGCTCGTGCCTACTGGAGGCGCGCCTGCGCGTCGAGAAGATCCTGCGGGAAGTCGTACTCGGCCACGACCGGAACCATGCTTGTGCTCGAATTCTCCAGGTGCTCTGAGCAGCGCTGAGCCCCTCGACCGCGCCCACCGCGTCGAAGATCTCTGCAGCGGACGCATCCCAAGGCCGTGAGCCCTCCCTTACTTCACCAGCTCCGTGTCGTAGAAGCAGTAGTGGCCGGCAATGGCGGCCACTTCGGGCTTCGGATCGAGCCGGTAGATCCAGTCGGCGGGACCGGATGTGTGGTGAGCCGTCATGACGCCGTCCTTGCCGTCGTGAGAGCAGCATGCGCTGCTGTGCCTTGCTGGTCGCCGCCGGACCACCCCGTGCACGACGCCGGCGACAGCGGCACTGCGCGTCCCGGCCGGCTCTCGGTCAGGGCGAGCACGAGCAGGCCGGCCGGTGTCCGCAACATCGTCGCCCTGCCCGGCTACTCCACCGTGGCGGGGTCCTTCTCGATCACCGCACGCAGAGCCTGGGAGGTGCGGTCGATGTGCCGGGCGAGCAGCTCGGCCGCCCCGTCGGCGTCTCTGCGCAGCACCGAGTCGACGAGCTCTTGGTGCTCGGCCGCCACATCGCGCTGGGTGTCATGGCCCACGGGCCGCGACCAGCGCCGGTACAGCGTGGCCGCATCCCTCAAGCTGAGGGCGGCGGCCAGCAGCCGGGCATTGCCGCACGCATCGAGCAGCCTCTGGTGGAAACGCTCATGGATCGTGAACCACTCGCTGTTCAGGGTGCCGTCCGGCCGCACTGCGGTGACACCGGCCAGGTGATGGTGGGCCGCGACCACGTCCGCCTCCCACCTGAGGCTGCCCCGTTCTATCGCCCGGCGCAGCACCAGGGTCTCGATCTCCACCCGGGCTTCGGTGAGTTCGTTCAGGTCCTCCAGGGACACCGTGACCACACGGAATCCCTGCTGGGGGGCGGCGTGGACGAGGCCCTGCTCCGACAGGCGGGTAAGGGCTTCACGCACAACCGACTGGCTGACCGAAAAGCGCTGGGCCAGCTCCACCAGACGCAGCCGCTGCCCGGGCCTGAGCACCCCTTGAAAGATGTCCTCGCGGATCAGCGCGTAGACGACGCCGCCTCTCGTTGCCTTCTCACCAGCCATGACCGAACACCGTAGCAGCGAAACGACAATACTAATAATTATCGTTAATCTATTGCTTTAGCGAAATCCTGGGTGAAGACTTGCGGCCGCAGGACACCGCACGGCATGGAGGACCTCATGCGCCTGGCAAACATCGACGGACGACTGGTCATCAAGGGCCCGCAGGGCTACTTCGACGCCACGGAGGCGAGTGGGGGACGTTTCGGTCCCGCTGCGCAGAGCGCGCTGGCCGACTGGGAGGCGTTCTCCTCCTGGGCGCGCACGTTCTTGGCGTCATCGGACGCGGCGAGGGCCCCGCGGGTCGGCACGGACGCCGGCGCGGTGTGGGGGCCGCCCGTTCCCCGGCCCTCTCAGATCTTCGCGGTCGGTCTGAACTACCGGGACCACATCGCGGAGTCGAAGCTGGACGTGCCGTCGGAACCGGCTGTCTTCACCAAGTTCGTTACGTCCCTGACCGGCCATGACACGGCCGTCACCCTCCCCGACGGGCTGGTCGACTGGGAGGCCGAGCTCGTCGCCGTCATCGGCCGCCACTGCCACCGCGCGACCCGTGAGACCGCCTGGTCGTATGTGGCCGGGCTGACCGTGGGGCAGGACTTGTCCGAACGGCGGCTGCAATTGACCGGTCCTGCCCCGCAGTTCTCCCTCGGCAAGTCCTACCCGGGCTTCGCACCGCTTGGCCCGGAACTGGTCAGCACCGATGAGTTCGCCGACCCCGACGACCTGGAGCTGGGCTGCCGGCTCGAAGGCGGCGAGGTCCTGCAGAAGAGCCGCACCTCCGAGATGGTCTTCGACGTCCCGGAGCTCATCACCCGCCTGTCGGCCGTATGCCCCCTGCTGCCGGGCGACCTGATCTTCACCGGCACCCCGGCCGGTGTCGGCGGTGCCCGCACCCCGCAGAAGTTCCTG
This sequence comes from Streptomyces sp. NBC_00259, assembly GCF_036181745.1. Lineage (NCBI taxonomy): Bacteria > Bacillati > Actinomycetota > Actinomycetes > Kitasatosporales > Streptomycetaceae > Streptomyces > Streptomyces sp. NBC_00259. The sequence goes on along the minus strand of NZ_CP108080.1, from coordinate 8,118,849 downwards.
GCTCCGGGAGACGTGCTGGTCACCTGGATCGAAAGCATCGGCACCCTGCGCACCCCGATGATCACCCCCTGACCCGGGGCCGGCAGCCGGAGGGCTTCGGTCCGCCTGCGCAGCGCTGGAGTACTTCACCCGGTTCGCCCGCCGCTCCGTCGGTACCGGCCCGTCGGCACCCGGCACCCGGCACCCGGCGCCACGACGCGCCGCTCCCCCTGACCGCCGGGCCCACGGTGCGGCAGGTACGCGAGCCAAGCAGAACCGCACATTCTGCCGGTCGAGCACTCGAGGGTGTGCCCGACCCGCTCGCCCATACTGCCGCCCCGCACGGGCCCGGCCGGTGTGCGGCGCTCCGCTCCCCCGTAACGGCAGCGCCGCACACCACCCCCAAGGAGCACGACATGCTCCGCGAGACGGTCCGCACTCGCCGACGCCAAGATCGCACCGCACGCCGCGGCGGTCGACGAGAAGGCCCGCTTCCCGAGGGAGGCGCACGACGCGCTGGTCGCCTACGACCTGCACGCCATCCACGTCCCCGAGAAATGAGGAATACGGCGGCGCGGGCGCCGACGCTCAGTCTGCGGTCGTGGGAGCACCAGCCACCGCGCCAGTCCCTGACCCACTATGTGCGATAGGTCGCCAGCAGCCGCAGCCAGACCTCGCTGACCGTCGGGAAGGCGGGCACGGCGTGCCAGAGCCTGTCGATCGGCACCTCGCCGACGACCGCGATGGTGGCCGAGTGCAGCAGTTCTCCCACGCGGGGCCGACGAAGGTGACCCCGGCCACGGTGCCGCGGTCGGTCTCGATGAGCATACGGGCCTTGCCGCGGTAGCCCTCGGCGTACTGGGCCGCACCCGCCACCCGTCCGATGTCGTAGTCCACCACTTCTACCCGGCGCCCGGTCCGCTGTGCCTCGCGGGTCGTCAGACCGACGGAGGCGACTTCTGGGTCGGTGAAGACGACCTGAGGGACCGCGGCGCTGTCGGCAGTCGCGGCGTGCGCGCCCCACCGGGCGTCGTCGACCGGCTCGCCCTTGGCGCGGGCCCCGATGGCGGCGCCGGCGATCCGGGCCTGGTACTTGCCCTGGTGGGTGAGGAGGGCACGATGGTTGACGTCGCCGACCGCGTAGAGCTAGCCGCCGTCGACGCCGGTCACCTGGAAGGTGTCGTCCACCGTCAGCCAGTCACCCGGGGTGACGCCGACCGTCTCCAGACCGACGTCCGCCGTGCGCGGAGCCCGCCCGATGGCGAACAGGATCTCGTCACACGTCACTTCCCCACCGTTCGCAAGCTCGATACGCACCTCGCCGCCCGCTCGCGCCACCGACGTCACCTTCGTCTCGAACCGCACGTCAACGCCCGCCTCGCGCAGGCTCTGCGCGACCATCTCCCCCGCGAAGGGTTCCATCCGCTGCAGCAGCCCGTCCTCGCGGACCAGCAGGGTCACCTGGGAGCCGAGGGCCTGCCAGGCGGTGGCCATTTCGACGGCCACCACACCCCCGCCGACGATGGCCAGCCGGCCGGGCCCCTCGTAGGCGCTGGTCGCCTCCCGGCTGGTCCAGGGATGCACCCCGTCCAGTCCTGGCAGGTCCGGTAGTACGGCGCTGGTGCCGGTGCACATGGCGACGGCGTGCCGGGCGGACAGTCGGATCGTCTCGCCGTCGGGGGTCTGCACGGCAACCTGTTTGGGTCCGTCGAGGCGTCCGTGACCGCGTATCAGGTCGACGCCGACCTGCTTCAGCCACTCGACCTGGTCCTCGTCGTGCCAGTTCCCGGAAAGTCTGTCGCGGTGCGCCAGGACGGCGGCGACGTGTCACGGCGCTCACGGGGGCCGGGGAGGCCCCCCGGCCGCGCCCCGGGCACGGCGTCGAGCGGCGGGCCATAAATACCCGTTATATCCGCATTACTCGTGATCCCCTACCGGAGCCGTGCGGAGCCGTCTACGGTGCCTTCCGGCACTACTTGCGATTCACAAGTACTGAACGCGCATCAAGGAGCACACGTCATGCCCAACAGCACCCCCGACTTCACCGGGCAGAAGGTCGTCGTGATCGGCGGTACCAGCGGTATGGGGCTGGCCGTCGCTCGCCGTGTCCTCGACGGTGGCGGCAGCGCCGTCGTCACCGGCCGGTCCGAGACCAGCGCTTCCCAGGCGGTGGCCGCCCTGGCCGGGTCCGGGAACGCTGTCGGTCTGGCCGCCGACCTGTTCGACCATGCTGCCGTGGACCGCCTGCGCGACATTCTGACCGAGCAGCACGCCGACGCCACCCTGCTCGTCAACGCCGCCGGCATCTTCGAGCCGAAGTCCTTCCTGGAGCACACCCAGGAGGACTACGACCGCTACCAGGCCATCACCCGGGCCTTCTACTTCGTCACCCAGACCGTCGCCGGCAACATCATCGCCCGCGGCAACAAGGGCGCCATCGTCAACATCGGCGGCATGCTGGCTCACCAGGCCATGGCCGCCACCCCCTCGTCGGCCTACTCCGTGGCCAAGGCCGGCCTGCACTCCCTCACCCAGCACCTGGCCATGGAACTCGCCCCCTACGGCATCCGGGTCAACACCGTGGCCCCCGCCGTGGTGCGGACCCCCATCTACGAGGCGTTCATCCCCAAGGGCGAGATCGACTCCGCCCTCGACGCGTTCAACACCTTCCACCCCCTCGGCCGCATCGGAACCCCCGACGACGTCGCTCCCACCGTCGCCTTCCTCCTGTCCGACCAGACCGACTGGGTCACCGGCGCCACCTGGGACGTCGACGGCGGCGTCAGGGCCGGACGCAACCAGTACTGACCGGCCGCCACCCCCTCTTCCTCAGACACCCAGCCGACCCGCGGGACGCCACTGCGTCCCGCCCCACCACGGCCGACAGCACAGGAGCGCACCGTGTCCTACCACGAGCACACCGACCACCAGCCGTGAAGTTCTTCGACCAGGCCACCTGACCGCGCTTCGGTCTCCCTGGAGCGAGGTTCGTGAGCGCGTCTGGAGGCCGGCTGGGACTTCGTCGCCGGATGCGGGCGGGCAGGTCGCCGTGGTGCCGGGTCGGGGGCTGGCGAAGGGTCGGAAGCCCGCGCGAAGGTCTTGTGCAAAGAGATGCGGCTGTCCGCAATGCGGTACCTGGTCTGATGTACCTGTCCGAGGCACCGGCCCGTCAGCTGTGCATGGGCGATCTCGCCGTTCGCCTGCGAGATGTCGCTCAGCGGCATGACCCGTATCGTGCACCGGCCGGCGAGCCAGGGGTTCATCAATCGGGTGCAGTGCGACCAGCCCCGGCCCAGGGGTGGCAGACCCGCTGCTCCGGTGGCCGGTCGGACGCTGGGCGTTCCGTCGCAGCACGCACTGGCGCCGCCCCTTTTCCGAAGAACGCGGTGCCAGTGCGGCCTCGTCAAAGCTGCATCAGTGCAGTTGCGCCGCCCGTCAGTGCACCCACGACCAGGCAGCAACGCCGTCACCGCCGGCCGGACCGCCTACACGAAGGCGATCACACCTGGGTATTTGCTTGCCGGAGCAAGCATCTTGATTGCCTCTGCGGCAGTCCCCGAATGCCCTGCCGGGCGACGGAATGGCCGTGCTCGTCCACGACCGTCCGACCTCCACTTCATGAGCAGCGAAGAACCCACCCTGGGCCGAACAACGGAAGCGAGGCGAGAGCGATGAGTGGGAGCGAACCGTGGAGCCGACGGTCGCAGATCGTCGGCCGCATCCAGGACGTGCAGTGGGTGTGCGAGTTCTTCGAGGACGAGTCCAGCCGGGGCCGCGGCTTGCACGTGGTCGGCGAGGCCGGCGTCGGCAAGACCACACTGCTCGACGCGGTCACCGAGGTGGTGAGGGCGTCCGGCACTCGGGTACTGCGTGCTGACGGCGTCGAGTTCGAGGCGGACATCTCGTTCGCCGGGCTGCATCAGATCCTGATGCCGGTGCTGGACGACGTCGAGCACCTACCGCCCGAGTACCGCCAAGCGCTCCTGGTCGCACTCGGCTTCGGCACCGGTCCTGCTCCGGACCAGCTCCTCCTGGTCAATGCCACCCTGGCCCTGCTGCGGCAGACAGCGGCCGAGGCTCCGCTCCTCCTGATCGTCGACGACCTGCCGTGGCTGGACCGGGCCAGCGCCGTGGTCCTCAAACTCGTCGCCCGCCGTCTGTCCGACAGCCAGATCGGCTTCCTGGCAGCCTCCCGGACCGGCGGGGAGAACATGTTCGACCGCAGCGGCCTGTACGAGATCGACCTGGCGCCGCTCGACGACGACTCGGCGCACCTGCTGCTCGCGGCCCGCCACCCGGGGCTGGCCGCCCGGGTCCGGGCACGGGTGGTCGCCGAGGCTCGCGGCAATCCGCTGGCCCTGATGGAACTGCCGGAAGAACTCACCGGACCACAGCAGACCGCGCAGGAAGAACTGCCGGCGGTGCTGCCGCTGAGCGAACGCCTGCGTGCCCTGTTCGTCACACGCGTCACCGTCCTCACCGAGGCCGCACGCCGGCTGCTGTTGCTGGCCGCGCTGGACAGCACCGGCGATCTCGGAGTCCTGCACCACGCCGCCGGGCAGGACACCGCCATCCTGACGGACCTCGCCACCGCCGAGCGTGAGCGCCTGGTCCGGATGGACACCGCCGCCCGGCGCCTGACGTTCCGTCACCCGCTGATCCGCTCGGCGGTCGTGGCGGCCTCCACCCTGGCCGAGCGCCGTGCCGCGCACCTGGCGCTGGCCGAGGCACTCGCCGACCGGCCGGAGCGCCAGGCCTGGCACCTGGCCGAGGCGGCGATCAAGCCGGACGAACAGGTGGCCCAGCTACTCCAGGACGCCGGGCACTCGGCGCTGCGGCGCGGTGACGCAGCCGGCGCGGTCACCGCGCTGACCCGGGCCGCCGATCTGAGTCCTTCGGGCGGCGACCGCAGCCGGCGGCTGGCCGAGGCGGCCTACCTCAGCGCGGAGGCGACCGGCGACATCGCGGGCGCGTCGGAACTGCTGCGGCGGGCGCAGCACGCCGATCCCGTCGGAGGCGCCGCCCTGTACGCGGCAGCCGCCGCGGTGTACGTCCTCGTCAACACCGAAGCCGACCTCGGCACCGCGCACCAGCTGCTGGTCGGCGCGATCGAAGCGGCCGGACCGGTTTACGACGTCGGTGACCGGGCTCTTGTCGAAGCACTGCACACCTTGCAGTTGCTCTGTTGGTGGAGCGGTCGCGAGGAGCTGTGGGCGCCGTTCGTCGAGACGGTGGGCCGGCTGAAACCGGCCCCGCCGCCGGTGCTGGCACTGGCCGCACGGACGTTCCCCGACCCGGCGCGCACTGGCGTCGCGGCCCTGCCCCGCCTCGACGAGGTCCGTGAGGTGCTGCGTCGAACACCTGATCCGGCGGTGCTGGTCCGCGGCGCGATCGCGACGGCCTATCTCGACCGGGTCGGCGAACTGCGCGACCGGCTCTGGGAGTTGGTCCGTCTGGGCCGTGACGGCAGCGGACAGGTCCGCCGGCATCTCGGGGCTCTGACGCACCTGTGCATGGAGGACTTCCTGACCGGCGAATGGGAGGAGGCACAGGAACTGGCCGACGAGGGAGCGGCGTTGTGCGACGCCGGCTATCCCTTCTTCGCCTGGTATTTCCAGTACAACCAGGTGCTGCTGCACGGGGCACGAGGGGAAACGGAAGCGGGGGACGCCCTGGCCGAACGGATGGTGCGCTGGGGGACGCGCCGCGGCGTCGGCACTGCCGCGGCCTTCGCCCACCAGGCACGGACCCTGGTCTGCCTCGGCGGCGGCGACTACGAGGCCGCCTACCGCCACGCGACCGCGCTCACCCCGGCCGGGAGTGTGGCCCCGTACGTGGCGCATGCGCTGTGGGGCGCCTACGACCTGGTCGAGGCGGCCGTGCGCACCGGCCGCGACACAAAGGCCGCCGCGCACGTCCGGGCCCTGCGCGAGCTGGGGATCACCCGGCTGTCCGACCGGTACGCGATGCTCGTCTCGGGCGCAGCCGGCCTGTGCGCTCCGGACGAGGAGGCGGTCGCGCACTTCGAGCACGCGCTGTCGGTGCCGGGCGCGGACCGCTGGGTCTTCGAGTCGGCGCGGATCCGTCTGGCCCTCGGTGAGCGGCTGCGGCGTACCGGCGCCAAGGGTCCGGCCCGCGAGCCGCTGATGGCTGCCTTGGACGCCTTCTCCCGGCTGGGGGCCGCACCGTGGGCGGAGCGGGCCCGCAAGGAGCTGCGCGCGGCCGGTCAGGCGACCCGGCCCCAGACCACACCGTCCCTGCTGACGCCGCAGGAGCTGGAGATCGCGCACCTGGCGGCGTCCGGCCTGAGCAACAAGCAGATCGGGGAGCGGCTCCACCTCTCGCACCGGACCGTCGGCGCTCACCTGTACAAGATGTATCCGAAACTCGGGATCACCACGCGGGCGGCGCTGCGCGACGCGCTGACCGCGCTGGACGGCGGGGCCTGAGCCGGCACGTTGGGTACGTCCGGTCTGTGTGCCTCAGGTCCTGCCGGGCTCACCGACGTCGCCGAAGTCCCTTGTCCGGGCCCGGTTCCGGGGCAAGGAGCACGGCGATCCGGCCTGTGTGGGAGACGGCATCGCTGACGCGCGGGCTGCCCCCTCCTGAGGAGCGCGGGACAGGTCACCCGTGCCAGGGCGGCACGCGTGCAGGAACGAACTGGGCCGACCCAGCTCCCGCGGGGTGTTCGAGTCGCTGGACGACCGCGTGCCGGCGTGCGGTCGGCTTCTGCGGGAAGGCCGCGAGGCCGGCATCGGCCCGGTGCTCGATGCCGGGGACGTGCACCACGGTGTCCGGGTGCCTCGCCGCGCGCCGCGGGGACGGTACGGGTCCGGAGGGTCCCGGTCCTGACATCCGTCCCCACGGCGTCAACAGGGCGTCGAGTCCGCCGTCACGGCATCAACGCCGAGCGGCCAGCAGGGCGGGTGACCGCCCTGCCGTCACACCAGCCCCTTGAACTCCACGAACTTCGGGTGCCGCTTGAGTGCCGCCCACTCCTCCTTGTAGGGCACCCACAGTTCGCGGGCGACGTCGGAAAGGGGCGACTTCCAGTCCCGGAAAAACTCGGCCATCATGGCGGTCGTCGTCATCGGCACAGCGCCCGCCTGGACGAGCCTGAGCATCGCGGTGTCGTGAATCTCCTTGGTCGCGTCACCCACCGCGTCAGCGACGATCGCGACCTCGTAGCCATCGGCCATCGCGTCGACCGCCGGGTAGGCCAGACACACCGACGTGACGAGGCCCCCCATCACCAGCTTCTTGCGGCCGGTCGCCTTGACCGCGTCCACGAAGCCGGCATCCTCCCAGGCATTCATCTGGGATCGGTCGATCTCCTCGACATCCGCCAGCTCCGCCCGGAGCGTCGAGATGGTGGGCGTGTTGACGCCCATCTCGACGCCGACCGTGCTGAGTACCACCGGGATACCGATGGCCTTTGCGAACTTTGCCAGGTAGCGGGTGTTGAGCTCGATGACCCTTCGGTCCTGCTCGAAGATCAGATCGAGCACACCGTCCTGATAGTCGATGAGCACCAGCGCGCACTCCGACGCGTCCCATATGGGCGTGTTCTTCTCAGCCATCTCTTTCCCTTTCACATGGCCAGCTCTCGACAACGAGTCTCGCTGCGGCGACGTGTGTGCCATATCCGTCGCGCGACTGTCGTTCGACACACGAGTTCGGCACAGTCATTCGACGGCGGTGACGAGCGAAGGCCACATCGCGGGAATCCGGGCCGGCCATGAAAGGCCGGACCACCTCGGCTTGTGCTGAGCGGAGAGAGGGATGGCCGGCGTTGTCAGGTTGTTGAGGAGGTGGCTGGTGTCGGTCTAAAACTGCCGATCATCGGGGGAGCGGGAGCTGCCGTCGATCCCCGACGGTGCCGACGGCGACCGCTGGATCTACGCCGAGCCGAACCTGACCTCGGAGCGGCCCAACTTCAAGCAGGCCGCGCGGCAGATGGCGTTCCTGGACACCGCGACCGGCGTGCTGGTGTGGCAGGGCGACACGGTCACCGTGGACCTGGGGCGCGCGAGTGTCGCGGAGATCCTGAACGCCGTGCGCGACGGTCCCGGCGGATGTGGAGCGGATCTACATCACGGCCGGCGACCCGTGGCACCGGAACGCGGCACACCACCAGTGGCTGAAGGATGCGGTCGCTGAGTGGCTGAACGGTCCGCTGGAGGGTTGGCAGGTGGAGTCCTCGCGTGGCAAGGACCGCCAGGCCGGTCACCCGGTCCACCCACGTAACCCGGTGGGCCGCTGGCAGCGCGGGCGGGACCATCACACCGAGATCCGGTCCGTGGGTGAGTGGTTCGACCCGGCCGGCGCAGACCCGGCCACCGTCCGCGCCGCCTTCGTCGAACTATGGAAGGCGCTGCGCCGACACTGGGACGACGTGGTGCTGATTGGCTCGCCGTCGCAGACCGGGCGGGACCTGTGGTCGCGGACCATCCCCGCCAAGGCCGGCGCGAAGTGGGCCGACGGATTCCCGGTGGTGAGCCAGGAGATCCGCGGCATGCTGCACGCCACCGCCGGGCAGGGCCGCACCGAGCTGATCACCCCGCCGCGGGTGCCCGGCTGGTACGAGGTTGACCGGACCTTCGCCTACGCCAAGCACACCTGGTCCTCCGGTGTCGGCGTGCCGCGGCGGGTGAGTGCGGCCGCGTTCGCCGCGATGAGCGAGAAGGAGCAGGCCGACGCGCTGTTCTCCCAGTCGCACTGACAGGTGCGGGTGACGATCCCGAAGGACTGGAACCAGTCGGGCTGCACTCGGCCGCCCCGATCACGGCCACTGCGTCTTCGCGGACTACTTCTCGTTCAGGCAGGAGAACAGCGGTCCGTGCCTTCGTGCGACAGCGACTCTGCCGTACGGCGCCGCCCCCTCCCCCTTCCCGCACCACGCGACGACGGAGCGATCGTTGCTCCTGATGCGAAAGGCAACCTGCCTCTTCGGCAACCTCGGAGCACCTGAGATCCTGCTCATCCTCGTCGTTGCCATCCTGATCTTCGGCGCCAAGCGCGTTCCGGCGTACTGGTGGTCGGTGTGCTCGTGGTAGGCCACGATGCGCTCCTGTGCTGTGGACTTGGGGGCGGGGGGTGGGGGGTGGTCAGTATGTGTTGCGTCCGGCCCTGACGCCGCCGTCGATGTCCCAGGTGGCGCCGGTGACCCAGTCGGTCTGGTCGGACAGGAGGAAGGCGACGGTGGGAGCGACGTCGTCGGGGGTTCCGATGCGGCCGAGGGGGTGGAAGGTGTTGAACGCGTCGAGGGCGGAGTCGATCTCGCCCTTGGGGATGAACGCCTCGTAGATGGGGGTCCGCACCACGGCGGGGGCCACGGTGTTGACCCGGATGCCGTAGGGGGCGAGTTCCATGGCCAGGTGCTGGGTGAGGGAGTGCAGGCCGGCCTTGGCCACGGAGTACGCCGAGGACGGGGTGGCGGCCATGGCCTGGTGAGCCAGCATGCCGCCGATGTTGACGATGGCGCCCTTGTTGCCGCGGGCGATGATGTTGCCGGCGACGGTCTGGGTGACGAAGTAGAAGGCCCGGGTGATGGCCTGGTAGCGGTCGTAGTCCTCCTGGGTGTGCTCCAGGAAGGACTTCGGCTCGAAGATGCCGGCGGCGTTGACGAGCAGGGTGGCGTCGGCGTGCTCCTCGGTCAGGGTGGCGCGCAGACCGTCCACGGCAGCATGGTCGAACAGGTCGGCGGCCAGACCGACAGCGTTCCCGGACCCGGCCAGGGCGGCCACCGCCTGGGAAGCGCTGGTCTCGGACCGGCCGGTGACGACGGCGCTGCCGCCACCGTCGAGGACACGGCGAGCGACGGCCAGCCCCATACCGCTGGTACCGCCGATCACGACGACCTTCCGCCCGGTGAAATCGAGGGTGTTACTGGGCATGACGTGTGCTCCTTGATGCGCGTTCTGCGCGCGGTTATAGGGATGCGTGGAACTCCATATACCGGACATTGCCAGGTCGGGCTGAGTGCCTCATGAACCTCAGGGGGCTGGCTCGGGGCGACGGCCCGGGGCCTTGCGTCCGACCGGTTCCCGAATGTCCGGGGAACGCCTCAGACTGTAGGGCGCTCCATACCGCTCCGGTAGAGGATCGGGGCGAATATAGACATAACGGGTGGCTATGGCGAGGAGGAGAGAGTCGTGAACATCGAGGCGCTGCGATACGCCCAGACAGTCTCCCGGACGAAGTCTTTCAGTGCCGCCGCACGGGCTTACGGGGTGACGCAACCGGCCCTGTCGAGCGGCGTCGCGCGGCTGGAGGAGGAGCTCGGCGTGAAGCTCTTCGACCGCTCACCGCGCGGGGTGAGGCCCACCGAGCACGGCGCACGGATCCTGCCCCTGATCGACCACGTCCTCAATTCCCTCGACACGCTTGCCGCCGAGGCCCAGCGGCTGGCCAGTCCGGTCACCGAAACGATCCGCATGGGTGTGTCACCCCTGATCGGGGCAGACCTCGTCGCCCGGGCGTTCCGGGCCGCCCGCACCCTGAAGCGTCCACGCGACCTTGTCCTGCGGGAGGCGGACCTCGACCCCCTGCGCGCCGACCTGGAGGCGGGCCGGCTGGACATCGTGCTCGTCCCCGCCGTGCCCGGCATGCCTACCCTGCGGCACCGCGTCATCGCCCGTGAACCGGTGGTCGTGATCGACCCCGACGCCTCCGGGGACGACAGCCCGGTCGAACTCAAGGCCGTAGCGGACGCCGCCTACATCCTCGGGCCCCCCACCTGCGGACTGACCACCTACACCACCCAACTCTTCCACGGCCACGACCTGGCGCTGCGTACCTACCCTGGCGAAGCCGCCAGCTTCCGGGCAGTGGACGAATGGGCAGCGATGGGCCTGGGCGCAGCACTCCTGCCTCGCTCCAAGATCACACACGAGCACACGAGCTGCCGCCCCCTCCTCCAGGCGGGCACACCCGTCGAGATCGCCTACGAGGCCGTCTGGGACTGCGACACACCCCTCGGAGCCGACCTGGAGGAAATGGTCACGGCACTCACCGTGACCGAAGAGGCCCCACCGGTCGGGAGCGACACGGCATCCCGAGGGGCGGGAGATTAGCCAGGTCCGGCCGCCGGACTCGCGTGCATACGGGATGGACGACAGAAGGAAACGATCTGGCCGTGCTGCGAACCGCTTGCCTACCCGCGATAGGTTTCCATCAGCCGTAGCCAGACTTCGCTGATCGTGGGGAAGGCGGGGACGGCGTGCCAGAGTCGTTCGACCGGCGCCTCGGTGGTGACCGCGATGGTTGCCGAGTGCAGCAGTTCTGCGACGCCGGGGCCGACGAAGGTGACCCCGGCCACGGTGCCGCGGTCCAGGTCCACCAGCATGCGAGCCTTGCCGCGGTACCCCTTCGCGTACTGGAACGCGCCGGCGACGCCGCCGATGTCGTAGTCCACCACCTTGACCCGGCGCCCGGTGCGCTCCGCTTCCCGCGTGGTCAGGCCGACGGCGGCGACCTCGGGGTCGGTGAAGATCACTTGCGGTACCGCTTCGTTGTCGGCGGTCGCCACGTGTGCGCCCCACTTGCTGTCGTCCACCGGTTCACCGTGAGCGCGGGCTCCGATCGCGGCGCCCGCGATCCGAGCCTGATACTTGCCCTGGTGCGTCAGCAGGGCGCGGTGGTTGACATCACCGACGGCGTAGAGCCATCCGTCCGTGACCGCGCTGACCCGGCAGGTGTCGTCGACGGTCAGCCAGTCGCCGGGAGCGAGACCGATGGTCTCCAGGCCGATGCCGACGGTGCGCGGGGCCCTGCCGGTCGCGAACAGAATCTCGTCGGCGGTCAGTTGCCCGCCGTCCGCCAGGGTGACGCGTACCTCTCCGTCGGCTCCTCCCTCTCGTGTCACGGACGTGACGGAAGCTCCGAAGCGCAGGTCGACGCCTGCCTCGCGCAAGGCGTCGGCGACCATCTCCCCGGCGAACGGTTCCATGCGGGGAATCAGCCCGCTGCCTCGGACCAGCATGGTCACCTGGGCGCCGAGCGCACGCCAGGCGGTGGCCATTTCGACGGCCACCACTCCGCCGCCGACCACGGCGAGACGACCGGGCACCCGGTCGGCGCTGGTCACCTCACGGTTGGTCCAGGGACGCACGTCGTCCAGACCGGGGAGGTCCGGCATCGCCGGGCCGGTGCCGGTGCAGACAGCGACCGCGTGCCGGGCACTGAGCCGCACGGTCTCGCCGTCGGGAGTGCTCACCACGACCTGGCGGGGACCGTCGAGGCGGCCGTGGCCGCGTACGAGATCGACGGAGACCGACTCCAGCCACTCGACCTGATCGTCGTCCTGCCAGTGCTGGACGATGTCGTCGCGGTGCGCGAGGACGGCCTCCACGTCCAGGGGTCTGTCCACCGCCCGCCTCAGTCCCGGCACGCGGAGAGCGTCGGCGCGTGACAGCACCGGCCGCAGCAGCGCCTTGCTGGGCTCGCACGCCCAGTACGAACACTCGCCGCCGAGCAGCTCGCTCTCCACGATGACCGTACTGAGTCCCGCGGCACGGGTCCGGTCGGCCACGTTCTCGCCCACGGGGCCCGCGCCGATGACGACGACGTCGTAGGTGCGGTGGGTGTCATTCACAGCTGTTTCCTGTGTCCTTCTCGGGTTTCGCGGGCTTGGATTCTCAGGGGAGGGTGCGCGCGGTTGTCCAGGCCCACCTCCCCGCGACCCGCGGTGCTCGGCCGTTCCGGCCGGCCTGGGTGACGAAGGCTGTCAGCCCCGCCGGGAGCTGCGGCTTCACCGGATAACTGCAGTTCGATCGGGCAGATGGCCTGAGACGCCCAGCCGTTGCCGTCCGGTCGCTGAAGGTGACCGCATGGCGAACTCCGCGCGGGTGGTTTCGATGTCGGAGACCATTCACCTCCATAGATTCGGGCTCCGCAACCCGATCTGTCCCAGTTGAGCAAGTGCCGGCATGGCACTTGATTCGCCACCCGTCAAATAGGCGACGGTGATGTCTGCGCCGATTTGCCACGCCCAAAGAGAGCCGAAGGTGGCGAAGGTATTACCGCCACTGACCTCCCCGTTTCGCTTCAGGTGGCCGAGCTGGGCTGACCTCGTCCAAGTGCCACGTGTCGCCGGCCTCGGGTCGGCGCCGCCGCAGCTCGCGGGCCCAGGCCGGGCCGAACTTCGCGCACCACTGCCGGATCGTCTCGTACGAGACGATCACCCGCGGGCGAGCATCAGCTCCTCGACCTCGCAGAAGACCTGAGGATCGTCCCAGGTACTCGGCTCATCAACCAAGTTGACAGTGACCACGGGGCGTTACCCGCTACACCACGCCTCAGGACGCAACCCGCCTCGGTATAGCAGCCCGAGCAATGCCCGGCGAGAACGGAAGAACGGGGCCGTTCCTTCAGAATGCGCACCAGCCACGCTGGAGGCACGCTGGAAGGGCGCGTTCAGGGCGCCTTCTGAAGCCTCCTCACCAGTGGGGATGCCTGATCTGTGGCGCGTCGACGGGGGACGCCATCGCCATCTCTTTGACAGGTGACGAATCGAGTGCCCCCTCCACCTGCTCAGCTGATAACGCACGCGGAGCCCGAATCCATGAAGGTGAGTGAAGAGATGGATCTCAAGCTCGAAGTCATCGTGCTGCCCGTCTCCGACGTCGATCGGGCCAAGAGTTTCTACGAGGCGGTGGGATTCCGCCTGGACGTCGACAACACGTTCAGTGACGACTACCGGTTGGTGCACTTCACGCCGCCCGGCTCCGGGTGCTCGATCATCTTCGGCAAGGGAATGATCTCCGCCGACCCCGGCACGACCCAGGGCCTGTACCTCATCGTCTCGGACGTCGAGCAGGCCCGCGCGGAGCTCGTCGGCCGCGGCATCAAGGTGAGCGAGGTGTTCCACGACGCCGGAGGGCTTCTCCACCACGGCCACGAGGCCGGAGACGCCGTCCACCGCGACGCAGGCCAGGAGCGGATTCCCGGCCCACACCCCGACCGCACCTCTTATGCCTCCTACGCCACCTTCAGCGACCCGGACGGCAACGGCTGGGTACTTCAGGAGATCACGGAACGCCAGCCTGGCCGGTGACACTACGCCAGGCACTCAAGGAGTATGTTTCGACGATCCAGCGGTCGGCCGGTGCAGTGGAGGGCTCTTCCTCAGCTTCGTTGGGGGCCCTCCACCACGCAAGTCATTCGCTCGCATGTTCAACTGTAGGGGTGGGGTAATCACAGCAAGTCCCGTCAGTATGGCAAGGCTTTAAGAAAGGCCGGTCGCCATGAACTGCTTTGACTGCGCTACTAACGCGCTTCGACCGGTACAGGCTGTCGCTGTAGCCGCTTGCGCCCGGTGCGGGGCCGGGATGTGCCGCACGCATCTGCATGTCACCAGCGATCCCCCTCCCGGCGCGCCCGGCTCCTCCGCCCCGGCGCCCGAAGCCAGACGACTGACGTGCGACGTCTGCTACGCAGCGGAGCGTGCGGCCGCCGGTCTTGCCTGAGCGGTACTCCGCCCGGGTCACTCACCGTCCGCAACGCGGGCTGCGCAACCGACTGACGATTACCCACCGCACGTGAACGGACCCCTGACCAGCTAACTTGAGTTCTAGCAGTCGTCGCGCCACCCCAGTTCGAGGAGTGCGAGGGACTTCGAGATCCGGGACCGTTCGGTCAACCGGGGACGCCGTTCCTGGACCGAAGAACGCCGCGTCTACCTTCAGCTCATGCAGCTGGGCATGAGCAACGCGGAGGCGTGCCGGATCGTCGGGATCAACACCCGGACGGGGAAGCGGTGGCGCAACGGCCGCGCCCCGTAAGGCTCCTCCCGCTGGGCACCGTCCCTTTGCCGCCCAGGCCCGTGCCGATGCCCGCTGGCCCCGCCCGACCGCCGGTCACGACGCCGGCCACCGCCACGCCGTGTCCGCCGGGTGCCGCGGCACGGCAGCAGATCCGTGCAGCCATTACCTCTGCTCATCGCTCGCCGCTCGGCGCCGCGCCGGGCGCGGCCGGGGGACCTCCCCAGCCCCCGTGAGCGCGGTGACGAATTGCTCCAGGTCGGCTCCGAGGGGCGTGTCGCTTCGTCCGGGAGACGGCCTGGGCATAGCGCAACGCCTCAATGTTCACGACTCTCTCCTCCCGAGCTATAGCCACCCGTTATACCCGCATTACTCGTGATCCCCTACCGGAGCTACGCGGACTGATCTACGGTCTAGGGCGTTCCCGGATCCCGGCCGCATCGTTCCAGGTCGAAATAAATCAGTCATTCCTTGCGATAGACACATAACAACTAACTGGGCCTTCCATGCGCCGCACCGTGAGAGGTGTGACGCAACGCCACGGCTTCCCGCCCACGTGCGTCATCGCGCCGGGCAGCGTCCCGTGCCCGCCCGCCAACTCGTGAAGAACCCAACTCAGGAGAGCACTGTGCTCAGCAACACCCTCGATTTCACCGGGCAGAAGGTCGTCGTGATCGGCGGTACCAGCGGTATGGGGCTGGCCGTCGCTCGCCGTGTCCTCGACGGTGGCGGCAGCGCCGTCGTCACCGGCCGGTCCGAGACCAGCGCTTCCCAAGCGGTGGCCGACCTGACCGGATCCGGACACGCCGTCGGTCTGGCCGCCGACCTCTTCGACCATGCTGCCGTGGACCGCCTGCGCGACATTCTGACCGAGCAGCACGCCGACGCCACCCTGCTCGTCAACGCCGCCGGCATCTTCGAGCCGAAGTCCTTCCTGGAGCACACCCAGGAGGACTACGACCGCTACCAGGCCATCACCCGGGCCTTCTACTTCGTCACCCAGACCGTCGCCGGCAACATCATCGCCCGCGGCAACAAGGGCGCCATCGTCAACATCGGCGGCATGCTGGCTCACCAGGCCATGGCCGCCACCCCCTCGTCGGCCTACTCCGTGGCCAAGGCCGGCCTGCACTCCCTCACCCAGCACCTGGCCATGGAACTCGCCCCCTACGGCATCCGGGTCAACACCGTGGCCCCCGCCGTGGTGCGGACCCCCATCTACGAGGCGTTCATCCCCAAGGGCGAGATCGACTCCGCCCTCGACGCGTTCAACACCTTCCACCCCCTCGGCCGCATCGGAACCCCCGACGACGTCGCTCCCACCGTCGCCTTCCTCCTGTCCGACCAGACCGACTGGGTCACCGGCGCCACCTGGGACGTCGACGGCGGCGTCAGGGCCGGGCGCAACCAGTACTGACCGGCCGCCACCCCCTCTTCCTCAGACACCCAGCCGGCCCGCGGGACGCCACTGCGTCCCGCCCCACCCCGGCCGACAGCACAGGAGCGCACCGTGTCCTACCACGAGCACACCGACCACCAGTACGCCAAGCACATCCGCGCCGGCGCCCCCGAGGCCTTCAAGGCGTTCATGGCCTTCGACAACCAGGTCCTGCGCGGCCGGGACAACGCCATCCCGCCCAAGTACACCGAACTCATGGCCGTGGCCGTGGCACTGACCACCCAGTGCGCGTACTGCATCGAGGCTCACACCAAGGCCGCACACTCCGCAGGCGCGACCCAGCAGGAACTGGCGGAGACCGTCATGATCGCCGCCGCGCTGCGCGCGGGCGGCGGCTACGCACACGGCTTCATGGCCATGAAGTTCTTCGACCAGGCCGACAAGAGTGGCACCGACACCCCGTGACCTGATGCGACGACCGTCGCCGGGCACACCGCTCGGGCCCGCCCGGCGGCGGGCTGGGACTTCGTCGCCGGATGCGGGCGGGCAGGTCGCCGCGGGCCGGGACGGGGGCCGGCGCAGGGCCGGAAGCCCGCGCGAAGGTCTTGTGCTGAGGCTGTTCGCAATGGAGTACCTGGTCTTGATGTACCTGTCCGAGGCACCGGCCCGTCAGCTGCGTATGGGCGATCTCGCCGTTCGCCTGCGAGATGTCGCTCAGCGGCATGACTCGTATCGTGCAGTGGCCGGCGAACCAGGGGTTCATCAACTCGGGTGCGGTGCGCCCAGGATGGCCGTAGCTGGTACGCCGTCCTCACCGAGGCAGGCCTCGCCCGGATCCGGCTGCCATGCGCCGCCACTTCCTCGACCATCTGTCCGGACTGGATCTCTAGAAACTCGCCGCCGCCCTGCGGAACGTTGCGACCTGAGCGCTGCGCACACTCTGCGCATTCGCCCTCGCCGAGCATGGCGAGTCGCCCCGGCCCAGGGCGGGCAGACCCGCTACTCCGGTAGCCGGTCACAGCAGGCTTCGGCACCGCCCCTCCCCGAAGAACACGGTGCCAGTGCGCCCACGACCAGGCAGCGGCGCCGTCACCGCTGGCCGGACCAACTACGCGAAGACGATCACACTCAGATCCTTGCTTGGCGTAGCAATTTTTTTAACCATATGGTTGATCCGTCAACTACCCCCATCGACTGAGGTGTTCACCATGGGAACTGACATCGCGACCGCGACGGACGCCGCGTTCGCATCGCGCCACTCGACCGGCCAGACACATCGCTCACGAGGAATCGGGCCGCTTTCCCGCCGCACAGGTACACCCATGCAGCCCCTCAGCGGCGCATCGGCGGTCACGGGCATCGGGCGACTCCTGGTGCCGCAGCGTCTCACCCGATGCGCCGCTCGTATCCGAACCGGCATCTACCGCACCGTTGTTGAGCGGAGGCGGAACCGTTGAAGTCCGCGATGCGTGCCCCACACACGCGGTCGGTCGCCGTGAAGCGGACGTTGCGTCACGCAGGCACGGGAGCGGCGGCGCTCGCCCTCCTTTACGCGGCCCTCATCGCGCTCTTCCCCGGCGACCGAAACCACCTCGGCCTGCCGGAGTCGGCGCGCGCCTTCTCCCAGATCCACGACATCGCCCCCTTGGCCCTGATGGCACTGACCCTGCTCTGGCTGGCCCACCGGCATCCCGCGGTCTACGCCCGCGCGGCCATCGCGTTGCTGCTGTGCATCACGGCCGGCCTCGTCGTCGCCGAAACCGTGTCCGTGCGCGGGCTGCCGACGCCCGAGGGGTCTGTCGTCCGTGACTACGTGGCTTTGCCCGGAGCCCTCGCGGGTTGGTACCTGCTGATGGGACTGGCATGGGCCGCCGGCCTGCCGGCCGTGCGGGCGCGCATCGCCGTGATGGTGGTGGCTCTGTCCGCGGTGGCGACGTCCGTGCTGAGCGCCGACCACCAGATGCACGGCGCGGCGTGGGCCGCGGGTGTGCCTCTTGTGGCGTGGTACGTCGCAGGACGTATCCAGCGGCCCCGGACACGCGGTCGCGGGACCGCGGACGCCTGGGACCCCGAAGGCCTCGTCGTGCCGTTCCGGCCTCGTGACGGGGCGACACGGCAACGGCCGGCCACCGTCTCCGTACCGCTGCGGAAGGCGGGCTGAGGACCTTGGACATCGATGGTTTCATCGAGGCGGCCGGATGGTGGTCCTACGCTGTCGTGTTTGCCGCGACAGCCAGTGAGACCAGCGCCTTCATCGGGCTGCTGGTCCCCGGGGAGACCGTCATTCTCCTCGCGTCCGCCATCGCGGGCCGAGGCGACCTCAACGTCCTGGTCCTGGCCGCCGCAGTCGTGACCGGAGGAATCACCGGCGACAACCTCGGCTATGCGCTGGGCCGTCGGTGCGCGCGTCATCCCGGCAGACGGCGCTCACGCAGGGCCGGCCGCCATCACCGGCACGGACGGGCCCAGGCCTTCCTGGGGCGTCACGGTGGCGCGGCGGTGTTCACCGGCCGGTTCATCGGTTTCGTGCGGACCTTCCTTCCCTACGCCGCCGGCGCGTCGGGCATGCCGTACCGCCGCTTCTTCGTCTACAGCACCGCCGCGTCGCTGGTCTGGGGCATCGGCAATGTGCTGCTCGGCTACTTCGCCGGGGCTGCCGCCGTCGAGTTCCTGCACTCCGTCGGTCCGATCGGCATCGCCGTGCTCGCCACCGTGACCGTGGTGGCCTACGGCGTCGCAAGACTCCGCAGACGCCGCCGCGTCGCACCGACCCCGTCCAGGGTCGTGGCCTACGGCGAGGCCAAGCGGGCCTCCGATCAAGGGCCGGCACACGCTTTCACGCATTCACAGGAGTAGTGACCCATGTCAATCGACGATCTCGAACTGGCGGTCGTACCGCTGGACGCCCCTGAGGCCAAGGACCCGAACCTCACCGGCGCCAAGGCCGCGCACCTGGCCCGCGCCGCAGTGGCAGGGCTGCCCGTGCTGCCCGGCTTCGTACTGGTGCCCGCCAAGCGGGCGCCCGAGGCCCCCACCGGACAGAAAGCGGTGCGCGGCGCCTGGCAGGCGCTGGCCGGTGCACACGGTTCCGCGCGTGCGGTCGTCGTGCGCTCCTCCTCCGTGTACGAGGACACCGAGTACTCGTCGATGGCGGGGCGCTTCGAGTCGGTGCTGGACGTGCGGGGCTGGGAGGAGTTCACCGCGGCGGTGCGCACCGTGCTGGATTCCGCCCGGCAGGTGCGGCCCCTGCGGCAGTCCCCGGATGCCCTGCCGGGCGACGGGATGGCCGTGCTGGTCCAGCCCCTGCTCACGTCGGCCGTGGGAGGCGTGATGTTCGGCGCCGACCCGGTTGAGGGGCGTACCGACCGCATCCTGGTCAGCGCGGTACGCGGCGGCCCGGACCAACTGGTCGACGGCAGCACTCAAGGAGTGCGCTACCAGCTGACCAGGCGTGGCCGGCTCGTGCGGGCCGAACCGGCCGAAGCCCGCGACGACCGGCTGCTCCCGCACCGGCGAACCGCACCTCTGGTGGCGCTGGCCAAGAAGACCGAACAGGTCTTCGGCAGCCCGCAGGACATGGAGTTCGGCTTCGACGCCGAGGAACGCCTGTGGCTTTTCCAGGCTCGGCCCATCACGGCCATGGCCACGCGCCCGCCGCGCGGCGCACGGTTGCTGGGCCCCGGCCCGGTCGCCGAAACCCTCCCTTCCGTTCTCCAGCCGCTGGAGGAGGACCTGTGGATGACGCCGATGTCCCACGGCCTGACCGTGGCCCTTGACGTCGCCGGAGCGGCATCCCGGCGCCGGCTGCGCAAGGTGCCGGTGGTGACCACCGTGCAGGGTCGTGCCGTGGCCGATCTGCGGCTGTTGGGTGCGGCGCCCTCCCGCCATCCGTTCCTCGAGCGCCTCAATCCCGCGCCGGGGGCACGCCGTGCCGCGGCGGCATGGCGAGTGGGCAGGCTGCGCACCGCTCTGCCGCTGCTGGCGGTCGACCTAATGGCGGATGTGGATCGCGCGCTGGCCGACTTCCCGCCGCCTCGGGAGATGCTCGGCGGGCAGTTGCTGGACGCGGTCGGCTGGGGCCGCAAGGTGCTGTCGGCCCTGCACGCCCAGGAGTCGCTCGCCGGTGCGCTGCTCGACGGGGGACATGGCGCCACGGCCGCGGGAGAGGCGCTTGCGGAGCTGGCCGAGGGCCGCGCCCGGGGACTGCAGGATGAGGAACTGGTGGAACGCCACCCCGTTCTGCTCGCTCTGCTGCCGCCCACGCTGGCCGACCGCGCACCTCTGCCTGAGAGATTCGGGCGCACCGCGTTGCCGCGGGGTGTGGGAGCGCTGCCGGTGCGTGAGGGGCTGCGACTGCGCGTCCGCTGGGTGCAGGAGATGCAGGCCCAGATGGTGAGGGAACTGGCGCGCCGGCTCGGTGTGGGTGCCTGCGAACTCGGCCTGTCCCGCCTGGTGTTGCTGCGGTGGGAGGAACTCGTGCGGGTGGCACGGGGCGAAGGGCTTCCGGCCGACTTCGCCGAACGGATGCCGCGTACGGACGCCGGTGTGCTGCCGGACGAGTTCCGTCTGGCGGCCGGCGTTCCCGTGGCCGAGCCCAAGTCCGGTCCCCGTACGCCGGGGCAGGGGTCGGGCGGCGGCTTCGGCACCGGCACGGCCTGGGACGGCCAGGGTGAGCGCCCCGACCACCCGGTGCTGGTGGTCCGCTTCCTGGATCCCGCACTGGCTCCCCTGCTCCCGGACCTGGCCGGGCTCGTGGCGGAGACCGGCAGCCCCCTGTCCCACCTGGCTCTCCTCGCTCGCGAATACCGCATTCCCACCGCGGTCGGCGTACCGGGAGCAACCGAGCGCTTCCCCACCGGCACGCCGCTGGCCGTCGACGGCGCGACGGGCGCGGTGACCGTGTGCGACCTCCCCCGGGCCGCCTCCCTCCCGGTTCAGGCACGACAGGAGTCGGCAGCGTGACGACCATCCGGCTCGCCGGCTACACCGTCGGCGCACTGTCCGCCGCCTACGCCGGCTACTACACGGTGCTCTACCTGACCAGATGGGAATGGCAGCGGGCCCTGATCTCCGCGGTCCTGCTCGTCATCGTCGAGGTCTTCCTCGCCACCGTCCTGCTGCTCACCCGTTTCGCCCGGCTGGAGAACCGGCTGGAGGAGTCCGAGGCCCGCGCGGAGGATGTGCGCAGCCGACTGGAGCAGACCAGGACGCCCACCCGACACCGCTTCGCCTGGCTCGCCTCCACCGATCCGGATGCGCTGAACGGCACGCAGCGCACCTTCGTGTTCGTGCCCGTACTGATGGTCGCGGGCGCGGTCCTCTCCGCAATCGCGATGGTCATCCAGAAGATCGCCGGCGCGAGCGCCGGGCCGGGCGCGGAGCGCCGCCTCGCCGCACGCCTGACGGCCCTGACGGCACCACCGGTCCACGAAACGGTCTCGTTGGAGGAGCGCCCGGCCGTGGCCCCCGCCCGCCCGGGACGCAGAGCACTCACCGTGACGGTGGCCGCAGCGAGTCTGCCCCTCACCCTGGTCCTGTGGTCCGCACTCGCGGACGCGACCCAGACCCGCCCCGAGCGCACGCCCGCCGCGTCGAATACGACCCTGGTCTTCGAAGTCGCGACCCACGGGGAGCAGGACTCCGAAGTCGTCCAACTCGCTGCCAGTGACCTCTGGGAGACCTGCCGCCGCTCCACAGCCGCCCGGAACGACAAGGCCGGCCTCCAGCGGATGGGCGACCGCCTCTTCGCCGGCGTCGTCAGCCCCGCCCTGCCTCCGCACGACGTGATGCGTCTGCGTGGCTGCATCGAGGACGCGAACACACACCGCACGAGCGCGGTCGTCCTGGACTGATCCGTCGCTGCGACACACGACCCGGTTTCCATTTACTTGCCTGGAGAACCATATGAAGACACTTGCTTTGCGCAGCAACTCACTTCTGGATCTCCGCCGCAGCCGAGCGCCGAGAGCTGCGGAACACATGGACAGAAGCGACTCAAGGACAGGTTCGCCGTCGTCGCAGGCGCCGGGCCACATCGACGGCAAGCCCGGTGTCCGCACCGATGTCTTGGCCCCCGGCGTGATCCTCACCGGCGCGCTCACGTCCACCACGAAGGAGTTCCGGGAGCAGATCCACACCGGCAAGATCAACAGTGCACCCGAGCGCGGTCAGAGCCGCTTTCAAAGAGCGTCATCACCCTCGCCGACGTGCAGCAGCACGGCGTGCAAAGCGCCGTCTGGCGCACCCCCTGGTGCTGCGCAGGCGACTCAAGGCGCTGCAGTAAAGGCACCGCATCCTCAGCGGATTCCTCGCCGGGACCGGCCTCGTTCTCGACAGACTGGATGGACCCAATACGTAGAAGCAGGACCGGGCGGAGTCGCGGCCCCAGTCGCCGACGCCGGTGAGTAGGGTCGCCGTCCGGAAGGGCGGTGTCGGCAGTACAGGGGGTGTGGCGTCAGTTTGGCAGTTGACCGGGGTACAGGCCTTCAGGGCCGATCGCGCGGTTGATACGGCCGCCGATCTCGCGCAGCTGCTTGACCTGGGCCTTGGTGAGCGGGTCGAACACCAGGCGCCTGACCTCCTCGACATGCCTGGGAGCTGTGGCCACGACCTTCTCGAGGCCGGCGTCCGTGAGGATCGCGAGGGTGTAGCGGCCGTCCGTCGGATCGGGCGTGCGGCGCACCCAGCCCTGCTTCTCCAGTCGCGTGACCACGTGTGACAGCCGCGACAGCGAGCCTGCGGCGAGCACGGCGAGCGTACTCATCCGCAGGGTGCGTTCGGGACCCTCGGACAGCCCAGCCAGCACTTGGTACTCGAAGTGGCTGATGTCCGCGTCCCGCTGAAGCTGGGCGTCCAGTGCCGCTGGCAGCCGGAGCAGCGTGATGAACAGCGCCAACCAGGACTGCCGCTCCTCATCGGTCAACCAGTGGGGCTCGTTTGTGTCCATGCCTACCACCATAGCTTGAAGCGTCAAGTCAAAGAGGCGCTACTTCGACTTGAAGCTTCAAGTTGAGGGACTTGACGATTCAAGCGACAAGCCGTAGCTTCCACTTGAAGGTTCAACTCCTTTAGCGGGGTCCCTGATGAACGTCACCGTTCGTCGCCTGGGGCCGCTTCGGCGCTCACGCCTTCTAGGAGATCAGCCCGGGCCGCACCGCCCCGACCCACCACCCCTGCACGCCAAAGACTGAAAGAAGGCACAAGGAAATGGCCCAGCAAATCGCAGACAAGACAGCCCTCGTCACCGGAGGCGGCAGCAGCATCGGGCGGGCGTCCACCCTCGCCCTGGCCGCTGAGGGCCTGCTGGTGGCTGTCGGCAACCGCACAGCCGAGACCCTGGAGGGAACCGTCCGACCGATCGAAGCCGCCGGCGGCTCCGCCCACCAGCTAGTCGCCAACGTCACCGACGAGTCCCGGATCGAACAAGCCGTCCAGGCCGCGCCTGCAGAAACCGGCCGCCCCGACTTCGACCGGAACGACGACGGCTACGACGGAGAGTTTCGACTCAGCCAGGTCTACTCCCCCGCCATGCTGGCCTACGCGATCGCCCCCAACGAGCACCGCGTGTTTCACTCCAACGGCCGGCACCGTGGGCGAGTAGGGGGTGAACGTCTGCCGGATCTCTGGCTTCCCGGACAAGGGCGGCATCGCCGCCCTGCAGTTGATGGCCCAGAAAAGCAGAAGTGAACCGAGTGCCGCCCCGGCCCGGCGCCCCTCCCCGGAACCGCATGTGGGAGAGAAGCGCGGTGTGAGCAGCCGTCGCATCCCAACGAGAAATCTTGCTGCATCAGAATCGACGCATCCCTACCGCCGATGACACCGACAACGAGATCGCCGCTCCGCTGACGGTGGTGCCGGGTTTCCGGGCCTGTGGTCCAGGCCGTGGTGGGCCGGCCAGCAGCGCCGGTGATCTCGTCCCAGATGGCGAAGCGGATGGCCACTTCGGCGCGGTGTTGGGTGGCGGTCATCAGGTGGCGGCGGGGGCGGAAGTGGGCGAGATGCCGCTGAACGCGGACAGGAACCGCTGGGCCGCGCCGACGTGGCGGAAGCCCTTCATCGCGCGTTCACGCTGTCTGGCGGGCTGGTGGCTGTTCTCGGCCCGGTTGTTCAGGCCCTTGTGGGAGCGGTGCTCGACGGAGGGCATGACCTCGCGGTGGGCGGCGCCGTAGGAGCGGAGCTTGTCCGTGATGACCAACCGGGGCCATCGTACGGGTCTTCTTCATCAGGCGGCGGAAGAAACGCCTGGCCGCGGCCTTGTCCCAGCGGCTCTGCACCAGGATGTCGAGCACGTTGCCGTCCTGGTCGACGGCCCGCCACCGGTACTTCAGCTCTCCATGATGGCCGTCACCGGGACGGACAGGACATGATGAGACGGCAAGGAGCTCCTTGGGAACAAGCTGTCTTGGTCGACTGCCTGTACCAACGAGCTCCGTGCTCTACGCCGGGCACACCCTCAACTGTCTTGCGTGACCTGCGGAAACGTTAACTACCCGGCCTTGAGAGGTCCTAACAAAGGCGTTGGACGTGTCGGTGGGTGATGAGGCAGGTGGCGAGGCCGAGGAAGGCTTCATGGATGTCGTCGCGTCGCTCCCACCGGATGCGGAGGCGGCGGAAACCGTGGAGCCAGGCGATGGTGCGCTCGACGACCCATCGATGGATGCCGAGGCCGGATCCGTGCGAGATACCGCGGCGGGCGATCACCGGTTTGATGCCCTGCGCCCGGACCAGTCGTCGGTACCTGTCGTGGTCGTAGCCGCGGTCCCCAAGCAGTTTCTCGGGCCGCTTGCGTGGTCGTCCGACCAGACCGGGGACCGACGGCACCTTCTCGAGTAGGGGTATCAGCTGAGTGACGTCGTTGCGGTTCCCGCCGGTCAGCGACACCGCGAGCGGGACACCCTGCCCGTCGACGATGACGTGGTGCTTGCTGCCCGGCCGAGCGCGGTCGACCGGGCTCGGCCCGCTTTTGGGCCCCGCCGAGCGGCCCTCACGTGACTGGAGTCGATCACCGCCCGGGACCAGTCCAGCTGCCTCGCCGCCCGCAGCTTCGTCAGAAGGACAGCGTGCAGCCGGTCCCATACGCCGGCCTCGTTCCACGCGGCCAGACGCCGCCAGCAGGTCATGCCAGATCCGAAACCAAGCTCCTGCGGCAGGTACTCCCACTGGATCCCGGTGTGCAGAACGAACAAGATCCCGCAAAGCGCTTGCCGGTCAGGCACCCGCGGCCGCCCCGCGACCAGCTTCGGCCCCAGCTCCGGCAGCAACGGCTCGATCAGTGCCCACAGTTCATCCGACACGATCCACGGACGAGACTCCCTCTTCCCCACCACCGGACCAACGAGCATCCAAGCCGACAGTCACACCGAAATCGGCTTCCGTTAGGACCTCTGATGTGGGCATTTAGAGATGACCTGTGTCGGTAAGTAACTTTCGCGGCCGTCACGCTTGGGGTGTTTATCCTATACGCGCACCCTCGCGTCCATCGAGCGGCAGACTTGCCCGCCCGTTTGCTCCGGTTCTCGAGCATGAAGTCCGTCTGGTTTGAAGATCAGGCAGAAACGCCCAGCAGTAGCGGAATAGCGCCGACCACCGCAATCCATGATCACGCTACGGCGTGAGCCAGCGGAAGCCGTACCCCAGCGACCTGTCCGACGCCCGATGGGCCTTACTCGAACCGACATTGACGGCCTGGAGAAAGGCCCGGCTCGACCGCAGGCCCACCGGGCAGCCGGCCAAGGTCGACCTGCGCGACATCTTCAACGCACTCCTCTACGTCAACCGCACCGGAATCCCCTGGAAATACCTCCCGCACGACTTCCCGACCATGCCACCGTCTACGCCGCCTGGCGCGACGAGGGAATCCTCACCCAGCTCAACCACGACCTCACCGGCCTGGCCCGCGTGAAGGAAGGACGCAAGCCCGAACCCACCGCGTCCGTGATCGACACCCAGAGCGTGAAGACCTCCACCAACGTGCCCCTGACCAGCCAGGGAACCGACGCCGCCAAGAAAATCGTTGGCCGCAAGCGGGGCATCCTCACCGACACACTCGGCCTGCTCCTCGCCGTGACCGTCACCGCCGCGAGCCTGTCCGAGAACGCCGTGGGAATCCAGCTCCTCGACCAGGCCAAGAAGACCTACCCGACCATCTCCAAGAGCTGGGTCGACACCGGCTTCAAAAACGCCGTCATCGAACACGGAGCCAAGCTCGGAATCGACGTCGAAGTCGTCAATAGAACTCCGGGAGTTCGTGGCTTCCACGTTGTCAAAAGGCGCTGGGTTGTCGAGCGAAGTATTGGATGGATCATGATGCACCGGCGTCTCGCCCGCGACTACGAGACGCTGCCCGCCAGCTCCGAAGCCATGATCCACGTCGCCTCGATCAACAATCTCACCAAGCGCATAACGGACGAGACTACACCCACCTGGCGAGGAACGTACTAGTAGTACTTCGTTAGGTTGAGTTGGGTGGAGGGTGTTGTTTCCTCGTTGGTGTTGGTAATTGGCGGTGGCAGGTGGGGCATGCGCCGGTCCAGCACAGCAGCAGGTCCTGCAGGGTGTGGAGGACTTGGTAGAAGGTCAGGCCGGCGCTGTTGCTTTTGGGTCCAGGCGGCGGAGGGTGAGGAAGGCGTGGGCGGCGGTGACGAGGGTGGCGTGGTGGTGCCAGCCGCGCCAGGTGCGGCCCTCGAAGTGGTCCAGGCCGAGGCCGTGTTTCATCTCGCGGTAGTCGTGCTCGATGCGCCAGCGCATCTTCGCCAGACGGGCCAGGTGCCGCAACGGGGTGTCGGCGGGCAGGCTGGTCAGCCAGTACTCGGTCGGCGCCTTCTCTGCGGTGGGCCACTCGCTGAGCAGGGTGGCCGTGGGCAGAACGCCGTCCCAGGCGGTGGAGCCGCCGGCCTGGGCGATGGCGTGTCTGCGGGTCGCGACTCCGGCCGGACGCACCGTGTGGACCTTGAACCTCGAGCGCATCGGGCCTTTGGAGCCCTTGCGCCAGGTCGCCTGCCGGTAGCTCTTGCGTCCCTCTGCAGGGGCCAGGGCCTTCAGCGGCAGCGCCGGGGTGCGGTAGCGGGCAGCAGGCTTGCGTCCCCTTCCGTTCCAGTCGGGCACGGTGGGGACCGCGTGATGGGGGTGGGCGGATTCATCCGCCCGCACGGCGACGACGAAGTCCAGGCCCCGCTCGACCAGCGCCTGCCGGAAGGCGGTGTTCTGGCCGTATCCGGCATCCGCGACGATCACCCTGGGTGTCAGGCCCCAGGCGATCGCCTCGTCGATCAGATCCAGAGCCAGGCGCCACTTCTCCCGGTGCCCCACCTCCTCGGGCACCCCCGCCTTGGCCCGGCGCTCGGCGTCCTGGTCCCACTCGGCCGGCACGAACAGCCGCCACGAGATCGGCACGGAGGCAGTGTCCGACGCGGCATGCAAGCTGACCGCGACCTGACAGTTCGACTGCTTGCCCAGGGCTCCGCACCACTGCCGGGCCACCGCCACCGACATCTTCCCGTCCTTCGGGAACGACACGTCATCGATCACCCACACCACGGGATCAACGACCGGCACCGTCTTGACGGCAACCGCCCGCAGCACCGCCGCGTGGTCCCACGGCGACTGGTTCACGAACTGCTGCAACGCCTGCATGTCACCATCCGGCAGCCGTTCAGCCATCGGCTGGATCGACTTCCTCCGACCGTCCAGCATCAACCCACGCAGATAGCAGTCACCCTTCGCCCGCTGATCCCGGCGCGACACCGAAGCGAACACCTCAGCCACGAACGCAGCCAACTCGCCCCGCAGTTCCTCAACTTCCCCCAAGTCCACCGCACCACCATGCCCGAACCAACACCACACCACCAAATCAACCTAACGAAGTACTACTAGGAGATAAAGGGCAATCCACCTAGATTAAACGCCCTCTGAGGGAAGCCCCAACCTTACATCTGATCACTCTTGAACTCGCTTGACTGCGCAAGTAAATTACAGGCGTGAGTGATGCTGATTCGCTGAACGTCGACGAAGAACGTTTCTGGCGCGCCCTGATGCGTGTCATGATCGCGCTCCCGCGCTCGCTGGACGCAGACCTGCTGCGGTCCACGGGCCTGTCGCTCACCGATTACATCGTCCTCGTGAACCTCTCCGAGGCTGAGAACCAGGAGCTGCGGATGACGGAACTCGCCGCGGCCTGCGCCCTGTCGGCGAGTCGGATCACCCGGATCGTGGAGACGCTTCAAGCTCGGGGACAGGTGGTCAAGCGGCGCCATGAAGGCGACGGCCGGGGCCATGTGGCCTCGCTCACCCCGGACGGGCTGAAACGTCTCCGGGCTGCTTACCCCGTTCATCTGGCGAGTGCCCGCAAGCGGGTCGTCGACCAGCTCGACGGACGGTCCCTGCCCGCTCTGGTCAGGCAGTTCGAAGCCGTGGTGAAAAGGCTCGACTGAATCAGGCCGTTGACGGCCGCGTCCTGGCGGGCGACATAGCGGAAGGAGTTCCGCAGGAGGTGGACCACGCAGACTCGCCCTGTCAACCTCCGTGGGTCTGTGCCGTGTTGACATGATCGGCTGGAAGCTGATTGAGGGCATGCCGAAGAGCCGCGGGGTGACGTTTCGATCACCTCGTGGTCGCCGCCGACGCGGCGAGTGGTGTTCAGGCCGTCAGGTCGGCCTCCGAGCGGTTGCTGAGGTGGAATGCGGGGTCATGGAGGGTGTGGTCCTGCCAGCAGGCGCCAGAGGACGCAAATCCAGCGGGCGCCGAGGCCGGCGCGGGCCTGCTGTTCTTCACCTGCCCGGGCCTCGCCGAGCGGGTTGCGTCCAAAGCGAGCGGGGAGATGTCTGTCCGCACATGGGGAATCCCGAGGCCGTCAGTGGGGCGACAACCCGACCCTGGGGGAACTTGCCATGACCGCCGTCAGGTGACGACAGCGCCTGAGGCAAAGCAGCATTGCGCCTGACACTGCGAACACCCCCAGGGCCGAAGCCGGCGGGCGCCCGTGCACGACGTCTCTGGGCTCGATGGTGGTTCATTATCGGCCGGGCCGGGCAAGCAGGAACCCGGACGGCTGTCGCGCGAGCCCCCGCTCAATGACGCACCTTCTCATGCACGCTGAAATCGATCGACAATGGCTTCAGCCGGTGGAAGCGGCTCCGTGGGGGTGAGGGTCAGCGCCTCCATCACGAGTTCTAGGTAGCGGTTCCATCCTTCGCTGTGCCGGCTGAACGTGGGCAGTACGCTCAGGAGCATCAGAAGGAGCCGCAACGTATCGTTCTCTGGGTCAAGGTCGGGCCGCAGGAAACCCTGCTCCTGGCCGCGACGGATCAATCGGCTTGCCGGGCCGAGAAACGACTGTGCCATTTCCAGTGTCATCCCTACTGGATAAGCAATCCGCTCCTCAGCTGCCGTCCTCATAGCCGCCTCAAAAGCAATGCGCAGCCCTGTGCGCGGGTCTGCTTCGCCCTCTGCCTTCGTCAGAGCCGGAGCGATATCCGTCGCGAAAATATCCCAGATAACGCCTCGCACCAGGTCGTCCCGAGTCGGGAATCGGCGATAAAGAGTGGCGATTCCGAGACCTGCTGCTCTGGCGATATCGTCTGCGGAAGCCTGCGGGTTCTCCCTGAGTACCGCGCGACCGGCATCAAGAATGCGCCGAGCGTTCCGGGATGCGTCACGGCGCAGCGTCGGCTGCTTTACCGCAGAGATATTTGACGAATCACCTGGCCCAGACATGACTGACAGATTAGCAGAGTGCCACACCGAAGCCGCGGCCTCGACGCCGCCGTTCCCCTGTCCGGGAATGGGGCAGGGATGAACTGTGCGCCGGGCCGCCGCTTGAGGCACCGTGCTGGCTCAGGGTGTCAGTAACGGAAATTTCTCGGGAGGCTTGCCTCGCTGCGCAGCACCTCACCGTCGGGGGAGCCGACCGCCTGAGCCGCCTGCGCCGTGACCACAATCGGCCACTGCGTCTCCAGCATGACCATCATCCCCTCGGACTTCTCCGGCACGAGGTCGGCCTGAGTGGCAGCCTCCCAGACGGGTTCTCCCATCCCGTGCGAGGTCATCATGTTGGTCAGAGTGCTTATGCCCTGCAGGTAGCCGCCCGGATTCGGCGCCTCCTCGATCACACCGACCCACTCGGTGCTCACGTTGCGGTGGTACCACGGGGGCCGGAAGGTGTTCTCTGCAACCGACCATACGGAAGGCACGATGAGGAAGTCGATGTTGGGCAGGCCCGGTGTGCTGGTCACCGAAGTGAGCGCCGTCAGCATCGAAGGATCCGGGTGATCGAAGCTGACCGTGCCCAGGGCCTGGAAGTCATGGAGCTTGTATACGTAGGGGACGCTGTTCCCGTGCCACGCCACGACGTCCAGCGGAGAGTGGTCGTAGGTGGCGCTCCAGAGATTTCCGGCGACCTTGTGGATCACCTCGAACGGCCGCTCTTCATCGTCATAGGCGGCAACGGGGGCGCGGAAATCGCGGGCGTTCGCCAGTCCCGTGGCGCCGATGAGGCCGAGTTCCGGGAGGGCGAACGGCGTGCCGAAGTTCTCGCACACGTACCCGCGGACGAACGCCGGGGCGTCTTCCTGGCCGGCGGCGCCCAGGATCTCGACGCGGAACTTGATGCCACGGGGTATCAGGGCGACCGAGCCGGGCTGCACGCTCAGCAGACCGAGTTCGGTGTGGATGAGCAAACCGCCCAGCTCGGGCATGATCAGCAATTCGCCGTCAGCATTGCTGAACACGCGATCGGTCATGGACGTGTCGGCCGTGTAGAGGTGGATCGCCATGCCGCTACGCAGGGCGGGATCACCGTTGCCGCCCAGGGTCCACAGGCCGGAGACGAAATCGGTTCCTGCCGCAGGCGCCGGCCTCGGCGCCCAGAACAGCAGCCTCGGCTCTATGGGAACCTCCGTGAACGGCGGCGTGAGCAGGCTCGGGTGATCGATGCGCTTGAAAGGCGGGTGCACGATCGATGGACGGATGCGGTAGAGCCAGGTCCGGCGAGTGATCGGCCGGAGTTCGGTGAACGCCGTGCCGGACAGCAGCTCCGTGTACAGGCCGTGTGCAGGGCGCTGAGGGTTGTTGCGTCCCTCCGGCAGCGTCCCCGCCAGGGCCTCACTGCTGTGCTCGTTGCCGAAACCAGTGGAGTAGCTCAGCGATGCTGCCCTCTTGCGGGCCCGTACCCGCACCTGAGCCTCTGCCTTGATCCCCTCAGGGGTCATCGTCATTTCCAGATCCTTCCGCGTTGAACTTTGCCCGATACGTCCCGCCGCTCAGGCGCTGTGATGTTCGTGGCACGCGCAGTCGTAGATCAACGTTGCCGTCTCGCCGCCCCGTTGGGTGGCCGGGCAGCTAACTGATACCGGTCTATCACTTGCCCCAATCGAGGCGCAAGTGATAGACCTCTATCAGCAGTGCGGGTCCGGGCTTCGCCTGGTCATCGGAGGAGATCGCTTGGCCGTCCGAAAAAGGAGACTGCCATGGGAAGTCGACGCCGACCCCGCTTTGCTAGATCGACACACGGGGCGGGCATCCGACTGGCCATGCGCCGCCTCGAGTGGCTCTCCACCCCTCGGGCATGGAATTGCCCTGAATTAATCGCACGCACGAGGCGACAGGCTGGCAGGGGAAAGGTTTTCTCCCACTGACTGCTTCAGGATCCTCGCATTCGACGGAGGCGTTGGACGGAATGGATAACATGCGCATCGCAGTGCTTGACGATTACCAGAACGTGGCAAGGAAGTTTGCCGACTGGGATTCCCTGAAAGCCCACGTGGAGGTATTCCACGGGCCTCTTCCTGACGCGGACAAAGTCGTAGCGCAGCTAGCCGATTTCGATGTGGTGGTGGCGATGCGGGAGCGCACGCCGTTCCCGTCCGATGTACTGCGTCGACTCAGTCAGCTGAAGCTGCTCGTCACCACCGGGATGGGCAACGCCGCCATCGACATCCCAGCCGCCAACGCACAGGGCATCGTGGTGTGCGGTACGGACTACTCCCGCTTCTCGGCCGCGCCGGAGCTCACCTGGGCTCTGATCCTCGCTGCGGCAAAGAACATTCCCGGCGAGACGCGGCTGGTACGCGAAGGCGGGTGGCAGCTGAGCGTCGGCTCCGACCTGGAGGGCAAGACGCTCGGTTTGCTGGGACTCGGCAGGATCGGATCCAGGGTGGCCCGGGTGGGCCGGGCGTTCGGCATGAAGACCATCGCCTGGAGCCAGAACCTCACAGCCGAGAAAGCCGCGGAACACGGTGTGACCGCCGTGTCCAAGCAGGAGCTGTTCACCAGCTCCGATGTGCTGTCGATCCACCTGCTTCTCAGCGACCGCACCCGCGGCCTCGTCGGAGCGACCGAAATTTCCTCCATGAAGCCGACGGCTCTACTGGTCAACACCTCGCGAGGCCCCATCGTGGACGAAGACGCACTGGTCGGCGCCTTGCAGGCGCGACGGATCGGCGGTGCAGCACTCGACGTGTTCGACATCGAGCCCCTGCCGGCACACCACGTACTGCGAAGCCTGGACAACGCCGTCGTCACCCCGCACATCGGCTACGTGACAGAAGGCAACTACGAGACCTTCTACAAAGACGCCGTCGAGGACATCGCAGCGTTTGCCGCCGGCACGCCGGTCCGCGTCCTTGAGTGACACGTCCGGGATTCCATCCGGCGCCGGTCGGACAACACGGCGATCCCCTCTCCTTTCAGACGACAGAAACACCCACCGAGCTCGACCACAGAAGGATCTCTCCATGAGTGACAGGCATGAAATCACCGAACTTCTTGCACGGTATGGGCAGGCACTCGAAGAACGTGACGGAGAAGCCCTCGCGGAACTGTTCGCCCCGGATGGGGAATTCCAGATATTCAGCCGGTACGGCCGAGATGAGTACATCGCACACGGCGCGGACGTGATCGGCCACGCCAGTATCCGCGCCATGATGCAGAACAGCTCCCTGCCTGCCGGGCGCGGCATGCATTACCTGACCACCGACCACATCGTGGAAATCACCGGCGACACGGCGCGAATGCGCGCCCAGTTTGTGGTAGTCGAGTCCAACGCCGACGCTCGGCCCGAACCCGACAACGGCTGGCCCTTCGGATTCAACATGGTGCAAGGGGCGCTGGCACTCACCATGATCGGCCGCTATGACTCCCGCCTGCTCAGGACCGAGGACGGCTGGGTGTTCACGCTCCATCAGGTGAAGCACAATCTCCCGATGGCGCTGCCGCCGAAGAAGTAGTTCTCGCGGGCGGAGCACAGCAGAATCTGTCAACTCCATAGCATGACAAGGCGAATAGCTTTCACGGGCCGCCTGCCGCCCGCGAAGAAGACTGAACACAGGGCGGAGAAGCATGGCTGTCTGGGAAGTTGTCCAGCTTGCGGTCGCGCAGGGCAGAGAAGACGAGTTCGAGTCCGTCGTCCGATCGCAGGTGCCGACCCTTGAAGAGGCCGACGGTTGTTTGGACCTGCAACTGCTCCGCGCCGTTGACCGGGAAGGCGTCCTCCTGCTCGCCGCCCTGTGGCAGTCGATGGAGCACCACACCGATGTGTTCGTGAAGACCGAGGGGTTCACCACGTTCTCCACCGCGGTGGCGCCCTTCTTCACCGCACCGCCCACCCCATTCCACGCGATCACCGTGATCGATGGTCTCTGAACATCCGCCGTCCCACCCGATCAGCCAAGTAATACGCGGAGAGAAATAATGAGTGCATCGCAGCCAACACCTTCTGAGGGGCCGCTGACCGGTGACTTCCGTGACGGGCCCTTCGTGGGCCTGGGCTATCGGACGTCTACCCATGAGGGCGTGACCGACGAGACGGGGAGGTTCTTCTATCAGGCCGGCGAGACGGTGACCTTCTTCATCGACAACCTGGTCATCGGCACCGCGGCTGCAGCTGCGCATCTGACGCTGGCGAGTCTGCATGACAGCGCCGCGACGGGGGATCCAGATCCCACGCTCCCGGGAACAGTCAATCGTGCGCGCTTCGTGCAGAGCCTGGGGCGGGAGGCAGACCTACGCAGCGGCGTGACGATCGACAAGACCGTCCGCGACGTGGTCAGCGTCCATGCCGAAGACATTTCGTTCGAGCGCGACGCGGAGTCCTTCGCGACGTCGGACGCCGTCCGCGCGGTATTCGGCGAGCTCGGGCTCCGTTTCCGAGGATCTGCTGAGGCACGCAACCACCTGCGGCGTGCTCTTGCAGGCATCAAGCTCTTCCGGGACGTCAAGATCCCCACTCGCGACGGGAGCTATCTCCTGGCAGACGTCTTCCGCCCCCTGGAGGCCGGTTCCTACCCGGTCCTCATGCGGCTGGGGGTTTACGGTAGAGCGTTCGAGACGGGCTCGGTCTTCAGTGAGGCAGACCACGCTGCGAGTGAGGAGAAGGAAGCCGCCTGGTTCGAGAAGAGTACCGACGGCATCCCCTCGTATTTCCGGTACTCGGAAAACGCGGTCAGCGCAAACGCCAGCACATGGGTACCGCGTGGGTATGTCGTCATCCGAGTGGACGGCCGCGGAGTGGGCAACACGCCGGGAACGCTGAATCCGTTCTCGAAGCAGGAAGCACTCGACTACTACGACGCCATCCAATGGACTGCCGAACAGTCCTGGAGCAACGGCAACGTCGGACTCTACGGCGGCTCGTACAACGCAACCATCCAGTGGAACGTCGCTGCTCTGCAGCCGCCCGCTCTCAAAGCGATTGCTCCCCTTTCATCGGACTCGGACGCCTATCGCGACCTGGCGTATCCGGGAGGCATCCTCCTCAAGAACTACCGCCGTTGGTGGTGGGAGGGGATGGTGGGCAAGGCAAGAGGCCGGAATGCTGACGCCGTAGACTTTATTGATGAGTTGGCCAGCCACCCGTGGGACGACGGTTACTACGCGGGAGAGGGGCTCCTGTCGGCTGATTTCGCCGGCATCGACATCCCCGTCCTCACGGCGGTGAGCCAGACCTTGATGATTCACTCGCGCGCCGGTTTCGAAGCGTTCTCACAGCTGTCGTCCCCTTTCAAACAACTGCTGGTCCTGGACGCCGCTTACAGCTCATACATGTATGAGGACTGTCGGCCCGAACTGGAAGCGTTCTTCGACCGGTTCCTCAAGGGAGAGGAGCCGGTCCGGGAGCCGTCGCCGGTCCGCATGATCATGCGGACCGGCGACGGAGGCTTCGAATGGCGTGACGCAGCCACCTGGCCGGTCCCCGGCACCGAATACCGCAAACTCTACCTCGACACCGGCAACGGGCACGGGCACGGGCACAGAACCATCACTCCGCAGCTGCCCGAGCACATGGGAACTGCTGAGTATTCCGCCGATGTGCGGGCTGCGGCCCCCGGGCTGCCGATGGCGGTGTTCGAATCAACCCCCTTCGACGAGGACCTCGAGTTGGCGGGTCATTTCCGGGCCGTCTTGTGGGTCGCGTCCACGTCGGCCGACGCCGACTTCTTCGTCGCGCTACGCGTCATGGACGGTCAGCGAGAAGTCACCTACCAGACGCGCGACCCTGAATCGGTTGCCCCGCTCACCTGGGGATGTCTCAAGGCCTCGCATCGGGTTCTTGATCCCGAACGTTCCACCGCCGAGCGCCCTTGGCACACGCACCGACGCGAAGACGCCCTGCCTCTACTGCCCGACGAAGTCGTCAAGGTGGAGGTGGAAATGATGGCGGCCACCGGACGCATCGCGGCAGGACATCACCTGCGCGTTGAGATTTCACCCGCTGAGGGCCGCGGGGCCACCCCGGGCTGGGAGCGTGACTACGACGATTCCTATCACCATGAGGCCGTCAACCGCGTTTTCACGGGTCGCCTGCTTCCCAGCTCGATCACTC
This sequence comes from Streptomyces sp. NBC_00259, assembly GCF_036181745.1. NCBI lineage: Bacteria > Bacillati > Actinomycetota > Actinomycetes > Kitasatosporales > Streptomycetaceae > Streptomyces > Streptomyces sp. NBC_00259. Next base: position 8,082,896 of record NZ_CP108080.1, on the reverse strand, counting down.
TCCCCGTAGTCCCCCGCCAGGCCCCTTAGGCGGGCAGCGGCCCATCGATCTCACCATGCGCAGCCACTGCTCATCAATACGGAGCTCAACCTGAGTAGCGCCGCTCCTCGATCTAGTAAAGCCCACCTCGGCAGTGCGCTGCGACATAGATTTAGCTGATCGCGAGACGCTCTCGCCTCGGTCGCCTTGTCCAACGAGCACGACGCGCCTTGACCGCCGCTATTCTCCGGCTTGCTCCACCAGGGTGTAGACCAGGGGACGTCACGGGTGCGAATGGCGGAGGAGTTGGTCATACTGAGGGCGTCGCCGAAGGAGGCGCAGATGTCCGTCACGCGCAAACAGCCGAACACCAATCTCTTCCTCCTCGAGGATCTCGAGGAGGACAGCAGGACGGCAGAGCTCGCGGACAGCGATCTAGAAGCGCTTCAAGCCGTCACCGACTGGATCAAGACCTTCGTGGTCAAGCCTCACAAGGATCTCGGCCGCGCTGGGGCCGTCTGTCCCTTCGTGCCTGGGTCATTGGAACGCAAGGTCCTCTGGCTCGCTCCGGAGCAGATCGCCGACCGGGGCGAGGCAGACGTTGTCGAGCTCATGAACGGTTACAAGAGACTGTTCCTGGAGACTCAACCCACTGGCGGTGACGATGCCGACTACAAAGTAATCGTCGTCGTCTTCACCGACTTGCCGCCTGATCGTGCCCAGGGCGTCTTTGACGACGTCCTACAGCATCTTGCAGTTCCGTCGTATGCGGACGATGGGATCTTGTTCGGGCCGTTCTACGAAGGCAACGAGGGGACTGCGATTTACAACCCGAACTTCCGGCCATTCCAATCGCCCGTGCCGTTTCTGTTCGTGAGGCAGGGGGTGATCAGCGACTGGAAGTTCTTTTTGGACAACGAGGAGTTGCTCAACTTGTGGGCGCGACGCTACGGAGAGTCCGCAGTCCGGGCCCTTGCTGAGGAACTACGCCGCTTGCCATGGCGGGCACAGCCCGAATAGAGCCTCGCCCGCCCCGATCCTGAGCTCGCGGGTCTGCGGCAGAGTGCATTTCCTCCTCCGGGTTCCGTGGACGCCATACGCACTGAGGCTTTTTCAACCTTGGTTTGAGCAGGTCAGGTGGGGGGTGAGGACGGCTTGGACAAGGCTGGTGATGCGGGTGGTGCTGCACCGTAGCTTGCGCAGCAGTCGCCAGGTCTTGAGCGTGGCCATAGCCTGCTCACCCAGCGCACGGATTTTGGCATGGGCGCGGTTGACTGCTTGTGGCCTGTGGAGAGTTTGTCCCAGCGGCCGCCGTAGGCCACGCTGATGGTTCCGCCGGCTCCTTGGTACCCCTTGTCGGCCCAACAGCGGATGCCGGCCTCGGGTCACGTCCGCTGGAGTGGTGTATCGACGGCCACTCGGTGATCTCTTGTTTGAGGCTATGCGGTGAGTTCGGTGGGCAGTGCGGTCTCGTCGGTTTCTGACTCGATCGGGTGGAGTCGGGCCTTGGCGAGCAGGTCGAGGCCCATGTAACGGCGGGCCTCGGTCCACTCGTCGTTCTGCTCGGCCAGGACCGCGCCGACCAGGCGGACGACGGCGGTGCGGTCGGGGAAGACGCCGACCACGTCGGTGCGGCGGCGGATCTCCTTGTTCAGCCGTTCCTGCGGGTTGTTCGACCAGATCTGCCGCCAGAGCTCACGAGGGAAGCCGGTGAATGCCAGCAGGTCGTGCTGGGCGGCGTCCAAGTGGGTTGCCGCTTTGGGGAACTTGGCTTCCAGAGCGTCCAGTACGTGAGCCATCTGGGCGGTCACCGCGTCGGTGTCGGGTTGTTCGAACACGGTCCGCAGCAGTGTGGCCACCCAGGGCTGGGCCGACTTCGGGACCTGGCTCAGGAGATTCCTCGCGTAGTGGGTGCGGCAGCGCTGCCAGGACGCGCCGGGCAGCGTGGCGCCGATCGCGTCGACGAGACCGGCGTGGGCATCGGAGACGACGAGCTGGACGCCGGACAGGCCACGGGCGACGAGCGAGCGCAGGAAGGCGAGCCAGCCCGCGCCGTCCTCGGCGGTCGTGACGTCCAGGCCCAGGATCTCCCGGTGCCCGTCGGCGTTGACGCCCACCGCGACCGGGGTATGGACGTTGATGATGCGGCCGCCTTCCCGGACCTTCTGGGTCAGGGCGTCGACCCAGACGAAGGTGTAAGGGCCGGCGTCGAGCGGCCGGTTGCGGAAGGCGGCGACGTGTTCGTCGAGATGCTTGGCCATCGCGCTGACCTGGGACTTCGAGAGCTGGGTGACGCCGAGGGACTCGGCGAGTTTCTCGACCCGGCGGGTGGAGACGCCGAGGAGGTAGGCGGTGGCGACCACCGAGATGAGGGCCTGCTCGGCCCGGCGGCGGCGTTCGAGGAGCCAGTGCGGGAAGTAGCTGCCGGACCTGAGTTTGGGGACGGCGAGTTCGACGGTGCCGGCCCTGGTATCCCACTCGCGTGGGCGGTAGCCGTTGCGGTGGTTGACGCGTTCGTCGCTGACCTGCCCGTATTCGGCATTGCAGAGGGCGTCGGCCTCCGCGGACATGAGCGCGTCGGCGAACGTCTTGACCATCGCGCGCAGCAGATCGGGACTCGCCGCGGCAAGGTTGTTCTCGGCGAGGGCGTGCAGGGGCAGACTGTCGGGTGCGGTCATCGTGCTGATCTCCTTCGAGGCTTCGACACTTCGAAGATCAGCCGGTGGCCGTTCGTCTATGCGGGCCTCATCCCGATGCCGGAGCAAACCCCCGGATCAGGCCAAAGCCGTACACCACTTCCCTGGACGCAACCCGGCCTCGGTCAGGGAGTCGGGAATGCCGTGTTCGCGGGCCGCGCGGATGTCGTGAACGGCCCCGGGCAGCGCGGGCGAGGCCCACAGCAGTCTGCCTGCCGGGGCAGCCAGGACTTGCACGTTCATGCCGTGTTTCTTGTGTTGCCGGAATAGAAGGGCTGGTCGGTGGCGGTGCGGTCGATCGATAGGAGGGTTCCGTCCAGGATCACGAAGGCTTTGCGGGAGGCGGCTCGTACTGCTTCGGCGAGGTCGGGAGCCAGGGCGGCCAGTAGCTCGGCGGCCTCGGTCACGTACCGGTAGACGGTACTGACGCTGATGCCGAACCCGGTGGCGAGCTGGGCGTAGGTGTGCCCGCACCGCAGATGGGCCAGGACCAGCAGGGCCTGCCGGTCCGTTGCGAGCCGGCTCCACCGGTTCCGCGTTCACGGCGCAGGGCAGTGAGCTTCCCGGCCAGGAACTGCAGGGCTGAACTGATCGAGTCCCGATGGGTGGACAAGCACACGAAGCTCCGGGCGGACAGGTTGATCTTGGTCGGCAACCCCTCTACCAGGAGCTTCACCTCTTCCCGCACCCACCCCTCACGCCAACTCACCTGTGATTCCGCCAGGTTGAAAACGGCTCACGGATGCGGCGGTGCAACTTGCTGATCGTTTCAGAATGAGGTGCGGAGTCGTCTCAAGCAGATGATGCTGCAGGCGAGTTGGAGGGGTGCAACGTGGAGGTCGGCGCGTATCTCGTATCGGATCCGTAGGCGTTTGAACTGGTGGAGCCAGGCGAAGGTCCGCTGGACAACCCAGCGGGTCTTGCCCAGTCCTGAGCCGTGCGGGGCGCCGCGGCGGGCGATCTTCGGGGTGATGCCGCGGGCGCGGAGGATGCGGCGGTACTTGTCGAAGTCGTAGCCGCGGTCGGCGAACAGTCGTCTGGGCCGGCTCCGGGGTCGGCCGCGTAGTCCGCGGGTGTGAGGTATCGCGTCCAGCAGCGGTAGGAGTTGGGTGATGTCGTGCCGGTTTCCGCTGGTCAGGGAGACGGCGAGCGGGGTTCCGTGCCGGTCGGTGATCACATGGTGCTTGCTGCCGGGCCGGGCCCGGTCGACCGGCGAAGGTGCGGTGTGAGCCCCCCTTCGAGGGCCCTGACGTGCGAGGCATCGATCGCGTTGTCGTCCATGTCCAGCAGGCCGGCTGTCCTCAGCTCGGCCGGGAGGACCTCGTGCAGGCGGGGCCAAACCCCGGCGTCAGTCCAGTCCCGTAGGCGGCGCCAGGCACGTCACGCCGCTGCAGCCGATCCGCTCCGCGGGGACGTCTCTCCAACTCACGCTCTTGCACGGCACATAAACGATGCCCCGCAGGGCCGCGCGGTCATCCGCCGGCATCGGCGGCCGGGATACCGGTGGCGCCGCGGCGGCCGGGCCGGGAGCAGCGGGGCTATGCGTTCCCACAGGTCATCAGGCACAAGAGTTCTTAACATCGGACTGGACATCGGACTGGACGTCGGCCCGAGTCTCGCGAGGTCAGTGCGCGACGACCGGGATCCTCACCCCGTCCTCGGCGCCCTCACCGGTGCCGTCTGCGGACGACGCGGCCGCGCCGGTCCCCGGCCGCCCACTGTTGATGAAGGTGAACGCGATGGCCGCGGCCGCCACCAGGATGCCGACGGCCCACCAGATGGCGCTGGAGTAGCCGTGCACCAGGCCCTGCATCTGCAGCGTCTGCTGTGCCTGGGGACCGGTCGCGCCCGCCGCGTGCGCGGCGATGTACGACGTGGTCGCGGAGGCGGCGATCGTGTTCAGCAGGGCCGTGCCGATGGCGCCGCCGACCTGCTGCGAGGTGTTCACCATCGCGGAGGCGACGCCCGCGTCCCGCGCCTCGACGCCGTGCGTGGACAGGGACATGGCCGGCATGAAGGCCATACCCATGCCGAGGCCGAGCAGCAGCTGCGCCGGCAGGATCAGTCCGGCGTACGAGGAGTCGATCTCGAGCTGGGTCAGCAGCAGCATGCCCGTGGCGGCGACCAGGAAGCCGGGCCCCATGAGCCGCCGAGGCGCGACGCGGGTCATCAGCCGGGCACCGATCTGCGTGGAGCCCGTGATCATGCCCGCAATCATCGGGAGGAAGGCGAAGCCCGTCTTGACTGGCGAGTACCCCTTCACGACCTGCAGGTAGTACGTGAGGAAGAGGAAGAGGCCGAACATCGCGATGATGGCGAGACCCAGCGAGAGGTAGACACCGCCGCGGTTGCGCTCGGTCAGGACGCGCAGCGGCAGCAGCGGCGAGCGGACCTTGGACTCGGTGAACACGAAGGCCGCGAGCAGGACCGCCGAGGCGACGAAGAGACCGATGGTCGTGGAGTCCGACCAGCCGTTGGCCTCGGCGCGCGTGAAGCCGTACACCAGCGTCACCAGACCGAGGGTGGAGAGGATGACGCCGGGGATGTCGAGCGGCGAGCGGTTGCGGCCGCCGGCCGGCTCACGGATGACGAAGTACGCGCCCGCGGCGGCGATCACCGCGAAGGGGATGTTGACGTAGAAGGTCCAGCGCCAGTCCAGGTACTCGGTGAGGAACCCGCCGAGGATCAGACCGACCGCGCCACCGCCACCGGCGATCGCGCCGTAGATCCCGAACGCCTTGGCCCGCTCCTTGGCGTCGGTGAACATCACCGCGAGCAGCGAGAGCGCGGCCGGCGCGAGCAGCGCGCCGAAGGCACCCTGGAGCGCGCGCGAACCGAGCAGCATGGCCTCGCCGTTCGCGGCTCCGCCGAGCGCGGACGCGGCGGCGAAGCCGAGCAGACCGACCACGAAGGTGCGCTTACGGCCCCACAGGTCGGCGATGCGCCCGCCGAAGAGGAGCAGTCCGCCGAAGGCGAGGGCGTAGGCCGTGATGACCCACTGCCGGTTGCCGTCCGAAATCCCCAGGTCCTGCTGGGCGGACGGCAGGGCGATGTTCACGATCGTCGCGTCGAGCACAACCATCAGCTGGGCCAGGGCTATGAAGACCAGGGCTTTCCAGCGGCTCGGGTCCGGGCGGGCGGAGTCCCGGAGCTGAGACTTGGCTGTTTTTGACATGGAGGTAGCCACCTAGGGGTTGCGTAAGCGTGAGAAACGGTCGTACCGGCGCGTGCGGACGAGTCGGCCCCGGGGCGCCGGGCATAAGTGCTTCCGTACTACGGATTTCGGATCACGGACTGTGGATGACGGGTCGGGGATGCGGATGACGGCGTGTTGCTGGTCACGGGTGGCGCCGCAGGTCCTCCAAGGTCGCGGCCGTACCAGGCAGTTCGGAGCGCGCGGGCGCCTCGAGTCCGTCCAGCAGCAGCTGCAGATGGCGATGGGTGTACCGGTCGATGCCCGGGCATCCGATGCCCGGCAGCGGCCGGGTGAGCTGGGACAACGCGACCATCAGGTCTCCGACGGCGACGTCGGAGCGGAGCCGCCCCGCCGCCTGCGCACGGTCGACAAGGCCCTGGACGGCCTCTTCGAGCCGGTCGCGCTCGGCGTGCAGTTCGGGATGGTCCTTGTCGAAGCCGCCGAGAAGATCGGGCACAGCGAGCCGATCCGCTCATCGGCGGCCGCGTGGGCAAACCGGCTCAGCGCGGCGAACGGGTCCGCCTCCTCGGCGGCCGCCTCCTCCGCCCGGTCCGTCATGCGGCTCAGGACGGAGAGAACGACCTCGTGGACGAGGGCGGCCCGGTCCGCGAAGTTCCGGTAGAGGGTGGCATTGCCGACGCCGGCGCGGCGGGACGCCGAGCACAGGGTTGGCGGTCAGGCTGCCCGGCCGCTCGACGCCGAGGCGGCCGCCCTCGCGCTGGTCACGGCCCGTCCGCGCTCCGATTCCGTGAAGCGGACGAGCATCGCACGCAGCTCCCCGGCATCGACGTTCGCGCCGAAAGGCTCGGTGCCCGGTTCGAGCCGTACTCCGTCGGCGAGGGGACCTGCCATGACGGGGTCGAAGCCGAAAGCGGTGACGAGGTCCGCGACGGTGGCCAGGTCGTCCGGGTCGTCACCGGCGATCGCGATCGCCTTGCGTCCCAGCGCCCCCACGGGCTGGGCGCCATCCTCGAGATCGTGGTAGCCCATGTGGTTGAACGCTTTGACCACCCGGGCTCCGGGCAGATACGCCTGCACGATCTCGCTCGAGGAGGTGAGCGGGTCGGTGAGGTCCTCGCGGATGCCGTCGACCTCCCACCAGTAGTTCATGGCGTCGATGACGAGCCTGCCCCGCAGCGCCTCCGCCGGCACGGTGCGGTACTTGCCGAGCGGCAGCGCCAGGATGACGACATCCGCCTCCGCCGCGGCCCTTGCCGCGGTGACCGGGACGGCGCCGGGCGTGAGCACTTCGACGGTGAGTGCGATCTTGGCCGGGTCGCCCGATCCGGCGACGAGTACGCGATAGCCGGCTGCCAGGGCCAGGCGTGCCAGCACGGTACCGACCTTCCCCGCACCCAGGATGCCGACCGTGCGCACCGCAGCGGTGGTGGTGGTCGTGTTCATGCGTGCTCCATTCATGGCGTCAGCCCGCGAGGATGTCGCGGACCATCGGAAGCACCTTGGTGCCGTACAGCTCGACCGTGCGCAGGCGGGCGCTGATCGGCTGTGCCCCCGTGGTGTAGATGAGGTCGAAACGGCCGACGCCGAGCGTCTTGATGGCACGGGTACGGCTGGTGCGTGTGGCGATGCCGGCGAGCACGGTCTCCGGTGAGGAGATCGCGAACTCCGGGCGGTGGTGTTCGCCGAGTGCGAGGACGTCGACGCCGGTCTCCTCCGCGAGAACGGCCTCGTCGAGGACCAGCCGGATGGCCCGCGCATCGGACACCGGGTGGCCCGAGTCGTCCGTCGGCACATCGCCGAACGTGTCCAGACCGAAGACGAGATCAGACATGGCTGGGCTCCTTCGTGAGCAGCTGCCTCACCCGCGGGGCGACTTCACGGCCCAGCAGCTCGATCGTGCGGGCCCGGGCTTCGCGGGGAAGGTTCATGACGTCGTACTTGAGGTCGAAGCGGCTGAGGTGCAGATCGCGGGCCATCGTGGCGATCTTGCGCGCGACCGTCTCGGGAGAGCCGACGAAAAGCGCGCCCTTGCCGACTTCCGCCAGGTAGCGCTCGCGGGTCGGCTTGTAGAACCCGCGCTCCTCCGCGAGGGCGGTGACGACCGGCTGCCAGTACCGCCACCAGGTCTCGATCGCCTCCTCGTCGCTCTCGGCGATGAGCCCCAGCGAATGCTGGGCGACGGGTTGCATGGCATGCCCGAACTGTTCGAGCGTCCGGTGGTAGAGCTCGACGTGGCCGGCGAAGCGCTGGGGGCGTCCACCGATGACGGCCAGCATGAGTGGCAGGCCGTAGCGGGCCGCGCGGACCACGGAGTTCGGGCTGCCGCCCACGCCGATCCAGGTGGGGATGCCACCGGGCGGCATCCGGGGACGCAGTCGCTGCTCGACGAGCGGCGGCCGGAACCGGCCCGACCAGGTCACCGTCTCCTCGCGCTGGAGGCGCATGAACAGGTCGAGCTTCTCCTCGAACAGCTCCTCGTAGTCGGCGAGGTCGTAGCCGAACAGCGGGAACGACTCCGTGGCCGAGGCCCGCCCCAGTACGAGCTGGGCGCGGCCGTTCGAGGCGGCGTCCAGCGTGGAGAACTCGTGGTAGAGCCGCACGGGGTCGTTGGTGCTGAGCACGGTCACCGAAGTGCCGAGCCGGATGCGTTCCGTCGCGGTGGCGATCGCGGCGAGCAGGACTGGGGTGGCGCTGTCGTTGTGACCTGCGCGGTAGTGCTCCCCGACGCTGAACGCGTCGATCCCCACCGCCTCGGCGAGCCGGGCCTCCTCGATCAACAGGCGAACGGTCTCGGCATCGCTCAGCGGCCGGCCGCCGTCAGTGGCGACCTCCCCGAACGAGTTCAGCCCCAATTCGAACGCTGTGGCCGTCATGGACTCCTCCTACTGGCACCCGGGACATCCGGTTCCTGCGGCAGACGACTGGTTGACGCGTCAATCTTTATCAAAGATAATTGACGTGTCAACTAAAGAGGTGGGGACAGTGGGAGAGCGACGCAGAGTGTTCCCCGGCGCCGAGGAACTGCGGATTTAGCAGGACTTCATCGAGACGACGGAAGCGCTCCGCTCCGAACTCTCGTCACGCCTGCACAGCGAGTCCTCCTTGTCACCGGGGGACTACGCCGCGCTCCTCGCGCTGCGAGAAGCGGAAGGGCGGCTGCGCCCCTCCGAACTGGCGGCCCGCATCGGCTGGCAGCGCAGCCGGCTCTCGCACCAGATCAAGCGCATGGAGCGACGAGGGCTGATTCGGCGCGAGGAATGCGTCACCGACGGCCGGGGCGCCGAGGTGGTGCTCACGGCCGAAGGTGCGGAAGCTTTCCGCAACGCTTCGGTACCGCATCTGCGTGCCGTCCGTGAACTGTTCGTCCATCCGCTCACGCCGGACGAGCTCGCGGCAGCCGGGCGGATCGCGGCGGCGCTACGCGACCGCTTGAGGGCATCGCGCAACAGCTGAGGGGTAGAAGGTCACCCGCCAACTGTCCGCGTGGGGACTCGACGACCTCGCTTCGAACTGCGCCTGATCCGGGAGGACGTGCTGGTCTGCGAGGTCACCGGCCCCGAGCAACATCCAACCGAGGCTGCGGCGGGCTTGAACGACGGACGAGGGGGGCTCTTCCTCGCGGCCCAACTCACCACCCACTGGGGCTGCCGTTACGGGTAGACGGGCAAGACCATCTGGCGGAGCAGTCCCTCACCGGGCAGACCGATCCGGCTTTGTGGGACGCGAAGACGCAGGCGGCCTCCTCCAAGGAGAGTTCCTTCGGCTTCGGGAGGACATTCCACGCCGGGACGGCGACCTGCTCGGCGAAGGTGACCTGGTAATGCTCGGTGAGGATGGAGCAGGGCTCCCCCGGGCCGACGCCGTGACCGGTCGGGCCGATGACCAAGTGGAGCACCACCTCGTTGCCGTCCGCGTCGACGCCGGCGGCGTCACAACCGAGGATCATCGGGAGCTTGCCCGAGGGGGACGCGCAGGGGCGTGTTCTGAACGCAAAGGCACCCGCAGCTCGCCCGGAGCGTGGTGGCCGGCAATCCAGGACACGAGCCCCGGGCGGACCCCGGCGACAATCAACCCGGCACCGGGCAACCTCGGCCCACCGCGCAACTGCCCGGCACGGGTATCCGTACCGGGGCAGTTGCGGGGGTCCGGAGGTGGCAGCCCCCGGACAAACGTCAGCGTCGCGCCACGCCCTCCGCCCGCGCCGCCGCGGCAACCGCCGCTGTCACGGCCGGAGCGACCCGCTCGTCGAACGGCGATGGAATCACGCAGTCCGCGGCCAGCTCGTCACCCACGACATCCGCCAGCGCGTTCGCGGCGGCAATCTTCATGCCCTCCGTGATCCGGGACGCCCGCACCTGCAGCGCCCCCGCGAAAATGCCCGGGAACGCCAGCACGTTGTTGATCTGGTTCGGGTAGTCGGAGCGCCCCGTCGCCACCACGGCCGCGTACTTGTGCGCGATGTCGGGGTGGACCTCAGGGTCCGGATTGGCCATGGCGAAGACGAACGCACCGGGCGCCATCGACGCGACCGCCGACTCCGGCACCGTACCGCCGGACACACCGATGAAGACGTCCGCGCCGACCAGGGCAGTCTCCAGCGAGCCGGAGATGCCGGCCCTGTTGGTGAGCTCCACGAGTTCGCGCTTGACGTCCGTCAGGTCCTCACGGTCCCGGCTGACGACACCCTTGCGGTCGGCCACGGCGACGTCCCCGAGCCCCGCCTCCAGCAGGAACTTCGCGATGGCCACCCCGGCCGCACCGGCGCCGGAGATGACACCGCGCAGATCGCCGAGGGTCCGCCCGGACAGCCTCGCGGCGTTCCGCAGGGCCGCCAGCGTCACGACGGCGGTGCCGTGCTGGTCGTCATGGAAGACCGGGATGTCGAGCCGCTCCTTCAGCTTGCGCTCGATCTCGAAGCAGCGGGGCGCCGAAATGTCCTCCAGGTTCACCCCTCCGAAGGACGGCGCGAGGCGGACGACCGTCTCGACGATCTCGTCCGCGTCCGTGGTCGCGAGCGCGATCGGCACCGCGTCGACGCCGCCGAACTGCTTGAAGAGGATCGCCTTGCCCTCCATCACCGGGAGGGACGCCTCGGGGCCGATGTCGCCCAGTCCGAGCACCGCGGTGCCGTCCGTCACGACGGCGACGACCTGCGACTTCCAGGTGTAGTCGTGGACCAGCTCGGGGTTCTCGGCGATGGCGCTGCACACCTTGGCGACGCCGGGCGTGTACGCGAGGGACAGGTCGTGCTTGTCCCGGATGGGGACGGTGGCCTGCACGGCCATCTTCCCGCCGCGGTGAAGCGCGAAGGCCGGATCGAAGGGTTCGCCTGGCTCCCCGGCGATGCTCTCCGTCTCCGTGCCGCTCCCGCTATGGGGATTGACGATCTCGGCTGCCATGTGATGGACCCCTTAAGTCTTCATCAGTTGAGGGTGGCCACTCCTGGTTGAGGAGGGGTACGCGGGACCGCGTACGTTCCCTGAACCCGACGGTTGGCCCGCCGGTCAGGGGGCCGCCGGGCCACTCGACGGCCTGTCACATATCGACCTATGGTGACAAGTCGGGAACATTCGGCGAAAAACAAATAATGCAGTGACCTAGTGCCGTGACATGCGGCCTGAGGGGCGTCCCGGCGGCAGGTGGGCCCGGAGGTGCGGCCCGAGGCAGTCAGGGCAGGACAGGGCCGTGCCGCACCTCCGGAGTCGGGGCGACCCTCAGGTGGGGCCGGGCGAGGCAAGGGCGATCGCGTCGCCGAAGACCCAGCATTTTGGTGAAGCGTCAACTAGTCTACACTTTCTCCATGGAAGAAACGGTGCGGTGGTTGACGCCGGAGGAGCAGCACGCGTGGCGCAGCTTCGTCCGCCTTCAGGAGAGGCTCCAGAGCCGGTTGTCACGCTTGTTGCAGACGGAGTCCAATGTCTCGCCCGCGGACTACGCAGTGCTGGTCGAGCTGACGGACGCACCGGATGGGCGGCAGCGGATTCTGGATCTTGCCCATGCGTTGGAATGGGAGAAGAGTCGGATCTCCCACCACATCTCCCGCATGGTCAAGCGTGGGCTGGTGGTGCGGGAAGAGTGTCCCGAGGACGGGCGCGGCGCCTTCGTGGTGATCACGGACGCGGGGCGCACGATGATCGAGGCCGCTGCCCCGCATCACGTGGAGGCGGTGCGCGCTCTGTTCCTCGACCATGTCACGCCGGCGGAGCTGCGGGCGCTGGCTCAGATCTCTGAGCGCGTGGTGGAGAAGCTGGACGAGGACGCGTCCTGACGGGACGGGTCGGGGCGAGCTGTGTCGCATGGGCGGTCCGACGCGGGTCACATGGCCAGAGCGAGCATCGCGGCGGCGGCCACCGAGACTGGGATGAGAATGACCGCGGCCATGGCGTTCTGCCGGGTCTCGGGGTTGGCGTAGTCGCCGACCTGGACGTGGTAGCCCACGGCGCCGATCATGGTGAGGGCGAAGCCGATGGCCGCCGCGATGCCCAGGGGCTGCCAGAAGAGCCCCACGACCAGGCCCGCCGTTGCGGAGACCTCGGCCAGTCCGATGAGGCGGACAAACCTCGCACTCAGCCCCATGTGCGACTGCAGAGCGGCCGAGACATCGCCCTTGAGCACCGTCTTGGGTGCACCCGCGGCCAGCGTCACAAGGGCGAGGAGCACGCTGAGAACGGCGACTCGATGGAGCCGCTCACCGAGCAGACCATCGACCTGATGCTGTCCGGCCGGCCCGCCACCGCCCGCGTCGGCGGGGCCTGACGCATCGAAGCTGGGTGCCGGACCACATCGGGGGATGTGCGGTCCGGCACCCAGCTGAGCGAGCGTACGCCGCACCCCACCGCAGAAGGGGTTGCGCTCTTCACTGGCGCGGCGGCGAGGGAGACCGAGCAGCTCATCAACAAACTGCTCAACGGCTCCGGTACCGTGGTGCGCAGGGTCCTCGGGCCGGCGGGCGTCGATACGACCCGCATCATCGCCCGGGTTGGGCGGGCTCACAGCGAGCCGAGGAATTCCCTGACGGCTGTAGCGAACTCCCTGCGCTCTGCGTCGTGGTCAGGCTGAGTGTCGTCGGGTGTCGGCCTGGGCAGCGGCCACGCGGAACTCCTCAGTCGTCAGGGCGAGCTACCCAGTCTCAAGTTCGCCCGCAGACTCGCCGCCGCTCCTAGCCGGTGTGCCACGCGTCTCCGCTCGTGCCCCGCAAGTGGGGGCCAATGGAGGGGCGGGGCCCGCGCGGCTGCGCAGCGGACAGCGGGGCCACCCGAAGCCGCGCAGTCCTGCCGCACGAGCGACGCACCGGCTCCGCCGAACCGGGAGCGTAGCGGCTCAGGTATCTCCGCCGCCGCGCCTGGCGGCCACTTATGTGTCAGGTTGCCGAGCGCTGGTTGAGCCAGGCGCGGCCGGCCTCGACGGCTCGGGCGCGGTAGGCCTGCAGTTCTTCCGAGCCTCGTCCGGCCCGGCTGGCCCAGCAGGTGGTCAGGGCGAGTCACGAACGCCGTGACGGCAGCATCGTCGGCCTGCTGGTAGGCCGGGATCTGGCCAGCCCACATCTCAGCGTCGTGGGCGGTGTGTCCGGCGAGGATGAGATGGGGAACGAGAAAGGCGGTGTCGATCCAGGCCGGGCCCCGGTGGGGCCATGCCCAGTCGATGACCCGGATCTGGTCGTCCATGGCGATCAGGAGACTGTCCGCGCGCAGGTCTCAGTGAAGCAGCGTGTCGCCGGTGAACTGTTCGTCGAGGCGGCTGTCGTGTGCAGGAGCGGATTGGTGGAGATGTCCGGGAAATCGGTGAACGGGCAGGGGGTGGGCGGTGCGTGGAGTTGGCTGATGGCGTCGATGTCCGGCTGCAGGTCCGGGGAGCCGGGGTCAGGTCGGGGTGGCGGCCAGCCGGCGTCCACGAACTCGCTCACGGCCGTCGATGCGAAGACGAGGTCAAGCCCGAAGTGGGTTCTACGATGGGCCGGTGACCGAGACACTGCCTCCCGTGGGCGTTGACCTCTTCGACGTTGAGCGGCTCCTGCTGGCCGAAGCTGCGGAGCCGCCGCTGCCGTCCCAGGACGCTGAGGCCCGAGACCGGGTGTGGGGCATGGCTGTTCGGGCAAACCCCGCCCTCTTCGACGGGCCCGTGGTGGCGTGTGGGGGGCTGGAGCGGAAGGGCTCGCGCGTCCTGCGTCTGTCCTGGGTGCGTGTGACCTACCGGCACTACGCCTTGCGTCGCGTTCCCGGCGCCACCGCACTGCCCTCGTTGTTCGTGAACGTCGTCCAGCCGACAGATGACGCCCGTGTGCTGGCAGCGAGGATGTCGCCTTCTACGGCTGCCCCGGGGCGTTGGCAGCTGCCAGGGGGGTCTGTGGAGCCTCCCCAGGATGGGGCGACGTTGGGCGAGTTGGCACTGGCCGGTCAGGCGGCGCGGGAGCTCACCGAGGAGTTGGGGATCTGCGCAGCCGCCGAGGACTTGAAGTTGTGGGTCGTTACCCGCGGTGAGAACGGCAGTGTCGGCCTGACCTACCTGGCCCCGGCTCTTCCCGAGGCAGCGCTGCGCGCTGGCTTCGCCGCTGCTGGGGCTGCCGAGCGCGTCCAGGGCCGCGAGCCTGAACTGGATGGCATCGCCTTGGTGCGCTCGCCGAACGAGCTGGCTGGTCTGGCCGGTCCGCACGCGGATTAGGAGCCGTAATTTAACTATTGCCGGAGTTGATCTCGTTGTCGTGGTTCTCGATCACGCGCTTCAAGGCTTCGAGAGTGCGGGGAGGGTGGGTCCGGCGGAAGACGAGGACTCTGGCGAGTTCGGGCCCGGCGAAGGCCAGCATCGGTTTGGACCTCCCGGCGTGGTAACTCAGCACGTTGCGCGTGCGGCCCATCAGTTCGGCCGCGAGGGTCAAGGTGACGGTGTTGCGGCTGCGGAGCACGGCGGTCAGGACGCGGTGGCGGTGGTCGAGGGTGCCGAAGCCGGGGTTGCGGCCGCGGTTGTCCCTGCCGGCGCCCTGGCGTTCGGCTTCGGTCAGGACCTGCTGGCACGGTTCGAGGTGGAGCACGAGCTGTTCGAACTGTTCGCGGGGCATGCCGGTGAGTGCGGGGTGGGTGAGGAGGAAGGTGGCCGCGGCGGGGACCGGAGGTCCGGACTCGTCGTGTGGAGCTTCCGGGAGCTGCTGGCCGGGGTCCTGCGGGGCGATGGTGTAGTTCCACTCGCCGTGGAACTCGTCTCGTTCGACCCGCCGGTCGGCGCTCTTGCGTTCGGCTCGGGTGAGCACGCGGCCGGTGGGGTACGCATTCTCGTCCAGTACTGCGTGAACGGTCAGTCCGGTGCTGGTGCGGGTGGCTGAGATGGTCTCCAGCAGCACTTCGTAGCTGGTCAGAGGCTGTCCGCGCAGGCTGTGGGTGATCCGGGAGAACAGCCGGTGGTGAAGTCGGCCCAGAGCGCGGTCTCGTCTTTCGATCGAGCCGTTTCTCTGGACCGCTTCCCGCACCCGGCGTGCCACTCTCACGGCACCGGGCGCTCCACAAGTCCCGTCCAACTGCAGATAGTTGTCCTCATCCGGCGGATGGCCAGGGAGAAGGAATGACTGTCCCTCGGTATCGGTAGCGCGTGGTGCGTACCTTGCCGGGGTCGAACAGTGTCCGTTCCTCTCCTGATGGCCACCAACCCCCACCGCAGTAGCGGCGGCGAAGGTCCTTCCTATTGATCCGGTGGTGCTTGCGACGCAGCCACTTCATGACCTGGCCCCACGTGTACGAGCTCAGGTACTGGAACGTCGCGCTGGACACCCCGGGACGGAAGTACATGCACCAGCCGAACAGCATCTTGTTGATCTGGATGAGCAGTTCGTCCAGTGGCAGGCCGGTGGCCGTTCCGCGGCGGATCGCCTTGACCTTGCCCATCGCGGCCTTGAGGGCCTTGCGCGAAGGGTAGGTGTAGACGTAGCAGCGGCTGGAACCTCGCTTGCGGTGACGCTGGATGTGCCACCCGAGGAAGTCCAGCCCCTCGTCGATATGGGTGACCAGGGTCTTCTCCACGGACAGGCGCAAGCCCACCGTGGACAACACCTCTGCGATCTCTTCGCGTAGAGCCTCGGCGTCGTCCTTGGTGCCGGAGACCATCAGACACCAGTCGTCCGCGTACCTGGAAAGCCGGTAGTTGGGGAGACCTTGACGACGTCGCTTGGCCCGAGCCCAGGGCATGGACCCTGGGCCTCCCGGCGCCTGGGCGATGTACTCGTCCAAGACCGACAGAGCCACGTTGCTCATCAACGGCGAGAGAATCGAACCCTGAGGGGTGCCGGCGGTGGTCTCTCGAAGCAGACGATCCTCGCCGAGGATGCCCGACTTCAAGAACGCCTTCACCAGGGCCAGGACGCGTTTGTCTCCGACGCGCTTTCGCATCCGGTCCATCAGAGCGGAATGTGAAATCTCGTCGAAGCAGGCTTTGATGTCGCCCTCCACGATCCACTCATACGACTTGGACGTGAAGAAGCGCACCTCGGCCACCGCGTCGTGGGCCCGGCGGTTCGGACGGAACCCGTAGGAACACGGGAGGAAATCCGTCTCGAAGATCGGCTCCAGCACCAGCTTCAAGGATGCCTGCACCACCCGGTCCGTGATCGTGGCGATCCCCAGCCGACGTAACTTACCGCCCGACTTGGGGATCATCCGCTCCCGCACCGGCAGCGGACGGAAACTACGGTCCTTGATGCTGTCCCGCAGCCCGCCGAGGAACTCCTCGACGCCCGTCCGCGCCACGATGGACGCCGCAGTGCGGCCGTCCACCCCGGCAGTCTTGGCACCCTTGTTACCCCGCACCCGATCCCATGCGACCAGCAGGAACGCGGGATCGGCGACAAGGTTGAACAGGTCATCGAACCTGCGATGAGGATCATCACGGGCCCAACGGTGCAGCTTGGTCTGGATCTCCAGTACCCGTCGCTCCGCCACGTATGTGACGGCCTCAAGTTCGTCGGTGTTCACCGGCGAAAACCTCCTGGTCTTCCAGTACTTCGGCCACTGACTTGCTGGCCCCCTTCGCCATGTACGCACCTCTCGTGCGCTCGGACTACTACGGGGCCTCCGCCACGTACTGGAGCCGTCAGCCGACGACGGGCCTGCCCACCGACTGACTGGATGCCAGCCGGGAAGGGCGGTTCCAGCACGCTTCCCACGTTCACCACTCTCCGGTCGACGAGCGAGCCGCCCAGCTCTACCCCGACAGCATCGCCACGCCTACGCCGCAGGCATTCAGCGTGGCCTCCTCACCAGCATCGAAAGACCGGCTCCGAAGTCGCCGCCCGAGAAGGCGGCGTGCGCTGCACCCGGCCCACATCCTCCAGATTGGAGCCGGTGGAACACTTACGGGACGTCAGGCACTGGTTCCTCTCGTACGGCGTCTCGTCTTGCTTGCCGGACACGCGCCGTCTGGAAGTACCGACGCGCTCCGTCGTTGTCAGGGCTGCTCCTACCTCCCCGTGCGTCTCCACGGATCGGCTGCCCTCAGCTTCACCGGACTGCTGCGACAGCCCGGCGACAGGGGTCTTTCACCCCTGCCCGGTAACAGTGGCGCCTCGTGGCGCACTTCCACTTTGTTCCATTTTGAAGTACCCGGTGGGAAGTGCATGACGGTGATGCTCAGGCCGCACTCGTCGGCGACGTCGGCCAGGCCCATCTTGAACAGACGGGAGTCGGCCGAGTTGGCCCCTCCGGAATCGGCGGTGACCAGCAAGCGGTCCACGCCGGGATAGTCGAGGCACCCCTGGCCCTTCCACCAGCGGCGCAGGGACTCCACCGCGAACGCGGCGGTGTTTCGGTCGGTGCCCAGGTTCACCCAGCCGCTGTCGCGCCCCAGGTCGTAGATGCCATACGGAATGGCGACCGGGGTGTCGGGGCCGATGAAGTCGTGATCCGGGGCGATGATCGGCTCGCCTTTGGGACGGTAGGTGCGGCCGGGCCGGGCGAAGTCGCCGATCGGCTCCTTCTGCTTCGCGTCCACGCTCACCACCGGCAGCCCCTCCGCCAGGAAGCGTTCGGCAGCGGTGTTGATGTGACGGAACTGGGCGTCTCGGTCAGGCACCTGGCTGCCGGCCCGAGTCTTGGCCATGCCCTGCAGGCTGAAGCCCATCGCACGCAGCAGACCGCCGACCACCGGGGCGCTGACCGGATGACCCGCATCGGTCAACTCCCGTGACAAATCCCGCAGCGAGGCGGTGGTCCAGCGCAACGGGGACACCGGATCACCCACCTCGCGCGGCTCGATCAACAACTCGAGAGCCGCCACCAGACCGGGGTCACGCTCGGCGGCAGACTTGCGCCCGCCGCCGGGCCTGCGCACCCGCCCCAGCGTCTCCGCTCCGCTCGTGAGTTCCTCACACCCTCGCGCGACGGTCGACTCCGAGACCTCCGCCACCCGGGCCACGGCCGTGATCCCTCCATGGCCCAGCGCCTCGGCCTCTGACGCCAGATACAGACGGCGCTGCCGCTCGTCCAGATGCGGCAGCACCGGGCGTCGAATTGACGCTCCTGGGCTTCGTCCCAGAGGCCGGGAGCGCCGGAGTCAATGAAACGAGGGCGATGACGGCAGCGGGCCGGCTCCGTTCACCTGATGCGGCTGTTCGGTCTCAGCGACGGCGCGGCCATGTGCTTCATTGCCGCGGCTCACCTGGAGCGCACGGCGAGGCTGCCCCGGTTGGCGAACCGGCCCCTTGTGCGGGAGCCCGTACGATGGGCCTCATGACAAGCAGCACCAAATCGAGCAGCCGCCCTGCCGGGCGGTTGTTTGTGCTGCTGGTGATGGCGGTGCTGGCTGGCGTGCTGGGCATGCACGCCTTGGGTCCCGGCGGTGTGCAGTCAGCGCGACTCGACGCCGGTCACGACATGGTGATGGCCCACCAAACCGCTGATGTCCCGCAGGTTAGCGCGGGATGTTCGCATACCGATGGCGGCTCGGATCATCTCGATCATGCGGATGGGATGTGCGCGGCAGCCGGGACCGGCTCTGCGTACGCGCCGCCGGCGCTGACCAGCGCCGTGCCAGACGCAGCCTCCGGTGCTGCTGTGGCGGCATGGGCTCCGGCGTCGGCCGAGAGCGGCCGGGCGCCGCCTGACCTTTCTGAGCTGCAACTTCTGCGGATCTAGAGCGGCCCGTACGGCACCTGCTTGTCCTGAAGCTCCGGTGCCGCGCTTTCGCACGTCCTCATTTCCGTTGAACCCACGCGCTCTGATCTGCGCGCGTGAAGGAGTTGCACCTATGAACAGCAAGCGTGTCCTCGTCCGCCGTACCGCCGCCGTGGCTGCCGCAGGTGTCGCGGCACTCGTCCTGGCCGCCTGCGGCGGGAGCGGCGACAGCTCGGCCGGGCACGACGGCCACACCACGAAGTCCCCGTCCGCCTCGGCGCCGGCTGCCCAGGGGCAGAACAACGCTGCCGACGTCGCCTTCGCCAAGGGGATGATTCCGCACCACCGCCAGGCCGTGGAGATGGCAGACCTCGCGCCCAGCCGGGTCGAGTCCGCGGAGGTGAAGAAGCTGACCGCGGCCATCAAGGCCGCTCAGGACCCGGAGATCCAGACGATGTCCGGCTGGCTGACCTCCTGGGGCGAGGAGGTTCCCGCCGAGGGCGCCATGGACCACTCCATGCACGGCACGGGCGGGATGATGACGGCCGAGGAAATGGACCAGCTCAAGAACTCCTCGGGCAAGGCGTTCGACACCGCCTTCATGAAGCTGATGATCAAGCATCACGAAGGTGCCGTGGCCATGGCCAAGACCGAGCAGGCCGAGGGTGCCTACGAGCCGGCCAAGAAGATGGCCGGAGAGATCATCGCCTCTCAGACCGCCGAGATCACGCAGATGAACAAGCTGCTCGGCGCGAACTGACCGGACACACCCAACAGGGGCGGGCGCCGCTGGCGCCCACCCCCCCTTGGCCTGGCCCCTGCCTTCTGCTGCGACCTGCAGCCCGCGAAGCGCGGTCGCCGTCGATGACGCGAAGACCTCTCGGCGGCCGTCGCGTCCGCAGTAGCCGGGGGCCGTCGAACCTGGACCGTACAGGGCCACCGGCCCGAAGGCAGTGATCCCACCATCCTCCCCGCCGCGACCACGCAGCGGCTGCTGGCCGCCAACACCGGCGTCGGCCGCGCCTGGTGCCGTCCTCACCGGCCGTTCGCAAAGTCGGAAACTCCCCTGAGAAATACCCCTAGGGGGTATGCCGTTGAGGGAGTGAGGTTCGGGGCGGACCACACTGGATGGGATTGGGGATAAAGAGCCATGGATCACAGCACTCGCCACACCGGAACCACACACGACCAGGGCATGGATGAAGGCCAGCATGGTCCTGCCGACGTTGCGACGCGCGGCGGAGCTTCCTGGGGTACGGCGGCGAAAGCGACGCTGCACTGCCTGACCGGGTGCGCGATCGGCGAGATCCTGGGCATGGTCATCGGTACTGCCCTGCTGTGGGGCAACGTGCCGACCATGGTCCTGGCGATCGGGCTCGCGTTCCTCTTCGGGTACTCGTTCACCCTGTTCGCAGTCGTTCGGGCGGGCCTGGACCTCAAGTCCGCGATCAAGGTCGCACTCGCCGCCGACACCGTCTCCATCGCCGTGATGGAGCTCGTCGACAACGTCATCATCGCCCTCACCCCCGGCGCGATGGACGCCCACTTGTCGGACGGGCTGTTCTGGTCGGCCCTGCTGGGTGGGTTCGCGGTCGCCTTCCTGATCACCACGCCCGTGAACAAGTGGATGATCGGCCGCGGCAAGGGCCACGCCGTCGTCCACGCCTACCACTGACACTGCTGCACTCGGCGCGCGCCCGGGCGTCTCTGAGAACACAGAGGCCCGGGCGCGTTTGCGTCACCCCACGGTGGCTATGGGCCCAGTGCCGGGGGTCGAAGAGGTGCGGCCACCCCGGCGCGCCGGCTCCGGCGATGAAGGGAGGCAGTTGTGGTGACCACCGTCAAGGACATGCTCGCCACCTACCAGGCAGACCTCGG
Organism: Streptomyces sp. NBC_00259; assembly: GCF_036181745.1. Lineage (NCBI taxonomy): Bacteria > Bacillati > Actinomycetota > Actinomycetes > Kitasatosporales > Streptomycetaceae > Streptomyces > Streptomyces sp. NBC_00259. Next base: position 8,062,098 of record NZ_CP108080.1, on the reverse strand, counting down.
CGACGTCGACCGCGACAAGCTCACCCGCTGCATCAAGGAATGCCTCGCCTGCGCCCAGACGTGTACCGCCTGTGCGGACGCCTGCCTGTCCGAAGGCATGGTGGGCGATCTGACCAAGTGCATCCGCACCGACATGGACTGCGCCGACATCTGCACCGCTACCGCGGCCGTCCTGTCCCGCCACACCCGCTACGACGCCAACATCACCCGCGCGATCCTCCAGGCGTGCGCGACCGCTTGCAAAGCCCGCGGCGACGAATGCTCCTCGCACGCGGACATGCACGAGCACTGCCGCCTGTGCGCCGAGGCATGCCGCTCCTGCGAACAGGCTTGCAACGAATTGCTCCAAGCGTTGGGCTGAGCCGTGCCCGGCACCTGATCACATCGGGCGGCGAGGACGGCGCCAGTCATTCGGCGGGGCTCGGTTCGGACACCTGCCGGGTGGTTGAACGCGGCGTCGTCCCCAAGTCTTGGCATATGACGCGCGACATCTGCTCGGCTTCACCGTCCGCAGCGGGACCCGAGGCCGGTGGGGACCGCCCACAGTCACAGACGCCGTCAACAGGCCGGCTGATCGGTCTCGACCTGGCCCGCGGCCTGGCCATCTTCGGTATGTTCGCGGCCCACGTCGGACCCGAACCGTCGGAGGGCGGCCCGCTGGGCTGGGTCATGGAGGTGGCGCGTGGCCGACCCGCTGCCTTGTTCGCCGTCCTCGCCGGGTTCTCGCTGATCATTCTCACCGGCCGGCCACATCCGCGGACCGGGCGGGCGGGGTGGCAGGCAGTTATCAGGGTGCTGATCCGCTCCGCCGTCCTGGTCGTCGTGGGGTACGCACTGACCTCTTTGGGCACCGACGTCGACGTCATCCTGGCCTGTTACGGGCTGCTCTTCTTCCTCGCGCTTCCGCTGTACCGGCTGAGGGCCGCCACGCTGGCCCTCGTCGCCGCGGCGGCCTCGCTCGTCATGCCGGCGGTCGTGTATCTGCTTCGGGCTGCGGTGGAGGCGGGAAGCTGGGCCGATGCCGTGATCGCCTGGGATCCGCTGGCCGAGGTCACCGCCTCGGACGGACTCCTCGAGCTGTTCATCACCGGCGCCTACCCGGTGCTGACCTGGCTGCCCTTCATACTCGCCGGCATGGCGGTGGCCAAGCTCGACCTCAAGCGATCTGGCGTCCCCGCCAAGCTCGCCTTGTTCGGCGGCGCGCTGGTCGTGATCGGCTACGGAGGCTCATGGCTGGCCCTGCATCTGGTTCCCGGTGCGCAGGCCGCCGTGAACGCGGCCACGGACACCACGTCTGCAGCATCGGCCTGGTGGTCCGACGCTGTGGGGGAAGAGCCCGCCCCAGGCGTTTCTGCCTGGCTGCTGGTGGCTGCGCCGCACAGCCAGACGACGTGGTCGATCCTGGGCAACACCGGCGTTGCCCTCGTGGTCGTGGCCGTCTGCCTCTTTGCGATGGACCGGTCGGCGCCCCTGCGAGGGCTTGTCGCGCCCGTCGTCGCCGTCGGCTCGATGTCCTTGACCGCGTACGTCGGCCACATCGTCGCCGTCAAGGTGCTGAACGTCGGCGACCTGCCGGACTCGGCCCTGCTGCCGACCCTGCTCGGCTTCATCGCAGCCGCCATGCTGCTGGCCTTGGCCTGGCGCCGGGTCTTCCGTCGTGGGCCGCTGGAATCCCTCCTGCATGCCATCACCCTGCCGACCCGCCCAACCGCATGACCGACGGCGGACGACAAGTCGTCGCCCAGGCATGCCGCCGCGACACCCAAGCGTCGATGCCTTGCCGTGGCCGCCCTTCGTCTGCGCGCCTTTCGGGCAGCGCGGCTTCGGCTTCCACTCCGGCTTCGGACGTCGGGTGCGAGTTCGGCGGGTGGGACATCGCGCCGCAGTTCGCCGACCTCGGCCAGCAGCGTGGATCAGTGGCCGTCTCCGGCGGCGACGTCGAGCCGCTTGGTGAAACTCTTGCCTCCGTCCCGGGACTCGTAGACGCCGTTCTGGGTGGCGGCCAGTACGTGCTGAGCGTCGACCGCTGTGAGCGCCTGGACCTGTCCGCCCGGCGCCGTTCCCGTGTTCTGCCAGGTGGCGCCGCCGTCGGTGCTCCGGCTGAGGCGGCCTGCGTCGTCGATTCCATAGAGGGCATCGGGTGTGGCCCACGACAGGAAGGCCATCACCGGCTGCTTGCCTGTGGCGAAGGTTCTGCCGCCGTCGGTGCTCTTCGCGATCCCGTCGGCGGTGGTGGCCAGTACGGTGTCCGCGTCCTCGGGGCTGACGGCGATGTCCAGCGCCTGGAGTTGGGCTCGGTCGTCCCAGGCGGCTCCGTCCTTGCTGACGCGCAGCAGGGCGTTGGTGCTGTCGTAGCCGTACATGGTGCTGTGGGCGTAGTCGAGGGCGTGGAAGTCGACCTCGCCGCCGAGCGAGCGGGTCTTCCAGGTCTTGCCGCCGTCGGTGCTCTCGATCAGCCCGCGGTTGGCAGGGCCACCGGCGCTGGGGGCGGGGTGGCCGCTGGCCAGGAGCGTCTTGGTCTTGGCGACGGTGAAGCCCATGAAGTCGTCCTTGCTGGTGCCGACCCGCACGGCGGTGCCGTCCTTGCCCGGGGTGAAGATCCCGTCGTGGGTGGCGACGTACAGCTGCTCGTCGGCCGGGTCGATGCCGAGGCCGTGCACATGCCGGATCGGAGTGTGCGAGCCTTCCTGGGCGTCGTGGGACGTCCCCGGGGCGTCGGTGTGGGTGCCCGTGTCGGAGTCTGTGGAGCAGCCGGCCAGCGCCAGCGTGATCACTGCGGCGGCTCCGATAAGGGATGTGCATGTCTTGTTCATTGTTTCCTTGTCCTGTCGAGGGGGGTACAGATTGCCGTTCCGGGCCCTGGCGTGGAAGGCCTGGAAAAGCGCGGGGCGCGGAGTGCATGCAGCGCGGATGAGCGGGATCCGTCAGTGGCTGTGGCCATCGCCGTGGCCGGATGTCTCTTCGGTTCCACCGCCGCCCTCCGGTGAGCCATCCGGCACCGGGGCACGTGTCGCGGCGGGCGTGGTCTGGCGGCTCCGGTTTGTGCTGCTCCGGCTCCGCACTGCCATGGCTGTGTCCCCCACCCTCGGCGGGCTCGCCCATGGAGGCCGCAACCTGCCGCAGGCCGAAGAAGGCGACGACCGCGGTGAGGAGCACCGTCAGCCCGACCAGGCTGAACAGGCGCCTCCATGGGGTGTCGGGATCCTTGATGCTGTAAGCCATGAACGACACGACCAGCCCCAGGGGGACCAGCACGGCTGCGCGGGCCGGGAAGTCGGCGAGTGCTGCAGACCGCCGCTGAGCATGCCGATGCCGAACGAGAGCGCAAGCGAAGCGCCGATCACGACAAGCACGCGCGCCAGACCTGGCCGGTCGCGGGTGAGGACGAGCTCGTTGAGGACCGTGGCGGCCAGGAAGACCAGGGTTCCGTAGAGGGCGATCCGGGTGTAGCGGGCAGGATCGAGCGGGTGGCGCACGACCGCCCCGCTGATCAGACCGGCGCCGACGAAGTAGCCGACGTACCCCAGGTAGCGGGCCGGCAGGGACGTCTGCCGGGCACGGCGGGCCCGGGCTTTGCGCAGCGCCGCCCGCCCGCCCTCGGGGGCTGCGGACGGCGGCGCGGGGACCGGCCTGTCGATGAGCTGGTGCGAGGACAAGGACATGGCTCCTTGGCGGTGGGCGGCATGGCCGTGCCATGGCATGACGAAGGCTGCGAAGCACGCTGATGTGCACGGGTCCGGCTGCAGCAGTGCAGCGCGGCGCACGAAACGTCCGACGCCAGGGATGGCCGAAGCGGCGCACCCCGGCAGCGGACGAGGCCAGTGGCTCTAGATCCGCTGGATGACTGAACCCGCTGAGCTGCGAGGCGGGGGAAGGGCGGACTCGCTCAGGATCGCCCCGGACTTCCCTTCCACGAACAGCCGACAGCTCGACGTGCCCTCGAGAGGCGTCAGGGACGGTGCCGACGAGCCGGGGCCCTGCTGGGGCTGCCCGGACACGCACTCGCCGGCCGGGTGGGAATCGTGTTCCTCGTCGTGATGGCCGGGCGGTGTGTGCCGGTCGGGCTCATCGGCCGCGTGGCCAGGCACGGAATGCGCTGCGGGCGCGACGGCAACGGCGGTCAGGTGACTTGCAGCTGTCTCGGCGCTCGCGCCATGCGTGTACAGGAAACCGAACAGCAGGGCAGCCATCCACAGCATGCGCCAAGCCCCCGCCGACAAGCGGGCCCGGGGCTTGTTGCATGAGGACCAGGCCGTGACCATGCCGCGAGCCTAACGGTAGGCCGCGGCGGTCTCGCGACCCCCTCCCTACGAACCGGCTCGCCTCTGGGCCTGCTGTCTTCACCGCCCGCGCCGGGAGGGCCGGCGCTCCGCTCGCCGGCCCACGCTCGTGCCGGATCTGGGGCGGTGCCCACGGTGCAGACCAAGGACAACCCGGACCGACTAGATCAACGCCACCACAGCCCGGGCCCTCGGATGCGGGCTCGGGCTCCGCCGTATCGGATTCGCGGGTCAGGCTGGGGAGGGACGCGGGGCGCGCAGGTGCGCCCGCTCCTTCAGCTCCTCCTCTTCGACCAACGTGAGCATCGGCTGACCCGGCGCGCACACCATGGTCACCAGGAACTTGGTCGGTGCGTCCGACAGGGCATTCCCGTCCTGGTAGTGGATCACGTCACCGCCCGGCTCCCAGAACGTCCCACCGGCCTCGACCACACGCTCCGGCTCACCCTCGAGTTCGAACCGGAGCGCGCCCTCCATCACGTAGCCGAACGACGGGCCCGAGTGGCGGTGCGGAGGGAGCCCGGGGTGACCGGGAGGCCAATCGACAAGGATGGTCATCCCCGAACCACCTTCGGGAAAGAACGGCGGAGTGACCTCCTGCAGCAACTTGACTTCGGGCGGCAACGAGACCTCGTGCCCCTCGGCAGGGGACGCGTGCACTGGGTTCTGCTCTGACATGGAGACACCTCCGTAAAGCCTGCCTGGAATGGACCGACTTGCGTCCGCCACCAATTCCTGGACCGGCGTACCGACGGCTCGCTCGGTGGTGACCGTGCTCGTCAGTTGCGGGCTCACACAAGTTGCTTTGCAACGGAGACAGAAGACAGCCAGCCTGCATCCTCACGCCGCGCGACTTCTGCCCCTGCAGAGATAGCACTCAGACCATGGTGGCTCCTTGTCGACCGGACCCGCAACGCCGAGCGGTGCTGATGAAGGTCCATCCCCGTCCACCACCCCACTGCAGAACGTTGTGCGGGCCGCAGGCCGAATCACGCACCGGTGGCGGAGTGGAATAGTGAATTACGGAGCCGGTTCGCCCGCACCGCGCACACATGCGCGGCAATCCGATGCAGAGAGGGACATGCTCTCCGTGCTGTACACAGCACGCGCGCGCACCGAGACGGGGGCGGGTGGGAGCTGCCCACGACCGAAACGCTGGTCGCCGTGTTTCTGGTCGCTGTCGCCACGGTGGTGGGCGCCTGGCTGGCGCGGCGCGGATTCGGTCGTTCGGCCAAGCTGTTCGCCGCAGCTTCCGCGATTCTGCTGATCATCGCCGTTCTCCATCTGCTGCCCGACGCGTGGGACGAGGCGCACGAGGCTGGTGTGCCGTGGTGGGTGGTGCCGGTCACCGCGCTCGCCTCGTACGCGGTCATGGGCGCCGTGGTTCGCATCGGCTGCCCGTGCGATCCGGGCCGCGCCGGTGGCATCGGCGCGGCATCCGGGCTCGCCTGCACCGGTTCCTGGGAGGAGCGACTGTGGCGCTGACCGCATCGTTGACTGTGGTGGCGGCGCTGCTGGTGCACGCCGCGAGCGAGAGCCTGGCGCTGGCCGCCCTGCTGGGGACGCAACCGCGCCGGCGGGTGGCCCCGTGGATCGCGCTTGCCTGCCTGAGCCCGGTCGCAGGCGCCTTCGTGACGAGTTGGCTGCCCATCCCGAACGTCCTCATGCCACTGCTGCTGGCATTCGTCGCCGGTGTGCTCGCGCAAGGCGGGTGGGTGGCCCTCAGGCTCGCCCATCAGCACCGTCCTCAGGAGCGGAGATTCCTCGGAATGCCGGCCACTACGGCGATGACTCTCGCGGCCTCCTTACCGCGCTCGTTGTCCTCGTCGCCGCCGACCGCTGAAGGTGATCCTTTACAGACGGCGACGGCCGCGGTGAACGCAGCGGTGAGCCCCGCGCCGTTGCCGAGCCAGAACCCGAGGGTACCGAGCGCCAGGGCGATGACGACGGGTACAAACACGGCGGAGATCTTGTCGGCCAGGCGCTGGGCGGCGGCCTTGCCGTTCTGCGCGTCCTCGACCAGCTTCGCCATCCGGGCCAGCTGCGTATCTGCGCCGATCCGGGTGGCCTCGACGACCAGGCGGCCGCCGACGTTGAGGGTCGCGCCGGTGACGGCGTCGCCGACGACGACCTCGACGGGCACCGACTCGCCGGTCAGCATCGAGGCGTCCACGGCGGACGCGCCCTCGACGACGGTGCCGTCGGTGGCGATCTTCTCGCCCGGGCGCACCACGAACCGGTCGACCCACCTGCAGGGCGCTCGTCGGGATGTGCTCCTCACGGCCGGCGCGCAGGACGGTGACCTCCTTGGCGCCGAGCTCCATCAGCGCCCTCAGTGCGGCGCCGGCCTTGCGCTTGGAGCGTGCCTCGAAGTAGCGGCCGGCCAGGATGAACGCGGCCTGGGCTACGTCCTCGCGGTGGCCTGCTCGGCCGAAGTCACCACCAGGGCGGGCAAGTTCCGTGCCGACACGCTCGCCGCAGAAGGCGCCAAAGCGTGCCTGGCAGAAGCTGTCGGCAGGCGCGGGAGCCAAGGGGCACCGCTTCTACGACTGGGCCGTCATCGACCTGGCCGACCCCCGGCCCGGCAGTCACCGACTGCTGATCCGCCGCAACCGCACCACCGGAGAACTCGCCTACTACCGCTGCTTCTCGCCCGCCCCGGTACCCCTGGCCACGCTGGTGCGCGTCGCCGGTTCAAGATGGCGGGTGGAGGAGACTTCCAGGCCGGAAAGGGCCTGGCCGGACTGGACGAACACCAGGTCCGCCGCTTCCCCTCGTGGTCTCGCCGGGTCACTCTGTCCATGCTCGCCCACGCCTTCCTCGCCGTCGTCCCTGCCGACGAACACGCCCGCCATCCCGCCCCGGACGGGCTGATTCCGCTCACCTGCAACGAGATCCAGCGACTGTTCACGACGCTCGTCGTCCGGCCCATGTGCGATGCAGCCCACCGGCTCCGCCGGTCCGCCTGGCGACGCCGCCACCAGGCCCGAGCCCAGGCTGGCCATTACCGCAGACGATCCGCGAATCAGACGTGAAGATCACGACCCCGGGGCGGCCAGTTGCCAGCCTGGCCCCGCAGGATGCGCTCAAACCAGTCCGCAGTCAGTTCCGCGCAGCGGGCGGGTGAACCGGCGACGCGGTGTACTCCCACCACAGACCCCTGGAGGGGAATGTACATCTGATCGTGCAGTTCGGTACCGAGCACACCCTGCCCGTCGAAGAACGCACCGAACACATGGGAGACGTCATGGGTTCCAGGCGTCACCGCGTAGAGCAGGGCCAGCAGATGCGCGAATCCGGTCTCCTCAGGGCGGAGGATGAGGGTGTCGTCGGGTTCGCAGGGCCAGGTGACAGCCCGCTCGCGCAGTACAGACACGAACGTGCGCCTTGCACCTTCCAGCGTCTCGAACGCGTCCTCATCGGTCTCTCCGACCGAGAACCAGGGCACGTACACGCGGCCGTCCATGGCTTGCACCGTACCTGACAGGCTGACCAATCAAGCCGACCCCCACCAACAAGATCACGACCTACGGCTGGAGTACTAGGCGAGGACCACATCAGGCACGATCGGCAAGGCACTTCCGAGATGCAATCTTCCCATGCCGCAGCGGCGGTCTCGTCCGCGTTCGACGACCCGAACCTGATCGCGTACGGCGGCCTGGAGCCGGTGGTGCGGTTGGCCGAGCGGTGCGGTCTGCCAGCTCTGGCCGACGAGCTCATCAAGCTGCCCGCGTCGAAGGACGGCACCGGTGCCTTCCCCGCGGCGAAAGTGATGTCGCTGGTGGGTGGCATGGTCGTGGGCGCCGACAGCATCGATGACGTGGACCGCCTGCGGCACGGCGCGATGGGCCGTCCTGATTGCCGGTGTGCGGGCCCCGTCCACGCTGCGGTCGTTTCTGCGTTCCTTCACGCATGGGCATGTGAAGCAACTGCATGCCGTGGGCCGCCGGTTCCTGCCCGCACTGGCCCGTCATACCCCGCTGCTGCCCGGCGCGGACCAGGTCGCCTACGTGGACATCCGCCTGGGCACTGGCACCGTCCCTCCGGACAGGGCACGCTGTTCGACACCTGGTGCTACCACGCCGCGTTCACCGACTCCCCGCTCTCCTTGCACGATACCGAGCGTGATCACCGACGGCCCGCCCGGCCGGCCTGCTCGGCCCGCCGCCTCACCCTGCACCTACCCGAACGCTCGCCCTGGCGCACGGACTTCACCCAGCTCTTCAGCATCGCACATGCGCTACCAGGCTCCTGACGCTCCCCGACCGACCTGCCCGAAAGGGCCCGACACCTGCGGAAGAGTGGAAGAGCTGGGCAGACCAGCGGCCACCCCACACCCGAATCCGCGACTCAACCCCGACACGGCCCACACAACCCCGAAACGCCCGCCCCGAAATCAGCCGGTGGATCCGGGCTCAGTTCATCTGCACCCGGATACGTCCAGGAAGCAGACATGTGGCGACATCCCACCTCGGATGCCAGGTGACATAATTCGCCCCCCTGTGGGCGCGGAAAAGTGCACGCCAGTTGGCGCTGTCGTGAAGAAGTATTCACCCTCAAAACCGGAATGCGAGTTGCCGGTTGACCTGTTGGCGTGATCTCATCCTGGGGTGCGGGAGTCGTGATTGCGGATACCCGCTCCGGGCGTCAGGCGGCCGTTGTGCCGACCTGTTTCTCGTTGACGCGCCTTCGGTCGGCGTCAGTTCAGGAATCCCCCAGCATGGAAAGGGAGAGAAAGTGCGAAACGGCTTCACCTCTGTTGAGACCGTCGAGATTTCCGACAGCGAGCTGGACGGCATTTCCGGCGGTATCGCCAGCGCCCACGCAGGTGTCAACGGCTACGGCGCTGCCGTGAACGTCGGTGACGTCGTCGGGGCTGCCCAGTCCATCGCGTCCGTCGTGCCCGTCTCCGCGGCCACGGGTCTCGTCTCGGTGCAGACCACCGGCATCTGAAGCCACCGGCAATTGAGAACGCCCCCTAAAGGTATTCTCGGTTACGAGCATTGCTTGCCCCGCCCGCGCCTGCGCATGCGGCGGGGGTGAGACAGGGCCCCGGAATATCCCAGTCCCGGGGCCCGTGCGCATGTCCGGCCTCGGTTCCGGAATGCTCTCCGTATCGTCACGAACTCGACGCGAACCAGTGCGGCGCCGGGCTCACGAAGCAGATGTCGGCCGCACACGTCGAGAACAGCCAGATCGGCGTCTTTGCCGCCTACGCCACCACCCGCGGTCGGGCCCTGGTCGACCGCGAGCTCTACCTGCCCAAGACCTGGGCCGAGGGCCGCGAACGCAGCCACGCGGCGAAGATCCCGGACGAGCGGCAGTTCGCCACCGAGGGCGAACTGGCCCGGCGCATGGTGCTGCCCGCAGGGCGCTCTTGACGGCGGTCGCCGACCCGCACCATCTGCAGTCGGGCGGCCCCGGCCCGCCCACCAGGGGGGTGGACACATGAGCTTGTACGCGGCTGGCCACGTGAGGTTGTACCTCGACAGAAGATCTCGTGCGGCGACGGAGCGAAGGGACCGCGTGTCTACCACTGGGCGGCGGTGCGACTGCCGGCCGTTGCCGAGTTCGACTACCAGGGCGAGGCCCCGCACCGGATGCGGTGGGCGCTGGCCCGTCGCAGCATCCGCAAGCCCGACGAGATCGCCTACTACTTCGCCTACGCCCCTTTGGAGACCACCGCCCGGGAGCTGGTGCGGATCGCCGGGTCGCGATGGGCGATCGAGGAATGCTTCCGGCAAGCGCACTGTCCCCGACCCGGGCCCGCGGACACGGGGCCGTGGCGGGCGGGCTACTACGACGCACTGCACCACGGGCACGTGCCGGAGGGGCACAAGCTGCGCTGGTCCGGGCGGCAGCGCGGGGACAGCATCTTCACTCTGGTCGATGAGGGAGCCGAAAAAGGGCCCCCGCAGGAGGAAGCTGCCCGCTCCGCCTGTGGGTGAGGTGCTTGTCGATATCGGCATTCGCCAGGTGAGGGTGACGTTCGGGAGGATTCTTGACCATCCGCAGAAGTGAGCACGCGCACAACATCAGGGCAAGTGCCGGACTTGGTACTTATAATTAGGATATCGTAACGCACGTGTAACGCAGCGGCCCTGGTGTTGCGCAGACATATAGGGAGCGGGCAAACGGCCCGTGCGCCCGAGAAGGCCCGCGTTTCTCCGAGAGGGCGCTTTCCCTGCCGAACGCAATGCGTCAGATTGGATTTCTTGTGAGCAGTCATGACCCGGTGCCCGGATACCAGACCTATGACCAGCACGAAGGCGGCTCACCCCGCCCCGTCCACAGCCAAGGCGCCGCACGGCGGGTAGCTCTGACTGTCTGTACGATCGCCGACATCGCCGCCGGCTTCCTTGGCCTGTGGGTCCTGCTGTATCTGCTGGACGCCAACCAAGCCAATACCTTCGTCGCTTTTGTGCACGGAACGGCCGACTGGCTGGCCTGGTGGTCACAGGACATTTTCACGATGGACACAGAAGGTCTGCGAATTATCCTCAATTACGGTCTGCCGGCCGTGGTGTATTTGCTGATCGGTCACGGAATCGCTGCGCGGCTGAACCGGCCATGAACCAGTTCGGCTCTCATCCGGGTCGGGGGACCAGCGGCTTCGCTGTCCCTTCGCAACTTCTTATCCGTCCGGGTACAGACAGCAGCCCGCACCGTCGTACGCGGGCAGCGGAGCACTGACTCGGCGCTGTCGCAGCGCCCTTGAGCCCTCGTGCCGGCAGCAGCGCGCCAAACACGGGGACTCCCTTCGGGATCCGCGCAGCAACACCGCCCCAGGGCTGTGTCAGGTGGCCCAGCCACAGCGCAAAGGACCGGCACCGTGACACGAAACCCAGACCAAGACGATCACCTGCCCATTGATGACGGCCTGGTACGCGAATGCGGGGACGTTCTGGCAGAAGCCCACCGCGCGTCCCTGCAGGCGCTACACCAGGTGGCAGCACTGATCGGGCCGGAAGCAGTCCAGTCTGAGCCACCGAGCCAGCAGCAGGACTTCACCGCCTGATCCGTGCCCGGTTCACCGAGCGGGCCCCTCCGGAGGGCCCTACCTCCAGATCAGAAACAGAAAGTGACCTCCAGTGAGCCTCATCCGCCGCACAACCCCGCATGCGATGACAAGACGTTGCGGCAACCACAGCGGGCACGGACGGCCTCTGCCGACTCGGCTTGGCGCTGCCCGCGGCCGGCCGGGGACTGCGCCGTGGACGCCGGTCCACTCCGCGTCCTCCTTGTCCAAGACCTCGGTCGGGCCGCGTTGATGCCGCCGCGGCGCCACGACGACTGGGCCGGTGACCAGGAGTCCCACCGAAACCCGGACCTCCAGGGACGGGCGGCGTAAACGTTCCGGGGAACAGGGGCAGCCTGGCCACGGGATACGGGCGGGCGGTGGCCACAGCCCGTTGGTGCGCCCCTATGCCATGACCCGCGGCCGGACCGGGCACGGTATGACTTGGCTATCGAGGCGTTGGTACACACTACGACGGAACCCGGGCGGCTGAGCGGCCAGTTGCCCGAGCATCGGCGGATCTGCCAGCTGTGCCGGGAGGCCAAGTCAGTCGCGGAGATCTCCGCTCTGCTGCCGGTTCCGCTTGGTGTCGCCCGGGTTCTCGTCGCGGACCTGGCCGAGGCCGGACTCGTGGCCGTCCACCAGCCCCACGGTGCACAATCCGGCGACGGCGAGCCCGACATCACTCTGCTCGAATGCGTCCTCAGCGGACTCCGCGCTATGTGAAGCGCGTGACAGACGTGATCAGAGCATTCCCGATGTAGGGGTGGGGTGTTGCGGGTCGTCACCGTTTCCGCCCGGACGCTACTGATCCGGTTCGGACGCCTGTTCACACCAACGCAACAGGCATTCGACTCGCTGGATGTAGAGGGGCTGCCGGTCGTCATGACACTTGGGGTAGCAGGTCTGGAGTACCTCGACTCTGAGGCCAGGCACTGAGCGACCTCGGCGGCGTCCGCCCCGGAGCAGAGCCATGAGGACAGCGCCGAATGCCTCAGGGTCCGGGCCACGAGCGGCGTTGCCGCCAGCGCGGGAGGGAGTGTAGGGCGCGGCCTCGCGCCGACCCGGCGGCGGGCGGTGCAACCGATGATGCCACTGCGCTCGCTGACGGATAGTCGGCCGTCGCCGGCTGTACCGAACAACACTCAGCACGGGCGACGGCCGCTGTAATGACGCTCCATCCTCTCCCGTAGCGGGAAGCACCGCGCACGCTGGCTCCGCGCCCACCAGTACGGCACCCGTCTACGGCGTGCCGTTGGCGACGCCGTCGCCCGCCTTGTCGTCCCAACCGCCGGAGGACCACGACGACGAAGACGAGAGGAAGGGGCACGGTGAGTGGGAGAAGAAGGGGGAAAGGAGAACGCGGAGGGCACTGAGGGATCAGGGCGTCCGTCAGCCCTGACGCCGGTTCGGCTTAAGCACGGCGAAGACCGCATGGCTTGGGTCTTCCAGCCAGGCGATGCGCCCGACATCCGGCACGTCCGCGGCCGGCATGAGCACCGACCCCTCATTCCCCTGCACCGCCGCGACGACAGCATCCGCATCGGCCACCGCGAAGTAGGGCACCCAACGCGCCATCTCCTGCCCACCCTGAAGCGGGGCTACGCCGCCGAAGGACCCCTCCTGCTGGTCGCCCTCCTTGATGCTGAGGACCCGGTACGTCATGCCGGGCGCGGCATCGCTTCGAAGCGCCAGCCGAACAGCCCGTCGCAGAAGCGGATCGCCGCCTCCGGCTCGCCGACGTGCAGCTCCACCCCCACCACCGTGTTGACCTCGGGAGGCCTTCTCCAACCCCTTGTTGGACCGCAGTACGGCGAACTGAGCCATCGCTCTCGCCCATGTTCATGGGTTCGACGCGCAGTGTGCCTCCGCCGACGGCCACGCCACGGGGGCGGCCTGGATGTCGCCGCTGCGGAAGTACGTCGTCCAAGCCGACGTGGCCCCGCCCTGCGTCAGCGGTCCGTGGGCGGCGACGGTCTTCCCGTCCTTCTTGAGGAACCCCTACCCGCCCGCGTCGGGCCCGGCGGACACGTACTGCCACCCGAAGACGGCGCCGTAGAGGGCGGCGGCCGCGTCCCTGTCCGGGCTACCGAGGTCGATCCAGATGGGTGACCCGGTGCTGAAGTCGGTGCCGAGCATGCGTTTCCTCCAGCGAAGCCGGTACGGAGACCCCCACCACTATGCCGACCTCATGGACCGGTGCTCGGCGCACCGGTCCAGATCGATCCGAGGGTTTCACCCGGGCTGGGCGAGGGAGGGCCGGAGGAAGTGCAGCTACGCCCGACATACGCGAGGCCCGGAGAATCCGTGCAGGAGCATCACACAGGCTGCACACAGCCTTTCGAAAGCCTGGTTAGCGTGGCTGGCCGTTCGATCCCGCGGGCGAACGTGATCAGGCCGTGGCCCAGGCGGGCCGACGGCGCAGTCAACCCAGGAAGACCGCAGATGGACTACTGCTCCTCGTGTCGTCGGCACCTCAACGGCGCCCTGGTGTGTCCCGGGTGCGGCGCCTACGCCCGGGACATCGCTCCTCCTTCCGCCGACGGCCGCGACGGCCCGGCCGGGGGCGCCGCCTCGGCGATGACCGGCGACGGACCTGGTGCAACGTATGCCGGAGAGTCCGCGGCCTGCGACAGGTGGCACGACGACCCCCTGCGTGACGAGGCCGGCACGATCGCGGGCCGCGCGGGCAGCCCGTCGCGGAAGAGCAGGTGCCTGAGCACACCCGTCCGGCGTCGACACCGCTCACCACTCACCGGTCGTCGGACACCACTCCCGAAGCGCAGTCGCCGGCCACCAGCGCCCCGCGACAGCAGCCCCTTGCGGCCCCGCCCCGCAGGACGCCGCAGATCGGCCGGCCGGACGCCACCGTGCCTCCCCGTCCGGCTGCGACATCGGCCCCGCAGCCGCAGAGCACCGCGCTGTCCTCCGGTGCTACGGCCCCCGACCGCACCGGTACGGCGAAGCAGCAGTCGTCGGCGCCCGCAGCCAGCGGTGGCACGGACTCGGGCTCGTCCCAGGCGAGCCACGCACCGGCATCCACGTCGCCGACCGAGGTCTGCCTGCTCGCGGTGTGCCTCGGCTGACCGTGCCGGGACCCGGCCGTGCCCGGCTCGGCAAGCAGGACGTGCGGCTCAGGTGACGAGTGGCCGCCGGGAGCGGATCGCGCCAGGCATCGACGTCGTACGGCCGGGGAACGCAGGATTCGCGCCGACGGTGGTATCCCGGCTCCTCACCGACGCCGGCCGCCCTGACGCCCGGCTCCCGCCGTCGTAAGGCGTGTGCGCGGGAGGGGAACAGAGCGCGCGAGGCGTGCTTCAGCCCGTGAGCAAAAGACCTAGCCGGTGGAAGGGAGAGGAGCGCAGCCCGTGAGGTCCCGCTATGAAGTCCTGCTGCGCCGAATCGGTCGGTGGTGGGCCGTCGACGTCCCCCGCCTCGCCCTGCACACCCAATGCCGCACCCTCGAGGAAGCGGAGGACCTGGCGCGCGGTCTCGTCGCCGAAGCCGTCGGGGCCCATCCGGACGCTATCGTCCTGGACATGGTGGTGCCCGAACTCGCGCCCGTGCTCGGCTCGGTGTCGGAAGCGCGGCGCCGCCGGGCGGCCGCGGTCGCCGCCGAAGAGCAGGCGATCGCCGCCGCCGTCCACGAGCTCGTGGGCACCCTGTGCCTGAGCCAGGGCGACGCCGGCCGTCTGCTCGGCATGTCCCCGCGCGAGGTGGCCCACTTCGCGCCACCGCGCGGCTCGGCAACCGCCGGCACAGGGCATCTCACCCCTGTGCCCGCACCGAGCCCGCCGCGACCGGGCGCCGCCCCTGCTCCTCGCCCACGCCCCGGCCCCGCCCAGCGGCCGCGCCGGGCGATCTCCCCCGCCCGCCCCTCCTGGGCGATCCCGGATGATGGCGCCGAAGGTCGAGGCTGACCGGGCTTCCGCCCCAGGTGACACAGCGGGCGTGTCCTGCGGCGCGCCGGCGTGCTCCCGGCGTTTCTCTCGCTGGACAGCCATATCGTTCGTGGCCGACGCGTGATGACAACAAGTACTCCTCTTCACAAGAGTGTTGATCTCGCAACCATCAGCCGACGCCCGTGACACTCCAAGTGCACAACGCGCTGGAGTAAGTGACCCGCAATGAGGGTCACAGGGCCCGCCCTCTAGGGGGAGGTACGCGGGCTCCGGCGCGCAGGGACAGGCTCGTTTCCCCCCGTGACGGGTCTGTCCCTGCACGCGTCACTGGCAGCAGGGCGGGGCGAAGGACAACATCCCACTCGCATGATGGGACGCGGATGCGACCTGTCGTAAGCTCCGGGGGCGTTGGTTTGGCCAGTGGGGGGACGGATCGTGGGACGAGGAGGGCACGCTCAGCGCGTGTCGGCCGACAATCCCGCGCTGAGCACGGCGGTCGTTCGGGCCCAGGACGGTGACGAGGCCGCCTTCGTCGTGCTGTACCGGCTGGTCCAACCGGGTCTGCTCGGCTACCTGCGCGGGATCGCGGGTGAGGACGCCGAGGACATCGCCGCCGCTGCCTGGCGGGAGATCGCATGCGTGCTACCACGGTTTCGCGGCGACGGGCACGGATTCCGCGGTTGGACGGCGAGTATTGCCCGGCAGCACGCGCTGGGCCGCTTCCGGCTTCACGGGGCAGCGCCCGGCTCTCCGGGAAGCCCCTGGACGCCGCCGACCGTGGACCACATCGCCCACACCCTGCCCGAGCAACGCTGTCCGCCGAGACGGCCCGGGCCCTGGTCGCCCGGCTGACCCGCGCCCAGGCCGAGGCGGCCTCCTCCGCCACGTCGTACGCCTGGACGAACACGCAGCCGCCCGGGTGATGGGCAGGCCCCGCCCGGTCGTACGGCTTCTGACCCGCCGCGGGTTGAGGAGTCTGGCCCGTCTGCTCGGCCCTGACGATGTGACACATGGTGTCGCGCGGACGCTGGGGGAACCGAGATGAGCACCGAGCGAAACGGAGATGAGCGGTTGAGCGGCGAGGCCCGCCGGCGCGACGCCACCCCACCCCCCAGTCCGCCATCGCCGCATTCCGAAGCGCGCGCAAGGCGCGCGATCGGACCCTGAGAACCCGGCGCCGCGACGACTGGCGCCCGACGCCTCAGAAGCACCGCTGGGCGCGCGGCGGAACGGTCGCCCTCGTGACGAGCGCCCTGCTGGGCGGCATCGCCTTCGCCTCCATCGGCATGGTGGACACGCAGCAGCACGACATTCCCGATCCCGGCACCAGCCACAGCACTCCGCTGGCACACACGCCCCGCGAACAGAGCTCGCCTTCCGCCGGGCCCAGCACGGCACCCACCACCCCCTCCCCACACCCCGGAACGGCAAAGGACGTCGAGGCGCACTGCCGCGCCTACGAGAGGGCCAAGAACCGTGGCCACGCCCTGGACGCAACGGCATGGCAGCGTCTCGTCCAGGCTGCGGGCGGCGAACAGCACGTGGGGGCCTACTGCGCCCAGTTGACGGGCTCAGCAGACACGGCCACCTCGTCGCCGACGAAGGCGAACAAGACCGGGAAAGGCCACGGCATGCCGAGCGCCAAACCCAAGTCATCGAAGCGGCGCTCCAGCCAGCCCTAGGCAGCGTCCGATCCGACTCGCGAGCCACGGCCGCCGGTTCAGCGACGTGGCAGTCGTTGGAGTGACGCGGTGGCATCGGCGCACACCCACCTTGGCACGTTCCGCCTCGGGTAGACAGCGAGCTGCCCCGCGCCCTTCCCCCACCAGCTGGTTTGCCCTTGCCACGAAGCGCAGGGCCGACGTCCGAAGCGCAGACAGGAAGAACACCGAAGCGATCTGGAGGAACGGCCCTTGGCCACCGCGGCCTCCATCCATAGGCGTCGACGCCGCATTCTCGTCCTGGGTGTGCCCGGCCCACCCACTCGACAAGAGCCCGCCTCCATCAAGGCCCGGCTCCGAGAGCCCACCCTCAGCTTCCGCCCCACCGCAACCTCACCGGCCTGTGTTCGCCCTCGGCGGCTCGCCAGGTCCCTCCTGCCACGGCCCGGTAGGCTGGGGCGGCTGCGGTCCCCCACCGTCACCCGAGCCCACGTGGTGAGTGACAGCCTGCGGCGGTCGAGACGTCTCACGGCATGAGGATGAAACACAGGTGCTGATAGCGGGCCGGTACCGGCTGCACGATCCGATCGGACGCGGCGCGATGGGAGAGGTCTGGCGAGCCTTCGACGAGACCCTCGGCAGACCGGTGGCCGTCAAACTCCTGCTCCCCCAGGACACGGACCCGACGGCCGCCTCACGTTTCCGCCTGGAGGCACAAACCGCGGGGAGACTCAGCCACCCTCATGTGGTGGGCGTCTTCGACTTCGGCGAGCACGAGGACCGTCTCTTCCTGGTGATGGAGCTGGTCGAGGGCGACAGCCTCGCCCGCCACCTCACCACCGCCGGCCCGTTGCCCGCCGAGCAGGTGGCGCGGATCGCCGCGCAGGCCGCCGCCGGGCTCGCCGCCGCCCACCAGCAAGGCGTCGTGCACCGCGACATCAAGCCCGCCAACCTCCTTCTGGACGCCGACGGCACGCTCAAGATCGGTGATTTCGGCATCGCCCGTTTCGTCGACGATCCAGCCGCCGCCCTCACCAGGACGGGACAGATCGTCGGCACGAGCCTCTACCTCGCCCCCGAGCGTGCCCTCGGCCGGCCCGCCGGTCCGGCCTGCGACGTGTACGCCCTGGGCTGTGTGCTCTACCAGCTCCTCACCGGCCGCCCGCCGTTCCAGGCCGACACCGCTGTCGCGATCCTCCACCAGCACCTGGACGCCTCCCCCGTGCCGCCCCGGCAGCTGGGCGCGGACATCCCGGCCGCCTTCGAGAACTACCTCCTGGCTCTCCTCGCCAAGCAGCCCGAGGGCCGGCCCACCGCGCAGCAGGTCGCTGACTGGTTCGCCACCGGCGCCTGGCAGGGCCGACCCGAGCCGCTACCTGCCCCTGCCCCTGCCCCTGCGACGGGGACCGCATCCGCGCCATCACCAGGCCACGGCGCCCACTCCGGACGGCTGCCGCACGCTACTGAGTCCGGCCCCGCGACCACCTACGCCTTGCCCTCCTCCGCCGGGCACACGCGTCGGTCACGTGCGCCTCGGCGCCGGGTCGGGCCAGGGATCCGCGGACTCGTGGCGCACCGGCCGAAGGTCGCAGGCGTGGCCGCCGGGGCGGTGACCTTCCTGGCCGCGATGCTCGCCGGGATGCTGTGGTTCTCGCCGGGCCGCAGTTCGGCAGAGGCCCCGAAAACCGACACGCCCGGCACCACGAGCCCCACGACGACTCAGGAGCCGACCGACTCCCCGTCCGACACACCCGACCCTTCATCCACCGTATCGCTGCCGACCAGCACCGCAGACCGTCCGGAGCAGGAAACCGAGCGGGAGCAGAGGGGGAACAAGCAAGGGAAGCACAAGGAGGACGAAGACGACTGAGCGACCGGCAGCGGAAGCATCACAGCACCCGCCAGCACCCCGGCATCCTGCGCAGCCCCGCGGCAAGCAGCAAGGCCATCGATACGGCGGTGCCGGAGACGATGCTCCATGCGGCGGCCGCGGACAGGCCGCGCTCCGCCAGCTCGTACTGCAGGGTCACCACGAGCGGGCGATGGACGACGTAGATGGCGTACGAATCTGCCAACAGCTCCCGCGTCAGGCGGTCGCCGCCGATGACGGCCTCCCGGAACAACGTGAGCAGGCCGCCAGCCAGCCACACAGCGCCCAGTTTCATGCTGTGCCGCGAGACCAGGCACCGCCGTTCCGGCTACTCCCCCGGCCTTGTCGGCCCACAGTGATAGGGCGGCGAATGCATACCGTCCATCAGGCAGGGATCAGCGACGCCGGACGTTGCGATACCTCGAAGCAGTCCGCGGCGTTGGGAGACCGTGAGCAATGGTGAGTCACAGGACCTGATCAGGATCGAGATCACGGCGGACACTCAGGCAGCAGCGGAGCGAGCCGCCGACGGGATCTGCGGTCTCTGGCTCTCCAGTGCCTCAACCCCTCGCCCTGTACCCGGCGAGGGCTTCAGCGTCACGATTCACGCGAACATCAACGGACGTCCAGAAGACGGAGAATTCGCGATCCCCACCTGCCCACACCTCGATCACGACTGAGCCGGACACGCACACCCCCCGCGGTCACTTGGGGAAGGTATGCGTGGAAGTCTCGCCGCGGTAACGACTCCGGATGGTGGTGGGCAAGCGTCGGCCCTCCCGTGGGGAGGGCCGGGAGGGACGGCGTGTCCCACGCCCAGGAGCCGCAGCGACCTCGGACGGGGTGGGTCCAGAATGCGCCTCGTCCATTCAGTCCGATAGAGGCGTGCCGGGAATATGTCGGAAGCATGCGCCTCACGGTCTCACTCCGGCCGGACCGCGAACACCCCGGCGCCAGCAACACCTTGGACGCAGGTTCCCGCACCCGGCCCCTCACCTGCCTGACCTGCTCGAACAGCCGGGAGGGCGGCTGCTTCAGCCCAACGGCGCCGCAGTCCGCCGATACAGGCGCGGCGGCGGCCAGACTGGGTCCAACGCCAGGCCGCCCACGGGCCGGCGTCCGCGAACGGCCCGGCCCGGTCCTCGAGCATGGCGAGGACTGGGGCGCGGGCGAGGTCCACGGCATGGTGCACGGCGTCGGTCACGATGCCCAGGCACGCAGCCCTTGACATCAACGCCGGTCAAGCGCCTTGGCTGACTGCTCATCGCTGGTGAAGCGACGAGGCATCCGGGATGTCCATCGCCGTGCTGCCGGCCTTGGCACGCGCGGCTTCCAGCAGGCGACGCCATGAAGTGATCAGAGGCCGTCGGCTCGTCGGAGAAGCGATGTTCGCGGTGGGCTGCGCGTTGTCGGCCGAGCCAGGCGTCCAGACGCAGATCCCCGGACTTGTGGCCGCGCGGGACCGTCAGGTGCCGGTGCGCTCCTCGCAAGGAGACGGAAACTGAGACGGGCCTCGTGCCTTCCGCTATTCACCCCTGCTTGGAGGGAATGGTGACCTCCTGGCTGTGAACGGAGTTGCTCGCTTCTGTGGGAGTGGCGAGGTGGGCGATGAGGAGTTTTCCGCGGCCGTGTTCGTCGGCGGCACAGCTCCTGGTCCATGGGCCGGGTGCACTGGCGGGGCCGCCGTCGGTGACCTGGATACGCAGGTCCGGGGAGCCGATCGTGGGTGAATGAGGTTGCAGGTCCAAAGACAGGGGCGGGTTGGCGTGTTCAACCGCGTTGGTGATGAGTTCGGAGACGACCAGCACGGCGGAGTCGATGCTGTCGGGTTCCCAGCCCCACCGAGCGAGGAGGGTGTGGGTGATGCGTCGGGCCGTCGCGGGTGCGGTGGTGTCGTGCGGCAGGCGGTGTGTGCCTGACCACAAACTGCGGAACATGTATGGCTCCAGCGCTGATTGGCATCGTGTGCTGGCAGGGGTGGCTCGCTGGACCGCATCGGGGCCAGGGACCCCGATGCGGTGACCCTCGGGTGAGGGGATGCGGCAGTTGGCGGAAGTGGCGAGGTAGCGGGATCGGCCAGCAGGCTTCCTACCCCGTGCACATCGACTACGCGGTTCGGGTCGGCCCTTCCGGAATGAGGCCGGTAATAGCGTTCACTTCCTCGTCCGTGAGGCGGATCGCGGCGGCGGCGAGGTTCTCGTCCAAGTGGGCCGGCGATGTCGTGCCAGGGATGGGGAGGATAAGCGGCGATCGGTGCAGCAGCCAGGCGAGTGCGATCTGGGGCACCGTGGCGTCGTGCTTGTCACGTATGGGGTCGAGGATGGCACCGAAGTGCGACTCGTCAGTGGCCTTGTCCGACCCATCAGTGGAGAACTTCGGCAAGCTGGTGGGAAACCAGGGAGAGAAGACCGTGCCGGTCTCCTCGGCGGCCGCGAGCAGAGCGGCCCCGGTACGGTCGCCGAGGTTGTAGAGGGCGGTGACGGCGGCGATGTCTACGATCTTGGTGGCCTCACGGAATTGCTCCGGGCTGACGTTGGACAGGCCGATGTGCCGGATCAGCCCCTGCTCGCGCAGTTCGGCGAGAGTCGCGACCTGGTCGGCGAAGGGGACGTCGGTCGCGTGGGGGCTGTGCAGGTAGTACAGGCCGATCTGCTCGACCCCAAGACGCCGGGCGCTGAGGTAGGCCGACTGGCGCAGGTACTCCCGGTTGCCGACAGCCCCGAAATCCGCGTAGTCGGGTCCGCCCCGGATGAAGCCGCCCTTGGTCGCAATGACGAGGTTGTCGGGGTAGGAGTGCAGGGCGTCGTGGATAAGGGTCTCGTTGGTGTGCGGGCCGTAGGCGTCGGCGGTGTCGATGTAGGTCACACCTGTTTCGACGGCGCGCCTGAGCAGCGCAATACCGGCCGCACGGTCGGGGATCTCGCCCCACTGATGGTCTCCGGTCAGGCGCATCGCGCCGTAGCCGATCCGGTTCACAACCAGGTCGGAACCGATGGTGACGGTGCTGGCGACCGGCGGAGTGACGGGCTGGGATGTGGACATCGCTGGTTCCTTGCCATGGATTGTCATGTCCGGCCAGAGGGAAACGCTCCCGGGCGCCGCACGGTCTTGCGACGTCCGTTTTGGCCGGTGCGTCCAGCTAACCGGCTCCCCGACGCCCGTGGCCCTCCCAAGGTGACCCCCTTGAACCGGGACCCGTCGATCCAGGGCCTGCGAGACCCCCTTTCGCGCCGACGAGTCGTACTGGCCCGCCTATGCTGGATGTCATGGCCAGCGCGTCTTCTGGGGCGGGCGACAAGGCGGAGCTGAGCGGTTTCCTGCGCTCCCGCCGGGCCCGAGTGACCCCGCAGCAGGTGGGTCTGACAGCTGGAGCCGGCCGTCGCGTACCGGGGCTGCGCCGCGAGGAGGTTGCCCTGCTCGCCGGGCTGAGTGCGGACTACTACACCCGCCTGGAGCGAGGCCGCCCCATCAACGCTTCCGACACTGTGCTGGACGCCGTGGCCCGGGCCCTGCGACTGGACGATGCCGAACGCACCCATCTCTTTGATCTCGCTAGGCGACCTACCGCCCGGACCTCCGACAGCCCCGCACCTCCGCAGCGCGTCCGACCCGGACTGCACAGGCTGGTGGACAGCCTGCGCGACACCCCCGCAATGATCATCGGCTGTCGCATGGACGTCTTGGCCGCCAATCCCCTGACTCGCGCCCTCTACACAGACTTTGATGCCATGCCACGTCGCGAGCGCAATGTGGCGCGCTACGTCTTCCTCGACCCAGCTGCCCGCGAACTCTTCACCGACTGGGCGGCGGCCGGACGCGACGCCGTGGCATCCCTCCACCTCTACGCAGGCCGCCACCCACAAGACGCCCTGCTGACCGAACTGATTGCTGAGCTGTCGGACCAGGACGACAACTTCCGCCGCTGGTGGGGTGACCACGAAGTGGTTGAGCACGCCTATGGCACCAAGAACTACCGCCACCCCCGCGTCGGCGAGATCACGCTGGACTTCGAGGCCCTCCCCGTTCCCGGCGACCCAGATCAGACCCTCATCCTGCAGACGGCGGAGCCGGGATCCCCGTCCGCACGAGCCTTGCGCTCGCTTTCTGACCGGTCTGTCGCTGATGACAGCGCGGAATGCTGCGCTGGTTAGGGGTTCGTTTCGATCCAACGGGCATGCAGAAGCGGCCTGGCGCACTTCGCCAGGCCGCTCCGGAAGGCTGCTGCCAGCAGGGTCTATTCGCCCGGCTTCACGGGGATGACTCTCACGTCGCTCCCACCTTCTGCCTCGAGCAGCTTCTTGCGGTGCTGCGCGCTGGCCTCGTCGTAGCTGACGGCCGAGGCCCGTTCGCGGCCGTCCCCGGTCCACCTGACCCTAAGGACTGCGAGCGTCATGTCCATGACCTACCACTGACAGGTGTGAGCGTCACCACGACCCGGTTGTTTGAAGCCTGAACTTCTCGCGTGGAAACATCTGCCGCGTAAGAGATCGGTCGGGTCCCCAGGGGCCTGACGTAATCCCGCCTCCCGGCCTGGTGGCACGCTGCCAGGGATGTGATCACGTGGTGCTGCGCATGGTCCGCGGCAGAGACGCGGTCTGGCTCGACATGCGGGGCACCGTGGCCCTTGCTGTTCCCGTGAACGGGGACGGCCCGTAAGTGTATGCGGACGCACGCGATACCGGGGCGGGAACAGCAGCGAGGCGGCACACCCACGTACCAGTCTGCTGCCGGGGCGGAAGCCGTTATCGCGAAGCTCGGCCGTAGCATCACGGGGCAGGGCCTGGTTGCGGCGGATGAAATCCGCCGCAACCAGGCCCTGCGGTGCCACAGAGGGTCACTTGCCGGCGCTCTGGTCCCCCGGGTAGAGCGCTTCGCGCAGCGTGCTGTTCGTCAGTGCGAAAGCATCACGGGCCGACTTGGTGTTCGCCAGGGCGTTGAGCATCATGAAGTCGTGGGTGACCTCTCCGTAGTGGGTGGCGGTCACCGGGACGCCCGCCGCACGCAGCTTCTCGGCGTAGGCCGTGCCCTCGTCCAGCAGGACATCCGAGTCCGTGATCACCAACGCCGGCGGAAGGCCACGCAGTTCCTCGACGCTCGCGCGCAGAGGAGCAGCGGTGGACTTCTTGCGGTCCGCGGCATTGGGGGTATAGGCATCCCAGAACCACTGCATCCCCGGACGCGTGAGGAAGCAGTTCTCGGCGAATCGCTTGTACGAGCCGGTGTCGAAGTCAGCGTCGGTCACTGGGTAGAAGAGAGCCTGGTGGGCGAATTTCGGTCCACCGCGCTCCTTCGCCAGCAGAGTCACCGCGGCAGCCATGCCGCCGCCGGCCGAGTCCCCCGCGATGGCCAGCCGGGAGCCGTCAATATTGATCTCGTTGCCGTGTTCGGCGACCCACTTTGCGGCGGCATGGGCCTGCTCGATGGCCACGGGATAGCGGGCCTCGGGCGACGGCGTGTAGTTGACGAAGACGACAGCGGCACGCGCTCCGTTGGCGAGCTCACGTACCAGGCGGTCGTGGGTGTGCGCGTTGCCCAGGACCCAGCCTCCGCCATGGGTGTAGATGATGCCCGGCAGCGATCCCTTGACCCCGGAGGGCCGGACGATGCGGATGGAGACCGAGCCGCCGGGGCCCACGGGAAGATTGCGCTCGGTGATGTCGGCCGGAAGCTTGTTCACGGGCTTGGACTGCAGGTCGTCCAGTACCTTGCGGGCCCCCTCGTAGGACAGCTTGTACAGCGGCGGCCCGCCGGCAGCGGCCAGTTCGTTCAGGAAGTCCTGGTTGATCTTCTCCAGCTTGACCGACGGGTTCCCGCAAGGCACGTACGGTGCGGCAACAGGAGCGGCACCACCGGCCGTGGTGGACTGCCGAGCCGTCGGGGCTCCGCATGCAGAGACCACGGTGACGGCAGCCAGCAGGGCGACGGAGGCGTGGAGGCGCTTGTGGCGTATTCGAGCCGGGCGCTGTGATGTCATGAGCCCTCTCACTCTCGGATGGGTCCCCCGAGAACATCGTTGCCGCCACGCGTGCACCAGGCGCTGCGAGTGAGCTGTTGGAGTGACCATCTACCAGGGGCTTCACCACGTTGTCAGCCCAACTGCCGAGCTCGCGCATCAGGTTGGAAAGGGCTCAGTGTTCAGGAACCCTGGCCACCCTCGGCATGCCCCCTGGCGTCCACGGCAGCCGCTGATACCCCTGCCAGATTCCGGTCGCGCCCGGGTGCCTGACGCCCCAGGCGCCCTCGTTTCGCCCCAGGCACCCTTCCGGCCGACGCGTCCGCATGCCGGCCATGGTCCGGCTGGCGAAGCGCAGAGGGCTCACTTAGCGTTCTGATGAGCCAGCAGCATGGGAGGAAAAGTGGAGGATCTCAAGTACAAGATGATCATGGCCTTGGCCGCGGCGGACCTCGGGAAGCCTCTCTGCGAGCAAGTGGCCGGGATCTGCACCGAGGTTGCCGACCAGCACTGCACTCAGCTCCATGTCCGCTCCTCCGCCGACCAGGTTCCTGAGATCCCCGTTCCGAGCCTTTCGAGGGCCAAGCTGTGACCACTCACATTCCTGCTGACGGAGGCCAGCGTTGACTTCAGCCGTGCAGCCTACCGTCGATGTGCGGCGCAGCCGGGAACGATTCAAAACCAACCTGTCCTGGCTCGATTCCAAACATTCCTTCTCCTTTTCCCGTCACTACGACCCGCAAAATACCCATCACGGTCTTCTCCTGGTCAGCAACGACGACATCGTCACAGCAGGGACCGGTTTCGAGACCCATCCCCATCAGGACATGGAAATCGTCACATGGGTGCTGCAGGGGTCTTTGGTACACCAGGACTCCACCGGACATTCCGGATTGATCTACCCCGGCCTGGCTCAGAGGATGAGTGCGGGGACAGGAATTCTCCACTCGGAGAAGAACGACTCCTGGCGCCTGGAGGGCGGGAGCACGCATACCGACCCGGTGCGCTTCGTGCAGATGTGGGTCGTACCGGACGAGGCCGGGATCCCCCCGGGATACGAGCAACTGGAGATCGACGACGAACTCCTGCGCGGTGGCCTGACCACCGTCGCCTCCGGCATGGACATGCACTCCGACACCGCCGCCATCCGCATCCGGAACAAGTACGCCGCGCTGCATGCGGCCCGGCTTCCGGCTGGCGGCTCGCTCACGCTGCCCGAGGCTCCCTTCCTCCATCTGTACGTGCCAAGAGGCAACGTCGTCCTGGAGGGCACAGGAGAACTCCAGGAGGGCGACGCAGTGCGCCTCACCGCGACCGGCGGCCAGCGCATCACCGCCGAACAGCCCCCAGGCGCGGAAATCCTCCTATGGGAAATGCACGCCACCGTCCGGGACTGGTAGCGGCGCACAGGCCACTGGGCAGGCGACCGGACAGCAGCGGAACTGCGTAGCGGCAGCAACAGCAACGGGCCGGGCCCCCGCCCGGACACGCGTCGCGCGCGATATCCCAGCCCGCCGGAAGCCACGAGATGAGCACACCCGGCGGCGACCTCGCCCTGCCGGACAAACGAGCGGCAGTCTCGATCAGCCACTTTTGGCTGGAGGAAGTACGCGGTCGAGGCAGGCGTGAAGCTGCTCGCGTTCGAGCTTTCCGTCCAGTGCCAGGGCGGTGCGCAGGGATTGGGCACTGACGTCGCGGGGAATGCCGAGGCGTCGTTCACCGTCGCCGATGGTCTCCACGATGGCGTGCTGGGCGGCTTCGGGGTGATGGCGGATGAGCCAGTCCAGCATCCGGGCGACGGCGATGGTGATGCCGTAGAACGGCATGGGGTCGCCGATTGCGAGGTCGCGGTCGAGTTTCTGGCCGGTGGTGAACTCGTCGAGGATGGCGTGCCGGATGGTGGCGGCCAGGTCATAGGGGACGATGGTTTCGTCGATGCCGGCCGCGACGCTGAAGGCGAGTTCGTCGGCGACCTCACGGACGGCTGTCTCAGTTCGGTGGCGCAGTGCCCAGCGCTTTCTACGGTCCGGCCGCTCCCACAGGATGCCGGAGAAGGTGCGGGTGAAGCGAGCCGTCTTCGCCCTGGGTCTGGCTTGCGCCGTCGTATACGTTCTCGCGGACGCCGGCGTCGTACGGGTGGACGGCCAGGTGCAGGGCATCCTCTCCATCCTGGTGATCGGTGCCGCCACCGACTACGCGCTGCTGCTGGCCGCCCGCTACCGCGAGGAGCGGTGTAGCGCCCGGCGCCGAGCGCTACACCGCGATGCGGGCGGCGTTGCGCCGCTCCCTCGGCCCGATCGTCGCGAGCGCGGCTACCGTGGCGCTCGGCCTGATTGCCCTGCTCGTGAGTGATCTGGCGAACAACCGGGCGCTCGGCCCCGTCGGAGCCATCGGCATCGTCTGCGCCGTGCTCAGCACGCTGACCTTCCTGCCGGCCGCGCTGGTGCTGACAGGCCGCGCCGCGTACTGGCCCGACCGCCCAAAGGCCGATGGCTCGGAAGGCGGCGGCCAGGGCATCTGGCGCCGGATCGCCGCGCTGGTGGACCGGGCACCGCGCGGGGTGTGGGCGACCACGCTGGCAGGTCTGCTGGCCTGCGCCGCGTTCGCTCCCCATCTGAACTCCCGGGGTGTACCGCTGGGTGAGATCTTCGTCAACGACACGCCGTCGGTCGCCGCTCAGGAGACTCTCGGACGCCACTTCCCCGGCGGCTCCGGCAACCCCGCCGTGATCATCGCCGATGCGCGGACGGCCGCCGGAGTAGCCGAGGCCGCCGCGCGGGTCGAAAGGGTCGACTCCGCCTTGCCTGTCGACGCCGCGGGCCGGCCCGCGCCGGGTTCGCCCCTCGTCGTCGACGGCCGGGTGCGGATCGACGCCACGCTGAGCGCCGCCGCCGACAGCGATGCCGCCAAGGAAGCCATCGCCCGGATCCGTACCGCCGTGCACGCCATACCGGATGCGAACGCGCTGGTCGGCGGCTACACGGCACAGCAGTACGACACCCAGCGCACCGCCGAGCGGGACCGCACGCTCATCGTGCCGGTGGTCCTCGCGCTCATCCTGCTCATCCTCGTGGCCCTACTGCGCTCCCTGGTACTTCCGCTGCTGCTGGTCGCCACGGTGGCACTCAACTTCGCTGCCACCCTCGGCATCGCCTCGGTCGTGTTCGAGCACCTCTTCGGCTTCACCGGTACGGACGCGTCCGTACCCCTCTACGGATTCGTCTTCCTCGTCGCGCTCGGCGTCGACTACAACATCTTCCTGATGTCACGGGTCAGGGAGGAGTCGCTGCGGCACGGTGTGCGCGAGGGGGTTCTGATCGGACTCACCGCCACGGGCGGCGTCATCACCTCGGCCGGAGTGGTGCTGGCCGCGACCTTCGCCGCCCTCGGGGTGATTCCTCTGGCGTACCTTGCCCAGATCGCGTTCATCGTCGCCTTCGGTGTTCTCCTCGACACCCTGGTCGTGCGCTCGCTCTTGGTGCCCGCACTCGTCCGGGACCTGGGCCCCATCGCCTGGTGGCCGGGGCGGCTGAGCCGTCTGTCCGTACGGGAAGAGGCGGCCATCACGGCCCCGTCCCGCGTCTGAGGGCGGGGGCGCCGACGGGGACCAATCCGCCGGCGCCCCGCTCCGAATGGTTCGCGTACGTGACTGAGCGTGGGAGGGCCGACGGTCGAGGGAGAACGGACGAGTGGCCGGTGCCGGGCCCCGGCCCCACATCCTGAGCTGCGGAGCTCATGGGCCGGGTCGCGCGGGGACCAGGACGCGTTCTCCACCGTGTTCGACGCAGTCGCCGGGCCCCGTCCTGGGCGTGGTACGCGCAGTGCTGCGCGACCCGCCCAGTCGGAGGAGGGCGGTCGGTGCACAACTGGAACCTCACCGTGGCGCACCCCACTCGTCCACGCGAGCACCGCTTCGGCGACGTCCTCGATCTGTGCGTCACCCAGCCGGCTTGCGACTATGGCCAACAGAGCACCGAGCAGCCGCAGACGCTGCCCTGGGTGTGCTTGGCGGAGCGTCGTCGGTCGCCATGAACGCGCTACGAACGGGCGATGTCGCTCACCGCGGTGTCAATGAGATCGGCCACCGGTCAGGGCTGGGAGGCCAGTGAGGCCTGGCTGGCATCGAGTTCGACGGTATTGCGCGGACTCATTCTCTCGGCCATGCGCCGCTCATTGTCGGGGTTGATCATGCGGTCGTTTGCCGACACCTGGTACCAGGTGGGCTTGGTTCGCCACGCTTCGCCGGACGCACGGTCGTGGGTTCGGGCCCCGCGCTGGGCCGGGGCGGAGCTGTTGGAAGCAGCACGTCAACGTGTGGGCGGCCTGGTGCGCGGTTCTCTGGATCGCTGAGGACAGGGGCGGGTCGGGGTGTCCGTCGGGGTGGTCTACTTCGGCATCAGTACGGTGTCGATGATGTGGACGGTCGCGTTGGATGTGGGCACGTCACCGCAGACGATCGAGGCTGTGCCGTTGATCTTGTAGGCGTCGCCGGATCCGCTGGTGGTGAGTGTGCCGCCCTCGAGGGTCTTGAACGACCCGTCGGCCAGGTCGGCTTTGTCGATCGCCTGGCCCGCCACGTGGTAGGTCAGGATCTTGGTGAGCATGGCCCTGTCGGCCGGGAGCTTGTCCAGGTCGGCCTTGGGGATCTTCGCGAAGGCGTCGTTGGTCGGTGCGAAGACGGTGATGTTCTCGGCGCTGTTGAGCGTGTCCACCAGCCCGGCCTGCTTGACGGTCGACGCGAGGGTGGACAGGGCCGGGTTGTTCGATGCGGCGGTCGCGACCGGGTCGTCGGCCATGTCGTCGAGACTACCGGCGCCGTTCTTGGGCACCGAGGCGCAGCCGGGTCCGAACGGCCCGTCCCTGTCCGTGGCCGATGCCTGCGGGGCCATCACACCGAGTGAGAGTGGGAGGGCCACGACGGCGAAGGCGGCGACAACACGGCGGCGGGTGAGCGAGGTGTTCATGACCTACTCCTCCTACGGAGCCGGGCGCCATGCGCCGCGGCTGTGGCTTGAGCGTTCTCTCACAGAGCTTCGGCGTGCACCCGGGTTCCGGATGTGGGTGAGCGCGACTTTTCGCCTTCGCATTGTTTGTGCGTCGTATCCTGGGCGGTATGTCCGAGACGACGCACGGCATCACGACGGGGGCCGTGGCCCGGCGCCTGGGCGTCTCCCCCACCACGCTGCGGTCATGGGACCGGCGGTACGGCATCGGTCCGGCGTCGCGCGAGGACGGACGACACCGACGCTGGTCACCGGCTGACGTCGCCATGCTGGAGGAGATGTGTCGGCTCACCACGTCCGGCGTGCCACCGGCCGAGGCCGCCCGCGTGGCCCGAATCCGGGCTGGGCAGCAGCCCGCGCCCCCGGTTCCCGACGCCGCCGGGCCCACGCACGCTCCGGGTTCGGGCAACGGGCTGCCGCTCGGCGTCGTCCACAAGGAGTTCCGGGGACTGGCCCGGGCGGCGGTGCGACTCGACAGCCCCACCATGGACACGTTGCTGCGTGATCTGGTGGCCGAGCGCGGGCTCGTCGTCTCCTGGGAAGAGGTGATGGCGCCTACGCTCCACGCCGTCGGCCGTAAGTGGGAGTCCTCGGACGACCGCTACGTCGAGGTCGAGCACCTGTTGTCCTGGCACATCTCCACGGCCCTGCGGCAGTTGGTCAGCTCCGCCCGTCCGCGCGTGGCGGACGCGGCCCCGGTCCTGCTGGCCTGCGTCCCCTCCGAGCAGCACACCCTCTCGCTCGAGGCCCTGGCCGCCGGCCTCGCCGAACGAGGGCTGCCGACCCGTATGTTCGGAGCGGCTGTACCGGCCGAGGCGCTCGACGCGGCGGTACGCCGCCTGGGCCCCTCGGCCGTCGTCCTCTGGTCGCAGTCCCGCTCCACCGCAAGTCACGCCCTGGCCCGGCACGTGGCGGAGACCGCGTTCGGCATCAAGGGCGCCCGGACCCACCCGCTGGTGCTGCTCGCCGGTCCCGGCTGGGCCGGCCGAGCAGCCGCACCGGGGATGCTACGGCCCGGTGGCCTGCGTGAAGCACTCGACATCCTCACTCGCCGCTGCGCACCCGCCGGCTGAGGCTGGGACGCCCGGCCGGCGCGGCGGCGCCGGACGGACTGGGTTCCATCTGACGCGGGCTCAGCCGCGTGGCAGCAAGGCGGCGGTGAGTTCGGCGGCACGGCGGTGCCAGCGGGAGGCGCCGCGGAGCATCGCGTGTCCTCCGGTGGGCATCGGAATCCCGACCGCCTCGGCACCGGCGGTCCTGGCCATGCGCACGAACTCCCAGGACTCCCGGGCAAAGGTGGTCCGGTCGGCCTCGTCGTGCAGCAGATAGATCCTACGCCCCGCGAGATGCTCGACGGGCTCCCCCGACGGGCACCAGGGAGCCAGGGCCACCACACCTCGGACCATCGGGTCGCGGGCGGCGCGCAGCGCGGCGCGGCCGCCCATCGAGTGGCCGATGAGAACGACGGGGATCTTTCCAGTCCTCTCCCACAGACGCTCGAGAGCGGCCTCCGCGTCCCGGGCGGCGTCACTGCGCGCACCGTTCCAGCCCCGGTGCCGGTAGCGGACCTCCGCGACGAGCACGTCCCGGCGGGTAAGAGCGCGGGCGACGGCGGTCGCGAACGGGCGCATGCGCAGGGCGGGAAGATTGACCAGGGGCGGCGGTTCCAGGCCCTCGGAGCGCCCGCCGTGCAACAGGAGCACGGCCGCGGCGGGAACGGCGGGCGCGCTCCTCACGACGAGGGAACCCGCTTCGCCGCGGCGGACCCCGCAGTTGACACCGGCCGTCATCGGGCGTCGGTCCGGGGCACACGCCGTGGAGGGCGAGGCAGGAAGCCGCTCGTACGGGCGGCGTAGGCCGCGTAACCGGGTCGCTGCGCCATATGGGCCTCCAGCAGTCGTTTACCGCTTCCCCAGATGAGCAGTCCGCTCATCACCAGAGGCGACACGAAGGTGAGTGCAGCAGTCTGCCAGCTCCCGCACGCGCTCAGATACAGCCCCCACCAGACCAGGAAGTCGCCGAAGTAGTTGGGGTGTCGGGTCCAGCTCCAGAGCCCCTGGTCCATGATCCGTCCCCGGTTCGCGGGGTCGGACTTGAAGCGGGCGAGCTGGTGGTCGCCCACGGCCTCGAAAGCCAGTCCCGCCGCCCACAGGGCGAGGCCGAGGACCAGCAGAGCGTCCACGCCCTCGGGCAGGTACGCCGCCGTCTGGACGGGCAGTGAGACGAGCCAGACGAGGGCGCCCTGGAGGAGGTAGACGGTGCGCAGCGCGTAGAGGGCCGGGTTACCGGGGGCGCGGGCGAGCATCCTCGCATAGCGGGGATCCTCGCCGTGGCCGCGTCCTCTGCGCGCGATGTGGACCGCGAGTCGCAGCCCCCAAACGCAGGTCGCCAGGGTGACGGCGAGCCGTCGGTCGTCGTCCCCGTACCCGGCGGAGAGCACCCAGGTGACGATGGCGACGGCGGTGAATGCGATTCCCCAGGCGATGTCGACGATCCGGTGGACACCCTTCAGCATGGCGACGGCGAAGGTCACGAGCATGACCGCGAGGGCGGCACCCGCCGAGGCGACCAGGTTGACCGCGAACGCCGTTGTCGTCATCGGGAGTCCTCCGTGGCCGGGTCGGCGGCGACCAGCCGGAGCTGGCGCACGTCGAGGTAGTGCGCGCGGAATCCCGCTTCGGAGTAGGCCAGGTACAGCTCCCACATGCGGCAAAAGACGTGGTCGAAGCCGAGTGCGGCGACCGCCTCGGACTGTTGGAGGAACCTCTTGCGCCACAGCCGCAGCGTCTCGGCGTAGTGGGCGCCGTAGCCGGTGTCGTGGGTGATGCGCAGACCGGCGGCGGCGCTCTCCTGGGCGAGGGCGTCCGGCGAGGGGATGAGGCCGCCGGGGAAGATGTACTTGCTGATCCAGGTGTGCGTCCGGGCGGTGTCGAGCATCCGCTCGTGCGGCATGGTGATGGCTTGCAGGGCCACGCTGCCGCCGGGCGCGAGCAGGCGGCGCAGGGCGGTGAAGTAGGCGGGCCAGTACTCGGCGCCGACCGCCTCGATCATTTCGACGCTGACGACCGCGTCGAAGCGGCCCTCGATCTGCCGGTAGTCGCACAGTTCGACGGTCGCCTGCCGGGTGAGTCCCACGTCGGCGATCCGGTGACGTGCGAGTGCGCGCTGCTCCTCGGAAAGCGTGATGCTCAGGACGTCGGCGCCTCGGGACGCGGCACGGATGGCGAGTTCTCCCCAGCCGGTGCCGATCTCCAAGAGGCGGGTCCTGGGGCCGACGCCGGCGAGGTCGAGCAGGCGGTCGATCTTGCGGTGCTGGGCGGCGGTGAAGTCCCGAGGCGTGGCGGGCAGGGTGTCGAACACCGCCGATGAGTAGCTCAGGCTCGGGTCGAGGAAGAGGGCGAACAGGTCGTTCGAGAGGTCGTAGTGGCGCTGGATGTTGTCGCGGGCGCCGTCGAGGGTGTTGCGGTCCTGTGCGGGGCGGCGGCGCACCCAGGCGCCACGCAGCCGGCGCAGCGGGGCGGGTACGAGGTCGTCCACGTGGGCGGCGAGGGCGGTGAGGACGCCGACGAGGTCGTCGCTGTCCCATTCCCCGGCCATGTACGACTCGCCGAAGCCGATGAGGCCGTCCGCGCCGACGCGCCGGTGGAACGCGGCCGGGTCGTGCTGGGTCAGGGTGGGCGACCTGTCCTCGCCCGCAGCCGACCGGGGCACGGGAACGGCGCCGTACGCGCCGCTGTGCCGTATCCGCAACGGCAGGCGGGCCAGGGCATGTTCGACGACGCGGCGCGCGATGGCCGTGCGCAGCGTGCGGGCGCGCGGGAGACGCGCGACATCGGGCCAGCGCTCCGCGTCGACGGACGAACGGCCGGAGCCCGCGGCGACAGGTGCGGCAGACGGGAGGGAGACAGTCACAGCATGCCTTCCTGGGTGGGTGGAACCGGTCGGGGACGAACGGGAAGTCCCTTGAGGTAGAGACGGATCCCGTGCCTGCGGATACCTGCGCTGACGGCGGCCGTGGACCAGGGGTGGCGCAGCGCGGCCGAGAGCAGGCTTCGCACTTCGGCAGGGCGGTGACTTCCCCGGACGGTGGCCGTGAGGGGCCGGCTGCCGTCGTCGTGTCGCAGCTGCACGGTGAGGTCGAGGCGCTCACCGGGCAGCGGCAGTCGCATCCGGTAGGAGCCTTCGACGCCGAAGAACGGAGAGACGTAGAACTCCTTGGCGACGTCGGCACGTCCGTGGGTGTCGGGCCGCAGGAGATAGCAGTGCCTGCCGCCGTAGGTGTTGTGCACCTCGGCCACCACGCAGACGGGGCGCCCGGCCCGGTCGTGGCACCAGTACAGCGTCAGCGGGTTGAACACGTGCCCGAACACGCGCGCATGAGTGAGCATCAGCACGCGGCCGTCGGCGTCCCCGATGCCGTGGGAGGCAAGGCAGGCGTCGAGGCCGGCGCGCAGCGTGGGTGCCCGGCCGCCGAAGTGGTCGCGGGGGTCGAAGCGGGCGAGGGAGCGCAGGAGGCGGGGCAGCCGCGGCAGGTCGTCGATGTCGACGAGCCACAGGTACGTACGCTGACGCAGGCCGTAGCGCACGGGGTGAGTTCGGGTGTGGGCGACCTCGCAGGTGTAGAGCGCCGGAACCGCGGGGGCCCTGGGTGGCGCGGTCACCAGTCGACCCCGAGCGCTCGGGCCGCTTCGACTCCGGAGCGGCAGCCGTCCTCGTGGAAGCCCCAGCCGTGGTAGGCGCCGGCGAAGGCGGTGACGGACGTGGCGAGGCCGGGGAGTTCGCGCTGGGCCGCGACGGAGCGGGGCGTGTAGAGGGGGTGCTCGTACACCATGCGGGCAAGCACTGTGCTCTCGTCGACACGGCCGTCGGCGTTGAGGGTGACGATGTGCGGCTCGTCCACGGGCAGGCGCTGGAGCCGGTTCATGTCGTAGCTGACCTGGACGGACCCGGGGCTCGCCGCGCAGGACGGGAGCCAGTAGTTCCAGGAGGCGCGGGCGTGCGCCGCGCGGGGCAGCAGTGTGGTGTCCCGGTGTAGCACGGTGGGGTTGCGGGAGTAGCTGAACGCTCCGAGGACCCGGTGTTCGTCGAGGGTGGCGTCGGCGAGGATCCGCAGGGCCTGATCGGGGTGGACGGCCACGACGACGGCCGCGTGGACGTCGGTGTCCCCGTCCTGGGTGGTCACGCGGGCGTGGTCGGCTCCGCGTTCGATCGCGCGGACGGGCGTGGCCGTGCGGATGGAGGCGAGGTGCTTGGCCAGCTGCTCCACGTAGGCGGCCGATCCGCCGGTGACCGTCTTCCACCGCGGGGAGCCGGTGGCGGAGAGCAGCCCGTGGTGGTCCAGGAATCGGAACAGGTACGAGGCCGGGTAGAGCAGGGTGGTGTCCGGCGCACAGGACCAGACCGCGGAGACGAGCGGGATGGCGAAGTGGCCGACGAAGTACGGCGAGAAGCCGCCGTGCTTCAGGAAATCTCCGAGGGTCGCGGTGGAGTCGCCGGAGGCGAGCAGGCGTCGGGCAGCGCGGTGGAAGCGCGGGATGTCGGCGAGCATCCGCAGATGGCGTCCGCGCCACAGGTTGCCGCCGCCGAGCAGACCGCGCGCACCTCGGGCACCCGCGTACGCGAGGCCGCAGCCGTCGCACCGGACGGACATGCTCATCTCGGCGTCCTGGGTGGCGACACCGAGCTCGCGGAAGAGCCGCAGCAGATTCGGGTAGGTACGCTCGTTGTGGACAATGAAGCCGCTGTCCACGCGCACGGTACCGCCCTCCCCGATCGGCAACTCGTGTGTGTGCGCGTGGCCGCCGAGCCGGGCGTCGGCCTCGTACAGCACCACGTCGTACGCCCGCGACAGCACGTGAGCGGCCGTCAGGCCGGCAACTCCCGCCCCGACGACCGCGACAGTTCGCCGGTTCATACGCTCCCCCTCGTGTTCCGGGCCTCCCGCGCACCTGTTGTGCAGAACGTCCCCACGGGTGTTTCGGCACGATCGGCCTTTTGGATGGGTGCACGTCCCTCGGACGCAGGCACGGCCCCCGGGTCGTCCGGAGCAGGTGGCCGGGCGGAGTCGGGCTTCTCCTTCGTCATGACGGCCGCGGAGTCCACGGCGAGGCGGCCGCGCAGCCGCTGCAGCCCTCGCCGCGCGTGGCTCTTGACGGTGCCCAGCGGCATGCCGGTCCGCCGCGCGATCTGCACCTGCGTCAGGTCTCCGAAGAACGCGAGGGTCAGGACGTCCCGCTGGACGCGCGGAAGCCGGGCGAGTTCGCCGGTGACCACGATGTGGTCGAGCAGGTGGTCGGATCCGTCGGCGGCCGGGGCGAGCGAGGGCAGCGCGGTTCCCGCGGCGGCGACGAGTTCGGCCCTGCGGGTGCGGGCGGAGAGCGTGTCGGCGATCTTGCGGCGCGTGATGCCGACCAGCCAGGCCGGGACCGCTCCCCGGTCGGGGCAGTACCTGTGGCGGCCGCGCCAGGCGGCGAGGAAGACCTGCTGGGTGACGTCTTCGGCCTCAATGGAGTCTCCGATCGTACGACTGGCGAGGGTGTACACGAGGCCGCCCCAGCGCCGGTAGGCAAGGGCCAGGCAGCGCTCGTCGTCGCGGACGAGTCCGGCGCCGATCTCCTCGTCCGTCGGCTCGTCGGCAGCCGTGGACACAGGTGCAGGGCGGTCGGGGTGCGGCGCGGACCGGCCGTCCGGGGCGGGACGCTTGGGCCGTGCGGCAGGGCGGTCGCCGCACGGGGGGAGGCCGCCGTGGAGCGGGTGAGGACCTCCGTAAACAGGGAGAGGGCGCAGGCGGCGCACCGTGAGCGCTGCGGTCATGACGACTCCTCCTCCGGCCCGGCGTGCGGGCCGGGCAGACGGGTCGGGCGTCCGCTCCTGCCGGACCGGGCCGCCGCCGGGGCCTGATACTCCAGCCCCCTCAGAATCCGGCGAACGGAAGCAGCGATTCAAGACGCATCGTTTGTGCATCGCCTTGTGCAACCGCAACCGGGGGTGGATCGGAGCGCGGTAGTTCCGGGTCCCGCAGGGGCTCAGTCCTGGCCGCGGGCCCGCCGGAAGCGCGCCAGGCCGTCGGCAAGCGCCACGATCGGTTCGGGGTAGTCGTAGGAAGCTCTATCCAGGCCGGTGAGCTTCCACGGCTCGTGGATCAACGGGGCTGCCAGACCGCCGAGTTCGGGGACCCAGCGGCGGACGTAGGCGCCGTCCGGGTCATACCTCTTAGACGTCGTTTCTTATGGCGTGATTGTTCGTTGAACCGTTCATGACGAATCTGATCGAGCGGCTGGTGTCGGACGAGTTGTGGGTCCTGTTTCGGCGGGTGGTGCCGCCGACGGAGGTAGTGCGCCCGCAGGGCGGGGGCCGGCGTCGGGCAGGTGACCGCGAGGCCCTGGCTGCGATCGTCTTTGTGGCTACCTCAGGCTGCACATGGCGCCAGTTGCCACCGGTCTTCGGACCGAGCTGGCAGACGGTCTACCGAAGGTTCGCCCAGTGGAGCCGAGCCCGGGTCTGGGCCAGGCTCCACCGCGTCATCCTCGACGAACTCGGAGCGCGAGGCGAGCTGGACTGGTCGCGGTGCGCGATCGACTCCGTCAGCCTGCGGGCTGCAAAGGGGGGCCACTGACGGGACCGAATCCGACCGACCGAGGCAAGTTGGGTTCGAAGATCCACCTGATCACTGACAGGAACGGACTGCCTCTCTCCCTGGGCATCTCCGGCGCGAACATGCACGACAGCCAGGGCCTGGAGCCACTCGTGCGCGGCATCCCACCCATCCGGTCCAGCCGCGGCCCACGGCGACGAAGGCCGGCGAAGCTGCACGCCGACAAGGGCTACGACTACGACCACCTGCGTCGATGGCTCCGCGAGCGGGGAATCCGCCATCGCATCGCACGCAAGGGCGTCGAGTCCTCGCAACGGCTGGGTCGCCATCGCTGGGTTGTTGAGCGAACCGTGTCCTGGTTGGCCGGCTGCCGAAGGCTGCACCGCCGCTACGAACGCAAGGACGAACACTTCCTTGCCTTCGTCGGCATAGCCGCAGCCCTCATCGGCTACCGCCGGTTGACCAGGGAGAACCCCTGACGTCCGACTTGTCACACCCTTCCGCCATGCTCTTTGGCATGAACGAAGACGTCTTCTGGCAGCTCATCGAAGAGTGCAGCCCCTCAACCCCGGACCCCGAGGGTGATCAGCTCGCCGCTGCCCTGACAGCCCGCCTGGAGAAAGGCCCTGTCGCTGACGTGGTCGGCTTCGCCGAGCAGCTCTCCTGGGCTCTGTACAGGTTGGACCGCCAGGAGTACGGCGACGGACTGTCGGGCGATGCGTTCTTGTACACCCGGGCGGCCGTCGTTGCGGCAGGGCGTGAGGAATACGAGAACGTACTTCGAGACGCAGAGCGTTTCGCACCGTTCGTCAACGATCTCGTGTGGGCCGAGGCGCTGATCTATGTACCCGACAACGCGTACAAGCACCTCACCGGCGAGGAATGGAACCGCAGCACTCGGTACAGCTACGAGTCATACTCCAACGCAGCCGGGTGGACCAACGCTTAGACGCCGACGGACGCCCTACCTCACCATCTGAAACGACGTCTAAGCGTCTGGGGAACAGTGAGCGTTTTCAGCGTTGCCTCTCCAGGGTGAGGACCGCTTTCGCGATGACGGTCATGCGGTTGGGGCTGATGCGGGATCTGCGGAAGATCTGCCAGGACTTCAGCCGGGCCATGCCGCGTTCGACGGGAGCTCGGGCCTGGGCGAGGGCCCGGTTGACGGTGCGCTGGGTGGCGGTGAAGTTCCCCGCCGGGCGGACGTCTGAGGCCGGTGGTGACGTGGGGACCGGCACCGGTGTAGGCGCGGTCGGCGAGGACGGGGACGCCCTGGCGTTCGCAGATCCGGATTCAATTCGCTTCCCTGGCAGCCGAGTTCGGGGTCCGGCTTTCGGTCGGCCGCACCGGTCAGTGCTGGGACAACGCGCTCGCCGAGTCGTTCTTCTCGACCATCAAACGCGAACTGCTCGGCACTTCCACCTGGCCCAGCCGGGCCGCCGCCCGCACCGCGATCTTCGATTTCATCGAGGGCTGGTACAACTTGCACCGACTGCACAGCAGCCTCGGCTACCTCAGCCCCGCCGAGTACGAGACCGCACTCGCAGCCTGACCACCACACCAATGGTGCCCGTCAAAGCGGAACAAGCTCACCATGCACCACCGCACAGTCGTGCCGAGCCCGAGTTTTGACGGCGCTTCACATCAGTGGTGTTGGCCATACGATCCGCGCAGAGCACCGTTCCCCAGCCTCGGCCGCTGCTCGCAGGCCGTGTCCTGCGCGCTGGAGCGGCAGGCGCCCCCGCCGGATCCGTAGGCCGTGCGCGAGCGGGGGCGGCTGCGCCTCGTCGGTGGCTATGCGGACGCGATGATGCGGCGGCGTCGCGCGTGCCAGAGCGTGGCTCCGTACAGAACGGTGAACGCCATGCTCACTGCGGTCAGGAGAATCCATGACAGCGCCCTCCAGCCGGCCACGTCGGTCCCGTGGAGCCAGCGGATCAGGAAGTTGGCGCCGGCCGCGACCGGGAACGAGAACACCCAGTACCCGTAGTGGAACGACTGCTGACGCAGATCCGGAAGCAGGAACGCGACAACCAGGAGTGTGAAGAGCAGCAGCCCGGCGAAGCCTTGGCCCACGACGTCGAACGTGCCCTGGTGGGCTGCTGTCCAGGCCAGGCCGCCGGTGGCCGGTGGGATGACCAGCACCGTGAGGGTGGGGCGGGCGGGGCGGGGCATGCCGCCGCCGTTGGCGACCAGGCCGCCGAGGATGACGGTGCCGAAGGCAAGCCAGTACAGGACTCCGACGGCGAAGGTCGCCGCGGCGACCTCGGGGAGCCGGAGTGTGGAGGCGGTGGCACTGGAGATGAACGGGGCGGACACCACCGGCAGCAGATATCCGGGGTGCAAAGGAGCCGCGGCGAGGCCGCCCGTGACCCAGTGCGCGAGGAGACGTGCGGCGATGATCGCGGCCGCCGCGGCGAACGCGGCATAGCCCCATCGGGCGGCGTCCAGTCCGAACCGGGAGAGGTGCCCCGCCGCGAGCATTCCGACGATGGGGATGTAAGCGAGGGTGAATCCCTGACCGGGGTGGTGCAGGTCATCGAGGACATTGCGCCATCGCCAGCCACCGTGGCGTATGTACTGCACCAGCAGGACCGCCCACACGAGGCCGCTCACGGCGAACAGCGCATCGCTCACCCAAAGAGGTGCGCCGAGGCCAGCCGTTGCGGACTGCCATGCACCGCCGAGTCCGGCGGTTCCGAGGGAGATCGACAGCAGGCCGATCCTCTCCGCGCGGAAGTCGGAGGATCCTCTCCCGTGGTCGGTGGGGCCGCTTCCCGCGGGGTCTCGCATCGGGGCGTGCGCGATCCGCTGTGGTGCGGCGGACCCGTGCACCGTTTCCTGGTGTGTGCCGAGCGGTTGCATGAAGACCTTTTCTGCCCTTTCCGGAGCTCTTGCCCAGCGGGGCGCGATACGGCTGGCTGGGGGAGGTTGCGTCGTCGACACCGGGCGATCCGGTGGCGAAAGCAGACCGGAGTGGTCGCGACGGTCGACCACCATACCCATAAGAATCAAAAGTCGTACACTTATGTTCCCAGGCGGGAGACATGACTACGAGGAGTGATCGGAATGAGTTGGCCGGCCACGGCCCGCTACGACAAGGACCCGGCCCCGGGAGGGCTTGCCTTCGCCCAGGACCTCATGAACACCATCGCCGCCGGCAAGCCGCGCACGAAGGATCTCCTCCAAGACCTCACCGACGCCCAGGATTGGCTCGATCAGGCACTGGCGGAATGGGGTCGGATCACGGACACCCCCCTGGGCAGTGTCGAACTCGACCTGCACACCCTGGAGGAGCTCCGCAGTTTCCGCGACGATCTGCGCCGGGCTGCCGGACAGGACGGCGACGCCATCCTTCCCCCGGTACACACTGCGGCTGTCGCCCTGCAGCTCGGCGCGGACGGGCAGGTTCACGTGGAGCCGCGCGGCACCGGCTGGCGTCGGGTGGCGTCCCTGACCCTGATCGAGATCTTCCAGGCCCAGCAGGCAGGCACGTGGCAGCGGCTGAAGCGGTGCCGTAACGACCACTGCCGGACGATGTTCTTCGACCGGTCGCGCAACAACAGCGGAGTCTGGCACGACGTCAAGGTGTGCGGTAACGCGGCGAATCTGCGGGCCTACCGGGCGAGGCAGCGGGCCAAGGCCGATTCGTAGGGCTTCACACCGGCCGGCCGGTCACCGGTAGGCGGGGCTGCCCACCCGACCCGAGTTGGACAGCCCTGCTGTGTAGC
This sequence comes from Streptomyces sp. NBC_00259, assembly GCF_036181745.1. Taxonomy (NCBI): domain Bacteria; kingdom Bacillati; phylum Actinomycetota; class Actinomycetes; order Kitasatosporales; family Streptomycetaceae; genus Streptomyces; species Streptomyces sp. NBC_00259. The sequence continues at coordinate 8,021,086 of NZ_CP108080.1, read as the reverse complement.
CGCGTACGGCTCCTCAACCCTCCGAGAAAGCGGGGCGCGCCGCGGACAGCGCCGGCCTCGCCGTACGCCCCGCCCTGTGACGCCGGGGCGATGCCCGGAGGTGCGGCGACAGCGACCCAGCCGCGGCACCTCGTGGACACTTCCTGCGATCCCGCGGTCACCGAAAGTTGCATTTCCCTCTCGCCCCGGCCAGGCGGGCATCTTTCGAGCGACCCACTTGTTAGACATAGGCAAAGAGCTTACGGTTACGTCGTTGCGAGGCTCGTTGATACGCCTCGACCGCTCCGGCGGCGTGGCATCACCGCACGAGCCGCTCCAGCGGCGGAAGACCGTACGACGCGCAGCGCCGTCCCTGTGCCGCGTCCCGAGCCAGGAGGGTCCCGATGATCATCGATGCCGCGGAGCTGGACGCCGCCTCCGCGTACAAACTGCTGATCGGCAGTGTCATTCCACGTGCCGTCGCCTGGGTCAGCACGGTCTCCCCCGAGGGCGTCGCAAACCTCGCGCCCATCTCCTTCTTCACCCCCGTCGGGCGGAAACCGCCCATGGTCTCCATCACCCTGCAGCCGCGGTCGGACGGAGTCACGATGAAGGACACCTTCGTCAACGTCCGCGACACGGGCGAGTTCGTCACCAACCTGGCGACGCTGCCGCAGGCGGACGCGATGCACGCATCGGCGTTCGAGTTCGACCCGGGCGTGGACGAGTTCGAGGCGCTGGGACTGGAGAAGGAACCGTCCGAGGTGGTGCGCCCGCCCCGGGTCAAAGACGCGCCGATCGCGTTCGAATGCGTCGTCGACCGCATCATTCCGGTCGGGGACGACGGTGTCGATCATGTGGTGTGGGGCAGGGTGGTGCGGTTCCACATCAGGGACGACCTCTATCTGGAGCGAGGGCGGATCGACACTGCCGCGCTACCTGCCGTCGCGCGGCTCGCGGGCGAGTACACCGTGGTCGACAACGTCTTCACCACGCCACTGGACGAGGTGCTCAAGGCCCGGCACGGTCACCGGATGCGGAGCCTGGACGCACAGGGCGCACAGTCAGCCGGCTGGTGCCCGCTCGACGGCAAGGACCGGTCCCCCTCGGGTGCGGCGTCCGCCTCCGGAACATAAGCCGCACGATGAGAACGGAACGCATCGGGGAGACCGACGTGCGCTTCCGCTCATTCTGCCGATGGGCAGTGGTGACCGCGGCCTTCCCGCAGCCGGTCCCCCGGCAAGATCGCATGCACCAGGTCGCGCTGATACCAGGTGCCTGGCTTACCGCCGAGGTGGGCCGGGTCGGCGGGGCCGACGGGGACGAACCCGGATTTGGTCAGCACCTTCTGGGACGCGGCATTCCGGCGGACGGTGGCCGCTCGCAGTGTACGCAACCCGTACTGGGCCGCGGCCAGTTGGCACAGCTCCCGGACGGTTGTCGTCGCCACGCCTCGGCCGGCGACGTGCTGCGCGACCCGGTAGCCGAGTTCCGCAGTGTGGTCTTCGATGTCGACCAGGTTGAACCTACCGAGTACCGAGCCGTCCTCAGCGACGAGCACGTGGAAGGCGCAGATGCCGGCCTCCTGCTCAGCCAACAAAGCGTTGTACCGGTCGGTGAACTGGTCGAAGAAGTCGTCGCCGCGGTCGGGGACCGAGGCAGCGAAGTAGGCGCGGTTCGCCAACTCGAAGGCCAGGACCTCCGGGGCATGGCCGGCATGCAGCCGCTGCAACTCGGGCATTGCCCGACTCTACCCAGATGGTGCGCCGAGGCCACCTGGTTTCCTCCAGCGGCAGACAGCCCCAAGCAAGGCACATAAGGATCTACGGCTGGAGTACCACGAGCAAGAGCTGCGCCGCATGCGCCGGACGGCGTGTTCGACCCGGCCTGCACTGCCGCCCTCGACTGGTTCCGTCGGCACCTCGCCCGAAACCGAGTACTGAAACGCGAAGTTTGTGACACAAAGTCTGATAGGAACGACCATGCCCCACCTGACCTGCTCCATCGACGACGGCATCGCCATGCTGGTCCTGAGCAACCCGCCGCAGAACCGCATCGACGCACAGACGGCCCCGAACTCGTCCAGGCCTTCGAGATGGTCGGCCGCAGCAGCGCCCGGGCCGTACTCGTAGGCACCGCAGGCCGCCCGGACTTTCAGCCGGCTCGAGGGCGTGGCTCGACGCTGAAGCACCCGCCCCGAACACCGCCGCGCTGAACGGAACCGGACCGTCACACGGAAATGGACCGACCGACGGAGAACGGAAATCGGGCCGACCGGCGGGACCGACCGGCAAGCCCCACCCACAGGATGCACGGAAGAGATACACATGAACGAGCTGCTCGCCCAAGCCATCGAAGCCCACGGCGGAATCACGCGCTGGAACGAACTGACCGAGGTGCGGGCCACCATCGTCAGCGGGGGCAACCTGTTCGCCATCAAGGGCCTGCCGCAGGATCCCGCACCGCGTGAGATGACCGTACGGCTGCACGAGGAACACGCATCGGTGAAGCCCTTCGGCGCCCCCGACCAGAAGACCGACTTCACGGCCCGACGAGTGAGCATCGAGAAGCTCGACGGGCACGTGGTGGCCGAACGCGACGATCCGCGAGCCTCATTCGCCGGCCACGTCCTGGAGAGCCCCTGGGACCCGCTGGACCGCGCCTACTTCAACGGCTACGCGTTGTGGACCTACCTCACCACCCCCTTCCTGCTCGCCATGCCCGGCTTCACCGTCACCGAGATCGAACCCTGGCAGGAAGGCGACGAAGCCTGGCGGGGCCTGCGCGCGACCTTCCCACCCCGGATCGCCAGCCACTCAACCCACCAGGACTTCTACTTCGGCCCCGATCGGCTCCTGCGCCGTCACGACTACCACGTCGACATCGCCGGCGGATTCGCCGCCGCGCAGTACGTCCACGACTACGTGGAAGCCGACGGCATCCTGCTGCCCACCAAACGCCGCGCTCACCTCCGCGACCCCGAGGGTCACCCGATCGCGGACAAGATCATGGTCTCGATCGACCTCAGCAACGTCCACTTCAGCTGACAGAAGACCTCACCCGACGGCCCCCGGGTCCCCGGCCCCCTGCCATCACCCAGCCGGCGCCTTCCGACCGCGTGGTCGTCGTTCCCACTCCAACGCGCCCTGGGCAGGGGGAAGCCACTGCCCAACGGCGAGGTGTCCTGACCCGCTGGACGCCCGTCACGACCGATGGCCGCGCGGCTACGATGACCTGGGAGTCTTCAGTCCGGCACGGCGCAACGCCAAGTCAGGGACACGAGTTGGCGGGCCTGTGCGTCGGGCGGTCGTCCTGGGCAGGAGCTTCGCCGACCCGCTCGCCGCGCGCGTCCCGAGCGGACATGCTGAACGAGGTTGTCGTGGCGGCGTGCGCAACGCTCCGCCGCTGAGTCCCCAGTCAACTGCCGTCGTCCGACCGAAGGAACAGAGCCACCATGCCCACCTGGTCTCGCACACTCGACGAAGCCGGCGTCTCCGATCCGCTCCTGCGGAGGGATTACACCGAGCAGCGGCGCCTGGTCGCCCGCTTCGCCCGCGCCGAGTACATGGCGGTCCGGTTGCTGTTGCCCGCCGCTGTCGTCCCGGACGTCATTGCCGCCACCGCATTCATGCACCACAGCGACAACCTCATCGATCAAGGACCCCTCGACGAGCGGCTGAAGGCACTCGAGTCCTGGGAGATTCAAGTGAAGGACGCCTTCGACAGCGGCTCGACAGACCAATCAGTGCTGCGCGCGCTGGTCCACACCGCCGGCCGACACGCACAGTTGGAGGGGCACGTCCAGGCTTTCCTCACCGGAGCTCCTGCAGAAGTGCACTGGGAAGGCTTCGACACGGACGACGACTTCCGAAGGTACGTCGACGCCTACTCGCACCCGGCTTTCATGCTTATCGCCTGTCTGCTCGAGCCCCCGGCACAGGCTGATGCCTATCGCACGGGATGCCGAACGTTCATCGAGTCGAGTCAGCGGCTCGACTTTCTGGAGGACCTCGCTGACGACCTCGGGACCGGACGCCTTGGCCTTTCACAGGAGAGCCTCGCGGCCTTCGGCATCACGCGTGCTCAACTGGAGCGGGGGGAGAGCTCAGAGGGACTCGAGAAGCTGACTTGTCATCAGGTGGAGCTGATCCGGCCAGGGCTCGTCGCCTCCCAGAGCCTTGCCGACCTTGTCGACCCTCGCAGCAGGCAGTTCATGACCGCGCTCGTGTCCCTGCAGCAGATACGGCTCCAGAAAGTCGAGGAGACGGGAGTGTCGCTCCTTCGCAAGTCCCCGAGCAAGCCGATCGCGGCCTCCCTTCGCGTGCTCGCTCGTGCCTACCATGCTGCCCGCCGCGCACGGTGATGCGGAGCGTTTCGTCACGCCGCACTGATACGTGTCCGTGAGCGCGGTGACGTCGGCGTCTTGCTGGTCGTAGGCATGTTGGGCGTTGGGGATTTGTTTTTCGGTACCCGGTGTGTCAAGGAGCCCCAACGACCCACATGCGCAAAGGAAAACACCTCATGCCGCCGGGCCGCAGGCGTCTCAGCTCCCCACTGGCGGACGAGTCGATGTGCCATTTGCTGTACAACAGCCGTACGCTGCAGTCACAACAGCGGGCATGTCCCAGATGCTCACCCTCACGTCTCAGGAGCACATCATGACAACGGCAGCCACCGCAGTGAACAGTGTTGAAACGACAACTGCCATGCTCCAGGCGGAGCTTCCGCAGCTCGAGAAGCACCAGCAGGCGCTCCAGGAGGAGCTTGCAGCCGTGTCGGTACGTCTGGAATCGGTCCGCGGGGCGTTGACGGCGCTGAGCGCCCTGTCAGCCAGCGCAATCCCGCACCCCCGTGTCGCTGAGCCCGATGCCGGCGCCGACACCGAGGAGGCCGCAGCCCCGAACGAGCCTGCCGCCGTCGAGAAGAGCCCGGCACCCGAACCGGCCACGGGCGAGGTCGCCGCGACCGACGAGCCTGCGCCGGCACCGCAGGAGACGGCACCCGTGCGCAAGGCCCGCAAGGCCAGCGCCAGCACCGCGAAGAAGAACGCGGCCAAGTCGGCGGACAAGCCGGCCAAGCGCCGCCCGGCCGCGAAGCCCACCCCTGTCAAGGCAGCGAAGAAGACCAAGCAGTCACCCAGCACCACGGCCTCCGACACAGCTCAGGACACCGGTGGTCTCACCGAACAGGTGATCGCGATCCTGGGCCGCAATGCCGATGTTCCGCTGCGTGCCAGGGACGTGGCCGAGGCCCTCGGCCGTGACGAGAGCACCGGCAGCATCAACGCCGTCCGCAGCACCCTCGACCGCCTCGTCGCTACTTCCCGCGCCCACCGTGCCGGACGTGGCCTCTACCAGGCGCCCGCCGCCTGAACCTCGCAGCCGCCGACGGGTCCCGTGACGGTGTGAGCCTTTCGCATGGGGAACGGTCATGGGGGCACGTCCCCTGACGGACGTGCCCGACCTGCCCGGGATGCCGTCGTCATCGTAGGTCCCCTCGCACGGGCCGGGCCTGGCCCGCAGAGGACCGAGGTGTGACCTGCGCACAAGCTTCCTCCTGTGCGCAGGCGCCGGATGACGTGCTGGCACCGCACCTCGGGGCAGCAGGAGTCCGGAGGGGGCGTCTGCCAGAGGATGGGGCTCTTCCCCCGCGTGAACGCGGGGCTGCCCCGCCCTGCCGGCCGCACTGCGCGGCTGACTTGCCCGGCCATGCCCGACGGCCGTTCGCCTTCCTGGTGTCACCGCGTTGAGAGTGAGACGGCCTCGACGGACTCGTCTGTCACCGATGGACGCAAGTACCAGCCCTGGGTGCGCAGTTCGTTCCGGGCTGTCGTCGCCGGTCCACCGTACGGTCTTCGAGACGGCATGGGCGGCGGCCGAAGGCGCACGTCCTCGCCGCGCCGGCGTCGCAGGAACAGGCGTGGAGTCCCGAGGTCGACCCCCCGGTCATGGTGTCTCACTCACCCCACTACGTTGCCCTGGCACCACCGCGCACTCTCTCACCAAGGCCTGGTTCCCCCGGGGTACGTCGAGGGCAGTTCGGACTTGGCCTAGACCTGGTGCCCCGTGCGGAGCGGGTCCTACACTCGCCGTGGCCCTGGCACAGCGCCACGGCCCTGCCATATCCGCCGAACAGATGCGCGGCCTGTGTGATCTAGGGAAGGCATCCCTGCTCGTCGGCATGCCGTGACCAGCCCGGCCGTATGTCCGTTCCTCACGCCCTGGCGAGGCAGTCCCACGTGCTCCACCCGCTACGCCCGTACGCCACGGGCGCCGAAGGGAGAACCATGGACCCACGCAAGCGCGTCCCGATCCGGGGCAGAGCCGCCGTTACTCTCGGGCTCGCCGCCGCCCTCACCACGGTCGCCGGTCTCGCCGCCGCGCCGGCCTCGGCCGGCACCAACTGCGAAGGCGGCTACCACTGCGTGTTCTACTTCGACTTCAGCAGTGCCAAGCACGGCTACTTCACCGGTGACCCGGACTTCTCCAACGACACGTTCAACCAGGGCGGCTCGTCGGGCCGGGGCACCGGCGTCAACAACAACGCCTGGGCCGCCAGCAACTCCAGCACCGGTGGGTACTACAGCCTCTACTACTACAACACCGGCCGCACCGGACCCCTGGTCTTCTGCGTCAGGCCGGGCAGCCAGGTCGGCCGCGAGCAGCTCTCCACGAACAACGTCGCCGGTGACGGCATCGGGCAGCGGGACGAGGCCAGTTCGCTGGAGCTGCGGGACAGCGGATGGATCCCCGGCGGATGCTTCTGATGCACGGGAGCCGGCGCGGCGGGGCACCACGCCTCCTTCGGCCGGGCCATGCCCGCCGTAACGTCATGGTGGCGTACCTGCTGCTCGTGACCGCGCTGGGTGCCCTGGCGGCCTCCGACGGGCCGCCAGGGACACCGGGGCGAACCGAGATGTCGGCGGCGCGAACCCAGGCGCCGGTGCCGCGAACCCAGGCGTCACCGACCGACCTGCACCGGCTGCCGCCGATCTACGGCATGACCCACCGCTGGTCCGCCGCCGCGGAGCGCATCCAGCGCGCACATCACCAAGTCGTCGGCGCTTGCATGAGCCGCCTCGGCTTCGCCTATCCGCCGACCCCACCACCCAGCACGTCCCGCAGCGAGGATCCCTGGCCCTTCCCGTTCGGTTTCGAAACGACGGACCAGCTCCAGCCGCGCCCGGCGCAGCCCGCGCCCGCGGAGACACCGCGTGGAGAGGCCTTCGAGAGGGCGTTGTTCGGCGACCCGGACCACCGTGTCACCGCACGCGGAGCGAAGCTGACGGTGAACCGGCCCGCGACCGGCTGCCTGGCCGAGGCCGACGGACGACTCCAGGGCGAGATGCGGATCCGCAGCATGCAGCTGTCCATACTGCTGTACGAAGCGGAGACGACCGCGTTGCAACTCCTCGACGCAGACGCCGCGTTCCGCGGTGCCACCGAGCAGTGGCGACGATGCGTCCAACGGGCGGGCTTTCCCGTCCGCGATCCGCGCGACCTCTTGCGGAAGAGTTCCGCCCAGCCGGACCCGGCGGCCGCGCAGGCCGACGTGCGGTGCAAACGCAGTACGGGCTACCTCACCACCGCCTACGACCGACTCGCCCGCATCCAGCAGCGCCTGCTCGACAAGGATCCCTCGCTGGCCAGAGACTGGGCCAGGATCCAGGCACGGCAGGACTCCGTGGCCAGGGACGTGCTCCCGTAGACGCCCTCGTCGGCCGGCAGGTGAGGCGGGCGGACGCACCAAGCACGGCACTGGCCGTGGGCCCCGGGAGTGCACAGCGGATCCCGGGGTGCTCGCGCTGTCAGTCCTCCAGTGAAGGAAGGGCGGCCAGGCCGGTGTCGAGCATGATGCGGTCGATCGTCCGGGTGAGGGCGCTGCCGGCGTCGATGACCGTCTCGGTGACGCCGGGGAGCAGGTCGAGTTCGCGGTACCACTCGCGCAGCTCCCGCTCGCCGACCTTGTCCGCGATCGGCTTGGTGGCATGGCGGGCGAGTGTCTCCTCGAACGGCACATGGAGGTAGTACCCGTGGGTCGAGCCGCGGTGGTCGGCGCGCAGGCGGGTGAGCATGGTGCCGTAGTGGTCGGCGTAGAGGATGCCTTCGAGGACGACGTGGTAGCCGGCGTCCAGGGAGTAGCGGGCGACGGTGTCGATCAGGCCGATGTTCGCCGCCCCCGGCCGGTCGCGTTCGCGCAGGACGACTCTGCGGAGGTTGTCCTGGCCCACCAGGGCCAAGCCGCGGCCGAAGCGGTCGCGGATGCCGGCCGCGACGGACGACTTGCCCGAGGCGCTGTTCCCGCGCAGGATCACGAGCCGGGTTCTTTCGGTGCCCACCATCATCCGGGCGAGGCTACCGGCGACCGCCGACAGTGGCGGCGCGGACAGCGCCGGGAGGTGCGGCGTGGTGGTGCCACGCGCGGTCCAGGGCCCGTTGCGGGCCGGGTATCCGCAGCCTCCGCGCTGCGGCGCAGAGGCCGTGTTGCACTGCCTGTGGGCCGACTTCGGGTCCCTGGTGAGTGCCGGGGTCCGGGTGGTGGGTGATCGGTCGGGGCGAGCGCGAGACCCGCGTCGGGCTCGTCGGGTGGACGTGATGCGTCGGCCGTACGGGTCAGTTGACGCGTACGGCCGTGACGGTGAAGCGTTCGACCTCGGCGACGTGCCCGCCGGTGGATGCGACCACCGTGAGCACGGCGTCGCGGGCGCCGGAGAAGGGCACCGTCACCTTCCAGGGCTGTTTGTCGCCGCCCGCCGAGGTACAGCATGGCGAGGTTCCCAGCGGCTTGTCGGACGACGGCTGGAACACCTGCACGCGGATGCTCTCGTCCACTCCGGTGATCCGGCCGCCGGTGACCATCGGGGAGCGCACGAGTGCCCCGTACGCGGGTGTGGTCAGGGAGAACGTGGTGTCGTCGGTGCCTACGACCTCCCACGGGGCGTCCGGGCCCGTGCCGTACCGCACGAGGTGGATCACCGCTGCGGTGCCGCCTTCGGATCCGGTCGGTGCGACGCCGATGCGGGCGTGCCTGCCGCTGACCGTGCGCGAGGAGACGCGGTCGATCTCCTTGAAGCCCAGGTAGTTACGGGTGAAGGACAGTGCGGTCTGGCCGGGGTCGAGATGCCAGGGCTGGTGGCCGCTGGAGCGGTAGGCACGCTCCCATGCCTCGGCCTGGGCGGGTGTGGTGAACGGCCACAGCGGCTTGAGGCTCCAGGAGCCGAGCGGTGGCGTGCCGTCAGGGGCGGGCGTGGCCGGTGTAGCGGGCGTGGCGGGGGTGGCCGGTGTGGCGGGCGTTGCGGGTGTGGCCGCGGACGGTTCCGTGGATGGGGGCGTTGTGGGCGTCCCCGGCGCGGTGGCCGGTGTTCCCGATGCGCTCGAGGAGCCACCGGAAGTGCCGCAGGCGGTGAGCACCATGACCGCCGCGGCCGCTGCGGCGAAGGGCCGGAGTGGGAGCCGGATGTTCAATGGGTGTCCCCCGGTAGGAGTCGAAGCGACCATGGTGAGCGACCACTGTGACGGTCTGTCCGGCTATGGTGCCACCCGTCCGGCTCGCGTCACAGGGGCCATGCCGCCAAATCGTCCGCGCTGTCGACTGCCTGGTCGTGAATCTCCCCTGGCCGCAGCGCCCGGCGGGGCATAACGCACGCAGGCAACTGCTTCGGCTCCGTCCGCGACGCGCGACGTTGACGCGCGACGTGGACGGTCGCTGGCTGTCGACAGCACTGAACGTCGCGAAGGAACGGGCCGCCGTGACGTTGACCGTATCCGCACGGGAACGCGGCAGCGCGGCGCGGCAGCCGACAGCCGGCAGGGCCCTGGTCGATCCGGCGGCTTGGAGGGGCGGCCCGGGGAGGGCAAGCGCGGCAGAGAAGCTCCGCGACCGGTCAGCCGTTCCACACCTCGGCGACGGCCCCTGCGACGACGGCGGCCTGGGCGTGGCCGGCACGAGCGGCGTCCGGGCGGCGCGAGTCGTCCACCATGTTGCGGCCCATCGCGCGGCGGGCGGTGCGGTCCGGGACCACGACGGCGACGCGGACACCGTGTGCCGCCAGGGCGTGGGCCTCCTGCGGCGCGCTTCCGAGGCGCGCGATAGAGCGCTGCGGGTTACGGGAGCCGAGTGCCGGCCACAGGAAACGGGCCGTCTGCCCCGCGGTGACCGTGATGTCGATCGCGTCCGCTCCGGAAGGTGGCCCTCGTACAGCTCGGTCGCGCTGATGCCGGAGGCGAGCCGGGAGCCGAGGACCGCGCCCGCGGAGGTGCTGCCCGGTGCCTCGCTCGCCCCGTCCCAACTCGACGAGGTCCTGGGCAATTTGGGTCCGCACCGGGCAGGCACTCCGGTCCCTGCCGACATCCGGCGCACCGACTGAGTACGCGTACGGATGGTGCGCGCCGTGACACCCGAGCAGGATGCCCACATGACGGATTCCGCTGCGGAGACGGCTCGACGGACGCGACGTACGGTCATCACCTTCCTCGTCCTGACGGCCGTACTCCTGCTGCCCCTGCTGGCCGGGTTGTGGTACGCCGCCGACGACGCGCTCCAGCACAAGAGCACCACCGACTGGCGCGCCAACCACCAGACCAGGAAGTCACTTGAGCACGCAGCCATGCTGCTCGTCGGCGTGCCGTTGGCCGGTGCCGCGTGCGGCTGGACCGGCGCGACGGTACTGGGGCGCCGCACGGGTGTCGCCACGGCCACCGGCGCCATGCTGGGCGCGTTCGCCCTGTGGATCCTCGGCATCGCCGCGTTCTACATCGCCTTCAGCAACGCCACGTTCGGCTTCTGAGCGTTCCGGCGAAGGAGCGGAGGACCGGGGAGCCGCGTGGCCAAGGGCGCGGTGGGCGTGCTGGGCGGAGTGAGGCTCGCCGTGGTCTGTCGGCCGTGGTCCGTCCCGGATCAGGCCCGTGCGGCGGGCGGCAGGGGTGTGGCCGTGAAGGTGCCGTCGGGGTCGAACCGGGCCTTGGCGGCCAGGAGTCGTGCCGTGTTCGGGCCGTAGGCGCGGGCGATCTCGGCGTCCTGACCGGAGCCGAGCATGTTGGGGTAGCCGCCCGGCAGCGCGTGGGGCGCCAGAGAGCCGACGACCGAGTCCGCCCACGCATGATGCGGCCCGGCGTCTGCCGGTTCCCACGCCGCGACGATCTCGACCATGAAGTGGTCCTGCCGGATGCCGAACGCGGTGCTCTCGGGAGCCACCCGGGCCGCGGCGCCGTGGAAGTGATGCAGCAGCACGCCCGATGCCGTACTGGCGACCGAATCCCCCGCCGCGATGAAGGCCTCGACGACCCCTGGCGTGAGGGCGGCGACCGACCGCGTGCGCGCGGTCAAGTGCCGTCCGGTGAACTCGCCCTGAGCGTCGTTGCGGTGCAGCAGTTCTTCCTGGGAGGTCGGGCCGACCTGTGCAAAGGCCGGGGCTCCGAGTCGCTGCAGTGCGCCCAGGTGCGGCTCACCCGTGCTTGTCGCGGCGTTCCATGTCGGCATCAGGAACAGCGTCGGTGCTCCGTCGGGGCCGGTGAGGAAGGCGGTCTGCACGGTGAGTGCGTCGGGCGCTTCGGCCAGGACCTGGCCGAGCCGTTCCAGCACCTTCCCGGCCTGTGCCCAGGGATAGCCGATCAGGCCGGCGAGCAGACCGTCGTGGGGGTGCAGGCGCAGGCGCATGGATGTCACGACGCCGAAGTTGCCGCCACCGCCGCGAAGGGCCCAGAAGAGTTCGGGTTCGCGCTCCGCGTCCACCCGCACCGTCCGGCCGTCGGCCAGGACGACGTCGGCACCGAGCAGGTTGTCCAGCACTAGACCGTACCGGCCGTTGAGCGGGCCGTACCCGCCCGCGAGGGTCAGGCCCGCCATGCCGACGCCGCCGACCGTGCCGGTGACGGCATTCAGCCCGTGCGGGACCAGCGCGGCGACGAGGCCGGCGGCCGTGGTGCCCCCGCCGACGGTGGCCACACGCGTGACCGGGTCGACGGTGACCTGCCCCATACGGGTCAAGTCGATCACCAGCGCGTGCTGGCGCAGGCTGCGTCCGGGGATGTCGTGGCCGCCGGCGCGTACCGACAGCGGCAGGCCGTGCCGGCGGGCCGCGCGCACCGCGGCCTGAACGTCGACTCGGGTGCGTGCGTGGACGACGAGGGCGGGCCGGGTGTGCACGGCGCCGTTCCAGATACGGCGTGTGGCCTCGTAGGCGGACCGGACGTCGCGACCGTGCCCGGCCCGATCTCGGCGGCCAGCTCACGCGCGGCGGTCATGGTCGTGGTCGTGCTGTGGGCCCTGCTGTTGGTCGTGGCTTCTGCGGTCATGATGCGGCCCCTCGGAGAAGAACCCCTCTTCGTCAGAGAGTGGCTCTAGTGACGAGAGTACTTCGTGTGTCCTCAGAGGCAAACTGCTCTCAGTAGAGATAGGTACACTCGGAGCATGAGTCCTCGAAGTGAGCGCACATCCACCCCCGGCACCCGCAGCACGACCGGTGGGGCCGGCGGGGCCGGTGAGGGGCGGAACGGTGAGCGGCCCAGCCGGCGGGCGGAGTACGCGGAAGCGACCCGCCGCGCCGTCATCGACGAGGCACGCCGACTGTTCAGCGAGCGCGGCTACTTCGCCACGAAGGTCGACGACATCGCCGCCGCCGCCCGGGTCTCGCCGGCGACCGTGTACGTCATCGGTGGCAAGCAGGGCCTGCTGCGGATCCTGGTCGACCGATGGTCCGCGGCTCCCGAGGTCGAGACGGCCCGGCAGCAGCTGGAGGAGGCCGGCGACCCGGCGGAGATCCTGCGCATCGTCGCGGCCCTGACACGGCGGATGCGCGAGGACTACGGGGACATCATGCGGGTCGTGCTGGCCACGGCCCCCCACGACGCGGCGGCCGCGGAGGGTCTCGCCCTGGCCACCGGGCGCTATCGCGACGGCACCAGGGTGGCTGCCCGGCGCCTTGCGGAACTGGGCGCCCTGCAGAGCGGCATCGACGTCGAGCGGGCCCTGGACATCCTGTGGTTCTACTTCGGATACCAGGGCTTCTTCACCCTCGTCGACGACAACGACTGGTCCCACGCCCAGGCCGAGGAGTGGCTCCTCACCGCCGCCCGCCAGGCACTGCTGACGCCTTGAGCCGACTCCCCCTGACGCACAGACCGCCCGTACCGCACGCGCCGCCGTTCGTGAACATCCAGCAGTCGGTTGGATTTCCCAACCTTGCTGGTTAAGGTGGGTTGGGAATACGAACCCACCTCCCCGAGAGGGACGGAATGCCCAATTCAGCCGCAGACACCGTCAGCCCCCCTCCCGCAGGAGCGGCGGACGGCACCACCGTCCACGTCGACCGGTCCTGGTGGTCGTGGAACGGGGCCCAGGGCGGATACGTCGCCGCTCTCGCCCTCACCGCCATGCGCGACGAGCGTGCCGCACGCGGGCAGGGGGAGCTCCCTGTGCGTGCGCTCAGTGCGCACTTCCTGGCCCCCGTGGACGAACGTCCGCTGCATTTCTCGGCCTTCGCCCTGCGAGAGGGCCGCCGCACATCCATGTCCTCGGTCACCGCCGTCCAGGGCGGTGTCCCTGCGCTGACCGGCTCGGCCGTGTTCGGACGGACCGGACACGGCCCTGTGTACGACGGGATCCCCGCACCCGACGTACCGCGCCCCGAGGCGTGCCCTGTGCTCGCCCTCCCGAGTTCCCTGGCAGCCTTCGCCGCGCGCCTGGAGATCCGCCCCGCCACCGGTGCCCGGCCGCTCGGCGGTGGACAGCAGGCGGAACTCCTGGCGTGGATGCGCTTCGCCGACCACCGGCCGCTGGACGCCGAGACGACGGTCGTCCTCGCCGACGCCCTGCCGCCCGCGCTGTTCGCCCTGTGGACCGAGGCGCGCCCGGTGCCGACGGCCGAGCTGACCGTGCACTTCACCGACGCCCTGGACGCGCGCCCGGCGGACAGCTGGGCCCTGGTCCGGATCCGTACCGAACACGCCGGCGGCGGCTGGGGCGTCGACGACAGCACCATCTGGTCCGGCGACGGCCGACTGCTCGCCCTCGCCCGTCAGGCACGCACCATCCGCGACGGACTGTCGGCCAAGCACCCGCGGTGACCGACGCGCCAGGCAGTTCAGGAGCAGGCCGACGGTGACGCGGTGGGTGGGGCCAGATCTCTGACAACGTCCCCTCGTTCCTGGCCAGTCACTCACTCGTCCGGACGAACCCGCCGTAGGCTCTCCGAACACACCGCACGGCAGACTTGGGTCCATGGACTGGTCACCGGACCGAGAGGCGCTGCGCGGCCGCGTGGCCGTCGTCGCGGGAGCCACCCGAGGAGCCGGACGCGGAATCGCCGCCGCCCTGGGTGAAGCCGGCGCGACCGTCACCTGCACGGGGCGCACCAGCAGCACCAAGAGGATCCCGTCCGACTACCAGCGGGCCGAGACGATCGAGGAGTCCGCCGACCTCGTCACACGACTGGGCGGCACGGGCATCGCTGTCCCCGTCGACCATCTCGACCCCGCTCAGGTCCGGGCACTGGCCGAACGGGTCCGCCGCGACCATGGCCATATCGACGTACTCGTGAACGACCTCTGGGGCGGCGAACTGCTCAAAGGCGGCCCGCCGCAATGGAACACCCCCCTGTGGGAGCTCGACCTCGACGACGGGCTCCGGATGCTCCGGCTCGCCATCGACAGCCATCTCATCACCTCGCATCATCTGCTCCCCCTCTGCTCATCGAGAAGCCGGGCGGCTGCTTGTGGAGGTGACGGACGGCACCGCAGACCACAACGCGTCGCGGTACCGGATCTCGGTCTTCTACGACCTCGCCAAGACCGCCGTGAACCGGCTCGCCTTCTCCCAGGGCCACGAACTGAGTCCACACGCAGCCTCCGCCGTCGCCCTCACACCGGGCTGGCTCCGCTCGGAGATGATGCTCGACAACTACGGCGTGTCCGAGGAGAACTGGCGCGACGCCCTCGCCCCCGACCGCGCCGGGGGCCGCCCCACCGCGCCACCGGACTTCGCCCTGTCCGAGTCCCCTCGCTATGTCGGACGGGCCGTCGCCGCGCTGGCCTCCGATACGGACCGGGCTCGGTGGAACGGCGCCTCCGTCAGCTCCGGCCACCTCGCCCGGGTGTACGGGTTCACCGATCTCGACGGCTCCCGACCCGACATCTGGCGGTTCAACGAGGAGGCTGGCGGAGGCGGAAGCGCCGCGAACCCGGACGGCTTCCGCTGACGCACTCCTCCGGCGCGCACCGCCACAGCCGGCGCCCGGTACGCCTTCGCCACCACCAGCGGGGTGCGGGACGCCCGCTGGACAAGGCGGGTGACCATGGCAGCGGGATGCCGCCTCCACGGCGCGTGGGACAGCTCCCGCCCCTCCACGATCGATAGCCTCACCTCTCTATCCGTTGAGCGGGCTTATGTGGGGTTTGTGATGCGTCGTCTTACGATCGGCCTGGCCCTGCTCGCCGGACTGGTGTCCTGGCCCTGGGCGGGCGGCCCCCAGGCCGTTCCCGCCCTCAAGGGAGCAGCAGGCCAGGACAGCAGCCACGGCACGAACATCCTCATCGTCGGCATCGACAGCCGCACCGGGCTGTCAGCCGCCGAGAAGCGGCGCCTTCATGTGGGCGGCGAGGGATGCGACTGCACCGACGTGATGATGCTCGTACACCTGTCAAAGGACCAGCGGCGCGCCAGCATCGTCTCTCTCCCCCGCGACAGTTACGTCGAGTACGCCAAGCCCGACGGCAGCACGACGCCACCCCGCCGAGGCAAGATCAACGGCGCGTTCAAGACCGGCCGCGGGCCGCTGACCGTGCGCACTGTCGAGAAGGTCACGGGCCTTCATGTCGACCACTACCTGGAGACCGACTTCTCCGGCTTCGAACAGGCCGTCAACAATCTGGGCGGCGCGACCGTCTGCACGGACAAGGCGCTCAAGGACGACAGCTCTGGCCTCGACATCCCCGCGGGAACCCACCTTCTCGATGGCAACGGAGCCCTGCGCTACGCCCGGGCCCGGCACATCAACCGCCCGGGAGACCTCGGCCGGGTCCGCCGCCAGCAGCGCCTGCTCGCCGGCATGCTGGATCGGCTGACCGGCCAGGGCGCCCTGGCCGACCCCGTCAGCGCGGCGTACACGGCCGGCCAACTGCTCAAGTCCGTCCGCACAGACGAACGGACAGGCCTGGACGACCTCGTCCGCATCGGCCGGACACTGGGCCGGCTTCCGGCCGCCCGGATGGAGTTCACCACCGTCCCGATCGCCAACTTCGACCATCGCGTGCCCGGCGTGGGATCCACCCTCCTGTGGCATCCGGCCCGGTCCCGGGCCCTTTGGAACGCCCTGCGTGCCGACCGCCCGATCACCGGTGACACCCGCGTCACGCCCGTGCCCGACACCCGCGCCGAGACCGACCCCGCCACCATCTCGGTGCGCGTCGACGACACCACCGTCGCCAAGGCCCTGCGGCGCAGCCGGTTCGCCGTGACCGACACCTCGGCATCAGCGCCGTCGGTACGGCCTGCCGGACCGCCCGTCATCACCTATCCCGCGGGGCGCGAAGCGGATGCCTCCACACTGGCCGCCGCCCTGCCCGGATCACGTCTGCGGGCAGGCGCCCGGGACTCCGCCTTCGACGTCGCCGTCGGCTCCGGGCCCGTCACGGTCAGGACCGTCACGTACGACCGCAACACCGCCGAAGGCGCACCCGTCACCGCAGACCACCTCCACTGCGCCACGCCGCGGCGATGAACTCCCGCACAGCGGCCATCATCGCGCCCCAGCCGACCTCGCCCTGCCTGTGACCGCTCGCCCCTGCCGTGTCTGAGCGCTCCTGAGCGGCTACCCCCGGGACGTCCGTACGTACCCGCGGTCCGTCCGGTATCCGGCCGGGCCTGGCCCGGCCGGATGAGTGGGCAGTGGGGCGGATCGGCGAGGGGCGGCCGCTCAGCCGTAGCGGCGCAGTTCGTGGAAGAAGTCGTCGATGACATGCAGTTCGCCGGAGCTGTCCATCTGGTCGTACACGTACTTGCCCACCGCGAGGTCGAGGACGCCGAGGCCGAAGGGTGAGAACACCACCGGCCGATCGGTGGGCAGTTCCACCTTGCCGGACATCACGTCGTCGAGGGTGCCGGTGAGGAAGTCGCGGCCGCCGGTGAGCTGTTCGGCCAGATGGGGTGAGGTGTCGGCCTTGAGGCAGTGTTCGACGTCGTCCACGACGTTCGCGGACGCGAGAATGATCTCGGGTGCGAGGTCGCGCAGGGAGACGTGCAGCACCAGCGGATGGTGGTCGAACCAGGCCGGGTCGCTGACGTGGGGTTCGGCGGCGATGGTGGCGAAGACCACCATGTCGCTGGAGCGGATCAGGTCCTGCGGGTCTTCGTGGACGGTGACGCGGCCGGTGACGGGCGTCTGCTGCAGATAGCCGCTGAAGCCGGCCGCGCTGTCTGCGGACACGTCATGGACGCCGATCTCGTCGAACGACCAGCCGGTGCCCGCCAGGAAGGTGTGGATGTAGCGGGCGATCAGGCCCGTACCGATGAACCCGATCCGCGCCGGGCGCTGCCGTCCGCGGCTGAGCCGGTCCGCGGCCAGGGCCGCCATCGCCGCGGTCCTGGTGGCGCTGATGATGGAGCTCTCCAGGCAGGCGAACGGATAGCCGGTGTCGTGGTCGTTGAGGATCAGCACGGCCGAGGCGCGCGGAATGCCCGCCGCGACGTTCGTCGGGAAGCTGGAGATCCACTTCAGGCCGTCCACGCGGACCTGACCGCCGATCGAGGCCGGAAGCGCGATGATGCGGGCGGTCGGGCGGTCGGGGAAGCGCAGAAAGTACGACGGCGGGTTCACCGAATCACCTGCCGCATGCAACCGGTAGGTGGACTCGACGAGTTCGACGATCTGCTTCTCACGGCCCTTGAGGGCATGCTGGACCTGGGCACCGGGGATCACCGCGAACGGCGGCACGGCGGACGGCTGCGACATGGACAACTCCCGTGGTGGAGTGGAGCGGCTGGTGGTAATCGTGGAACGGATGGCGGTCATCGGACGGGGGCCAGCGGTCAGCGGACGGCGGATGGTGGTCGCCGGATGGGGGTCATTGGTCGCTCACCTCGATGGTGGGTGAGCAGTCGGTGAGTCGTACGGGTCCGGCGAGGCCGACGAGGACTTCGCGTGTGCCTTCGTAGGGCTCTCGGCTGTGGGCGGTGCGGATGTTGTCGACGAGCAGGAGGTCGCCGGCCTGCCAGGGTTCGCGGGCGGTGTGGGCCTCGTAGGTCTCGTTGAGGATCTGGACGACGTCCTCGCCGATGGGGTCGCCGTCGCCGTAGCGGGTGTTGAAGGGCAGGCCGTCCTCGCCGTAGACGTCGACGAGGTATTCGCGGACCTCTTCGGCGAGGGTCCACTGGTTGAGGAAGGCGATCTGGTTGAACCAGCAGCGTTCGCCGGTGACGGGGTGGCGGACGATGGCGCTGCGGCGCTGGCGGGTGTGCAGGGTGCCGTCGCTCTGCCAGGCGAAGTCGATGGCGTTGATCCGGCAGTAGTTCTCGATGATGGCTTTGTCGTCGGTGCCGAAGGCTTCGGCGAAGGAGGCGCCGATCTCGTCGTTGTAGCTGCGGGTGAGGAGCCAGCCTTCCTGCTCGAACCGTTTGACCAGTTCGGGGGGCAGGGCCTGGAGCACGGTGGGTGCGTCGGCGACCGCGGTGGCGCCCTGCTGGGTGGGGGCGCTGAGGCAGGCGAACATCATCAGGCCGGGGAACTCGAGGGTGTAGCTGAGTTCGTGGTGCATGCACATGGGCTGGTTGGCGGGCCAGGTGGTGGAGGAGTACACACCGCCGGGGTAGCTCTGCCGGGCGGCGAAGGCCTCGCGTTCACTCATCAGCTCGCCGCCGGCCAGCCGGCGGAAGACACCGCCCACCTGATCGGCATCACTCAGGTTCAGGCCGCGGACCAGCACCGCACCACGCTCGGCGACGACAGCACGCAGCGCCTCACGCTGCTCCGCCGCCCAACGCGCCACGTCGGCGGGGGGTTCGGTGTCAAGAAGCGCAACGGCGCCGGGCCGCGACGTGACGCCGGGGAGGGCCGCGGGATTCGGGGACGACGACATGATTGACGATCCCTTTCGTGGTGTGGTGTCTCTGATGGACGGTGCAGTGCTGTCAGGGAGCGGGAGTCAGTTCGGTCGCCGAGCCGGTCGCCGAACCAGCCGGAGAGTCGGCCGCGGGAAGCGGCGCTGCGCTGTCGAGTTGGGTGGCGAGGTCGGCGAGGACGGGATGGCGGGTGACGTCTTTGAGGGTGATCTGGCGGTCGAGGGCGATGGCGAGTTTCACCGCGGACAGGGAGGTGCCGCCGCGGTCGAAGAAGTGGTCTTGCCGGCCGATCTGGTCCTGTTCGATGCCGAGGACGTTCGCCCAGGCGGCGGCCAGGCGCTGTTCGGTCGCGGTGGCCGGCGCCTCGCGCTCCGCTGCGCCGCTATCGGTGGGGGTGTGGGTGGCGAGGTCGGTGGCGAGGTGGGTGAGGGTCTTCTTGTCGGTCTTGCCGTTCGGGGTCAGGGGCAGGGCCTGCTGCCAGTGGAAGACCGGGGGCACCATGTAGGCGGGCAGGGTGGCCGCCAGGTGTTCCTGCAGGATCCGGCTGTCGAGTGGGGTGGGGGCGGTGTAGAAGGCGGCCAGTTGCTGTCCGGCACCGGTGTCGGTGACCACGACCGCGCCGTCGCGTACTCCGGGCACCCGCAGCAGCGTGTTCTCGATCTCGCCGATCTCGATCCGGAACCCGCGGATCTTCACCTGCGTGTCCCGGCGGCCCAGGAACTCCAGCTTCCCCGAAGGATGCCAGCGGCCCCGGTCCCCACTGCGATACAACCGCTCACCCGCACGATGCGGATCGGGCACGAACGCCCGCGCGGTGCGCTCGGGATCATTCACATAACCCCGCCCCACACACACCCCGGAGAACACGATCTCGCCCGGCGCGCCCAACGGCACCGGCATCAGATCGTCATCCACGACGTACACGTGCACGTTGCTCACCGGCCGGCCCAGCAGGACCCGCTCCGGGACCGTGTGCATCACCTCGTGATTGGTGTCGTCACAGGTCTCCGTCAGCCCGTAGGCGTTCACCAGAGCCACCCCCGGACGGGCCGTGAACCAGCGCTCGGCCAGCTCCCGCTTCAACGCCTCACCCGTCACCGACACACACCGCAGCCGTTCCAGTGCCTGCGGCTGCTGCTCCAGTCCCGCCAGCAGCGCCTCCAGATACGAGGGCACCACCTGCAGCACCGTCACCCCACCGGCGGACACCGTGTCCAGGAACCGGCCCACATCCAGCACCGCGTCCTGCTCCACCAGCAGCGTCCGCCCGCCCACCATGAGCGCGGACACCAGCTGCCACAACGAGATGTCGAAGCACTGCGGCGCCACCTGCGCCACCACACTGTCCTCACCGATACCGAGATCGTCGATCTTCGCGAACAGGTGATTCACCAGCCCCGCGTGCTCACACATCGCCCCCTTCGGCTCACCCGTCGACCCGGACGTGAAGTAGATGTACGCCAACTGATCCGCGTCCACGGGCAGGTCCAGATCGTGCCCGGCATGCTCCTCCGCCCAGGCATCGTCCACCAGCAGCCGCTCCACACCCCCCAGCGACCCCAGCGCCTCATCCAACGAGCCGGTGCTGCCCGCCTCGCTCAGCACCACCCCACACCCCGCCCGCCCCAGCGTCGCCGCGATCCGCCCCGCCGGGAAATGTGGCTCCACCGGCAGATACACCCCACCCGCCTTGAACACCGCCAGCACCGCCGCCAGCCAGTCCAGATTCCGCTCCATCACCACCGCGACCACACCCTCACGGCCCACCCCCCGCGCCACCAGCGCCCGCGCCAGCCGATTCGCCCGCGCATTCAACTCCCCGTACGACACCCGCCGCCCACCGCAGACCGCGGCCACCGCACCCGGACGCTGGCGCACCCACCCCTCGAACAACTCATGCACCCGCACCCCCGGCACCTCACGCCGCCGCCCCGCCAGCCCCTGCACCTGAAACGCCAGCTCCCCACCCGACACCAACGACCCCGGCACCGAATCCACACCCGCCGCCAACTGCCCCAACCCCGCCACGTAATAGCCCGCAACCCGCTCCGCGGCCTCCGCATCCATCACCACCGTCCTGAACCACAACCGCACCACCAGACCCCGCCCGTCCTCCACCACCCCCACCCGCAACACCGACCCCTCCACCAACCCACCCACCCCACCCGAACCACCGGCACCACCGGTGATGCCAGGAGTGACCGTCGTCGTGGCAGCCGTCCCGGCCGGATCGAACTCCACCTCGAACAACGGCCCCGACAACCCCAACTCCTGAACCACCACACCCACCGGAACATCCCGATGCGCCCACAACCCCGACTCCACCCGCACCGCCCCACCCACCAGCTCACGCCACGAACCCGCCCGCCCCGACAACCGGCACGGCACCACCCCACCCCGCGCCGACACGTAACCCGTCACCACCTCGTCCTCACCCGACAACACCCCCAGCACCCGCCCATGCACAGCCAGCACCAACGAACCCACCCCCACCCCCAGCTCCCCCGCCACACCCCTCAACCCCGACACCACCCCACCCGGAACCCGCACCTCACACTCACCCACACCCGCCACCACAGCCGGCGCCGACACCCACCGCGGAACCGAAGCAAACCCACCCCCACCCACCACCCCACGCCAGAACTCCCGACCCACATCCACCCGCACGTCCATGTCCCTATCCAGTTCCAACGTGTCGTTCCCTTCGCGTGTCGTGCGCCGTGCTGCCGTGGTTTCAGGTGACGCGTGCCGGGACGGCGGCGTCGTGGCCGTTGCAGGCCCTGTTGTCCCGTACTTCCCGGGCCGGGTTTCCGCCCCACCGAGCGTTAGGGGGAACTTCCTCGCCCTTCATCAGGAACGAGTCGGCCGCGAGCTGCGCGTGGTCGCCGACCGTCACGCCGTAATGGACGAACGCGCCGACCCCGAGCGTCACGCCGGCGCCGATCGTGGCGTCGTCCCGCTTGAAGGCGCCGTCCTCCTGCGAGTGGCACTGGATCTTGCTTGCCGCGTTCAGCGTGCAGTCGTCCCCGATGGTGGTGAGCGTCCGCTCGGTGATCGAAGCGCCGTCGTCGAAGACCCTGCGGCCGATCCGGACGCCCAGCATCCGCCATACGAGGGGCTTGAAGGGTGTGCCGTTGAAGGCCTGCATGTAGGTGTGGGTGGCGAGTTTCCAGAAGCGTTCGTGCTGCCAGAAGGAGGGTTCGTAGATCGAGCAGGCGAGCGGCTTCATGGGCCGCCGTGCCGTGACGGCACGTTCGGCCAGGACGAAGTAGACGACGGTGAAGACCAGGGTGCACAGGGCGGCCGGTGCGAACACCGCCGCGCCGAGGCTGTGGTGGAGGCGGGCAGCGGCCAGGGCGATGAGCGTGACTCCGAAGAAGTGGACCCACCGCACCAGCAGGTGCAGCACGGCGGTGACGGCGTTGTGCCGGTTCTTGGCGGCCAGGCGGCCGCGCAGATCAGCGCCGGAGATGTGGTCGAGCCGGGTGTCGCGCAGCACCGTGCGGGGGATCTCGAAGGCCGGCGATCCCAGCAGGCCCACTCCCTCGCGGACCGGTCCGTCGATGGGAACCATCACCTTGGTCGCGAGCAGGCAGTTGTCGCCCGTTCGGCCGCGGGAGGGGTACGCGATGTTGTTGCCGAGGAAGTTGTGCGCCCCGATCGAGGCCCGGGACAGACGGAAGGACGTGCTGGAGAAGTCGGCGTTGACGATCGACAGTCCGTCGGCGACGACCGTGCCGCTGCCGACGTCGCTCAGGTAGGGGCTGTCGTGCTTGACCAGCGAGCCGAAGTTCGACCCGGTCTGCTCGATACGGCGCAGGTCGTAGCCGAGGTGGCGCAGGTAGTGCACGATCGCGGAGCTGTCACCGAACAGCAGGGTGAGGAACTTGACGTTGGTCATCCGGGTGACCGCCCGCTGAATGCCGTGGTGGAACCCGTACAGCGGATAGACCCTGCCTGGGGTGAGGAACAGCCGGCTCAGCAGGCGCGGCACGGTACCCGCGAGGAGGAGACGGGCGAGCAGGGCGCCGAAGAAGACCACGAACGACACGGCCAGCGTCTCACCGTAGAAGGCGGCACTGGTGACGGGCGGCGGTCCGGAGGTGAGCAGCCGGCCGGACTGCGGCAGCGCAGTGAGCAGGACGCCCACACCCGCCATCGTCAGAGGCAGGTACACCAGCACCATGCCGGACAGCTGCCACAGGCCGTAGAGGGCCCGGCGCAGGCTCCCGCAGCGAGCGGGGACGACGGCCCGGAAGTCCGTCCCCCCGGCCGGCTGCGCGGGAGATCCATGCCACGCCTGGCCGGCGGGTACGGACTGCCCCGTGTGCAGAGCGGAGGCATGGCCCAGCTGGGCCCCGTCGCCCATCGACGTCCCGACGTCCAGGACCGTCTGCTCGCTGACGGTCACCTGGCGCCCGAGAGTGACAGGGCCGGTCTCGATCGCACCGGCATGCGCCCGGTAACAGGAGAAGTGCACGTCCTTGCGGACCACCGTGCCCTCGCCGATCGTGAGCAGGTCGGTGCACACGGGAATGTGCTTGGAGAAGACCACAGCGCCACGGCCGACCTTCGCGCCCAGCGCCCGCAGGTACAGCACGTACAGCGGCGAGCCGGTCAACAGACGCACCGGGCTGGTACGGATCAGCGTCTTCACGCACCAGAACCGCAGATAGCCCGCACTCCACACCGGGATCCGGCGCGCGGTGAAGCGGCCGATCAGCAGCCACTTCGCCACGACCGGGAGCGCACACAGGCCGAGGAACACGGCTCCGCCGAAGACCACGGCCCGCAGATAGAAGCCGGCCGCTCCGGAACCCGCCGCGGCCCACTGACAGCCATGGGACCCGGCCAGCGCTCCCAGGCTTGAGAAGAGTAGGAACAGCAACAGCTGCGACGCCCCGCACCAGACGTACTGCCATGTGTCGGGCACCACCGCCCGCGCGCCATCCGGCACACGGGACCCGGACCGCGACCGGGACGCCGGCCCCGGCTCGTCCGGTAACCCCGACGGCGGCTCCGGCGACGGCTCGGGCGACCCGGAGGGTGCGCCTGACACCGCTCCGGACGGTGCCTCAGCCTGCGCCGGGACCGCCGGCGAGGCAGGAACCGATGCCGGGGCCGGAGTCGGGGTGGGGCCGGGGGTGGGGGTGGCGTCCGTGAACGCGGCCGCCAGGCTCCGGATCATGGGATGCCGGTAGACATCCGTCATCGACACCGTCGGTAGATCGTCGCGCTTCCTGATCCGCGCGCAGAACCGGGCCATCACCAAGGAATCAGCGCCCAGCTCGGTGAAGAAATCACCCTCGACCGGCACCTCCTCGACCCCGAGCACTCCGGCCAGCACCTCGGCCATCAGCGCCTCGACGCCGGCGCCCGCACCGTCCCCGACACCCGCCGCACCCGGCGGCCTGCCGACTGCTGTGGCCCCAGGCGCGGCGGTAATCCCGGCGGTGTCGCTCAGCACGGCAGCCCTCCGAAGATGCGCCAGGCGGATACGGCCCGTGCAGCCCGTGCAGCCCGCATCCGGAGGCGCCGGAGGGAACCAGCCGGAACATGCCACCCGGAAACACCAAGGCCATAGGCCCTTGCCTTTCTATGAAGCAACGAGAACATGGGTCTTCCACCTGCAGTCTGTGCGGTCCGCTGTCGGTTTGCCTTTACATCGTCCGGACCCGCTCACACCCCGCGCGGGGCGTGAGCAGCCGTCACTCTCGAAACCGCCACGGCTCTCCGGTACCGAACGCACCTCCAGTAGGCCCGACGGGAAAGCCCCTGTCCTGCCCCTGAAATTCGGAACTTGACCCCGCGGACAAGCCCCGGTAAGAACCCGCCGCTGTCCGGCCCAGAAGGTTTTCGATTCTCGGATTGTCGGATTCTCGGCATTTGGATTCCGGACTCTGGATTTCCGAGTGGCGTAGCACCCACAACGCTCGGCGCCTCGCCGCCACGGCTCACTGAAGCCCCCGACAGCCGCCGCGGGAGCGTGCACGGCCCCGTCCCTGGGCGACCGCCGCCTGCTCCTGCACAGGCAAAGGAACAGGCCAGCGGCATTTCCGTAACCGTAATGGCGGCGGGTGTCAAGTCCCGAATTCCGGTGGCATGACAGTGCCGCCCGGACCGGGCGTACTGAAAGAGAAGCGCCGGCCAGACGGATCCGGACTCCGGGACCCGCGTCATCACGTCATTCAGCCGAGCGGGACCGGCCCGGAACAGCGCAGAAGAGAACGCACAACGCACCCGACAAGAACGAGGAGACCACCGTGCCCGTCATATCCACCCCCCAGGCCTTCAACGAAGACGACCTCTACGTCGACCTCGAGGCGATGTTCGGACACTCGCTGTTCCTCAAATGCGAAGGATTCAACTTCGCCGGCTCCATCAAACTCAAAGCCGCGGGCGAAATGATCGAGGCCGCCGAACGGGACGGCCTGCTGACTAAGGACTCGATCCTCATCGAGTCCTCCTCCGGCAACCTGGGCGTGGCCCTGAGCATGATCGCGGCCAGCAAGGGCTACCGCTTCCTGTGCGTGACCGACTCACGCTGCAACCTGTCCACCCGGCTCCTCATGGAGGCCCTCGGCAGCCAGGTCCACGTCATCACCGAACCCGGCGAGAGCGGTTTCCTCGGCGCCCGCATCGACCACGTCCGCGCCCGGGTCGCCTCCGACGAGCGCTACGTATGGCTCAACCAGTACGCCAACCCCCACAACCACCTCGCCCACTACCGCCGCACCGCCCCCGCGATCGCCCGGCAGTTCCCCGACCTCGACGTCCTGTTCGTCGGCGCCGGCACCACCGGAACCCTGATGGGCTGCGCCCGCTACTTCCGCGAGTGGCACCGCCCCGTACACATCGTGGCCGTCGACAGCGCCGGCTCGGTCACCTTCGGCGGCCCCACCGGACGGCGCATGATCCCCGGCCTGGGCACCAGCGTTCGTCCCCCGCTGCTCGACACCTCCTACGTGGACGAAGTGATCCGCGTCGAGGAAGCCGACACCATCCGGACGTGCCACCACCTGGCCAGACGCGGATTCCTCTTCGGCGGCTCCACCGGCACCGTCGTCAGCGGCGCCATGAACTGGCTCGCCCGCCACCCCGGCGACAGCCCCACCGCCGTCGCCATCGCCCCCGACCTCGGCGAGCGCTACCTCGAAACCATCTACCAGACCAACTGGGTCCAGGACCTCTACGGGGACGACGTCCTCCCCCACCAGCAACCCACCACTCCGGCCGCCCGCACCGCCCCGGCCCCCTCACCCCGCGCGACCGCGAGCAGCACCGCAGGGCGATGAGACCCCGAACGCTGTCGAGCCGTCGAGCCGTCCAGTGGGCGACCGGCGACGCCCGGTCCACCGCCGCGTTGGTACTCCACGCGCCGCAGGATCATGCTTGTGACAAGAACCCCGACCCTGCGCATCCCCTACATACAGCGGGAGCCACGGAACACGCGAGGGTGAGATGACCGGCCATGGAGCTACCCCCCACTCCCGGCGAACGGCCCGACACGCCGGAACCGCCCGCCACCCCAGCCCTCGGTGACCCACTGGACCAGCCCATCGGCGACGGCGCCAAGACCGAGCCTCCGCCCACAGCCACGGCCACCATCAGCGAGCAAGGCATCATCACCGGCTGGAGCCAAGAAGCGCGGCACCTCCTGGGCTACACCCCCGCACACATCATGGGCCGGCCCGCCACCCAGCTCCTCGTCGACACCTCCACCCCCACGGCTCCACCCGTGCCGGGACAGGACGACTTCTCGGGCACACTCACCCTGCGGCACCACGACGGCCGTGCCCTCCCGTTTCCCGTGCACGCACACCGCCGTACCACCACCGGTGGCATCACCGAATGGCTCGTGACCGCCACCCCCGCAGGCTCCACCGAGCCGGCACCCGACCGTCCGGTACCCGTGACCGAGCCGCCCAGCAGCACGGCCCCCGGCACCCAGGGTCCTCAGGGCAACCCGCGAGAGGCAGTCGCGGAGCAGATGCCCGGGGAAGGGGCTCTCGGGGAGGAAGTGCTCGGGGAGTGGGCGTTCACGCAGTCACCGTGCCTCCAGGCCATCTTCGACACCGACCTGCGTCTGATCCGCGCCAACACCGGCATGCAGGACGCGCTGTCCCGCACCCAGGACCAGATACGCGGACTCCGCCTGACCGACATCGCCCCCGGCCCGGCCGCCGAGGAAGCCGAACACACCATGCGTCTGGCCCTTCGAACCGGCCACCCTCAGCAGGCCCACGCCCCCCTCCCCGCAGCGGACGGCACCGATCCCTGCCCGCCCGCCACCCTCACGCCCCTCAAGGACCCCCGCGGCCATACCCGCGCTCTGTGCCTGGCCACCCACCATCCGAGCGACGAACATCCCTCACCCCACCAGCAGATGCACGTCATGAACGACAGCGGCACGCACACCGCCGAGCCTGACCTCGCGCGCCACCCCCGCCAGCGCACCACCACCATGACCCTGCAACGCAGCCTCCTCCCCCTCACCCTCCCCGACCAGAACGCCCTCGACATCGCCTCCCGCTACCTCCCCGCCCACACCGAAGCCGGCGTCGGCGGCGACTGGTTCGACGTCATCCCCCTCTCCGGTACACGCGTCGCTCTCGTCGTCGGCGATGTCCCGGGCCACGGCATCCGCGCCTCCGCCACCATGGGCCGCCTCCGCACCGCCGTCCGTACCCTCGCCGACGTCGACCTCCAGCCCGACGAACTCCTCACCCGCCTCGACGACCTCGTCACCCACCTCACCACCGAGGAAACCGACACCACCAGCGGCACCGGCACCACCTGCCTCTATGCCATCTACGACCCCATCTCCCGCATCTGCACTCTCGCCCGCGCCGGTCACCCCCCACCTGCCGCCGTCACCCCCGACGGCCAGGCCTACTTCCTCGACCTCCCCGCCGGCCCACCCCTCGGCCTCGGCACACCGCCCTTCGAAAGCGCCACCACCCAACTCCCCGAAGGCACTCTCCTCGCCTTCTACACCAATGGCCTGCTCAACCCCCAGCACACCGATCCCGATGAAACCCTCAGCTCCCTCCTCGCCACCCTCGCCCAGCCCAGTCCCACCCTCAACACCACCTGTGACCGCATCCTCACCACCCTTCTCACCCACCCTCCCACCGACGACATCGCCCTTCTCGTCGCCCGTACCAAGACCCTCCCCACCCATCACATCGCCACCTTCGACCTCCCCTTCCACCCCGCCACCGTCGCCCGCGCCCGCCACCACGCCACCACGCAACTCACCACCTGGAACCTCAGCCAGCACGCGTCCACCACCGAACTCATCGTCAGCGAACTCGTCACCAACGCCATCCGCTACGGCAAGCCCCCCATCCAGCTCCGCCTCATTCACAACACCGGCACCCTCATCACCGAACTCCACGACACCAGCCACACCACCCCCCACCTCCAACACGCCCATCCCAACGACGAGAACGGCCGCGGTCTCTACCTCATCCACCAACTCACCCAGCACTGGGGCACCCGCCACACCGCCACGGGCAAGACCATCTGGACCGAACAGTCCCTCACCCTGCCCTGACCGCACGCCGACCAGGCCAAGCGCGGCCGGTCACTTGACGACTCTTCTCCTCAGCCGCCTGGACACTGCGGTGCCCATTCCGTGAACAGTCAGGTCGTCTCACGAGCGCGAACTCCGCGGCCCGTCACCGGATGACAGTGATCTCCGGAAGGGGCTGCTGCCACTCCCCCAGCTCCGCATCCAGGACACGGCGGGCCAACCCCCGGGCCAGGGCCCATCCTTCGTCGGTGTCCAAAGCGCCAGTCGTCCATCGATCAGCGTGCTCTGCACGGCTCATCGAGCCGAGGATCACATCGATCTCCCGCAGATCGGGCAAGGCACCGCGGGTGAGCTGCCCGTCGGCAACCAAGGCCTCGGCCATGCGGAAGGCGTGATCGAAGTCCAGGGCGATCTCATCCGGCATCACGCCATTCCTGACCAGCCAGGACACCTGGGGTCCGGAATCAGCCGCCAACACGATCAACGACTCGATCAGCAGACGCCGGCGGAACGAAGGACCGGGGATCTCCACGCCGCGATCGTCGCATGCCGCCCCGACGAGTCGACACCCGCACGAGGCTGCCATCGCTTACCGGCCTGAGCGATGGCACCGCCGGAACCCGGCCGATAGCCGCCATCGGTGCCTGTGGCCTGCACCTTTCCACCTCACTTGCATTTCGCAAGCTAAGCG
The DNA here is from genome assembly GCF_036181745.1 of Streptomyces sp. NBC_00259. NCBI lineage: Bacteria > Bacillati > Actinomycetota > Actinomycetes > Kitasatosporales > Streptomycetaceae > Streptomyces > Streptomyces sp. NBC_00259. The sequence continues at coordinate 7,991,828 of NZ_CP108080.1, read as the reverse complement.
GGCAAGCTGGTGAATGCTACTTGCAAATTGCAAGCGTGATGGGTTGAAGGGGTAACCGCTATGCACGTCAGGCACCCGGTGAGGCGAATACCGCGCCCGGTCGGCTTCTGGCTACTGGCCGTCACACTGCTCGCGATCCTGGCCGCGTCCGCCGCCCCGTCGCCGCTCTACGTGGTCTACCAGCAGCGCTGGGGCTTCTCGGCGACCGTGCTCACCACGATCTTCGCGGTCTACGTCCTGGCCCTGCTGATCGCGCTGCTGATCGTCGGAGGACTGTCCGACCACATCGGCAGGCGGCCCGTCCTCGCCGCCGCGCTGATCGTGGAGGCCGCGTCCATGGTCGTCTTCCTCACCGCCGACGGCGTCGGGCCGCTGCTGCTGGCACGCGTCCTGCAGGGCCTGGCGACCGGCGCCGCGGTCGGCGCCATCAGCGCCGGGCTGCTGGATCTGCAACCCTCGCCCACCTCGCCCCTGGGGCCCCTCCTGAACACCGTGACACCGGCCGTCGGCCTCGCCGCCGGGGCCCTGGGCACCGGACTGCTGGTGCAGTACGCCCCGGCCCCCACCGCGCTGGTCTTCGCCCTGTTCACCGCGGTCTTCGTGCTGCTGGCCGCCGCGGTGTTCTTCCTTCCGGAGCCGGTCACGCCCAGGCCGGGCGCCTGGGCCTCACTGCGTCCGCGGGTCGCCGTGCCGCCCCAGGCCCGCAGGACCTTCCTGACGGCCGTACCCAGCTTCGTCGCCACCTGGGCGCTGGGCGGTCTCCACCTCGCGCTGGGCCCCTCCCTGACCACAGAGATCCTGCGCATCGACAACCACCTGGTCGGCGGCCTGGTGGTCACCACCCTCTTCGGCGCGGGAGCCGTCGCATCGCTGCTGGTGCGCAACCGGGCGCCGCGGCGGGTGACGGCCTTCGGGACCCTGGCTCTCGCCGTCGGGACCGGTCTCACCCTCCTCGCCCTGGCAGGCCCGTCGACGCCGCTGTTCTTCGTCGCGACCGCCCTCGCCGGCGCCGGCTTCGGCAGCTCCTTCCTGAGTGCTTTCGGCTCGCTCGCGGCACTGGCCGGCCCCACGGAAAGGGCCAAGCTGTTCGCCACCGTCTACATCGTCAGTTACCTGGCCTTCAGCGTTCCCGCCGTGCTCGCCGGACTCGCCGTACCGTCTCTCGGCCTGTACGCGACGACGACGATCTACGGCGCCGTCGTGATCGTCCTCGCACTGCTGGCCACCGTCTCCGCAGCCACCGTCCGTATGCCCACGGTCACGGCGTCGACGGTGATCGCCTCCTCCGAGGACCGGGTCGCCGCCATGCCCACCCGCCCGCAGGCGCCCCGGCTCGCGCAGGGTCAGGAGGCGATGGCGGCCCAGCTGCCCGCAACCGGCTCCGGGACCAGCTCCGGGGCCAGCTCCGGCTCCGGCATCTGAGGCCCGCCGAGATCTGCGTCAGCCGGTGGCTTCCTCGCCGACCACATGCTCCGGGGCTTTCGAGGCCCTCGTCGAAGGTGCCTCGCCCCCGGAGACCGACTCGCCGGCGGCCCGCAGGTTGCGTACCTGTGGTGCGAGCAACGCCACCGTGCTGGCCAGGACGACCAGGGCCGCACAGCCGGCGAGGGCGGTGCTGGTGCCCACGCTGTCGGCGATGGGCCCGGCGACGAGCAGTCCGAGTGGAGCGAGGGCCAGGGACCCGAACCAGTCGTAGGAGCTGACGCGGGAAAGAGCTTCCTCCGGAATCTCCCTCTGAATGGTGGTGGCCCACAACACGCCGAACACGTCCCCCGCGATCCCGGCGCAGAACATGGCCACGGCGATCAGCCATACCGGGGCTTGGGCGCTGAGCAGAGCGATCGGTACGGCGGCAGGAAACGTACACAGGACGGCGACCAGTACGGGACGCTTCACTCGCACGCGGGCGGCGAGCCCCGCGCCCGCGATGGTGCCCACGGCCTGCGCGGCCACGATGACCGACCAGGCCCGTGCGCCGCCGAGGTGTTCCTCGGCCGTCAGGGGGCCGAGGACCCCGACGTTGGCGTTGAGCGCGGCGATCACGATCGCGTACTGCGCCACCACCACCCACAGCCGTTGCCGCGAGGCGAACTCCCGCCACCCCTCCCGCAGATCGACCCAGCCCGACGTCTTCCTGCGCGGCCGGGCGCTCACGCGCAGCCGGGCCGTCACCGCCGCACTCACCACGAAGGACGCGGCGTTGAGCGCGAGCGCCCAACCGGCACCGACCAGCGCCACCGTCACTCCGGACAGGGCCAGCCCGAACAGCATGGAGCTGTTGATGCCCACCCGCAGCAGCCCGTTGGCCTGCTGCAACCGTTCGACGGGCACGACCAGCGGCACCAAGCCGTCCATCGCGGGAGCGAACACGGCTGTCGCCGTTCCGGCCACCACCGCCAGCAGGCACATCGCCGTCAGCGGCGCATGTGCCGTCAGTACCATCGCGGCCAGCCCCGCATACGCCCCGGCGCCCAGCACATCCGCCACAACCATCAGCTTCGACCGCGACATCCGGTCCGCGATCACCCCACCAGCCAGGATGAACACCAGTTGCGGCACCGCCTGACAGGCCAGCACCAGCGACAACCGACCCGGGCCGGCTCCCGGAAGCGCGAGCACCGCGAACGCCAGCGCCACCCGCGCGAAGCCGTTGCCCAACACGGAGATGACCCGTGCGGAGATGAGCAGGACGAACTGCTGATCTACGCCACAGCGGCGAACCACCTGAGGAGACTGTCACGGCCACGCACCCTAGAGGGCCCACTCCAGCACCTGCTCTGAATCAGCCACTTCACGAACAGGCGCTCGGCTTGCTCGATCGCCTCTGCCCGTCTCGTGGCAGCGCCGGTGACGCCCGCCTCAGACCCGCTCGTCCTGGGACGACGAAGGCTGAGCGTGTGTCACCGAAGTCGCCGGCGAAAGCCGTCAGTGTCCTGGCAGCGGACCGAGATCCAGGATCATGTCGAGCGACCGCGCACCGTCTGCCCCGGTGAAGGAGCCCACCGACCGGAAGCCGTTCTTCTGGTAGTAGCGAAGGGCGCGTGGGTTGTCGGCGAGAACGCCGCCCCACAGGATGATCCGCTTCCTGCCGAAACGCCGTGCGACGTCGGTGATGAGCGGGAAGAGCTGTGTTCCCACGCCTTGTCCCTGGTAGTCGTCGGCCAGGGTGGGGCCGAAGCGGCAATCGGTCGCGGTGAGGCGGATGCCGGCAGCACCGTAGCGCGCGATGTCGCCAGGGTGGAGATCGAAACTGAATTCAAGGAGACCGACGATCCTGCCCGACGGCACTTCCTCGAGCACCAGCCTGAGCTTGTCGTAGCGCGCGATCGCGTCACACAGGTCCTGCGCGGTCGCCAGGTCGTATCCGTCGAACGTGCTCAGCCGCCTCGACTCGGGTGACAAGCCCACGAAGAAGCCTGCCAGACGCCGCGCGTCGGCGGTCGTGAGAGGGCGGAACACCACCTCCGAACCGTCACTCAGTACCAGGCGGCATGTCAGGAGCAATGGATCATCGGCGACCTCCGTCAGCGTGAGCACCTCAACACACCCTCCCATTGCGTGACTTCGGTGAAGGCCTCACCCCGGCACCACGGTCACATGCCCAACCGGGCTCCCTCCGTACCAGGTGTCGACACGGGCCGCGGGGTCAGGCCTTGTGGCGACGAGGCGTGTCGACCGGGACGGCAGCCTCGATGGGGTCCGCGGCGCGCGACCGGACGAGGAGCATGTCCTCGGGCGTCAGTTCCCTGCCGTCCTCGGCGATGAGCGAGATGTGCCGGGGCGGCTGCCCGGTGCGGGCGTCGATGGCCCGGGTCATCTGCTCGTCGTCCTCGAACAGGTGCCTCTGGCCCCACTGGCGCAGTGCCGAGAGCACGGCGTGGAAATCCCGCCCCTTCTCGGTGAGGACGTACTCGTGGGAGTTGCCGAGTGCCGAATCCTGGATCTCGAAGATCCCGACCGCCACGAGTTTCTGCAGTCGTGCGGAGAGGATGTTGGAAGCGAGGCCGATGCGCTTGTTGAAGTCCGTGAACCGCGTGACGCCGTGCATGGCGTCACGGAGGATCTGAAGCGTCCAGGTGTCGCCGACCTCGGAGAGCGATCGATCGATGGGACAGGGTGACGTGCCCAGGTCTCGGCGCTTCATCGCTGCCCCCAATCGCAGGTTGCTTGCAATTGTAGAGCAAGAGCGCGGCCGGACCTCGAACGAGACCGGCCGGGCCGGACCACCGGCGACGAGCATGTCCGTGAACGAATGCGCCATCGCCGCTCTTCGTAGGAAAAGCGTCTGAGGCACGCGGTCGCCTGCTTCCCGACGGGAAGCGAGATCTGGCTCTTCCTCCTCGCCGCGTACCAGCGGGACTGAGACCGTGAGCATGCGGCCTCGGCCCCGAACGGGGCGGTCGTCAGGAACGGGGGCGGTCGTCAGGAACGGGCGCGGTCGTCAGGAACGGGCACGGCCCCCGAGAAGGGGCATTCTGGCGGCGGTGTCGACGACGACCCGCAGGACGTTTGTGCCGGCGAGTACCAGCGCGGAGAGTGGCGGCCCCACCCATCGCGTCACGGACTTCTCCAGATCCGGGTCCACTTCGATGGTCACGCTGACGTACCTGCTCTGCAGCGTGGTGACCCTTGCAGGCCGGGCGGCGGAGGGCCGGGCAGCGCTGTCCCCTCCGCGCTCCAGTGCCGCGCGGTATCGGTCCTTGCGCTCCGTCATTCCGCTTCCTGACGCTTGATGAGTTCCTCGGCGAGGTCCATGAACGCCGTGCCTTTTGCCCGGACCGGACTTCCGAACGACTGGGCATACAGGTCGAGCCGCGCGATCTGGGTGGCGAGCACCGTGAAGCCCCACTCGGTGAGTGCCTCACGAGCGTCGGCATCGGGGCCGGTACGCGTGGCGTCGGGACGGTTGGTGCGGTTCAGCAGGACCACGGCCCGGGCCGGCTCGGCGCGCAGGGACTGCACCTCGTCCATCTCGGACCGGATGGGTGCCATCCGGTCCAGTTCGATGGGCGCGGGGGTCACGGGGATGATCCACTCGCCCGCGTACTTCATGATGCTGCGGGTGATGCGCGGATGGTCCTCCAACTGCGGCGCGTCGAGCACCACGGCCTGTCTGCTGCCCAGGAAGTCGTTCACACGGCGGTGCACGTCTCCCACGGGCAAGGCGACGACAGGGAACGGAAAGCCGTCCGCAAGCTCGCTCCAGCGCAGCGCGGAGGAGGCTGGATCGCCGTCGACGAAGAGCGGCGAGCAGCCCGACTCATGGAGGGCGTGAGCCAGCCACACGGCACTGGTCGTCTTGCCGACTCCGGGCTTGAGGTTCACAAATGCACAGCTCAGCGGCACGCGAGCAACCTAGCGGGCCGGATCATCCGCTGGGGTCCGGCGCGAGCACCAAGCTCTGCCGTTCACTCGCAAGCAGGCAGGATCGACGTGCTGGAGTAGCCCGCTCCAGCTACCGGGAGCCACTGGGCACGTGGCGGGCCGCCCGCGAGGCGCTCAGGACACGTCGACGGATTGGTGCCGTGCGGCGTTCGGGACCTATGGATGGTGCGGCGGGTGAGGCGGCGGGGGCGGGATGGAGGCGACATCGGGGGCGGTCTCGGGCCACACGAGCAGGACGGGACAGGGGGCGTGGTCGACGATGAAGCGGCTGGCGGGGCCGAGGCTGCGCGGTCCGAGGTGGGTGCGGTCGCCGTCGCGGGCGAGGATGAGAAGGTCGGCGCCCTCCGCGACGGCCACCACTTCCCGTTCGACGCGGCCCGTGCGCTCCACGGGGGTACATGGGCGTCCCAGCCGTTCGGCCGCGTGGGTGAGGAGTTCCTCGGCGGAGGCGGCGGCCAGGTGTTCCAGCGCCGTGCCGGGATCGCGCTCGGGGTGGCCGCGGCCGAGCAGCCCCGCGAACGCGCCGTGTGCGGCGCCGGGGACGTCCGGCGGGCTGACGTGGAGCAGGACGATCTCGGTGCCCTCGGGGGCGTGGGCGCGGGCGGCGTCCACGCAGGTGGACCAGGTGCCTTCGACGATCCAGACGACGACGGCCATCGCGTCAGCCTCCTCCGATCACGGCCAGTGAGGCCCACAGGGCCGGCACGGCGAGCAGCAGGCTCGCGGGTACGGCGAGCAGTCCGAGCCGGGTGAACTCCCGCAGGTCCACCTCAGTGTCGTGGGCCTGCACGATACGCCGCCACAGCAGGGTGGCCAGCGAGCCGGCGTAGGTGAGGTTGGGGCCGATGTTCACCCCGAGCAGCACGGCGAGGACGGCGCCGGGACCGGACGGTGCGGTCAGCGGCAGCAGGACCAGGACGGCCGGCAGGTTGTTGATGACGTTGGCCAGCACGGCGGCGAGGGCCGCGATGCCGAGCAGTGCGGCCAGCCCGGTGCCGTCCGGGATCAGCCCGCTCAGGGCCGTGTCGAGACCGTTGTCGACCACCGCGCGCACCACGATGCCCAGCGCGAGGACGAACGCGAGGAACGGCAGGGAAGCAGAACGCACCAGCGCGGCCGCACTGGTGCGGCGCCGGGTCAGGGCCCGGACGGCGAGGACGAGTGCGCCCGCGAACGCCGCCCACGCCGGGTTGATCCCGACGGCGGAGGTGAGCACGAACCCGGCCAGCGTGCAGGCCACCGTGACGAGCGCGAACACCGGTACCTTGAGCGGCTCGGCGGCGACCGGGGCCTGTGTCCCGGTGTCGAGGTCGGTGGCGAAGAAGTACCGGAACACCCCGTACTCGGCGGCGATCGCGGCCAGCCACGGCAGCGCCATGAGCCCGGCGAACCGGGTGAAGCTCAGCCCGCTTGCCGCGAAGGCCAGCAGGTTCGTCAGGTTGGACACCGGCAGCAACAGCGAGGCCGTGTTCGACAGATGGGTACAGGCGTACACGTGCGGCTTGGGCCGCGCGCCCAGCCGCGCGGCGGTGGCGAACACCACCGGGGTCAGCAGCACCACCGTGGCATCCAGGCTCAGTACCGCCGTGATCGCCGAGGCACCCGCGAACACCTGCACCAGCAGCCGGCGCGGTTGGCCCTTCGCGCTGCGCGCCATCCAGGCTCCGCATGCCTGGAACAGGCCCTCGTCGTCGCAGAGCTGGGCCAGCACCAACACCGCCGCCAGGAACCCGATCACCGGCCCCAGCCGCTCGGCCTCGGCCTGGGCGTGCTCCAGCGAGATCGCTCCGGTGCCGATCACCACGGCGGCGGGGACTGCCACCACCGCCTCCGGCCAGCCGAAGGGGCGTACGACCGCACCGGCCAGCACCAGTACCAGCAGGGCCACCGACAAGGTCTCAGCAAGCCCGGTGTTCAGGCCAGTTCCTTCCGACGGCAGCCGCGACCGGCCACATCGACGCAGCCGCCGACACTACCCGGTCCGCCCGATCATGCCGTGCGCCGTTCCCGCGCACTCCCCCACCGGGACGTCGGGCACTCCGTACGACGGGTGAGACGGTCCTCGGCGGCTTTCACGAGGTCGTTCGCCAGGCCGGTGAGAACGCCCCTGCGGGCCGCACCGGGTGGGGGCGCCCGGCGGTCGTGGTGACCGCCGGGCGCCCCCATCGGGACGTCAGCCGTTGCCGTCGGACACACCGGCGGACACGCCGTCGTCCGTGGCGCCGGACATGCCGTCGATCATGGCGGCCAGGACCGTGCGGCGTTCCTCGCCCGGCAGGGCGCGCAGTGGGGCGGCGAGACGGCTGCTGTCGTAGTGCCAGTGGTGGTCGAGGTCGCGGTGCGCCTCGTCCGTCTCGTGGATCTCGCTGTCGCTGCCGAGCAGTTGGGTCAGGTCGTGGGCGAGTTCCCGCCAGGACACATGGCCGCTGCAGGCGTTCGCCACGCCGTGCACGGGCAGGTCGAGACAGGCCGTGACCGCTCGGGCGAGAGCGGCCGCGTGCACCCAGGCCGCCCCGTACCAGGGGTGTCCGGCGGTGTCCGGCCGGGGCAGCTCGATCGGGCCGCCCCGGCGGGCGGCCTGGTAGAGCCTTCCCGTGGCGCCCCACCGGAGCTGGTCGCGCAGTCGGTCGTGCGGGCCCCAGACGATCGGGGAGCGCACGGCGCTGGCTCCGCCGCGGCCGTCGGTTCCCGCCGCGCGCAGCAGCAGTGCCTCGCAGTCGAGTTTGGCCTTCCCGTAGGGGCTGAGCGGGTCACTCGACGCGGACTCCTCGGCGACCCGGTCCCCGGCCGGGTGACCGTAGGCGTCGACGCTGCTGACGAAGACGAACGGCCCGCGTCGCCAGGCGCCGGTCATGGCCTCCATGGCGGCCACGTCCACCTCGGGACGGGTGAACGTGCAGGCCGCGTGGACGATCGCGTCCGCGCTCGCGACGGCCTCCCGCAGTCCGTCGAGGTCGGTGAGGTCGCCCTCGACGACGTCCACCCCCTCGGCGGCGATCAGATGCGCGGATTCCGGCCGGGCCAGCGCCAGCACGGGCCTTCCCCGGGCGGCCAGTTCACGCAGGACGAACGCGCCGACGCCACCGGTGGCACCGGTGACCAGGACGGTCCCCGGGCGGGTGCGGCGAGGTCGTACGGCAGCGGTCGCGGCCTTGGCAGCCGCCTGTTCCCCTGCCCTTGTGTCGAGCAGGGCGGTGAGCGCCCGCGGTGTGCGCGCCTGGAGGACGTCGAGTCCGGTCAGCGGCAGTTTGAGCGCGCTGCGCAGCCGCTCGGCGAGCTGTACGGCGACCAGGGAGTGCCCACCGAGGGCGAAGAAGTCGTCGCCCGGCTCGGGGACGAGGCCGAGCAACGCGGTGAAGCCCTCGGTGACGGCACTAGCGCGGGGACCCATGGGCGTGCTGGAGGCGGGCAGTCCGGGCAGACGGGTCGGGTCGACCGCGCTGTCGGCCGTACGCGGAAGGGCGTCGAGCAGGGTGACGGCGCCGGGTACGGCCTCGGGGGCGAGCGTGGTCCGCAGATGGACGAGCAGGTCGTGAGGCGTCGGACCGACGCTGTCGCGCAGGACGGCATAGGCCAGGGCCGGCCGGCCCGCGGCGGGACGGAGCACGAAGGCGTCGGCGACCTGCGGGTGGGAGCGCAACACCGGTCCCGCCGGATGCTCTCCGTCGCGGACGGCCGCTGTGTCCTGGCCGTCGGGGCCGGGATCCGGCTGCGGCATACGGCTCAGCCGGATGGCCGGATCCGTGGCCGCGGCTTCGAGGAGTGCGGCGTAGTGGGCCGCGGCGGCGGACGCGGTGGTGTCGTCCAGCGCGTTCCTGTCGTACTGGACGAGAGCCACCGGGTTCTGTGTGTCGCCCAGTGCGTAGGACAGGGCGAACTTGGCACCGGCGGTGTCCACGTCGACGTACTCCGACGACGTACCCGCGAGGCGCAGCACCGTCGGCTCGCCGAGGACGTCGGCCGTCACGCGCACGAGTGCGGTGCCGTCGGCGCCGCGGGCGCCCGTGCCGAGCCGTTCGAGGACGAGGTCGAAGGGTATGTGCCGGTGTTCCTGTGCCGCCAGGAGCGACTCCCGGACCCGGTCCAGCAGCTCCGCGAACGACGGGTCGCCCGAGGTGTCGACGCGTATGGGCAGGGTGTTGACACACAGTCCGACGAGCCCGCGCATGGCGGTTCCGCGCCGGTGGGTGCCGGCGATGCCGATGACGAGGTCGTCCTCGCCGGTGACGCCGCGCAGGGCGGCGAAGGCCGCGGCCAGCGACACCGCGAAGAGGGTGGCGCCCCGCTCCGCGCCGAGGGCGCGGAGCGCGCCGGGAAGGTCCGGGGCGAGAGGGACGGTGTGGACGGCGGCCGGCCGGGAGTCCCCGTCCGGAAGGGGTGCGGTCCGGCGAGGGAGCCGGGGCGGCGTGGCGTCGGCGAGCAGGCCGCTCCAGTGGCGCAGTTCCCCGTCGAGGTGCCCGGCCTCGGCGTGTTCCCGTCGTGCGTAGTCGGCGTACTGGGGCGCCGCCGTCAGCGGCGGCCGGCCGGTTTCGCCCATGGCAGCAGCGTAGAGCTCCGCGAGTTCGGCCGCGACGGTCTCCAGCGAGCCCCCGTCCACGGCGATGTGGTGGAAGGTCAGCAGGACGGTGTGGTCCTGCCGGCCGTGTCGTACGGCCAGGGCGCGTACGACCGCTCCGGCCGACAGGTCGAACGGACGGGCGGCTTCCTTCTCCAGCAGGTCACGGGCGGCTGTCTCGTCGGCGTCCAGGACCGGCACGGGCATCGTGGCCGGTGCCGGGAGCACCTCCTGGTACGGCTCGCCGTCCCGCTGGACGTAGCGGGTGCGCAGGATCTCGTGGCGGTGTACGAGCGAGGTGAGCGCGGTGCCGAGCGCGGTCAGGTCGAGCGGGCCGCGAATCCGGGTGGCGAACGGTACGTGGTACGAGGCGCCTGTGCTGCCGAGCCGGTCCATCAGCCACATGCGGCGCTGGGCGTGCGAGAGCGGGACGGGCCCGCTGTCGGCAGGCGCCGGGGGTGCGGCGGAGCCGCCCGAGGCGGCCGGGGTGCGCCGGGTGGATCCGGCTCGGGCCCGGCGCAGCAACTCCTGCTGTCGTGCGATCGACGTGGCGCCGGCGTCAGTGGACATCGGTGCACTCCAGGGATTCGGCGCTCTGCACGGATTCGGTGTTGTCAGGGGCCGCGGTGTTGTCGAGGGCCGCGGTGTTCTCCGGGGCCTCGGGGCGCAGATCGCTGTGTGCGGCCAGCAGTGCGCGTTCGACCAGGTGTGCCTGGCCGGCCACCGTCGGGGCGGCGAAGAAGTCGGCGAGGGTGAGCTCGACGCCCAGTTCTTCTCGGAGGTCGTCGGTGACGACGAGGGCGAGCAGCGAATGTCCGCCGAGGGCGAGGAAGTCGGCGTCGGACCGCATGACCTCGCTGCCCAGGGCCCGGCTCCACACATTGGCGACGGCCTGTTCCAGCGGAGTCAGGGCCGCCGACGGTGCCACTGCCGTCGGTGTGCCGGAACCGCCGGGCACGGCCGTGTCGGCGAGTCCCGCGAGCGCACGGCGGTCGACCTTGCCGGACGGGGTGAGGGGCAGCCGGTCGACGACGGTCACCGCGTCCGGGACGAGATGGGCGGGCAGTACGTCGGCGAGCCGCAGGCGCACCGCGTCGGGCCGGGGCACGGGTCCCGGGGTGGCCACGACGTAGGCGACCAGGCGCGCGTCGTCCGCGCCGGAGCGGTGGACGGTGACGGCCGCGTCGTCCACGTCGGCCTGCTCACGCAGGGCGTGCTCGATCTCGCCGGGCTCGATGCGGAAGCCACGCACCTTGATCTGGTCGTCGGTGCGGCCGTGGAAGTCGAGGACTCCGTCGGGCCGCCGGGAGACGACGTCGCCCGTGCGGTAGAGCCGCCCGAGTGCGGGGTGCTCGATGAAGCGTTCGGCGGTGAGCGCGGGTTGTCCCGTGTATCCGTGGGCCAGTCTGCTGCCGCCGACCCACAGTTCGCCGCGGGCGGAGCCGGTGACGGGGCGCCGGTCGGGGTCCAAGACGTGGACGGTGGCTCCGGCGATGGGCCGGCCGATCGGTATCTGTCCGTCGCAGTCGGCCGCGGTGACACGGTGGGCGGTGGCGAACGTGGTCGTCTCGGTCGGGCCGTAGCCGTTGACGAGTTCCAGCCACGGGAAGGCGCGCAGCACCTCGCGTGCGTGGGTGGCGGCGAGCGCCTCGCCGCCGACGACGACGGTACGCAGCTGCGAGAACACGCGGGAGCGGCGGGCGGCCAGTTGGTGGAAGAGGGCGGTGGTGAAGAAGGCGACGGTCACCCCGTGGCGTTCCACGTGGCGGGCCAGGTCCTCGAAGGAGGGGCGGTCCACGGTGCACACGACGACGGCTGCGCCGTTGGCGAGGGCGCCCCACACCTCGAACGTCGAGGCGTCGAACGTCATCGGCGAGTGGAACAGCACACGGTCGCGTGCGCCGAGCGTGACGTAGTGCGGATCGGTGACCAGTTCGGCGATCGCTCCGTGCGGGACGGCGACGCCCTTGGGGCGGCCCGTGGAGCCGGAGGTGAACATGATGAACGCCGGACCGTCCGGGCCGTCGAAGGCATCACCGGCGCCGACGACGGCTTCCGTAGCCGACAGCACGCCGCTGACCGCCGAGGACTCGGGCAGGGCCAGGGTGGGGCCGGTGAGCCGCGCCGATTCGAGCAGTTTGGCCTCACCGACGGTCAGCGTCACGCCCGCGTCGGCGGTCATCGCCTCGGTGCGGGGCAGCGGTTGGGCCGGGTCGATCGGTACGCACACGGCTCCGGCCCACCACAGCGCGAGCTGTGCGGTCACCGTGCCGGCCGAACGGGTCGTCAGCAGCGCCACCCGGTCGCCGCGGCCGACTCCGTGCGCGCGCAGGTACGCGGCGAGACCGCGGGCGGCCGTGACGAGCTGGGAGTAGGTGAGGGTGTGGTCGCCGTCGGTCACGGCCAGGGCGTTCGGGGTCCGTTCGGCGTGCCGGGCGACGAGGTCGGGCAGCCCGGCCCGGCGGGCCGTCTGGCGGTCCACGGTGGTGGTCGGGTCGCTGAGGGGAGGCACGGGGCCGTCGTCCTTCCTGGTGTCGGAGATGATCGGGGTGCTGGGTGACATGTCAGGCTCCTGCCGGTCGCGGGGTCCGGCGCTGCTCGACGAGGGCGGCCAGGGCCCGCAGATCGGGGGCGCGCAGCAGTTCGGGGGCGCGCAGTCGTACGCCGCTCTCGCGCTCGATGGCCACCAGCAGCCGGGCGGCGACGACGGACGTGCCTCCGGCGTCGGTGAAGTTGTCGGTGAGTGCGGTCGTGGGCCGGCCGAGGAGGTCGCGTACGGCGGTGAGAACGAGCAGTTCGGTGGGCGTGGCGTCGCCGGGCGTGGCCTCGGCCGCCTCGGGCATCTCAGGGCCGGCCGTCGCCTGGTCCGCCAGCGCGGCCCGGTCGACCTTGCCGTTGGCGTCGAGCGGGTAGCCGTCGACGACGCGTACCGCCGCGGGCACGGCCTGCTCGGGCAGCCAGGCGCGGACCGCCGCCAGCAGGTCCCCGGTCTTCGCCGCGGTGCCCGCGGTGAGCCGGATGTGCGCGACGAGACGGGCGCGGCCGTCGTCGTCGCGGAGCGCGGTGACGACGGCACTGCGTACCACGGGGTCGTGTTCGAACGCGGCTTCCACCTCAGCCGGTTCGATGCGCACGCCGCTGATCTTGACCTGGTCGTCGAGACGGCCGAGGAACTCCAGGTGTCCTTCGGTGTTCATCCGCACCCGGTCGCCGGTGCGGTAGAGGCGGCCGACGCCGGGCAGGCGGAGATCCTCCGGCGGGGCGGTGAAGCGGTGTGCGGTGAGCTCGGGGTCGAGGTAGCCGAGTGCCAGGCAGTGACCGCCGACGCGGAGTTCGCCTTCCTCCCCTCGGGGGACGGGCCGGCCGTCGGCGCCGGTGACGACGACGGTGGCGCCGGGGACCGGCAGGCCGATGGGCGGTGGCGTCTGCGCACCCGCCTGCGGGGCCGCTTGTACGTCTCCTCGGGCATCCCCTCGTCGTACGTCTCCCCGTGCGTCCCCTCGTACGTCCACGCCTCGCATGGCGTACGTCGTGGTCACGACGGTGGCTTCCGCGGGGCCGTAGGCGTTGTGGACGGTCGCCGTGACGTCGTTGCCGGGCCGTCGGCGCATACGGTCGCCGCCGACGACGAGATGACGCAGCGGCAGGTTCTGGGGCCAGGGCCGGTCCAGCACGGGCTCGATCATCGGGGTGGCCGCGACGGACACGGTGACACCGGCGTCGCGCCACCAGTCGGTGAGGACGGTGGCATCCCAGCGCACGTCGTCGGGGGCGGGGACGAGGGCGGCACCGGAGGTGAGTCCTGCCCACAGCTCCAGCAGGTGCGGGTCGAACGCGACGCCGATCAACAGGGACTGGCGGTCGCCGGGTGCGAGTCCGGTCTCGGCGCGATACCAGTCGAGGAGGACCGACAGCGAGGCTTCGGCGACGGCGACGGCCTTGGGGCGGCCCGTGGAGCCGGAGGTGAGAACGGCGTAGAAGGCGTCCTCGGGCGCGCGCCGCCGGGCACCCGGGCCGGGGGCCGCAGGGCCGGTGGCGGCGAAGGCGGCCACCACGGTGCCCGGGGCGTTGACGCCGTCGCCGGGCAGGGACAGGGGTATGCGTTCCGCTGCCCTGTGCCGGGCCGGCAGGACCGCCGGATCACCGATGAGGCAGACGACGTCGAGGTCCTCGGTGACGGCGTCGGTCCGGCGCTCTCCGGGGCGGGGCCCGAGCGGCAGGTAGACGGCGCCGATCCGGGCGAGGGCGACAGCGGTCACCACGAGGGCGGCGGAGCGGTCGAGGCAGACGCCGACCAGGTCCCCGGGCCGGACGCGGTCCCGCAGGGCGTCGGCGGCATCGGCGGCGGCGGTGTCGAGGTCCTCGTACGTCCAGGTGTGGTCGCCCTCGATCACGGCGGGGGCCTGCGGGGTGCGCACCACCCATTCCTCGAAGCGGGCGAGCACCGCTGTCGGGGTGGCGGCGGGGCCGTGGGCGATGGACGCCTCAGGGGCGACGACGGCATCGGAGACGGTCAGGGGCTGGGTCATCACGAATCCCTGGAGGTGGTGTCGGTGGCCGCGAGTGCACCGGCCTGGTCGGCGAGTACCGGGTGGCGGAACAGCAGCCTGAGCGGCGGACGTTGCCCGAGCCGGGGCTCCAGCCACGCCGCGAGCTGCGCGGCGAGCAGGGAGTGGCCTCCGCTGCGGAAGAAGTGGGAGTCCTCGTCGAAGCGGCTGTGCCCCAGGACCTCGCGCCAGCCCTCGGTGAGCAGCGCGGTCATCGGGTCGTCCGCACGTGGCGCCGTCGTCGCGCCGACGGAGGTGGCGGCATCGGCGGAGGTGGCGGCGTCGACGGCGGCTGTGGACGGGGCCGCTGCCGCGGGTTGCAGCGCGACCGCCCGGCGCGCGAGTGCCACACGGTCGGGCTTGCCTCCGGCGAGGGTCGGCATGGTCTCGAGCGCGGCCCAGCGGGCGGGGACGAGGGGGCCGGGCAGCCGGCGGCTCAGCTCGGCGTGCAGGGCCTTCTCGTCGAACGTCCCGCTGTCACCGGCGCCTTCCAGGAATCCGACGAGCCGTGGCCCGCCCGGACTCTCGCGGTCCAGTACGACGGCGCAGGAGCGGCCGCCGAGTGCGGCGGAGGCCGCGGCTTCGATCTCTTCCAGCTCGATGCGGTGGCCGCGGAGCTTGACCTGGTTGTCCTTGCGGCCCAGGAAGTACAGAAGCCCGTCGAGTCCGCGGTAGCCGAGGTCGCCGGTGAGGTAGACACGCTCCCCGTCGAGCGCCTTCACGTGCACGAAGCGGGCGGCGGTGGCCTCCGGGTTGCCCGCGTAGCCCTCGGCCAGTCCGGGTCCGGCGACGGCCAGTTCACCGACCGCGCCGGGCGGCAGCGGACGGTGGTGGGCGTCCAGGACGTGGATGCGTTCGCCGGGCAGTTCGGTCCCCAGCGGGACCTCGGCGTCGTCGGCGAGCGCGTCGCGGGAGATCTCGTGGACGGTGGAGCTGATGGCCGCCTCGGTGACGCCGTACACGTTGAGCACGGTGGCGCCGGTGTCGGCGAGGAAGTCCCGCAGGACGTCGGCCGGGAGGCGTTCACCGCCGAGCACGAGCAGCCGGGGCGCCCAGCCGCCGTCGCGCAGCGCGGGCCGCATGTCCTCGCGGGTGGCGAGGAAGTAGCTGGTGGGCACGTTGGCGACGGTGACGCGGGCGGCGGAGAGCTGCGCGGTCAGTTCGGCGCCGGTGGGCACCTCGTGCTCGGGGACCACGAGACAGGCCCCGGCGTACAGCGTCGGCAGCACCTCCTCCAGCGCCACGTCGAACGAGGGCTGGGCGAACATCAGCACCCGGTCTCCGGTGGCGAGCCCGAACCGGTCGGCGGTCGCGGTCAGATGGTGTTCCAGGGCCGCACGGCCGACGGCGACGGGCTTGGGGACGCCGGTGGAGCCGGAGGTGTGGATGACGTACGTGGTGCCCGGCAGGACGGCGGCCTCGCGTGCGCGGGGCAGCACCGGCGCGTCGACGGTCGCGGCGGGCAGCCCGTCCGGGACGGTGGTGGCGCCGCTGCCGTCGGTGAGCACCAGCGCCGGGGCCAGCCGCTTCAGCAGCAGCGCAAGCCGGGCCGGCGGGTCGGAGGGTGAGAGGGGACAGTAGACCGCGCCCGTGCGCAGGCAGGCCAGCAGGGCGACGACCGAGTCGGCTCCACGGGGCAGCACGACGGCGACGGGCTGTCCGGCCGTCACCCCCGCGGTACGCAGCCGCTGGGCGAGCGAGCCCACGCGGGCGTCGAGTTCGCCGTAGGTGACGCGCCGGGCGCCGGAGAGCAGGGCGGGCAGCGACGGGTCGTGGGCCGCGGCCGGGTCCAGCGGGTCCCGGTTCTGCGCCGACTGCGGGCCGGCGGGCCCGGGCTCGGCCGCGGGCAGCGGCGGGGTGGGCGCCAGGTCGGCCAGTGCCGTGCCGGGCGCTTCGAGATAGGACCGCAGCAGGTCGAGGAATCGGGTGGCGAGGAGTCGCGTCACCTCCTCGTCGAAGAGGTCGGCGTCGTAGTCCCAGACGAGTGTCATGCCGGCGGCGCCATGGCGGGGTGTGACGCCGCGCCGGTCGTCCGGCAGCAGCACCACGTCGAGGTCGAAGCGGGTGGTGCCGGTGTTGAAGCCCTCGAAGAGGGTGATCTCCAGGCCGGGGACGTCGATCTCGGGCAGCTGGGCGTCGTGGGCGCTGAACATGACGGAGAACAGCGGGTTGTCGGCACCCGAGGTGTGCATGCCGAGTGCGCGGGTCAGCTCCTGGACCGGTACGTCCTGGTGCGGCAGGGCGCGGATGAGGGTGTCGGTCACCTCGTCCATGGTGTCCTCGGCCGGCGCGGCGGGGTCCAGGCTCAGCGGCAGCGGGATGGTGTTGACGAACATGCCGACGGCGTCCTCGAACCCGCGCGGCCGGTTGCCGACGGCCGTTCCCACGACCATCCGCGAGCGTCCGCTGTGCCGTCGGAGCAGCTCGGCGAAGAGGCCGAGGAGCGTGGCGAACGGGGTGAGGCCGCGCGTGCGGGCGTGCTCGCGCAGCCGCTCGGCGAGGTCCGCGCCGACCGACTGGCGCAGCTGTCCTCCGTGGTGCCTGCGCCGGGCGCCGGGGCGGGCCAGTCCGGGCAGCGGCATGTCGTGCGGCTGGTCGCGCAGCTCGGTCCGCCAGAAGTCCAGGCTCTCCGGTGCGAAGGCCGCCGCCGCCCGGGTGCGGACGTGGTCGGCGTACGAGGAGGGCGTCGGGAGCGTGACGGGGTCGCCGAGGACGTGGCCGCGGTAGACGCCGAAGACGTCGTCGAGGAGGATCGCGAAGGAGTGGCCGTCGTGGATGAGGTGGTGCTCGACGTGGATCAGCCGGTGGTGGCGTTCCGCGAGGCGGACGAGCGTCCAGCGCAGCAGTGGTGCCTCGAAGGTGTCGAGCGGTGTCTCCGCTTCGGCGCGCAGCAGGTCCCGGAAGGCGGCTTCGGGGTCCTCTCCCCCGCTGAGGTCGACCGTACGCAGCCGTGGCGCGCATGCGGGCGCGACCCGCTGTCCCGGCATCGCGCCTTCGGCGGCGACGAGTTCGAGCCGCAGACCGGGGTGGCGCTCCAGGGTGGCGGTGAGTCCGTGGCGCAGGGCCTCGGTGTCGAGCGTGCCCCACAGGTCGAGTGCGGCGGTGAAGTTGTAGGCGCGGCTGCCCGGTTGCACCTGTTCGTGCAGCCAGACGATCTCCTGCGAGGAGGAAAGCGGAAGCATGGGCGATCCCTGAGGTCGTCGGGTCGGGTTCTCGGAGTCGGTCACGGTCGTGTCCGGGCTCGGTGGTTCGGGCGGTCCGCGGGTCGCGCGGCGCCGCTCGGGTACGGAGTGGTGGGTCGGTTCGCCGGGGGCTCCCCGGCGGGTCGGGGCCTGCCCGTTCAGGCCGGACGGAGGTGTGCAGGCCGGGCCGGGCGGGTACGGGGCCGGCGGGTGCGGGGCCGGCCGGCGCAGGTCGGGCGGGGGTGCGGCCGGCCGGCGTCAGGGCACGGTGGGCTCCGGTGTCCGCAGCGCACGGGTGAGGTCGGCGAACGCCTGCTCCGCCGTGCCGTCGTCGAGGACCGCGCGGTCCCACACCATGCGCAGATGGAGTTCGGCGCCTTGTGTGACGGACACGGCGAACGGTCCGCGTACCGGCCTTCCGCCGATGTGGATCTCCCGGCCCTCGACACCGGCCAGCCGCAGGGGTGGGCGCCGGCGGGCGTCGTCGACGGTCAGCAGTCCGTCGAGGCGACCGGTCCAGCCCGAGCCGGCGGACCGGGCGGCGCTCACGACCGCGTCGAAGGGCATGTCGGCCCGGTCCAGGTCGTCCCACCAGGCGTCTGCCGTCACCTCCGGGTCGGGCCCGTGGCCGGTTGCGGCCGGGAAGACGACCGTGTTGAGGAAGCAGCCGACGACCGGTGCGGCGCCCTGAGGGCGGCCGCCCCAGGGGTATCCGATCGGTACGACGTTCCCGGGCCCGTAGAGGGCACGTGCGGCGGAGCGGCAGGCGTCGAGCAACGCGGGGAAGGGCACCGAGTGGTCGTGGGCGGGCAGCCTGACGTCGGCCGAGCCGCTCGGGAGTGATCCGTCGGGGACGCGTCCCGGCCTCGGCTGCGGGGCCCGTTCCCGTACGGCGCGGAGCCGGTCGGCCCAGTAGACCGCCGCGGCGGGCGAGTCCGCCCGTTCCTCGGCGGCGAGCTGCAGGAGGACGGCTTCCGTGTACGCGGCGAGTTCGGCCTCCGTCTCCGCGGGCGAGGGCGGCTCCGCGGTGGTGCCCGCGGCGTAGGCGGCACCGAGATCCTCGACGATGCGCGCAAGTGATTGACCGTCACACGCCGCGTGGTCCAGGACGATCGCGAGCACTTCCTCAGCGGTGTGCGCGGCGTCGCGTCCGTCCCGTACCTCGCGTACGAGGAAGATCCGTAGCGGCGAGCCGTGCGGGTCCCACGCGTCCAGGGCGCGGCGCAGCGCGTCGTCGGCGTTCTCGCCCGGCGCGAGGTCGAGCGACGTCACGGGTACGTCCGGGCCGTCGACGCACAGCACGGGTGTTCCGCGCAGCACCGCCGGCCGGGAGCGCAGGGCCGGGTGCCGTGCGGCGAGCCGGCGGGCTGCTGCCCCGAGGCGTTCGGCGTCGACCGTGCCGTGCGGGAAGGCGAAGAACATCGGCACCACGTCGGGGCGTCCTGACGGGTCGAGGGAACGCACCAGCACGAAGCGTCGCTGTGCTCCGGTGACGGGCAGCAGGGCGTGGGTCCGCTCGCCGGCGGTGAGCTGCCGGTAGCGGGCCAGGTACTGGCTCGTGATGCTGAGCACGTGTTCCTCTCGGTGATGGGCCGGGCGGGAGTCGGGAAAAGGTGTCGGGCGGGCGGTCATGCGCGCGCGGGGGGCGCGAACAGGGCCTGTGGCAGGGCCGGTTCAGCTCGCCGACGCCGACGGCACGGGCTCGTCGCCGGCTCCCTGCGCCGATTCCTCCTGAGGGTGTTCGGGCACCGGCAGGTCACGCATCCGGCGCAGCGGGGACAGCAGCAGCGGCAGCGGTACGGCGAGGAATCCCGCGGCGCACCAGGCCAGTGCCGTGCGAGGGCCGAACGATTCGGCGAGGGCGCCGCCGAGGAGTGCGCCGAGCGGCAGGGTGCCCCACATGAGGAAGCGCAGGGTGGCGTTCATCCGGCCGAGCAGACGGGGCGGGCACAGCGCCTGGCGGAAGCTGACCTGGGCGACGTTGTAGACGACGGCGCCGAAGGAGACGGCACCGGATCCGGCGGCGAAGAGGACCGCGCCGCCCACGCCATGGCCGGCGAGGGGCCACAGCACGGCGAACGGACCGGTCGCCAGGGCCGACAGCCAGATGAGCCGCGCCTGCCCGACCCGTGCGGCGAGCCGCCCGGCGCAGAGCGCGCCGAGGAGCCCGCCGACGGCCGATGCGGACAGGACGAGTCCGAGCCCGCCCGGCTGCAGCCCGACGACGCGCACGAGGTGGACCGTCTGGGTGGCCATGAGGACGGCCGTGCAGAGATTGGCGAGGCCGGTCGTGAGCGCGATGACGCGGAGCAGCGGGTGGCCGATGACGAACCGGACGCCCTCGGCGATGTCCTTGCGCAGGGAACCGCTGTTGGAGGGCGCGGGGCGTTCCTCGGGTCGCTCGATGCCGAGGATGAAGAGCGCGGACAGGGCGTAGCCGATGGCGTCGGCGATGACGGCGAGGTGCGCTCCGGCCAGTTGGACGAGCCCACCGCCGATCCCGGGGCCGGTCACCTGCGCGGTGGAACGGACCGTCTCCAGCGCACCGTTCCCGGCGACGAGCTGTTCCCGGGGCAGGATCTGCGGCAGGTAGCTCTGGTGGGCCACGTCGAAGAACACGGTCGCCACACCGCTGATCAGTGCCACGGCGTAGAGCTGAGCCATGGTCAGGACGCCGGCGAGCGCGGCGACGGGGATGCTCGCCATGACCGCCGCGCGCACGACGTCGGCCCCGATCATCAGGGGGCGCTTGCGCATCCGGTCGGTCAGTGCCCCGGCGGGCAGCCCGATGAGGAGGAAGGCGGCGGTCTCCGCGGCCGTCAGCAGTCCGACCTGGAAGGCGGACGCGTCGAGTACGAGGACGGCCACGAGGGGCAGGGCCACCAGCGTGACGTGGGCGCCGAGTTGTCCGGCGGCAGCTCCTGCGAGCAGCATCCGGAAGTCACGCGTGCGCAGCGGGCCGCCGGGGGCGTCCCGGAATGTGACGGACATGTGAACGACAGTCACTGAACCGCCGATCAGCAGTCAAAGCGCCGCACACACTTTCGGACGATTCCTGCGCCACTTCGCCGCCTCCCCAGGAAAACTTTCGCCGTACGAGGGGTACGCCCGGATGAATGCCGCCACAGCGGGGCCGCACAGGACGCGGCCGCGTGGCGACGACCGGGCGAGACATCCGGCCGATCGCCTACACAGCGTCACGGGTCAAATCCTGACCGAAAACAGTCACTCCTGATCACCATGGACCTGAACCGCTCATTCCGGCCGCTATGGAGTGGGAACGGCACAGCGGAGGCGAAACCTGCCCCACCGTCAGAGCCCGTCCGTCGACCGCGAGGACTGCTGCCGAGTACGTGTCGGCACTTCCTTCGAACGGGAACTCTCAGAGGCCTAGCGGGGCACGAAAGCCACCCGGAACATCTTGGGCCACCACTTGCCCGTCAGCAGGAACTGATCCGTTCCCGGGATCGCCGCGATGCCGTTGAGGACGTCCGCGCGCCGTCTCTCGGTCGCGGTGAGCAGGGCCGGGACGGTGATGTCCCCGGTCACCTCACCGGAGTCGGCGTCGATGCGTACGATCCGGTCGGTGGGCCAGACGTTGGCGTAGACGACGTCGTCGACGCATTCGAGTTCGTTGAGCCGCCCCACGCGCTGTCCGCGGACGGTGACGGCGGTCTCCCCCGTCTTCTCGAGAGTCCGGGGATCCCGGAAGACGAGCCGGGAGGTGCCGTCGGTCGTCACCAGGCGGCCGCGGCGCCGCTGGTGACACACGCCCCAGCCTTCCTCGCGGTAGGGGACGCGGCGCAGTTCGGCCAGTGTTTCGGCGTCACGCTCGATGGCGACACCGTTCTGCCAGGTGAGCTGCCACAGAGTCGGCCCCACGACGGTGATTCCCTCGCCGAACAGCGGCGCGGGAAGCTCCGCGCGAAGCACCGGCGAGGCCCCGGGTGTCCCCGCCCGGATCGTCGAGCGGCCGGACACGCCCGTGCTCTCGTAGAGCATGCCGCCCGCCATCTCCAGGCCCTGGGTGAACGCCGACGGGTCGTGGGGCAGGGTCTCGATGACGTCCACCCTCAACTGCTCGACCTGCTCCGCCGCCTGCCCGGGCACGCCCTGCCCGTGGTCGGTGGATCCGCCGCCCGCATCGCACGACGGGACCAGCATCCCTCCGACCAGGACGACGGCCGCCACAGGGATCACGAACGCAAGCCGCATGGCGCCACCCTGGCACAGAGGCCCGGCCGTACCGGGCCCGTACGACGGCACGGCTCGCCGGTGGTCGCCCGTCCGGGCGTCCTGGCCCGAGCGGCCGGCTCCGTCGGAAACGGAAAGGTCCGGCCGCGCCCCTCACAGGGGGCGCGGCCGGACCGAGGGAAGCAGTCCGCACCGCCGGCGACGGCGGCCTTCGGTGCTACGGCCGCGTCTTGACCGGCACCGGCGCCGTGCGTCCGTTGGCGGAGGATCCTCGGCGGGGAACCACCGCTGCCAGACGCGTGGGCACGAGCGCCGTGAGCCGGTCCGCCATGTCCGGCTTCGGGTGGTACCGGTACGCGTAGCCGTGTGCCTCTCCGTCACCTCGTGCGGGAGCGCCGTTCAGAACGGCTCCCAGCACAGGTACGTTGACGCGGTCGAGGATGCGCAGGGCGTCGAGGATCTGGCTCCTGCTGGTCCGTCCGGCACGTGCGACGAGCAGATAGCCGTCGACGGCGTGCGCCATCGCCGGGGTGTCGGCGAACGGAAGGACCGGAGCGGTGTCCACGACCACATGGTCGAACTCCTCCGCGAGGTCCTGCAGCACGGCCCCGAACTGGCTGCTTCCAAGGATCTGCGTCGGATTGGGAGGAATCATCCCGCTGGTGAGCACGGAGAACGACCCTGCCGACTGCAGGACGTCACGCACCCCGGCCTTGCCCACCAGCGCCGTGGTCAGCCCGGCGTCCCTGACCAGTCCGAGAGCCGAGGCGACGGACGGACGGCGCAGGTCACAGTCGATCAGGCATACCTTGGCCCCTTCCTCGGCCAGCGTGGCGGCCAGATTGACCGAGACGCTGCTCTTGCCCTCACGCGGCAGCGGGCTCGTGACCGCGATGACCTTCGGCCGTTTGCCCATCTCGGCGAACTGGAGATTGACCCGCAACTTCCGGAAGCCCTCCGCACGCGTGCTGTACGTGTCGTCGCGCAGGGAGACCGGGCGCCGGGAGGCGCGCGGGTCGTGCACGATGCTCGACAGCACCGGCGGCCCGGAAGCGGCCGCCAGGCATTCGGACAGGGCCTTGGAGTCCCGCATCGATGTGTCCACCGTCTCCAGCGCGACGCCCAGCCCCAGTCCGAGGACCAGGCCCACGGCCAGGCCGAGTGCGACGTTGAGGGTGGGGTTCGGTGACGAGGGGGCGACCGGCACGGCCGCGGGCTGGATGACGGTGAGCCGGACCGGAGACTCGTCCGTGTCCCCGTCAGGGCTCTCCAGCTCCCTGATCACCTGCGCGAAGCGGTCCGCGAGGGCGTTGCTGACCTTGGCGGCCCGCGCCGCGCGGGTGTCGGTGACGGTCAGCCGGACCAACACCGTGTTGAGCGGCGCCTCCGCCGACACCCGGGAGGCCAGTTCGGCCGGGGTCATGCCCAGCTTGAGGGATTTGACGACCGGTGTGGTCACCTCTGGGCTCGACACGATGTCGGCGTAGGACTGAACTCGTGCCTGGGTGAACGAGTTCCCCTGGTTGAGCTGGGACGTGTCGTCGCCGCCCTGGAGGGAGGCGAAGAGTGTGGTCGTCGCCCGGTACTCGGGTGTGGCGAGGGTGGTGGCGAGGACACCGGCCCCCGTCCCCAACAAGGTCACCAGGGCGATGACGCGCCATCGGCGGGAAAGGACTCGTAGGTATTCGCGCAAATCCAAGGTCTTCCCCGATCGGAGCGGTAAATGGACATTCACCGTAGGGTTCGCAGTGGGAATCTCGGGCACACGGCATGCGGGTTCGACCATTCGGTACCCTCAGCGGAGTGCGAGTGCGCCGCCTCAGAGACGTTCGGCCACTTCCGAACGGCAGCGGTTGCAGGCGTCGAATACGTAGTCGGCGACCCGCTCCACCATCGCGTAGTCGAAGATGTCGTGATCGGTGGCGACGACCACCGCGTCGGCCGCGGCGACCTGTTCCTCGGTGAGCTGGACGCACAGAATGTCCTGCGGCAGGTGTGAGGCGTCGACATACGGTTCCACCGCGACGACGTGCGCGCCGAGTTTCTGCAGCCCCTGGGCGACGGCCACGGAAGGCGATTCCCGGATGTCGCCGGTGTTCCTTTTGTAGGCGAGACCGAGGACCATGATCCGGCTTCCGTTGACCGGCTTGCGGCGCGTGTTGAGTCCTCTGGCGACGCGCAGAACCACATGGTCGGGCATGTGGCTGTTGATGTCGTTGGCCAGTGCCACGAAGCGGAAGTCGTGCTGCAGTGCCTGCTTGACCTGCCAGGAGAGATACGACGGATCGATGGGCAGGCAGTGACCACCCACGCCGGGACCGGGCAGGAAGCGCATGTATCCGAAGGGCTTGGTCGACGCCGCGTCGATCACTTCCCAGATGTCGATACCCAGCGGCCTGCAGAACATCGCGAGCTCGTTGACCAGCGCGATGTTCACATGGCGGAAGGTGTTCTCGAGGAGCTTGGTCAGCTCCGCCGTGCGCGGTGAACTCACCGGCACGGTCCGTTCCACGACGTCGCTGTAGAACTTCTCGACGTGCTGCAGGGAGAGGTCGTCGATTCCGGAGACCACCTTGGGGGTGTTCTCCAGCTGCCACGTCGGGTTTCCCGGGTCGATCCGTTCCGGGCTGTAGCCCAGGAAGAAGTCCTTGCCGGCGCGCAGTCCGCTGTGAGCCTCCAGGATCGGGCACACGACGTGCTCGGTCGTGCACGGGTACGTGGTGGACTCGAGGATCACCGTGGCGTTCGCCTTCAGATGCGGGGCCACCGACTGCGCGGCGCTCTCCACGAAACTCAGGTCGGGCGCGCCGTCCTTCAAAGGCGTGGGCACCGTGATGACGCAGACGTCGAAGCCGGCGGCATCCGCGTAGTCCGTGCTGAGGAGGTAACGGCCCGAATTGAGGGCTGCCATGAGGCGGGGGGACGAGACGTCCTCGGCGAACGACTCACCGGCCGCCAGCCGCTTGACCCGCATCTCGTCCACGTCGAGACCCACGACGCTGTGCCCCGCCTCGACCACCCGAACGGCGAGTGGGAGCCCCACGTACCCCTGGCCGACGACGACCACCTTCTGCGCTGACACCGACACGGTCCCACTCTCCTCTCGCCTGCCCAGCCGAATGTTTCGGTGGAATATGCGTGATGTATGCCAGGGTTCGCGCCCGGTGCTCCTGCTGAGTGACGGCTCTTCAGGCAAACAGAGTCATCCCGTCCTTCGAGCGGCGAGGCAAGTGGACTAACTGATCTATCAATTCACTCTATTTATGTTGTTCCCGGATATCGTTGCCGTGCGTCGCCGGTGCACATGACCCCGGCAATGCCCCACCCACAGACACGGAGTGACGGCGTGACGGACCATCCGAAGTACCTGGTTACCGGAGGAGCCGGTTTCATCGGTTCCCATCTCGTCGATGCGCTGCTGGCGCGTGGCGGGCCGGTCGTCGTACTCGACGATCTCAGCACCGGACGCCTGCAGAACCTCGCCGGCGCACGCGAGCGGGGAAATCTCCAATTCGTGCACGGCTCGGTGCTGGATGAACCGCTGGTCGACAAACTGGTGGGCGAATGCGATCGCGTCGTGCACCTGGCGGCGGCCGTTGGGGTGAAGCTCATCGTCGAGCAGCCGCTGAGGTCGTTCACGATCAACACCAAGGGAACGGAAACGGTCATCGAGGCGGCGTACCGCCATGGCCGGCACGTCACCCTCGCCAGTACGTCGGAAATCTACGGCAAGAACTCCTCCGGACCGTTGACCGAGATGTCCGACCGCGTTCTGGGAAGTCCGTCGGTGCCGCGATGGTCGTACAGCACGGCGAAAGCCGTCGACGAGATCCTCGCCGAGCTGTACCGCCGCGAGTACGGGCTTCGTGCCACCGTCGTGCGCTTCTTCAACACCGTGGGCCCTCGGCAGAGCCCGGCGTACGGCATGGTGATTCCGCGATTCGCCAGGCAGGCGGTTCTGGGAGAACCGCTCACGGTCTACGGAACAGGCCGGCAGAGCCGCTGTTTCCTCCACGTCACCGACGTGGTCGCGGCGCTCGTGTCGCTGCTCGACCGTCCCGAGGCCGAGGGAGAGACCTTCAACATCGGAAGCGACGAGGAGATCAGCATCCTCGATCTCGCGGAACGCATCATCGCCTGTGCGAACAGCACGTCGACCGTGCACCGTGTCTCGTACACCGATGCGTACGGACCCGGGTTCGAGGACATGGAACGCCGGGTCCCGGACACCACGAAACTGCGGGCCCTCACCGGCTGGCAGCCGCGGCGCGACCTCGGCGACATCCTCGTCGACGCCGTGGCGGACGCCCGCGGCGAAGCCCCTCAGCAGGCGCCCGTCGCCGTTCCCGGGCGCCCGGACGAAGGGCATGCCGGCGGCGCCGACGGCCGGGCGGTGGCGGCGGGTCCATGTCCGGTCTGAGCCCGTGGATGGTGACGGCCCTCGCCGGGCTGGTGGCCCTGGCCGTCGCCGCGCTGCTGACCGAGCCCCTGCGTCTCCTCGCCGTACGGCGCGGGTACACGGACCAGCCAGGCATCCGTAAGGTGCACGTCTCCCCCACTCCCTACCTCGGCGGCATGGCCGTCGCCCTGGCGACCGTGGGATCGGCGAGTGTGGTCGTGTTCGGCGCGGGCGCGACCGACTCCACCCTCGGTGTGGTGCTCGGATGTGCCGCGGTCATCGCCGTGCTCGGCCTCGTGGACGACCTGCGTCCGCTCAGCATCCGGATCCGGCTCTCCGTCGAGGCGGCGGCAGCGCTCGTGGTCGTCGCCTGGTGCGGCCACCCCGTGCTCTTCGGCACATGGGTCGACGCGGTACTCGCGGTGATGTGGATCCTCTTCACCACCAACGCGTTCAATCTGCTGGACAACATGGACGGGGTGGTGTCCACGGTGACCGCGGTCATCGCGGCATTCCTGTGCTGCGCCGCGCTCTCCGCCGGTCTGGTCGGCACCGCGTCGGTCGCCGCCGCCCTCGCCGGTGCCTGTGCCGGGTTCCTGTTCCACAACTGGCACCCGGCGCGCATCTTTCTCGGTGACGCGGGCGCGCTGTTCGTCGGCTTCCTCGTGTCGTCCGCGAGCATGACCCTGCACCGGGACAGCACCGCCCTGTCCGGGTACGGCAGTCTGCTGCTCATCACCCTGGTGGTCACCGCGGACACCGGCCTGGTGATGGTGGCGAGGCGCCGAGAGGGCCGGCCCGTCATGCAGGGCGGCAAGGACCACGTCGCCCACCGGCTGCGGCGCCTCGGCCTTACGGTCCGCCAGGTGACCGTCGCCATCGGGGGCTTCGCCGCGCTGACGAGTCTCACGGCCGTCCTGGTCCTGTTCAAGATCGTCCCGCAGAGCGCCGTGCTGATCGCCGTGGTCGCGGTGACCGCCGTCGTCTGGCTGCGGCTCCTGAGAGTCCCCGTCTACGCCGCGGTCGCCGACGAACAGCACTGAGGGCGGTCACCGCCCGTCGGGGGTGACCGCCCTCGGTACCGCGTCAGATCACTGTCAGCCCACGTCGGCCGGCACCGCTGCGGCGGCTGCCGGCCGCTCCGCGTAGTCGGGCAGCGTGCGGAACCAGTTCACCGTCCTTTCCAACCCCTGCTCCAGGGGCACTTGGACGATGTCGGGGAACAGCTCGCGAACCAGCCCGTCGGCCGCCTGGGAGTCGCGGACGTCACCCGCCCTCGGCGCCTCGTGCCGGATGCCGGCCGGTAGTCCGGTGATGTCGGAGAGTTCCCGGGCGAGGTCGAGCAGGGTCACCCGGGTCCCGAAGGCGAGGTTCACCGGCCCGGCGTAGGACACCTGGCGCAGCACCGCGTCGGCCAGCACCCGGACGACGGTGCCCACGTAGGTGAAGTCACGGGTCTGCAGTCCGTCGCCGAAGATCCGTACGGGGGTGCCGCGCAGCATGGCGTCGATGAAGGCCGGGACCACGGCGGCGTAGGCGTGTCCGGCCGGCTGCAGGGGCCCGTAGACGTTGAAGAACCGGAACGCCAGGGTGGGCAGGCCGAACGAGGCGCCATAGGCGAGGACGTACGCCTCGGTCGCGAGCTTGCTCGCGGCGTAGGGGCTCAGTGGCCGGGTCGCCAGGTTCTCGTGCTTCGGCAGGACCGCGGTGGCTCCGTAGACCGAGGACGAGGAGGCGGCGACGACGGGGACGCCCGCGCGTCGGCATGCCTCGAGGACGTTGACCGTGCCGGTGGCGTTGACGTGGTGGCTGGCGACCGGGTCGGCAAGGGAGCGCGGTACGGACGGACGGGCCGCCAGATGGACGACGGCGTCCACTCGGGGTACGACGCTGTCGACGAGCGTGGGATCGAGGATGCTTCCCTCGACCAGTTCGGTGTCTGTTCCCGCGAGGTTGGCCGCGGAGCCCGTGCTCAGGTCGTCCAGGGCGATGACCCTGCCCACGTTCGGACGTGATGCGAGCTCCTGGCACAGGTTGGCGCCGATGAACCCGGCGCCTCCGGTAACGAGGACGTTCAACTGTGCTCACCTTTCGGACGGGGTGCGGTCCACCAGCCGCGGGCGACGGCGATGGAGGTGTAGAGGGCCTGTGTGTCGGCCACCAGGCGCTCCTCGCCGAAGCGCCGCCCGGTGAACGTGCGCGCCCGTGCGCCCATCTCCTGGCGCAGTTTCGCATCGCGCAGAAGGGTCACCGTGTGGCCGGCGATCTCCGTGGTCCGTGGTCCGGCCAGAAATCCGGTCATACCGTCCTGCACCACCTCCGCGACGCTCCCGACGTCGGTGGCGACAGCAGGCAGCCCGGCGAGGCCTGCTTCGATCAGACTGACCGGCATGCCCTCGTTGTCCGACGTCAGCAGGACCATGTCGGCGGCGGCGTAGACGGTCTCCACGTCCGCGCGCCAGCCCAGCAGATGGAGATGGTCGCCGAGTTCGGCGACGGCTTCCGGGTCCGGCCGCAGGTCGCCCGCGCCGCACACCACGAAGTGCGCTTCGGGTACGACCCGGTGTACCTCCCGGGCCACGGCCAGGAGCCGGTCGGGGCGCTTGATCGCGGTGATGCGGCCGACGTACGCCACCACGGGGCAGTTCTGTGGCAGTCCCAGGAGGCTCCTGGCCTTCGCGGGGTCGGGTGCCGGGGCGAGACTGGTGCCGGGCGGGACCACCGAGTACTGGCCGGCCCTGCCGATTCCCGCGGCGACGAGGTCGTCGCGTACCCGTCCGCCGACGGCGACGAGCCGGTCCGTGAGCGCGGCGAGCCCGCGTTCGGCGCCCACCACGACTCTGGTTTTCGCCGGGGAGAAGTAGCCGTGCAGGAGATGGCCGTGAAAGGTGTGCACCCTTGACGGCACTCGGGCCAGTACCGCGGCGGTCCGGCCCAGAGCACCGGCTTTCGCGGTGTGCGTATGGACGATGTGGGGCCGGAACCGCCGCATGGCGGCGACGAGTTCGACGAGGCAGCGGGCGTCGTCCGTGGGCCGCACGGCGCGTCCCAGTCCGTTGATCCGCTGAACCGGGAGGTCGGGTGCCCGCTGCTCCAGATGGTCCGCCTCGTCCGGTGCCACGAATCCGGCGATGAGACGATGCTCGAATCGCTCGGAATCCAGCCCCCGAAGAAGCGCCGACACCTGAACAGCCGGTCCGCCGATGTTCATTCGCGTGATCACCCTCAGCACACGAAGGCGACGGAATTCCGAACCTGCGGCTCGGTACGTAGCGGTCGACATGGGACAGATACTAGGCGGCGCGCACCGAAGTATTCGTCAAGGGCACGAGGTACGACAGGCTTCAATCGGTAGCGGCGCCATTAACCCGGATCGGAAGGAACACCCAAGCAGTGCAGACCTGGGGCGTTTCACGTCCGCTTCGCGCTATAGCGCATGTACAGTACGGCAGCATGACCATCTCTCTGGCACCGAAAAGTCTCACACATCAGCACCTTTTGGCGGCGGCGAACACGGAGTTGTCCAGCCGAGCAGGGCGTGAAACTTTTCGAGTTCTTGACGTGGGTTGCGGCAAAGGAGACCTCATCGCGTTTCTCCAGGCCGGGTTGACCGACCTGAACCCCGGAGCCGATATCGAGGTCCACGGATTCGACGTCACCGACACTTTGGCAGAGTACCCAGAGTTCCCCGGATCGACGGTGGATCGACTGGAGGGTTTGATGCCGGGTGTCCCGTGGGCCGAGCGCATCACGTCCGTTTCCCAGCACGAGGCTTGGCCATACCCTGACGGAGCGTTCGACATCGTGGTGTCGAACCAGGTACTGGAGCACGTTGTCAGCCTCCCTTCGTTCCTGGCTCAGCTCAGCCGCGTACTCGGGCCGGGCGGATGCTCGATGCATGTGTTCCCGTTGCGGAACGCGCTGTGCGACGGTCACGTCCTCATGCCGCTGATTCACCGCGTTCGCGGTCATGAGCAGCGTGCAGCAATGGCACGCATGTGGCGACAGATGAGGGTGGGGAACAACAGGTCCGGGGACATCAGGGAAACGGCCGAGCGCATCTCGACCTATCTACACCTGGGGACGACCTACCGCTACTTCGAGGAATTCTCGCAGGAGTCGAAGCGTGCGGGCCTGAAGCTTTCGTACCGGTACACACAAGAGCTCTACCAGCAGAAGATCTCGGCGATGCTCGGTCACGGCGGCCTGGCCGGCTACCGCCGTTCCAGGCGTGCCGTGATCGACTGGTTGGCTTTCTGCGCGCTGCGCCATGTCTCGTCCATCACCCTGGTTCTCGAGAAGTAGCGCAGAAGTCGGCCTGGGATTCGCCCGAGTTCTTCACGCCCGCTCACGGGCCCGGATCATCCTGGCTGGATTTCCGGCGACGACCACTTCGGCGGGTACGTCCTTCGTCACCACGCTGCCCGCGCCAACGGCGGCACCACGGCCGATGGTCACGCCGGGCAGAATCGTCACCCGGGCGCCGAGAAAGACGTCCTCCTCCACGACGATGTCGGCGTGCACCGGGGTGTGGTCGCGGAACTTACCCCCTGCTTTGGGCACGGGATGGTCTCCCGTGATGAACAGGCACTCCGGACCCATCGACAGATGCGCGCCCAGGGACACGGCGCCCGGGCCGAGGAACCTGGCGCCCTCCCCGATTCCCGCGTGCTGCCCCATCCTCAAGGATGGTGGCAGGCATACGCCCGCAAGGATGATGACCGGCAATTCCACATCCGCGCAGATCTTGTGGGCGCACCAGGCACGAAGGCGAAGGGAACCGGGGATGCGCCAGTGCAGCCGCTGGCCGATCAGCTTGTAGAAGCAACGCACACCCCAGACCATGAGCCTGTTCTTCATCTCGGCGTTCCTTCCGTCAACACTCGGCTTTCATACCTGCTCACGGGCACGGACGATTCTGGCCGGATTTCCGGCGACGACCACTTCAGGGGGTACGTCCTTCGTCACCACGCTGCCCGCACCAACGGCGGCACCACGGCCGATGGTCACGCCGGGCAGAATCGTCACCCGGGCGCCGAGAAAGACGTCCTCCTCCACGACGATGTCGGCGTGCACCGGGGTGTGGTCGCGGAAGTTTCCCCCTGCTTTGGGCACGGGATGGTCTCCCGTGATGAACAGGCACTCCGGACCCATCGTCAGGTGCGCGCCCAGGGACACGTTGCCCAGGCCGAGGAACATCGCGCCCTGCCCGATTCCGGCGTACGGCCCCATCGTCAGGGTGGGAGGGAGCCCCACTCCGGCGTTGATGGTGACCGGCAGTTGCACGTCTGCGCAGATCTTGTGGGCACACCAGCCACGCAGCCGTCGGGCGCCGGGGGTGCGCCAGTGCAGCCGCTGGCCGATCAGCTTGTAGAAGCAACGCACACCCCAGACCATGAGCCTGTTCTTCATCTCGGCGTTCCTTCCGTCAACACTCGCGGGTGTGTCGGCGGCCATCGCGCCGTGGAGCCGGAGTGCGTCGGGGTCCGGGGCGGCGACATGGTGGCGTGATCGACTCACCTCAGGCCTGACACGCGGATGCGGCGGCCGTCAAAGCTGCGGCCGTGATCAACACAGGCCTACACTAAACCACGACATACCCGATTAACGCCGAATAGCGAGTCGTGCCCTATATGCACATGATGGATCACACACAAGCACCACTCGTCTCTTTCGCCGAGGCCGCACCCTCGCGCCAATCCCTCTCCCGGGTCTGCCTGTTGATCGGACAGCTCGGTCTCGGGGGCGCGGAGAAGCAGCTCGTCCTGCTCGCCCGCGGACTGAGCCAGCGTGGTGTCCGCACCCATCTGCTGGTCCTGTTCCACAAGGGCCCGCGGGAGGCTGAGCTGCGGGACTCCGGAGTGATCCTGGTGAATCTGGGATTCCAGCGCGTGACGTTGCACTGGAAGTCGCTGACCGGCAACGTCCGGGCCTTCGTCAACCTGTTGGCCTTTCTGAGGAGGGAGAAGCCGCAGGTTCTGCAGGCCTTCCTCCTGCACTCCTACGTGCTGGCCGCCCCCGCCGCACGGTTGGCGCGCGTACCCGTGCTGGTGGCGGGCCGGCGGAGTCTTGGCTTCTTCAAGCGCGGACACCGTGTGGCGTTGGCTCTGGAGCGGATCGCCACACGGTGGACGGATCTACTGGTCGCCAACGCGCAGGCGGTCGCCGATGACGTCCGGCGGGACGAGGGCGTCCCCGACGCCAAGCTCACGGTGATTCCCAACGGGATGACCCGGAAGGAGTTCGAGATCGCCCGGCCCGCCGAGGTGGTCACTTCGCTGCCCGTGGTGCTGTGCGTCGCCAATCTCGCGTCCCACAAGGGGCACCGGCACCTCCTGGAGGCGTGCACGGAGCTACGGCGCAGAGGAAGGCCGTGCACCCTTGTCCTGATCGGAGACGGTGCCGAGCGCCACGCGCTGGAGGAGCTGGCCGCCTGCCTGAGGATCGACGTACGTTTCTTCGGCTTCCGCACCGATGTCGCCGGGTTCCTGGCCCGGGCGGACGTGGTCGTCCTTCCGTCCCTGTACGAAGGGTCCAGCAATGCCGTGATGGAGGCCATGGCGGCGGGGCGGCCCGTGGTCGCCACCGCGGTGGGCGGCACGCCGGAACTCCTCGAGGACGGACGGGGCGTGCTCGTCGCCCCCGCCGACGCGGACGCCCTGGCCGACGGCCTCCAGTCGGTGCTCGGCGACCGGGAAGCCGCTGCCGTCCTGGGACGGCGGGCACGTGAATGGGCCCTGGCCAACCTCACCGCCGACGTGATGGTGGACCGGTACGTAGCGCTCTATCACCAGTTGCTGGAGCGCCGATTCACGGCGTAGTGGCAGGGGCGTCCCGGCGGCGAACGGTCAGTTGAGGAGATCCGGCGGCATGGCCGACAGCAGACTGCAGTTCGTCCGGATGGTCGCGGCTCGCGCGGGCGCCCTCGTCATGGGTGTCGTCGCCAGTGTCATCATCGCCAGGGCCCTGCCGCCCGAAGCGCGCGGTACGTACTACATGGCGGTCACGGTCGGCACCGCCGCCATGGCCCTCGGGCATCTGTCCATCGAGCAGGCGCAGACGGCCCTGTGGTCGGACAAGGGCAGACGCGCCTCCCTGGAGGGCAACAGCGTTCCGCTGGGGCTGATGATCGGCGCCGGGGCCGCCCTCGCGGCGATGGCGGCGGCAGTCGTGTTCCAGGGGCACGGCAACATGCCTGATCTGTGGCTGCTGGCCACGGCCTGTGTGGGCGTGCCGCTGGGCGTCGGCGTGCTGTACTCGAGCAACATCGCCGTACTGCGCGACCGCCCCCATGTGGCGGGACTGGCCCCGCTGGCGGGCGCGGTCGTCCAGTGCACGTGCCTGGTCGCACTCGGTCTCACCGGACACCTCACCGTGTACACGGTCGTCGTCGTCTGGTCCGTGTCGTTCGGGGTCTCCCTGGTGGTGCTGGTCGGGAGGGGCGGAGTCACCGTCAGCCGGCCGCGCCTGGGGCTCGCCAAGACGACCTGCGCCAAAGGCCTGCGGCTGCACGCCGGTTCGGCCGCGTCCTATCTGCTGCTCAGGTCCGACGTGTTCCTGCTGAACGCGCTGGCGGGCCCTCGCGATGTCGGCATCTACACGCTCGCCGTCACCCTCGCGGAGCTGAGCCGCATCGGCGTCGACGCCTTCGCACAGGTCACTCTGCCCCGGCAGTTCGATCACGACATGGAGGGCTCGGCGGCCGTCGCGGCCAGGATGGTGCGGCTCATGGTGATTCTGGGTGCCGTGTCCGTCGTCACGACGGTGATCGCGGTGTCCGCCCTGATCACTCCCGTGTACGGTCACGCCTACGCGGAGGCCGCCGCTCTCGTCGCCTGGCTGGTTCCCGGAATTCTGCTGCTGTCGGCGGGCCGTCCCGTCGCCACGTTCCTGCTGCGGTTCCGGTCGGCGCGCTTCGTCGTCCTGCCGTCGCTGCTCGCCCTGGGGGTGAACATCGGACTCAACACGATGCTGATCCCCCTGTGGGGTGCCGCCGGCTGCGCGATCGCCTCGACAGCGGCCTACGCGACTCTGGTCGTCCTGCAGGTGGCGCACTTCGCGCGGATCAGCGGGACCCCGTGGCGGCGGCTGTTGCCGACGAGCGCCGACACCTCTCGCATCACGAGCTCGCTGCGGCGTGGGCGCGGCGACCTGGATGTCGGCCGGTCTCGATGACACGGGATCCCGCTGCACGAACCGCGGGCCCGGGTTCGCTCACCCGTCGGCGCGCGCGCCCAGGGTGAAGACGAACTCGTTGCAGCCGAGCCCTCCCCTGCAGGTCTTCAGATGACGCAGCTCGAAGGCGCGCTCCCGGCAGAACGAGAACACCTCCTCGGGCGTCGCGACCTCGAACGGGTAGCCTCCCACCCAGTCGACGAGGTCGTGCTTGCGCGACATGCCCCGGGCACGGGGGACGGCCCCGCTCGCCGGGCCGCGTCCACGAGCCACGTTCAGCAGGGCGCGGGCCGGATAGTTCCTGCTCAGGTAGAGCACGCTGCCGGACAGCAGGAGGCGCCGCGCGAGGGGCCCGGACTGGTTGTAGCGCCGCTTCACCTCCGTCCAGACCCGGCTCTCCAGCCCTTGGTCGTTGTAGATCGACACGAACAGCGTTCCCCCGGGGGCGACCAGTCCGCACGCGGCGTCCATCGCCTTCCAGAGGGAGCCCGTGTGGTGCAGCACCCCCCATGAGTAGACGATGTCGGCCTTCCCCTGCCGCTTCACGAAGTCAGGGTCCAGGATGGAGGCGCAGCACACGCTCCAGTCCGTGTCCGGCGCGAACTCCTCACGCAGCTTCTGGGTCGTTCTGACCGAGTCGGGGTCGTAGTCGAACGACCGGACCCGAGCGCCCATGCGCACGGCCGCGAGGGAGAAGAGTCCGCTCCCGCAGCCGATGTCGAGGAAGGTCCGCCCGGTGAGATCGGTGGTGCCCAGCGCCAGTTCGAGCGATCTTCTGGCGGAGGTGATGCGCTCTTCGTCGACCAGCTGCCCGAACTGATGCCAGTTCTGGCCGAAGGCGAAACGCCGTCCTTGGCTGATCTCGGTCTCGCAGTCGATCATTCAGGTCTTCCTTACGCTGAGGAGGGGGGTTGGCGCAGGGTCCGGCCGACTACTGCGCGCCGATCGAGCGAGCAGACAGCCCAGGGAGACCCAGAACGGGGCGGACACGACGAGATTCGTCAGGGTGTTGGCGAAGAGCAGGCCCACCGCGGTGGCCACTCCCAGCGCTTGAAGAATCGCCAGGTCCGGGGTGCGTCGGCGGGCGAGGCCGAGCCAGAGCAGAGCCACGAACAGGACGAGCGCCCCGATTCCGGCCTCGGCCGCCAGCCTCAGGTACTCGTTGTGGGTGTTGATGTAGATGCCCAGGTCGGACGAGGTCCGGGCGTACTCGGGGAACATGCCGTACCCGATGCCACGGAACGGATGGTCGAAGGCGACGCGTGCGGCCACCCAGGCGGCCCGCTTGCGCACGTCGGTGTTCGCCGTGAGTTCGACCGTCGACCGGTCACCTGTCAGACTGTTCCCCACCTCGTCCAGACTGCCCGGCAGGACCATGGCGACGCCGAAGATCGACAGCGCGATGAGGACCTTGTGGCGCAGCGGTCGGCCGGCGAGCACGACGCACGCCACGCCTGCCGCGACCATCAGGAAGGCGCCCCGCGATCGTGTCTCGAGGATCGCGGTGGCACAGGGCAGTGCGGGCAGGAGCCACAGCCAGGAGCGATTGAGTCGTGCCAGGCCGACGGCGGCGACGAGCGGGAGCGCCAGCAGGGCACCGATGTAGTTGGGGTTGAGGGCGAGCCCGGTCAGGCGGCCGGCGGCGTACTCCTCCTGGAGCAGAAGGTATCCGGCGACCGCCGCTCCCGAGACCGCGACGACCTGCGCGATGCGTCGGGGGTCCGCGGGCGCCGCGGCGGACACCGCGAGGAGGCCGAGCCCCACGAGCAGCACCACGTAGCCCTTCCAGGGCCGCTCCGTCGTCACCGTGATCTGCGGCAGCAGATAGCTCACCGTGACCGCGAAAGTGAGGAGCAGGAGCACGGCCAGATCGACGCGCGGCTGAAGGCCCCTCAGCACGACCCGGAACAGGAGGACGGCGACGGCACCGGTGACCAGCACCACCGCCGCCGTGCCGCTGGGCTCGGCGACGGCGGCCACCGGGACGAGCCCCAGGAGCATCACGAGGGCCAGGTCCGGGCGCGGCCACACGAGCAGGGCGAAGCAGGTCACCACGGTCGCGGCGGCGGTCGCCGCACCGTGGAACAGCACCAGGTACACGACGGCCGGCACTGCGGCCACCAGGCACAGCCAGCCGAGGACGACGGCAGCAGGCGACCTCATGCGCTGCCCACCGGATTGACCATCACTCACTTCCTTCGCGGTGCCGACGACATGCCGGACTCCTCGTATCCGTGATCAGCCGATGTGCCGCAGGGTTTCCCCGGCGGTCGACGGAGCGTCGGGCAGGGGCTGGTCGACGAATCTGCGGTGCCAGAGTTCGAACTGCATCAGCGCCCACAGACGTCTCGTGTGGTTCGCGCCGGCCTCGTGTTCCTCGAGGAGGGTCCGCACGGATTCCGGGCGGAAGAACCCCCGCGACCTCGCCGTCCCGTCCGTCAGGACGTCCCATGCCAGATCCTTCAGCTCGGTACGGAGCCAGTGACCGAGCGGAACTCCGAAGCCCTGCTTCGGGCGGTACAGCACCTCGGGAGGAAGCCAGTCCTCCAACGCCTTCTTGAGGAGGTACTTGGTCGTCGATCCCCGTACCTTCAGGGTCGCGGGCAGCCGTGCCGCCCATTCCATCAGTCGGTGGTCGAGGAAGGGGGAACGCGCCTCCAGCGAGTTCGCCATGGTGGTGATGTCCACCTTCACCAGGAGATCGCCGGGCAGATAGGTGTTCACGTCGACATCCATCAGCTGGTTCACCAGGCTGTCCGCACGCGAGGCACCGAATGCCCGGGCCATCAGGTCGTAGCTGTCGGTGCCCGACAGCTCCCGGCGCATCGATTCGGTGTAGAGGTCGTGTTTCTGCTCGGGGGTGAAGTAGGACATCATCCGGGCGTAGCGGCCCGGCAGGGTGTCGCCCAGCATGGTGAGGGCGATTCCCGCCTTCCGCAGGGGTGTGCGGGTCGATCCGTTCTCCAGGAGCAGTCGGCCCAGGCGTCCGAGGGAGGGATGAACGGATCGTGGGGCGCGGTACCGCGCGGTGCGGGCCATGAGCGCGTAGCGGGTGTAGCCACCGAAGGACTCGTCACCGCCGTCGCCGTTGAGGGCGACGGTGACGTGCGCGCGGCTCAGCTTGGCCACGTAGAACGAGGGGATGGCCGACGAGTCGGCGAACGGCTCGTCGAAGTACCAGGCCAGTGTGGGGAGGATGTCCAGCGCGGACGCGTTCACGACGAACTCGTGGTGGTCGGTCCCGTACTGACGCGCCACGACCCGGGCATGCGCCCGTTCGTCGAAGCGGGCGTCGTCGAAACCGACGGCGAAGGTCTTCACCGGCCCCTCGGCGGTCCGCGCCATGGCGGCGACGACGGCGGAGGAGTCGACGCCCCCGGACAGGAACGCGCCCAATGGCCGCTCGGCCACCATACGGATCCGGGTGGCTTCGAGCAGGAGTTCGCGGGTGCGTTCGGCGGCCTCCGGTTCGCTGATGGCCCCGGCGGGTGTGAAGTCCAGTTGCCAGTAGCGCCGTACGTGCACGCGGCCGCTCTGCCAGGTGAGCAGATGCCCGGGCGGCAGTTTCCGGATCCCGCGGAAGATCGACCACGGCGCGGGGACGTACTGGTAGGTCAGGTAGTGGTGGAGTGCGACCAGATCCACCTCCCGGCGGTCCTGGTCCACCACGGTCAACGCCTTGAGCTCGGAGGCGAACTGGAGGGATTCGCCGGTGTCCCGGTAGTACAGCGGCTTCTTGCCGACACGATCGCGGGCGAGCAGCAGCCGGCGTCGCTTCACGTCCCACAGGGCGAAGGCGAACATGCCGCGCAGATGGTGGACGAGGTCCTCGCCGTGCTCTTCATAGAGATGCACGATGCATTCGCTGTCGCTGTTGCTGCGGAACCTGTGTCCACGGCTGATCAGCTCGCCGCGCAGGTCCGCGAAGTTGTAGATCTCGCCGTTGAACACCGCGACCACACTGCGGTCCTCGTTGAAGACGGGCTGGTTTCCTCCGGCCACATCGATGATCGCGAGCCGCCGCATGCCGAGGGCGACGTTCTCACCGGTGTAGAACCCGTCTCCGTCCGGTCCACGGTGGGAGAGGATTCCGCACATCTCCTGGACGATCGCCGGATCGGGAGTTTCGGTCGTCGCGATACCGGCTACGCCGCACATCTGCCCTCCTGCGTTTCACGACACGTTGAGTGAACCAACGGCACCATAACGGCATATTGATCACATATCAGGCGACCCGCAGGTCATGACGTCATGACGTCCCCGACTGCAGGATCACGAAGCCGGACACCGATGAAATCGGGACGTACTGGGCATACTGACACCATGTCTGATTCCGACAGTCATACCGGCGCTCCGCGCCCGCCCCGGTTCCGGGTGCTCACGGTGTGTACCGGCAACATCTACAGGTCGCCGTTCGTGGAACAGCTGCTGCGGGCCGGGCTCGCCTCGGAGCGGGAGACGATTCACGTGAGCAGCGCCGGTACGGCGGCGGTCCCCGATGCGCCGGTGTCGGACGCGGCGTACTCCGTCGACGGATGGGTGACGGACGTCTCCGCGACGATCCCCCGGCGGCTGACCGCCGGGCTGATCGACGCGTCGGATCTGGTGCTCGGAGCATCGACGGAACATCGCGAGGCCGCGGTACGGCTCTCCCCCGTACGGGCACTGACGCGCGCCTTCAGCCTGCGGGAGTTCGCCCGGCTGGTCAGCGCGGAGGACGGAGCGGGCCTCGTGGATCCGGCCGCGCGGTTCACCGCCCTGGTCAAGGGTGCGGCGGCCCGGCGCGGCACGGCCGGGGCGCACGGCGACGACGACGTGGCCGATCCGCTGGGCGCGAGTGCGGCGGAGGTGCACACGTGCGTGGCGCGGATCGAGGAGTCGGTCGCGCGGATCCTCGCCGCCGTGCGGGCAGGCTGAGCAGGTGGGACTCCCTCAGGAGTCGCACGCCGGGTAGGGCTCGACACGGGCCCGAAGCGGGGTGACCAGCGACTGGCTCAACAGCACCGGAGGCCGGTCGGCGGCCGGTTCCCGCAGCCGGAAGGTGAGGGTACGGCTGCTCTGCGCGGGCAGTTCCAGGTCCACGGTGTAGACCGGGTGGCCGCGTTCGTAACCGCCGTTCACCATGGTGGGACGGCCGTCGACGGTCACGCTGTCGAGCAGGGCGTCCTGGCTCGCGTAGTACGAGACGAGCAGCCGGTTGTCTCCCGGTCGTGTGGGGTAGCGGGGCTTGTCGCCGCGTTGTGTGACGTACTCCGGAAGTCCTGACGCCGGGGCGTTGTTGGTGAGCGTGACCCGTGCGGTGACCGAACGGCCGTCCGATGTGCACCTGCCCGGGATCCAGCGCAGTTCCCGTTGCAGGTAGTAGTCGAGCTTTCCCCCGGCGGCGTTGTTGACCACCACGCCGGCGAACGGGCCGGTTGTCGCCGACAGCGTGCCGCTCAACGGGTGTTCCGCCAGGAGCGTTTGTTCCTCCCCTCGGGCGCTCCACGCCTTCAGGCGTTCCTCCTTGACGATGTCGTAGCCGGCCATGATCAGCCCGGGCAGGGTGCCCGGGTCGTCGAGCGCGGTCACGAGTCGGTCCGCGGCGGTGCGGGCGACGTCCAGGAGGAATGCCTTGCGCTGCGCGCTGTCGGGGTAGCGCGCGTAACCGGTGCGCTCGGCGAGGTCCAGGGCGTTGTCGGCGGTGAGTTCGGTGCCGTCGGGCATCTGGCCCGGCCCTGTCGCCCGCAGCAGCCGGGCCAGCGCGCTGGGGTCGAGGGCGACGGCGCCGTCCACCTTCTGTCCGCTGTACTCACGCCAGGTCGACGCCCAGATCCGGGCCGCGTTGGGGAAGTGGGGGCTGACGTTCGAGTTGGCCCAGGTGTCGACGGGGTCCATGTGACCGTACTGCTTGGTGTACTCGGCTCCGAGATCGAGCGAGGGCTCGACCTCCGCCAGCATCGTGTCGGTTCCGAAGGACTCGAAGGCGAGTTGTCCCTTGTGGACGGTGAGGGCGGCGAACGCGCCGGGCAGGCCGCCCGTGCCACGGGCTTCTGCGGTGTTCTGGAACACCACGAGATAGCGTCTCGGCTCCTGCGCACCCAGCATGGGCGGAAGCACCTTGGCCGCCACGGCGGCGTCGGACATGGCCGGCGCGATCCGGTCGAGCTGCCCGGCCACCTGCCTCCGCGCCCGGTCCGCGGCGGGCAGCCAGGAACTGCGCGGCAGTTCATGGGTCTCGGCACGCATGTCGGCGGCCGCCTCCGCCGCCCGTTCGAGATCCGGAGCCGTGTCACCCAGCGCGGACAGGACCTCGGGAACGCTCTGGTGGCCGGCGTTCGCTCCGTGTCCCGGAGCCATGCGCATCACCGGGGGAAGTACGTCGTGCGTCAGCCGGTCGGCGACGTCCGCCAGACCGCGCACCGTGTCGAGTGGCCGGCCGAAGAAGGGGACGTGCGCGGCGAGATACCAGGCGGGGCCGCTGGTGAGGCTGTGCGCCCGGTCCGCGTGCAGGGCCGCGGAGTCCAAGGCCGCCTTCCGGTCGTCCTTGTGCCGGTCCGCCGCCGGACCGGGCTGCCCCGCGGCCCCGGCGACCGACAGCCGCAGTGTGTCCAGTGACCGCTGGGCGGCGACGAGTTCGGTGCGCGCCAGCACGGCGGTGACCGCGATCCAGCCGGCCCCGACCAGGCACAGCACGGCGACGCCCGACAGAACGTGCACGGCCCTGCGCCGTGAGGACGGATCCAGGCGGCCCCACGCGGACGTCGCCGAGTGCCACCATCTCTTCCACGCGGCCACGGGGCTCGTGGGACGTGTCCTCACCGGGTGCTCCTCATGTGAGTCGGGCCAGGGAACGAACGGGCCGTCGCACCAACAAGCAGGCAGTCTCCCGGACAGCGCGCTGCTGTTCGGGAGACTGCCGGTACTGCTCGGTGCAACCAGGCGTCAGTTGCTCTTCTGAGCGGCCGTACGCCGCCGCTTCACGAGGACCAGCGATCCCCCGCCGAGCAGTACGAGACCGCCCGCCGCGGTGAGCATGGCCACCGTTCCGTCCGACGAACCGGTCGCGGCGAGCGACGAGCCGTCGTCGTCGGACGACTTGCCGTTGTCGTCGGACGACTTGCCGTTGTCGTCGGAGTCGTCGTCGTCTCCGTTGTCGTCACCGTGGTCGTCGTCATCGTCGCCGTTGTCGTCACCGTGGTCGTCGCCGTGGTCGTCGTCACCGTGACCGGACCAGCCGTGGTCACCGTGCTCGTTGCCGGGACGCCCGTGGTCGCCGTCACCATGGTCGCCGTCGTCACCATGGTCGCCGTCGCCGCCGTGGTCGTCGTCGCCGTCCCTGGAGATGTTCACCCGTACGGTCTGCACGAGGCCGGATTCCAGGCCTTCGAGGTGGAAGTCGTAGTCGCCGGACCGGGTGCCCTCGGGGATGGTGACCGTTCCCTCCACGCGGCCGGTCTCGTCCGAGGGGAAGAGGCCGAGTTCCACGACCGGCCGGCCGTCATCCCCGTTGGGAGGCGCGGTGGTGGCGGTGGTCGTGGGTGAGGGGGAGGTCGTGGTCGTGATCGAGGGCGAGGGCTT
This sequence comes from Streptomyces sp. NBC_00259, assembly GCF_036181745.1. Lineage (NCBI taxonomy): Bacteria > Bacillati > Actinomycetota > Actinomycetes > Kitasatosporales > Streptomycetaceae > Streptomyces > Streptomyces sp. NBC_00259. Next base: position 7,949,831 of record NZ_CP108080.1, on the reverse strand, counting down.
CGGCTTGGACGTGGGACGGTCCGCCGGGAGGGCTCCCGGGAGGGCCCCGGGGAACGCGGCCGCTCCTCGCTGTGCGGCCGTGTTCGCCGCTCCGCCGGCGCCCGCTCCGTCCACGGGGAAGAGGCGTGCGTGGGTCTGCTCGGTTTCCCCGTGCCCGGTAGCGATGAAGTCGACCTGATCACCGGGGGCCAGGGTGATGTCGTCGACCTCGAGGGTCGGGGCCGGCGGGTACTGCGCGAACGCCGGCTCGGCGGCGATGAGGGGAGCTGCGACGAGGAGGCTAACGGTGGAGGCGGCCAGGGCGACTCGCCATCCGGAGCGTCTGGGCATGGTTTCGGGCTCCTTCGGAAGACGCTTGATCAGAGATGAGCGTTCTGTTGTCGATATGAGGTCGAACCGCGTTGCAGGACCGGCTGGTCCGCCGTGTCCGTTTCGCGCCGTGGTCGTGTGTTTCCGCACACCGACCCGGTCTGCGTTCGCATTCGAAGGCACACAATTGCGTCTGCCGTCCAAGCATCGGCATCCATAGACGTGGAGCGCTGTGTCCAAACAGCCACACCACAGGGCTCCGCAGGACGGCGTACGAGGTGCACTCGTGTGGCCCTCATCGCTCGCACGCGCGGCCCTCGTCTGTTGCGATTCGTCGCGCGTCGTCGTACCGGAACGCGGGCGGCGAGGAGTTCCGCACCGTCAACCGTCGTGTTCGAGGAGACTGACCGGCATGGGTGAATGCGAGGTGGTCCTCGGCATCGACGCATGTCCGGGCGGCTGGGTGGCGGTCGAACTCCGTGACGGACTCTTCGCCGGCGCGAGCATCGCCACCGGCCTGCGCTCCCTGCTGCAGCGACCCGGCGCCGACCCGGGCGGTGTCGTCGCCGTGGACATGCCGCTGGGGCTTCTCGACACCGGGTGGCGACGGGCCGGACGCGGATGCGGCCGCCGTGCTCGGCCGGATGAGGGGCAGTGTCTTCCGGGTGCCGCCGCGCGCGGTCTGGCAGGAGGAGCAGTACGAGGCCGCGAACCGCCGCTGTCGTGAGCTCACCGGAGCCGGGCTGAGCCGCCAGAGCTGGGGTCTCGCCGCCAAACTCCGCGAGGCGAACGCCTGCCTCGCCGATACCGGAGGGGACCGCCTCTTCGAAGTGCATCCGGAGGTGTCGTTCTGGGCGCTGAACGGCCGGACACCGCTCCCGCACCGCAAGAAGAGCTGGTCGGGGCAGACGACCCGCCGCTCGCTCCTCGCCGCCGCCGGAATCGTCCTTCCCGACGACCTCGGCGATGCGGGACGCGCCCAGCCGGACGATGTACTGGACGCGGCGGCGGCCGCGTGGAGCGCGCACCGGATCGCCCAGGGGCGCGCCGGGTGCCTGCCGGACCCGCCCCAGCGTGACGAGCGGGGGCGGCCGATCGCGATCTGGTACTGACGCGGCCGTCTAGACTCGGCGGATGGCCAAGTATGTCGACGTGCACCCCGAGAACCCCCAGCCGCGCATCATCAACGGCGTGGCTGACAGCATCCGCTCCGGCGCGCTCGTCGCGTATCCGACGGACTCCTGTTACGCACTGGGCTGCCAGCTGGGCAGTCGTGAGGGCCTCAACCGGATCCGGTCGATCAGAAACCTCGACGACCGCCACCACTTCACCCTGGTGTGCCAGAACTTCTCGCAGCTGGGTCAGTTCGTGCACATCGACAACGACGTCTTCCGCGCGATCAAGGCGGCCACGCCCGGCAGTTACACCTTCATCCTGCCGGCGACGAAGGAGGTGCCGCGGCAGCTGCTGCACCCGAAGAAGAAGACGGTCGGCGTCCGGATTCCCGACCACACGGTCGCGCAGGCACTGCTCGCCGAGCTCGGTGAGCCGCTGCTGTCCAGCACCCTCCTCCTGCCGGACGAGGACGAGCCGATGACACAGGGCTGGGAGATCAAGGACCGTCTCGACCATGTGGTGGACGTCGTGGTCGACTCGGGCGACTGCGGCACCGAGCCGACCACGGTCATCGACTTCTCCGGCGGCGAGGCCGAGATCGTCCGACGAGGGGCCGGCGACACCGCGAGGTTCGAGTAACGAGGGACGCGAACGGGACGGCGTCGCTGACGGCCGCGGTCCGCCGGCCTCGCGCGGCGGCCGCCGCCGGATGCCGCCCGTGCATGCTCCGCCCGGCAGAGCGCAGGAGCGCCCAGGGACAAGGTCGCGCCGTTCACCGGTCGGACGGGCGAAGGAAGACCGGCCGGGCCCAGGCGGGCGGGTCCGGCGGCGGCCCGGTGTCCTCCGGGACCTCGACGAGTCCCGTCACCACCTGTGTCGGCGCATGGCCGCCCCTGGCCACGACGGCCGCGGGCACCGCGGTGGCGGCCTCGCGCAGCGCCGCGACGAACTCCAGACAGGAGTCGTAGCGGTCGTCGGGGACCTTCGCCAGCGCCTTCGCCAGGACCTCGTCGGCAGCCGGGGGGATCTCCGGCCGGTGCTCGGTCAGCGGCGGCGGCTGGTCGTACTGGTGCGCCCACAGCAGCGCCACGTCCTCGTCGCGCTGGAAGGGCGGCCCTCCGGAGAGGGACTCGTAGACGACGCAGGCGAGGCTGTAGAGATCGCACCTGCCGTCCGTCGGGCGGCCGGAGATCTGCTCCGGTGCCACATAGTCGAGCGTGCCGACGAACTCGCCCACGGTGGTGAAGCCGGTGAGCGACAGCGACTTCTTCGTCAGTCCGAAGTCCGTGAGATAGACGTGCTCGGGGTGGTCGATGTCGGTGCCCTTGGCGACCAGGATGTTGCCGGGCTTGACGTCCCGGTGCACCAGATCGTGCTCGTGCGCCGCGTCCAGCGCGGAGGCCACCTGGGCGGCGATACGGACGGCGGTCGCGACGGGCAGCGGGCCGTCCCGGTCCAGCAGGGCCCGCAGGTCGAGACCGGCGACGAAACGCATGGCGATGTAGAGAACGCCGTCGGTCTCACCGGCCTCGAAGATCGGCACGATGTGCGGATGGTCGATGGCCGCCGCCACCCGTGACTCATGAGTGAACCGGCGACGGAAGGTGTCGTTTCGGGCGAGCTCGGGAGCGAGCAGCTTGAGCGCGACGGTGCGGTCCAGGCGCAGGTCCTTCGCGCAGTAGACGACGGCCATACCGCCGCGGCCGATCTCGCGCTCCACCCGGTAGCCCGCGATCTGCGCCCCGATCAGGCCGGAGGGCCTGCCCGAGTACAGGCTCATGTCGTCCGACGCCGGTGCCATCAGAGTCCACCACCGGACGGCCGTCCGTGCACGGGCCGCTCTCCCATGTCCGAATTCTATCGAGTGGCCCCTATGTGTGCTCGGGCACGGAACGTGACCGACGGTGCGGGGGCGCGGCAAACCGAGTTGACGACGCGTCCCAGGCTCCGGTTGTCTGCTGCGATGTCCGATCTTCGCTTCGAGCAGCCGGTCGACGACGCCACGCTCAAAGACTGGCAGCACGTCCACAACGTGATCATCCCGACCCATGTCCTGTCCCTGGACGACGTCCGCGAGCGGGCAGGGCGCAATCACCTCGAGGTCGCATATCTCGGAGACGTGCTGGTGGGCTGCAGCACGGTGCGCCCGCCCGAGGACGACACGACGACCGCCACGGTGATCGCCCGTGTCCTCGCCGCGCACCGTCGGCAGGGGTTCGGTGAGAAGCTCTACGCACGCGGACTCGACCGTGCACGGGAGCTCGGCGCCGAGGCGATCGAAACCGTCATCCTCTCGTCCAACGAGGACGGTGTGCGGTTCGCGCAGCAGCACGGTTTCGTGGAGACCGAGCGCTATCTGCTGCCCGGGGACACCATCCCCTGGATCACGTTGCGCCTCGCCTGACGTCGGCGGCGGGAACGGAGCGGACCGGCGACCAAGCGGGTCCGGAGGGCGGACCGAACTGGTGGAAGGGACGGCGGCCTTGGAAGCCTGGCGGCTGCGGGAGAGTCTGCGGACGGCGTCGGGGGACGTGCGCTGGGACCGGTTCGGTGACCCGGACGGGGAGGCGGTCGTGCTGTTGCACGGGACGCCGTTCTCCTCGTACGTATGGCACGAGATCGCCCCGGCACTGGCAGCCGAGGGGTTCCAGGTCTTCGTGTGGGACATGCCGGGCTACGGGGCCTCCGCGAAGTACGCCGGGCAGGACGTCTCGCTCGCCACTCAGGGCGAGGTGTTCGCGGAACTGCTGGCGCATTGGGGGCAGGCAGAACCGTCCGTGGTCGCGCACGACTTCGGAGGGTGTGTGTCCTTGCGGGCGCACCTGCTGCACAAGGCGAGCTACCGGCGGCTCGCGCTCGTCGATCCCGTGGCGCTCGCGCCGTGGGGGTCGCCGTTCTTCCGGCTGGTCCGGGAGAACGCGCAGGTCTTCGAGCAGCTTCCTGGCGCGCTGCACGGAGCACTCGTGCGGGAGTACGTGGGTTCCGCGAGCCATCAGGGGCTGCGGCCGGGGACGCTGGACGCGCTGGTCGCGCCGTGGACGGACGAGACCGGGCAAACGGCTTTCTACCGGCAGATCGCGCAGGCGGATCAGCGGTACACCGATGACATCCAGCCGTTGTATCCCACGCTGCGGCTGCCGGTGACCGTGTGCTGGGGTGCCGAGGACACCTGGATCCCGCCCGTGAAGGGGGTGGAACTCGCCTCGTTGATTCCCGGGGCTCAGCTTCGGTCGATCCCGGGCGCCGGTCACCTCGTTCCGCTGGACGCGCCCGCCCTGTTGCTGGGGGCGCTGCTCGCGTTCCTCAGGGAGGGCTGAGGAACGCACGCTGCGCCTGGGACCGGCGGGCGGAACCCGTGAACTACTCGTGGGTAGACACCTCTTGCGGCCTGGTGATCGCAGCCCTAGTTTCGGGGCACTGCGCGCCCGGTGTACCACAGCAACGGTCGGTGAGCCGCCGGCCGGTTCCGGGCGTTCATGGACCACCCCCCACATCCAGGAGGTTCCATGCGCTCCACCCGCAACGGCTCCCACCGCACACTTCTCGTCGTCACCCTCGCCGCCGTACTGGGTCTGACGTCCGCCGGCGTCCCGGCCTCCGCCTCGGCCCCAGGTGCGGGCACGGGCACGGGTTCGGCCGACGCAGGCGCGGACAACTACCTTGTCGGGCGCGGCATATCCGATGTCACGGGTGAGGCCGCCGAGACCGGCATGATGGGCTACTCCAGCTTCGACCAGAAGACGTCCGGGATCCATCAGCGTCAGAGGTCACGCGCCTTCGTCGTCGTCGACCGGTCGAGCGGCAGGCGCGTAGTGTACGTCAACGCCGATCTGGCGATGATCTTCCAGTCCGTGCAGCAGGGTGTCGTGGCACGCCTCAAGGCGCGGTACGGGCAGCTGTACGACGAAGGGAACGTGCTGCTGTCCGCCACGCACACCCACTCCGGGCCCGGCGGCTACTCGCATCATCTGGCCTACAACCTCTCCGTTCTCGGCTTCCAGGACGCGACGTACCGTGCGATCGTCGACGGCATCGTCGAGTCCGTCGTCGAGGCGCACGAGGACCTGAAGCCCGGCACCATCAGCCTCGGCGCGGGGACGCTCACCAACGCGAGCGTGAACCGGTCCCGTACCTCCTTCGACCGCAATCCGGCCGCTGACCGGGCCGCCTTCCCGGACGGGATCGACCCCGCCATGACCGTCCTGCGTTTCCGGCAGGGCGGCCAGGACGTCGGCGCGATCAGCTGGTTCGCGACCCACAACACGTCGATCACCAACAAGAACACGCTGATCAGCCCCGACAACAAGGGCTACGCCGCCTACTCCTGGGAGCACGACCACGAGGACGTGCGGTATCTCGACAACACGCCCGGGTTCGTGGCCGCGTTCCCGAACACGAACGCGGGCGACATGTCCCCGAACCTCAATCTGAAGCCGGGGTCCGGTCCGACCGAGAACGAGTTCGACAACGCCCGCATCATCGGGGAGCGCCAATCCACGAAGGCCCGTGAGATCTACCGGAGCGCCACGACGCCGCTGACCGGCAGCGTCGACTCCCGCCTGGTCTACGTCGACATGGAGAACGTGACCGTGGGGGGAGCGTTCACCCCCGACGGCAAGGAGCACCGGACCTGTCCGGCCGTGGTGGGGGCGTCCACGCTCGCCGGCAGTGTGGAGGACGGACCGGCGATCCCCGGGTTCACGGAGGGCATGCGCAATCCGGTCTCGCACATCATCGACGCCCTTCGGGTCGACACGCCGTCGTGGCTGGCGAGTTGTCAGTACCCCAAGGCGAGCCTGGTCCCGACCGGGCTCCTGAGCAATCTGTATCCGGTCACTCCCAGGATTCTGCCGCTGCAGATCGTCAAGATCGGCCGGCTCCATCTCGTCGCGGGGCCGGGCGAGTTCACGATCACCGCCGGTCTGCGCGTCCGGCGCACGGTGGCCGAGCAGCTCGGCGTGCCGGTCGGCGACGTCCTGCTCCAGGGGTACGCGAACGCCTACAGCCAGTACGTGACGACGCCGGAGGAGTACGACGCCCAGCAGTACGAGGGCGGCTCCACCCTCTACGGCCGCTACACGTTGCCCGCCTACCAGCAGGAGTTCGCGAAGGTGGCGGCGTCGCTGCGGGCCGGCACCGCGATCGGGCGCGGGATCGCTCCCCCGGACGAGTCGGGGCGTCAGTTCACCCTGCAGACGGGCGTCGTGTACGACAATCCCCCGATGGCCAGGTCCTTCGGTGACGTCCTGACAGGGCCGGCGGCGTCGTACGAGCGGGGCGGGACGGCCACGGTGGAGTTCGTCACGGGACACCCGAAGAACAACCTGCGCCGCGGCGGGACGTTCCTGGAGGTCCAGCGCCTTGTCGACGGCCGCTGGGTCCGTGTGCTCGACGACGGCGACTGGCAGACCACCTACCGCTGGACGCGGGTCAACGGCCTCACGGGCACGTCGAAGGCCACCATCACGTGGTCCATCGACGCGGGCACCGCGCCGGGAACGTACCGGGTGGTGCACTTCGGGGACGCCAAGAACCTCTTCGGAAAGATCACGCCGTTCACGGGGACGTCGCCCGCGTTCACGGTGCGCTGAGGTCCCTGCGGTGAGGACGGAGAGCCCCGGGCCGTTCGGGCCGGGGGTGTGAGGGAGCCGGCGGTCCGCGCGAGGCGGACCGCCGGCCGGTGGTGCGTGAGTGCCGGAGCTCCTGGATCCGGCGGAGCTGCAGGGTCTGCCGGGTCTGCCGGGTCTAGAAGACGCTCACTCCGTAGGCGCTGAGCGCCTCGGTGACGGGCTGGAAGAAGGTGGTGCCGCCACTGGAGCAGTTGCCGCTGCCACCGGAGGTCAGGCCGAGCGCGGTCGACCCGGAGAACAGGGGGCCGCCGCTGTCGCCCGGTTCGGCGCAGACGTTGGTCTGGATCAGGCCGGAGACGATGTCACCGCCGCCGTAGTTGACGGTGGCGTTGAGGCCGGTGACGCTTCCGCCGTGCAGGCCGGTGGTGCTTCCGCTGCGCTGGACGGACTGGCCGACGGAGGCGTTGCCGGCGGAGGTGATGTCCCGGTACGTCCCGTTGTAGAGGTAGACGCGGCCGTCCGCGGCCGAGGCGTTGGCGTGCCGGATGATGCCGTAGTCGTTGCCGGGGAAACTCGTCCCGGTGCGGGTGCCGAGCAGGGTGGTGCTGGAGGAGTTGGTGTACCAGGTGCTGCCGATGTTGGTGCAGTGACCGGCCGTCAGGGCGTAGTAGGTGCTGCCGCTGCGGACGTTGAAGCCGAGCGAGCAGCGGCCACCGCCGGTGTAGATGGCCTCGCCGCCCGCGATGAGCTTGTTGAAGGCGCCCGGGGTGCGCTTGATCTCGAGAGCGGCGGCGCGGCTGCCCGCGGCCTCCTTGAGCTCGGCCAGTTCGGCGGCCGAGACGGTGGAGTCCGCGGTGACGACGAGCTTGCCGGACTTCGCGTCGGTGTACCAGGCGGTGCCGGGCACATCGGCGTCCAGCACCGCGCCGCTCACCTCGGCGAGCTGGGCGGCGGTGGCCGGCGCAGGGGTGGCGTCGGCTGCCGCGCTGGGGGCGGCAAGCGCGACTGCCGCAAGGAAGGCGGAGGCAACGGCGGTCAGCCGTGCGCCTCTTGCGACGCGGGCGTGGGGGGTGAAGCGCTTGATGTTCACTACATCCTCCAGTGGGGGTTTCTGAGGACCCGTTGGGTGGACGGGTCCCGGCATCGGCCCGGAGGCGGCGACGGAGGACGAACACCCTCCGCCATGCCCCTGACAATGCCTTGGCTACAGATCCTGGCTTCCGGTTGAGAACTCGACAAGATCGCCTTTCGGCCGCTCTACGCGCGTCCATCGGGAAGATCGCGGAGAAGGATCCTTGCGGGGCCAGGCGTTGACGAGCTTCCGCTCAACGCTTCGGCCGGTTCCGTCACGTCACCCGCCGACGAGCGGAATCAACGATTCATTTGCTATCCGGGAATCGGGCGGCCCTCGGTGCCGGGCCGTGGCGCCTCCACGGGGAAGCGATGCGCGGGAATAGGAGGGAGAGCGCTTGCCGTTGAGGCAGTTCAGGGTTCAACCGGCCGCCCGTGCACCGATGCCTGCGCAACACGGCTGAAACCTTGCGATCCTCCCCCATCGCCCCTCGGGACCCGACCGGTTGCAGTGGCTTCCGCAATCTGGACGGCCCCGGCCCGGCCGGCCCGTCACCCGCGCAGTGTCGATCATGGCGCGAAGTAGACGGTGACGGTCCGGTGGAACGGACCTGCCGCGCGCACCCGAACGCCCCTCGAGCCACCCCCTTATGCGTCAATCACTCCTGTTCGCCCGAGCCCCACCGGTGTCCGGTTTCCATCGCCCCTCACAGGCCGGGCCGTCAGGCGATGGTGGTACTGAGCATCAGCAGATGGACGACATCGGCAGCGGCGATGCCGATGACGGCCAGGAACGGCAGCCGCGCGTCGGCGTCGCGGACGGGGCGCGCGAGAGCCAGGACGCAGAGCAGCACGGTCATGGACAGCACGGCCCAGCCGGGCCGGGTCACCGGTCCGTCGGGCGCGACGAGCAGGACCAGGGACGAGGCCAGAACGAGGACGGCCGCGACGCACACCGATCGCCGCCGGCCGAGCCGCTGGGGCAGGCCGTTCACCCCCGCCGCGAGATCCTGGTCGATGTCCGGCAGTACGTTGACGAAATGCGCGCCGGTGCCGAGCAGGGCGGCGGCGGCCATCAGCCAGAGCGGCGGCCAGGGACGGCCGGGCAGGGCGAGGGTGACGAACGCGGGGAGCAGACCGAAGGCCAGTGCGTACGGCAGCCAGGAGACGACCGTGCGCTTGAGGCGGAGGTTGTACCACCAGGCCGCCGCCACGCCCGCGAGATGGACGCTGCCGGCGAGCAGGCCGCAGGCCATCGACAGCGTGACGCAGAGGACCAGGGCCACGATCGCGGCGACGGAGACCGCGGTGGGCCCCGTCTCCCCGGTCACCAGGGGTTTGTCCCTGCGGCCGGCCGCGCTGTCCCGTCGCATGTCGGCCCTGTCGTTGCACCAGCCGACCGACAGCTGTCCGGTGGCGACCGCGCCCACCACCGCGGCACCGGCCATGAGACCGCGTCCGCCGACGGCCGTGACCATTGCGGCCATGAGGACGCTGACGGCCGCGGCGGGCAGCGGATGACACGCTTTCAGCAGGCCGGTGACCGTCGCGTACGAGGAGACCGGCGGCAGGAGCGGGGCGGCGTCGTCGCCGATGGTGGTGGTGGGGAGCTTCACGTCACCACGCTAGGTCACGACGCGCCCGATGGAGTCGTTTCGATACGTTGTGTCAGATTGCTTCTATTTTGAGGCAATGACTCGTGTTCTGGCCGTGAGTACCGTGCTTCCGCCTCATCGCTATTCACAGGCCGAGATCACGGACGAGCTGGCTCGTTGGCTGCCTCCTGGGACCGATCCGGGTCTGCTGCGGCGCGTCCACTCCTCCGCCAAGGTCGACGCACGGCATCTCGCGCTGCCGCTGGACCACTACGGCCGGCTGGGCGGCTTCGGACGGGCCAACGACGCCTATCTGGAGGTGGCGTCCGAGCTCGGAGTGCGCGCCGTCGAACTCGCCCTGGCCGAGGCCGGGCTGCCACCCGAAGAGGTCGATCTGGTGCTCTCGACGTCCGTGACGGGTCTGGCCACGCCGTCGCTGGACGCCCGAGTGGCCGCCGCGGTCGGTCTGCGCCCCGACGTCAAGCGCCTGCCGCTCTTCGGTCTCGGCTGCGCCGGGGGCGCCGCGGGCGTGGCCCGCGTCCACGACTATCTCGTCGGCCGGCCGCGGGACGTGGCGCTGCTGCTGTCCACCGAGCTGTGCTCGCTCACGCTGCAGCCTTCGGACACGTCGATGGCGAACCTCGTCGCCGGGGCGCTCTTCGGCGACGGCGCCGGAGCGCTGCTGGCGGCAGGCCGCGAACACCCGCTTCATCGTGAGGACCGGCGTGCGGGTTCCGGCCCCATCGTCGTCGCAGGCCGCAGCCGTCTGTATCCGGGCACGGAGCGCCTGCTGGGATGGGACATCGGCGAGTGGGGCTTCCGCCTGGTGCTCGGCAGTGACCTGCCCGACGTGATCAGACTCCATGTTGGTGAGGAGATCGCCTCGTTCCTCGCCGCGCACGACCTCAAGCCACCCGACGTGGCGGCCTGGGTCTGCCATCCGGGCGGACCCAAGGTCCTCGACGTCCTCGGTGACGTCCTCGAACTGCCCGACGACGCCTTCGCGCTGAGCCGGCGTTCGCTGGCCCGCGTGGGGAACCTGTCGTCGGCGTCCGTGCTGCACGTACTGCGGGACACCCTCGACGCCGGGCCGCCGGAGCCCGGCTCCCCGGGGCTGATGCTCGCCTTCGGCCCCGGATTCTCCTCCGAACTCGTCCTACTGCGCTGGTGAGCCCGCTGATGATGAACACACACGTCTGCACCGCGTTCCTGCTGCTCGTGCTCCTGGTCGTCCTGGAACGGCTCGCCGAACTCCTCGTCGCCGCCCGCAACACCGCATGGAGCAGGGCGCGCGGCGGCACGGAGTACGGACGCGGCCACTATCCGGCCATGGTGGCGCTGCACACCGCCCTCCTGGCCGGCTGCGTCGTCGAGCCCTGGGCCGCGGGCCGCCCCTTCGTTCCCGTGCTCGGCTGGACCATGCTCGCCGTGACCGTCCTCGCGCAGGCGCTGCGCTGGTGGTGCATCGGCACCCTGGGCCCGCGCTGGAACACCCGGGTCGTGGTGGTCCCGGAGCTCTCGCTGGTCACGTCCGGCCCCTACCGGTGGCTCCGGCACCCCAACTATCTGGCGGTCGTGCTGGAGGGGTTCGCGCTGCCCCTGGTGCACACGGCGTGGGTCACCGCGCTCGGGTTCACCGCGCTGAACCTGGCGTTGCTGACCGTACGCATCCGCTGCGAGGAGGCGGCCCTGGCCGATGTGACACGGCACGCCGCACAGCCGGCGGACGCCGTCCGATGATCGATCTGCTGGTCGCCGGCGGCGGCCCGGCCGGTCTGGCCACGGCCATCCACGGCGCGCTGGCCGGACTGGACGTCGTCGTGGCCGAGCCGCGCCCGACACCGATCGACAAGGCCTGCGGTGAAGGTCTGATGCCGGGGGCCGTACGGGCGCTCGGGACCCTCGGCGTCCGGGTCACCGGCGGACCGTTCCACGGCATCCGCTACGTGGACGGGGTCACGGGGGACACCGCCGAGGCGCGCTTCCGCTCAGGGCACGGCATCGGCGTACGCCGCACGGTGCTGCAGCCGGCGCTGGCCGCGCGCGCGGCGGAGCTGGGCGTGCGGATCGTTCCTCAGCGCCTCGACCGGGTGCTTCAGGACGAGCGGCAGGTGACGGCCGGCGGTCTGACGGCGCGCTACCTGGTGGCCGCCGACGGACTGCACTCCCCCATCCGGCGCGCGCTCGGGCTGTGCGCGCCGCCGGGTCCGCGCCGGGCGGCACGCTACGGTCTGCGCCGTCACTACGCCGTCGCCCCGTGGAGCGATCTGGTCGAGGTGCACTGGTCGGCGCGCTCCGAGGCGTACGTCACCCCTCTCGCACCCGGGCTCGTCGGAGTCGCCGTACTGACCGCGCAGCGGGCTCCGTTCGACGCCCAGCTGGACTGTTTCCCGGCCCTGAGGGCACGGCTGACGGCCGGGGCCGCGAGTGCGGTGCGCGGTGCCGGACCGCTGCGTCAGGGCGTACGCTCACGCGTCGCCGGCCGGGTGCTCCTCGTCGGTGACGCGGCGGGTTACGTCGACGCGCTGACCGGCGAGGGCCTCACGCTCGCCCTGACCGCCGCCGGCGAGCTGGTCCGCTGCGTACGCGCGGGCCGGCCCGAGGCGTACGAGCATGCGTGGCGGCGGCTCTCCCGCAGCTACCGGCTGCTCACGGGTTCGCTGCTGCGGGCCCGGGAGAATCCCTACCTCGCCGCGCGCATCGTTCCGCTCGCGTCCCGGCTGCCGCGCGTGTTCCGGGCGGGAGTCGACCTTCTCGCCTGACGAACCCGGGGCTCTCCCCGGCGCTCAGTCCGGGTGCGGGGCGTGGACGATCGCGACGGGGCAGGCGGCGGTGTGGAGCAGCTCCGAACTCACGGACCCGAGGAGCAGTCTGCGCAGACCGGAGCGGCCGTGGGAACCGACGACCAGGAGGACCGCGCCCTTCGACGACTCCGCCAGGAGGGTCGCCGCCCGCAGCCGTTCGGCGTGGAGTTCGACCGTCACGTCCGGGAAGCGGTCGCGGCGTTTGTCCGCCTCCTCCTTCAGCGCGGCGTGGACCGCGTCGTCGAGGATCTCGAAGTCGGGCGCGGCCATGCCGGGGCCGGTGGGCGTCTCGCCCAGGTGGAAGCTTCCGTGGACGAGTTCGAGGCGCGCGCCGCGCAGCTGGGCCTCGGCGAAGGCGACGTCCAGGGCGCGCGCCGAGACACCGGAGGCGTCGGTGACGTCCACTCCTGCCACGACGCGTTTCTCCGGGGCCGCGGGAGCGTCACCGGGTCGTACGACGATGACGGGGCAGGCGGCATGTGTGGCCACCTGCCAGCTGACCGAGCCGAGCGGCAGGCGCGGGAATCCGCCGCTGCCACGGTGGCCGACGACCGTCCAGAAGGCCTGCGCGGACCGCTCCACGAGCACGGCCGCGGGCCGGCCGGCGACCGCTTCCGCCGTCACCGTGACCCCGGGGAACTCGGTCCGGACCAGCCTCTCCAGGGGCTCCACCACGTCCGTGCCCGGCGCGTCCCGGTCCGGGTGCTCGGAGACGTACAGCAGGTGCAGGGGCAGGCCGTGCAGGGCGGCCTGCCCGGCCGCGCAGCGCACCACGTACTCCTGGCCGTCGCCTTTGTCGACACCGGCCAGCACCGGCCCGTCCGGATTCACGGCACCGTTCCCCATGCGTGCTCCCTGAAGCTCAGCGGCTCTGGTCGTCCTGGCTCGTCGTCCTTGCTCCAGGTTGCGGTGGAGCGTGCGTGGTCGCAGCGCGAGCGGCGACCACTCGGCCGATCGGGGGCCTTCCCGGGACGGCCCCGCCCGCGTACGGACGGGGCCGCCGGGAGCGGCGCCGGGGACTACCGCGCCAGGATCTGCTCGGACACCGACGCCGGAACGGCGGCGTAGCCCGTGGCGCGGGTGGTGAAGGTTCCCCGGCCCTGGGTACGGCTGCGCAGCCGGGACGCGTACCCGAACAGCTCGGCCAGCGGCACGGTCGCGGTGATCACCGCGGTGCCGGCCCGCGCGGTCGAGCCGGAGATCCTGCCGCGCCGCGCCGCGAGGTCGCCGAGCACCCCGCCCACCGCGTCGTCGGGCACGGTGACCGTGACCTCGACCACCGGTTCGAGGAGCGCCATCACGGCGGCGCGCAGCGCCTCCCGCAGGGCGAACCTGCCCGCCGTACGGAACGCCATCTCCGAGGAGTCCTTGGGATGGGTGGCTCCGTCGGCGAGCGTGACCCGCAGCCCGGTCACCGGATGGCCGCCGAGGGGACCCTCGCTCAGGGCGTCCCGGCATCCGGCCTCCACCGCGCGGACGTACTCCTGCGGCACTCGTCCCCCGACGACGGCCGACCGGAACGCGAAGCCGGACGCGCCGCCGCCGTCGGCGGTCGTTTCCAGCGGCTCGACGTCCAGGACGACGTGGGCGAACTGGCCGGCGCCTCCGTCCTGTTTGACGTGCCGGTACAGCAGCCCGGACACGCCGCGGACGACCGTCTCGCGATAGGTCACCCGCGGCGGGCCGACGCCGACGTCCATCCCGTGGGCGCGCCGGATCTTCTCCACCGCGACCTCCAGATGCAGCTCACCCATGCCCGACAGGACCGTCTGGCCGGTCTCGGGATCGGTCCTGACCACCAGCGAGGGATCCTCCTCGGCCAGCCGTGCCAGCGCCGGCGCCAGCCGGTCGGCGTCGAGGCCCGTGCGGGCCTCGACCGCCACGGAGACCACCGGGTCGGCCACGGTGGGCGGTTCCAGGACCAGCGGCGCCGTGGGCGCGCACAGGGTGGCCCCGGCACGGGCACCCTTCGGACCGATCACCGCGACGATGTCCCCGGCGACCGCCCGCCCCACCTCCGCGTGCCGGTCGGCCTGGACCCTCACGATCCGCCCGATCCGCTCGGTGCGACGGGCGCCCACGTCCAGCACGGTGTCCCCCTTCCGTATCGTTCCTGCGTACACACGCAGGTAGGTCATCCGTCCCGTGGCCGTCGCGTTCACCTTGAAGACCAGGGCCGCGAGCGGCGCCGCCGGGTCGGCGGCACGCTCCTGCTCCACGCCGTCCAGACTGCCTCGTACCGGCGGTACGTCCAGCGGCGAGGGAAGGTAGGCCACGACGGCCTGCAGCAGCGGTTCGATGCCGCGGTTGCGGTAGGCCGACCCGCACAACACCACCACGCCCTCACCGCTGTTGGTGACCTCGCGCAGCGCGGCGGCCAGCGTGGGGGTGGAGACCGCGGAGCGGGCGCAGAACTCCTCCAGCGCGACCGGGTGCAGTTCCGCCACCGCCTCCTCGAGCAGCCGGCGGCGCCGGTGTGCCTCCTCCTGAAGGGCGTCGGGCACCGGGCCTTCCTCGAACGTGTCACGGCCGGGGCTCCAGACCAGGGAGCGCATCCGGAGCAGATCCACGACGCCGGTGAATCCGTCCTCGCGTCCGATCGGCAGCTGGACGACCAGCGGCACCGTGCCCAGCCGATCCCGGATCGACGCGACGGCCGTGTCGAGGTCGGCGCCCGCGCGGTCCATCTTGTTGACGAAGGCGATCCGCGGGACGCCGTGCCGGTCGGCCTGCCGCCACACCGACTCGCTCTGCGGTTCGACTCCCGCGACGGCGTCGAACACGGCGACGGCGCCGTCGAGCACGCGCAGGGAGCGCTCCACCTCGTCGGCGAAGTCGACGTGTCCCGGCGTGTCGATGAGGTTGATCCGGTGCCCGTCCCAGTCGCAGCTCACCGCGGCGGCGAAGATGGTGATCCCACGATCGCGCTCCTGCGGGTCGAAGTCGGTGACGGTCGTCCCCTCATGGACCTCGCCCCGCTTGTGGGTGGCACCGGTGAGATACAGGATCCGTTCGGTGACCGTGGTCTTGCCGGCGTCGACGTGGGCGAGGATGCCCAGGTTCCGGACGTCGGTCAGTGGACTGGTGGCATGGCGTTGCAGGTTGGTGCGCACGGCCCGTTGCCTTTCGGGTGATCGGCGGTGATCGAGAAAAGGGCAGCGCGATTCCCGGACGAAGCGGCCTGGGTTCAGGCCGGAGGGGTCCCCCTGATCCGTCGTCATCGCCGGGATACGGCGTGAACGCGACGGGATGGTCCCGGCGGGGTCCCGGCGAGACGGCTCACCGGGCGGAGAGGGGGTCAGGTGTTCGTCACGGATCCCAGTGGCGGCCGCGCAGCCGTCACTGGACGGACGAGGACACCAGGATCACGTCGTACCGTGACCGGGGAGCGACGGCAGCGGTGCGGTGACGCATGGTCGGGCTCCCCTCATCGTTCGTCGGTCGAACGTGTCGAAAGCGCGCGCCGGGATGTCCTGGCTGCGCGTGAGCCGAGTGTAGAGAGCCGGGCTCGGCCGGGGCACGGCATTTTCCCGTCGCCGGGGGCCGGGTACGCAGGCCTGGTACGGGGGCCTGGTACGGGGGCCGCCGGGGAGCCTCGTCCGCCGGGTGGACGGCACCGTGCGGGGCCTCGTACGGGCCCCTGGGTAGCGTGAAAGGCATGGAGCGAGCGGGAGAGCAGGGCGACGCTGCCCCGACCGCCGACGAGGCGACGTTCGCGGCCCGGCACGCACCCGGCTGCACCACGCTGGACGAGCTGGACGGGCTCGTGACGCGGTGCCGCGCCTGCCCCCGGCTGGTGGCGTGGCGCGAGGAGGTCGCCCGGGTCAAACGCGCCGCCTACCAGGACTGGAAGTACTGGGGACGACCGGTCGCCGGATTCGGGCCCGCGGACGCGGCCCTCGCCGTGGTCGGGCTCGCACCGGCCGCGCACGGGGCCAACAGGACGGGGCGGATGTTCACGGGGGACGCGACCGGTGACTTCCTCTTCGCCGCACTGCACGAGGTCGGCCTCGCCTCGCAGCCGACGTCCCGGCACGCCGGGGACGGACTCGTCCTGCACGGCGTACGGCTCACCGCACCCGTGCACTGTGCCCCGCCGGACAACAGGCCCACTCCCGGGGAGAGGGACCGCTGCCGGCCCTGGCTGTCTGCCGAGCTGGACCTTCTCGGCCCCCGGCTGCGCGCCGTCGTCGCGCTCGGCGGCTTCGGCTGGCAGGCCCTGCTGCCGGCACTGCGCGACACGGGGAGGCGGACGCCACGGCCGCGGCCCGCCTTCGGACACGGCGCGCACGTCGTCCTGCCGGCCGAGGGCAGGCATCCGCACCCGCTGCATCTCCTCGGCAGCTACCACCCGAGCCGGCACAACACGTACACCGGGCGGCTCACCTCCGCCATGCTCGTCGACGTGCTGCGCCGTGCCGCCGAACTCGCGGAACTGCACCCGGACGGTCACTCCGGGTGAAGGGATCATGACGCCGAGGAGCCGGCGGACGCCCGTCGCCGGGGCGCGGTGGCCACGCCGGCGTCCCGGGAACGCCTGACGTGGGCAGTCGCGGCGCTACATCCGCACAATGGGTGGCGAGAAGGCTTGGCCTTGCCCATCGCCTCACGGGTCACCGCGGCCGAGCCGCCGGCGTGCCTCAGGCACGCCAGAAGGCGCGCCTCTGGTGTGCCTCCGGTGGAAAGGATCGTCCGGTGCCAGATGACCGGCCGGGGGACGCGACGGGCCCCGGCGTGCTCCGGTCGGAGCCCGGATCCCTGCTGGAACATGTCTCCGTGGCGGTCTTCGGCATCGACGAGGACGACCGGATCTGTTACTGGGGACCCGGCGCACAGGACCTCTTCGGACACGACTCGGCGGCCGTCCTGGCCGGACCCGCCTCGGTCCTCTTCCCGGACACGCCCCAGGACGGCCCTCGGCCGTCCGTGCTGCTCGCCGAGCGTGCCCGGACCCTCGGGTACTGGCGCGGCCGGT
Organism: Streptomyces sp. NBC_00259; assembly: GCF_036181745.1. Taxonomy (NCBI): domain Bacteria; kingdom Bacillati; phylum Actinomycetota; class Actinomycetes; order Kitasatosporales; family Streptomycetaceae; genus Streptomyces; species Streptomyces sp. NBC_00259. Next base: position 7,932,391 of record NZ_CP108080.1, on the reverse strand, counting down.
TCCCGGCGGTGCAACGTGACGGCACGGTCTTCAGGTGCGGGTTCCGCGTCTTCCCCATGACCGGCTCCATGGGACGCTCGTTCGTGATGGGGCTGGCGAGCCGGAGCGACGAGCTCGACCGGGTGAAGACCAATCTGGCCTTCCTCGACGCGCTCTTCGAGACATGCCCCATCGGCCTGGTGATGCTCGACGAGAACCTTCGGTACGTCCACCTCAATCAGGCGCTCGCCGAGATGGACGGTCTGCCCGTCGAGGACCACCTCGGGCGCTCCGTGGAAGAGGTCATGGTGACGTCCGACGGCGGGGAGTTCCTGCGCCTGATGCGCTCGGTGGCCGGGGAGGGCGGGCCCGTCATCGGCACCCTCGTGGGCCTGCGCACACCGGGGCGCCCCGACCGTGACCAGGTGCGGTCGGTGAGCATGTTCCCACTGAGCCAGGCGGTCGGCAGCCGGCCCGGACTGGGCGGGCTCATGGTCGACGTGACCGAGCGGGAGCAGGCCATTCTGGAGGCGACGGCCGCCCGTCAGCGACTGGATCTGCTCGACCGGGCCACGGCCCGGATCGGCACGTCCCTGGATGTGAACGTCACCGCGCAGGAGCTGGTGGAGGCGGTAGTTCCGGATTTCTGCGACGCCTCCGTCGTGGAACTCGTCGACTGGATGGACGAATCACTGCCGTACGATCCGCAACTGCCGCTGATCACGCACCGGATCGCCTCCGGCACCGAGCTGCCTCCTCCCGCCCCCGAGCTGGTGAGCGGTCTGGAGACCGTGACCTATCCACCCGGGTCCAGGATCCACCGCGTGGTGGAGACGGGCCGCCCGATCTCCTTCCCCGTCAACGAGGACTTCGCGACGTCGACGGCCCTGCACCAGGCCCGCGCACGGCTCCTTCTCGACAGCGGCCTGACCTGCATCCTCATCGCCCCGCTCATCGCCCGGGGCACGGTCCAGGGGCTCACCATGTTCGGGCGTTCCGCGGCCCGCCCGGCGTTCACCGAGCAGGATCTGAGCCTGGCCGGTGAACTGTCCTCCCGTGCGGCCCTCTGCCTCGACAACGCACGCCTGTACAGCCGGGTCCAGGACATCGCGCTCACGCTCCAGCGTGCGCTGCTTCCCACGTCCCTGGACGCCTCTCCGTACGTACAGGTCGCCCACCGCTATGTGCCCGGCAGCCGTGTCACCGAGGTGGGCGGCGACTGGTACGACGTGATCGACCTGTCCGACGACCGCGTCGCGCTCATCGTCGGCGACGTCATGGGACACGGTGTTCGGGCCGCCGCGGACATGGGCCGGCTGCGTATCACCACCGAGACACTCGCCAGGCACAACGAGGAGCCGGACGCCCTGCTCACCGAACTCGACGTGTGCGCGCAGGAGGCGGGCATCGAGCTGGCGACCTGCGTCTACATCGTCTACGACGCGAGGACCGGGCGCGCCCGTATCGCCAACGCCGGCCATCCCCCGCCGTTCGTGCTCCACTCCGACGGAACGGTCGAGACGATCGGCGGGTGCCTCGGCGTACCGCTGGGGGTCGGCGGTCATCCCTTCGGTACGACCGAGATCGAACTCCCCGAAGGCGCCACCCTCGCCCTGTACACCGACGGCCTCATCGAGGCCCGCGGCCGGGACATCGACGAGGGGGCCGACCGGCTCCGCGCCGAACTGAGCCGTGCGTCGGGCCCGCTGGAGGAGGAGGCGGACCGCATCCTCGCCCGTCTGCTGCCCGACCCTCCGGACGACGACACGGTGCTCGTCCTGGCACGGATCCGCCGGGTCGCGTGAGCCGGGCACGGTCGTCACGCGACTTCTCATGACGACTTACCCGCGGAAACACCTTTCCCCGCGCGGCCGGCTGCTCCACCATGGGCTCTTGTTTCCGGCAGGTAACCCCGCGGAGCGCGGCGCGCCCGGGGGCGGGCGGGCCGGTCGTACCGTAGTGGACGAGGAGACGCAAGGGTGCCAGAGCTCCACCACCGGGCCGGTCCGGCGCATGCGGACGGGCAGCCGGACTACAGCGGTCTGTCCGACGCCGAGCTCACCGAACGCATCCGTTCCGGTGCCCCGCAGGCCCATCCGGCCGTGCAGGAGCTCAAACGCCGCCATCTGCCCGCGGTTCTGGCCTACGCACGGCTGTGCGGCCGCAACCAGACCGCCGGGACCCAGCTGGCTCTCCAGGCCCTCCGCCTCGCCTCCGAGGAAGCCTGCCGGGGCATCGAACCCCGTGGGCAGTGGCGGCACCATCTGCTGATGCTCGTTCAGCGCGTGGGTGCCGCCTGGGCCGTGAGCAGCCGTCGGGACCGGCTCGCATCCGACTTCGCCTCGTGGATCGACGAGACCGCACAGTCCACCGCTACCGCACAGACCACCACTACGGCACAGAGCACCACCACGGCGACCGGCGCCGCGACCGGGACGGCCACGGCCACGGCCGGGGAGCCGGGTCCCGGGTCGGCCGCGCCCCGCCGCCGTCCGTCCGAGGCGTCGTCCGACACGTCGTCCGCCATGCTCGCCGGTTTCTACCGGTTGCCGGCGCTGACCCGAGGCGTCGTCTGGTACGCGGTGGTGGACCAGGAGCCGGACGCCACGGTGGCCACCTGTGTCGGCGTCCGGCCGGATCTCGTGGCCGATCTGCGCGCGAAGGCGCCGGAGTCGCTGCGGCGGGCCTTTCTCCAGGCGTACCTGGAGCGCGGGGACCGAAGGTGCCTCGGCTACCGCCGCATCATCGAGGCGGCGGCACGCCCGGGCGACCGCAGGCACAGCGGGGACCTGACGCTGCATCTCGCGGAGTGCCCCCGCTGCACCCGGCTGGTCGCCGAGCTGACCAGGATGGTGGACGACCCCCGGCCGGTCTTCGCCGAGCATCTGGTCGGGTGGGGCGGGGCGGAGTACACCACGCGGCTTCCCGTGCCCGGCCCGGTCGGGACGGCAGGGGCCGGGATCCCCGGCCCCGCCACGACCTCCGGGACCGGGCCAGGGCCGAGGAACCGGCTCGGAGCGGGCGTGGCCGGGTTCCTCGGCGGGTCCGGGACGTGGCAGGGCGACGCGACGACGGCGGGCGGCGCGCGCCGCCCGTCCCGGTCCGCCGTCCTCGTCGCCGCCGTGGCGGCGGCGGTCACCGTCGTCACCGGCACGGTGCTCGTGGCCGCCTCGGGCGACGCCGAACCGTCCGGTGCCGCGGTGGCGCTGCCCACGGCCGCCGTGGTCCCGCCCATCGCATCCCCGTCCGCGGCCCCGTCGGCCGCCCCCACCCGGCAGCCGTCGCAGCGGCCCACCCGCTCCCCGGGTCCGACCACGTCGGCCCCGTCGCCCGAACGTCCGGCGCCCACGCCGTCGAAGAGCGTCCCGCCGCGTCCCGTGCCGATCGTCCCCGGCGCCGGCCACCACCCCGTCGTCAACGCCGACACGGGACTGTGCCTCGACATCGAGGACGGCATCATGGCCAATCGGACCGACGTCATCACCACACGCTGCAACGGCGCCCGCACCCAGCAGTGGAGCCTGGAGCCCGGCGGCCTCCTGCGCAGCGGCGCGGATCCCGACTACTGCCTCGACTCGCGCGGCGACACCGACCGTGGCGCGGGGATCTGGTCGTGCGCCTCCGTGGACGGCAAGAACGGCCTCAACCTGCTCTTCACCGTCGACGCTTCGGGAGCCGTCCGTCCACGGATCGCCCCTGACTTCGCCCTGGAGCCGCTGGGGAGTTCGCAGGGGAGCTCCCTCGGTTTCGACCCGGCCGACGGCGACTCCGACCAGCGGTGGAACGCCGGCACGGCCCGATAGCCCGGGCCGGGTGCCGGCGTCCCGTCGTCCACCGCCGCGGATGTCAGCCGCCCGTCGTCATCGTCACCTGCCCACCGGAGATCGTGTAGCTCGCGTTCGCCTTGCACGGGCCGTAGGTGTACGCGCTGGTGTTGGTGCCCGTACCGGGCTCCGGATCGACGAAGGGCTTGCCCCAGACCGCCTGGGCGTAGGGGATGGACGCGCAGTCGGCCAGGGACTTGTAGTACTCGACGAAGCCGACGCCGGTGGGCTTGAGATAGCCGGCCGAGGCGGCCACGTTCCAGCTGCCGATCGTGGTCCACACGCCGGTGGCGGTGTCGACGACGTAACCGGTCCAGTTGTTGGTGCCGGTCCTGATGATCTCCAGCTGGTACCAGCGGCCCTCGACGTACGGGTAGGTGACGCTGCAGCTGGTGCCGGAGCCGCCGTCGGCGCCCGTGCGGCAGTTGGGGTGGCTGGTGGAGGTGCCGGAGCCGAAGACGCTGAAGACGGCCAGACCGCTGTTGCCCGGGCGCGGCTGGAGGCCGACGTAGCCGACCTGGCCGGACTTGAAGTAGTACTGCTGCGCCCAGTAGTAGCCGGACGCGTCGGGCTGGCTGATGACCTTGAGCGGGAAGGCGAGCTTCTCCAGGCCCTCGGCGGGCGCGCCGGTGATGGAGTACGAGTTGGAGACCATACCTCCTGGGGTGACGGCCGCGGCCGCGGGTCCCGTCGAGTAGAGGAGGCAGGCGAGTGCTCCGGCGAACACACCTGCGCCGGCGCCGAGGCGCCGCCGCAGGCCGGTGCGCCGGTTCGTACCCGGACGCCTGCGTTCATCTGCGTGTGGCGTGTGCGCCGTGCGAGTCGTACGGGTCATACGGGTGATGCGGGTCATGCGATCGTCCCTTCCGGTCAGCCGAGCTTGACGGTGACCTTCTGGGTGGCGCCGTAACTGCCGCTGAGGTCGCCGAAGGTCAGGGTGAGCGCGGAGCCCGTCCCGGTCGCGGTGACCGAGGGCGCGGTGGAGAGCACGGATGCGACCCTGCGCTTCCAGGTGAGGGTGAGGCTCTGGACGGTGCGGGAGGGGTCGGCGACCGCGATGGTCGCCGTGCCGTCGCGGCGTTCGCGGATCTGGACGCTCACGGGTGCGCTCACCGTGACGGTGCCGACCGTGCCGGGACTCCAGAAGTTGATGCCCGTGAAGCCGCGCGAGGGGACCCGGACGCCTTGGTGGCCGGCGTCGTTGGCGAGGATCTGCAGCCAGTCGTGGTCCAGGGCCCGTGCCGCGGTGCGCAACTGGCCGGCACCGGGCATCAGGATGTACGCGTACGAGGCGTCCTGGGGGTCGGTGCCGTGGTCCTGCCAGAGCGTCAGATAGCGGCGAGTGAAGGGCTGGGGAGAGCTTCCGGTGTTGATGTCCTTCCAGGCGCCGGTGCGCTCCTCGCGCAGGGCGGTGAGTGCGGTGCCGCCGGGGAAGACATAGCCGGCGTGGCCGTCGATGTGCGCCCAGGACGTGTGCTTGCGGGTGGCCGTCCAGCCCTGGGTGGCGGGCTGACGGATGCCGTTGATGCTCAGGGCCGCGGTCCCGGCGGCACCCAGATTGCGGTTGTCCACGGTCGTCTCGACGCCTGCGCCGTCGGCCGAGGTGATCCCGGCGCCCAGGCAGACCACGCAGTCGTCGAGGAAGAACCACGACTTCTTGGCCTCCATGGTGCTGGTGACGCCCTGCAGATGCTGGCCCGCGGTCCCGTACTCGCCGTCGGTGGTTCCGCCCACCCAGCCGGTGGCGGGCTTCGGGTTGCCCCAGTTGCCGCCGACGCCGTCGGGCAGCGGCTTCCTGGAGACGGTGATGCCGGGCAGCCGGTACGGGTCGACGGTCGGCCAGTAGGCGTCCGAGTACTGCTCGAGTCCGTGGTCGTCGCCCCACCAGGAGAGCCAGCCGGACCCTGTGTGGTAGCCGCGGGCGTGCTCGCCGTTGCCGAACTCGTAGTGGGCGATGCGCCGGGAGGCCATGCTGAGCGACGCGGCCCAGTCGCGTCTGCGGTGGGTGGCGCGGTCCATGTTGTGGAAGACCCGGTGCACGCTCGGCTCGGGAGACGCCTTGACGGTGTCGTCGTCGAACAGGGCCTGCAGCCGGGCGGTGTTGACGAGGCTGAGTTTGGGGTTCTTCAGGGCGGGGCCGTAGTGGTCGCGCTGGAGCCAGCCCTTGACCATGGCCCTCCAGCGGGCTTCCTCCGCCGGGCCGGCGCCCTGGCCGAGGAGGACGATGGAGGCCATCACGCCATGGGCGCGGGTGTGGTCGTCCTGGGCGAGCTGGAAGGTGTCGGACACCGTCAGACCGCGGCTGATGCCGCGGCTGGAGACGTTGTCCATCATCAGCCCGTTGTAGATGAACGGGGCGATCGCCTTCTCGATGGTGTCGAGGAAGAGCCGGCTCGCCGGGTCGTCGACCTGCCATGCGGAGCCGCGCAGTAGCGCGAGCAGCCGGCCCAGACCGTCGTTGAGGACGGCGCCGTAGCCCCCGATGTACGGGATGTTCGTGTGCTGGATGAACGAGCCGTCGGCGTAGAAGCCGTCCCCTGTGGTGACGTACGGGAAGACGGGTGACAGCGCGTCCCGGCCGACGACGATCTTCGCGGCGCTGTCGCCGACGACGCCGCGCAGGACGAGCACCCGGCACAGGTCGACCCGGTTGGCGCCGGTGCTGGTGCCGGTGTAATTCGACACGGCCGAGTCGGGCACGTACGCGTCCACGGCGGCGCAGTAGGTGGCGATCTGCTGCGGTGACAGGTGCTCATGGAGCAGTACGGCGATGTCCATCAGCGTCTGCGGTGAGCCGATCTGGAAGTTCCACCAGTTGCCGAAGCGCGGCTTGGAGGCGCTGTAGACGTCGGTACAGAGGTGGTCCAGTCCGGCGATGACGGCGTCCTTGAGGGCGGCGTCCCCGGTCAGTCCCGTGCCCGGCTGGCAGTAGGCCTGCGCCATGGTGCTCAGCCGGTTGAAGCTGTCGTTCATCCGCTGCGAATAGCCGTACGACTCCTGGTCGGTGTCCGGGGCCGGGTCGCGGTAGTCGAGGTCGGGCCAGAGCGACCCGCTCGCCGGTGCCATGGCGCTCCGGAAGGAGGCGGCCTGTGTGCCGAGGGTGGCGAGTTTGGTTCTGAACGGCTCGGCGGTGGGGCTGAAGCTCTCCCCGAGTATCAGTGCGCGCCACTTGGTGCGCAGCGCCGCGAAGGCGTCGTCCGCGGCCGCGGCCGCCTCCGGTGCGCTGTGAGGGAGCGAGGGCTCGGCCCCGTGCTCTGCTGCCGCCGGGCCGGCCAGGCCGAGCGTGAGGGCTGAACCGCCGGTGGTGGCGAGGAAACCGCGACGGGACCAGACAGACGTCATGGGAGCTCCGGGGAGGAGGAGGCGGAGGACAGCGGGTCACCAGAAGGAGCAAGCGGTTTCTAGCACGCAATCACTCAATCGCTCAAGAAAGAAAACCAAACTGATCGTTCGATCATCCAGGCTGGGGCGGCGCTCTTCCACGGCCTGCCTACACTCGGGCGGCTGGAACCGAGGACGGGAGCGGGCGGATGGACGCGGGAGCCGGCAAGGGCAGGGTGCTGGTCGTGGACGACGATCCGGCGATCCGGCGGGCGCTGGAACGGGGGCTGCGGCTGGCGGGCTTCTCCGTGTCCCTGGCCGACGGAGGGCGGCCCGCCCTGGACCGGGTACGGGAGCAGCCTGCCGATGTCGTCGTGCTGGACATCTCGATGCCGGACATCGACGGCATCGAGGTGTGCCGGACCCTGCGCGAGGACGGCGACGACGTGCCCGTACTGATGCTCTCCGCGCTCGACGAGACGGCCGACCGGATAGCCGGCCTGCAGGCGGGCGGGGACGACTACCTGGTCAAGCCGTTCGCCTTGCAGGAGCTGGTGCTGCGCCTGGACGCGCTGCTGCGCAGGCGACCGCCCAGGGAGACGGACGTCGTGCGTACCGGCCCGCTGGTGCTGGATCCGGCGGCCCGCGAGGCGCGGATCTCAGGCGAGCCGCTGTCGCTGACCCGGCGGGAGTTCGAGCTCCTGGAGGTCCTCGCCCGCAACACGGGGATCGTGCTCACGAGGGACCAACTGCTCGACCGGGTCTGGGGGTACGACTTCGAGGTGCGCACGGACGCCGTCGACACCTTCGTCAGCTATCTGCGGCGCAAGCTGGAGAACGGCGGCCGCGCCCGGTGCGTCCACACGGTGCGGGGAGTCGGCTTCGTCCTGCGCTGGGAAGACTGGGGGCAGAGCGGATGAAACTCTCCACCCGTATCGCACTCGCCGTCGGCATCACGGTGCCGGTGCTGGTCCTGGCGGCCGGCTGGCTGCTGCTCCACCTGGTCGCGCGTGATCTGCACGCGCAACAGGACGCCCATCTGCGGGAGCGGGCGGCACAGGTCACGGGAGATGCCCGCCGGCTGCTGCGGGTCACGGCGGCCGACCGGCCGGCCGCCGTGGAGCAGGCGCGTGAGCGGCAGTTGTACGCCTCGGCGCTGGATGTCGGCATCCGGCTGGCCGGACCCGGGGGAACCGTCTCGGGCGGTCCTCAGCCAGGCGCGGCCGTCGCGCTCCCCCGCAGCGCGCCACGGCCGGTGACCGTCGAGGGCGGGGGCGACAGCTGGCGCGTGCTGTCGGTACGCGTACGGGGTGCGCGAGCCGGTGTCGACGGCACGCTGTGGCTCTTCTCGCCCGACACGGCGAGCCGGGGCCAACTGGTGCTCGTCCGCAGACGTGTGGTGACCGTGGCCCTCCTGGCCGCTCCGGTGGCAGGTCTGCTGGGCCTGGCGGTCGCCTCCCGGGCCGCGCGCCCGCTGCGGCGCCTGCAGCGGCGCACCAGCGGGCTGGACCCGAGGGCCGACGCGGCCCGGCTGGAGCACACCCCGACCGGCGTCACCGAGGTCGACGACCTCGCCCGGACCCTGCACACCGTGCTCGCGCGCTACGACGAACAGGCCGCCAGGACCGCCGGAGCTCTGGACACCGCGCGGTCCTTCGCGGCCGCCGCCGCCCATGAACTGCGCACGCCGCTGATGAGCATGCAGACGAACCTGGACGTCCTCACCGAGCATCCGGGGCTCGGCCCGGCCGAGCGGACGGAGGTGCTCGGCGATCTGCACACCGAGCACTCACGGATGCTGGGGCTGCTGGTGATGCTGCGGGAACTCGGCCGCGGCGACCTGGTGGAGGCCGACGCCTTCGGCCCCGTGGACCTCGCGGACGTGATCGACGCCTCGGTCGCCGATGCCCGGCGCAGGCACCCCTCGGCGGAGATCCGTGTACCGGTGCTGCCGCGCACCGGCGTGTACGGATGGGAGCCCGGGCTGCGCACGATCGTCGACAACCTCCTCGCCAACGCCCTGGTCCACGGGCGCAGCGGTGACGGCGTGGCCCGTATCGAGGTGGGTCTGCGCACGGGCGGCACCGGCGCGGAGCCGGTCGCGGTGCTGACGGTGGACGACCAGGGGCCCGGCGTGCCGCCGTCGCGGCGCGAGGCGGTGTTCGATCGCTTCCGGCGCGGACCGGACAGCCCCGGCTCGGGGCTCGGCCTGACCCTCGTCGCACAGCAGGCGGCCCTGCACCGGGGGCGGGTGCGGGTCCAGGACGGGCCGTCGGGCGGCGGCACCCGGCTCGAGGTCCGCCTCCCGGTGCGGGGGGAGACCGTGCCCGCGCTCCCGGCCCAGCGTGACTGGCTGATCGGAACGGCCCGGCGCCCACAAGGTTTCCACAAGGACGGTGCCTAACGTCCGGGCCAGGCGCGGGCGCACGGCCCCGCGCGGTGCTCCAGGAGGTACACCGACATGAGGACCGCCACGACCACTGCCCTGGCTCTCACCACTGTCGCGACGCTGCTCGCCACGGTGGGAGCGGCCTCGGCCGACAGCGGGACACCGTCGCCGGGCAGCACGCCGACGGGTGACGGCGCGAAGGCCCTGTGCAAGCGGGTGCCGAAGATCGAGAAGCGGCTGGAGCGTGCCCTGGACCGCCTCCAGGGCGACGCGGCGCAGCGCGGCTCCATCAGCCGGCTGGAGAAGCGCGTCCAGAACGCCCGGAAGGCCGGTCACAGCGAGATAGAGACCTACCTCAACGACAAGCTCACCTTCCGGCGTTCGCTCGTTCCGACGCTGGAGAAGCGCCAGAAGGACCTGGCCCCGGTGAAGGCCTGGTGCAAGGCGAACAAGGACGGGGCCGGGAAGTGACGGCCGCCCGCCGCACCGCCGTCGGCATCGCCGTTGCCGCCGTCTGCTTCGCGGGCCTGACGGGCTGCGGTCCGGGCGGCGACGGAACGGACGGCGGCGCGGCCGAGGCGCCGGTGACCACCGGCCCGTCGGAGATCGGCGAGATGCAGAAGCTCGTGGACGCCGCGGAATCGGCCGCCGCCGAAGCCGAGTCGGCGACGGCGGACGACGACTGAGCACCTCCAGGTGCGCGCCGGCCGGAGCCCGCGGGGCCCGGCCGGCGCCCGCCCGCGGCGACCCCGCCCGGACGACCGGGGCCTCGGGCGAGGGCACGTCGGCGGCCGTCGCCGCCCGCTCCACATGCTCGGCTTCATCGACTCGCGCCGCAGCCCGGTCAGGGTGCCGGCGGTGTGCGGCAGCTGCGGGGTGCGCTCGCCCTCCAGATACGGGAGCAGGACGAGACCGGAGGAGCCCGGGTACCCAACTGGTCCATGCCGATCTGCACAACCACACGCTGATGCCGGACTGCGACGGCGATCCCGCGCTGGCGTTCGCCTCCATGCGCGAAGCCGGACTCGACGTGGCGGCGCTCACCGACCACACCACCCTCTTCGCGATCAACGGGCTGACCCAGAGCGAATGGGACCGCACCCGCCAGCTCGCGGACGCGGCGGACGACCCCGGCGCGTACACCGCGATACGCGGTCGAGCGGTCCCACCCGGATCGATTGGGCTCGCTGTACTCGTGACTCGGCAGCCGCAACGGCGTCGCCGGCTTCAACCACCCGTGCCGCGAGGCGGGGCGCTTCGACAACTTCGCGCACGTCCTCGCGGCACGCGAGAAGATGGTCAGCGTCGAGATGTTCAACCGCGGTGACGACTATCTGTTCGACGGCTGGGCGGACCGGCGGTCGTCCCCCCTCAACGCCTGCCTCAACGCCGGCCGGCGGACCGGCATCACCGGTGTGAGCGACCACCACGGCACGGAGTGGGGCCACCCGGAAGGGGTGGACCGGGCCGGGCTGTGGGTCACCGAGAACACCCGGGCCGGTGTCCTCGAAGCCCTGCGGCCCCGCCGCTTCTTCGCGACCCGCTACTGGGTCTGTTCGCGGTGCACCGGGCTTCAGCCCGGTGGTGAAGCGAATCTTTGGCCCGCTCTGACCTCAGCTGCCTGTACGGATCCGCGCTGTTGCCCTGAGCCCCGGTCAGAGCGGCTGGTTCTGCTGCTCGATGTACTCCTTCACGATGCTTAGCGGCGCGCCGCCGACGGACCCGGCGAAGTATGAGCCGGACCACAAGCGCTATGCCCGCCAGTAGTGGCGGACGAGGTCGGGGAACTCCTGGCGGAGTCTGCGCGAGGCACGCCCTTGAGGGAGTTGACCAGCCTGGACACGGCGACCTTCGGCGGGAAGTTCACGAGCAGGTGGACGTGGTTGGCCTCGCCGTTGAACTCCACCAGCTCGGCCTCGAAGTCCTCGCACACGGCCCGCATGATCTCCTCGCACCGCGTCACGTGCTGTCCGGAGAAGACGGAGTGCCGGTACTTCGTCACGAAAACCAAGTGGACGTGCATGCGGAAGGTACAGCGAAGACCCGGTGCAAACGTTCTCATCGATACCCATAGACCAACTGCGTATCATGATCGGCGTGCAGCTTCGGTACAGCTTCCGCCTGTACCCGAGTGCCGGTCAGCGGTCAGCGCTGGCGAGGGCGTTCGGGTGTGCGCGAGTGGTCTACAACGACGCGCTTCGCGCTCGGGAGACCGCCCGCAGTGAAGCATGCCGTTCCCGAAGACCGGACACCTGTCGAAGACGTTGATCACCGAGGCCAAGCAGACACCCGAGCGAGCATGGCTCGGCGAGGTGTCGGCCGTCGTCCTCCAGCAGTCCCTCCGCGACCTGGACACGGCGTACAAGAACTTCTTCGACGGGCTTAAGGGCAAGCGCCCGAGGATGGGGGCACCCCGGTACAAGTCCCGCAAGGACACTCGGCAGGCCGTCCGGTTCACCGCGAACGCCCACTGGTCCATCACTTTGGGGCAGAAGCTGCGCCTGCCGAAGATCGGCGACCTCAAGGTGAAGTGGTCCCGCACGCTGCCCTCGACGCCGTCCACGGTGACGGTCGTCAAGGACAGCGCGGGCCGGTACTTCGCCTCCTTCGTCGTCGAGACCGGCCCGTCCGAGGTGATGCCGGAGACGACGCCCGAGCTGGGCATCGACCTGGGCCTCGGCCACTTCGCGGTCCACTCCGACGGCACGAAGGTCGACAGCCCGCGCTTCCTGCGCCGGGCCGAGAAGCGTCTGGAAAAGGCGCAGCGCGCCCTCTCCCACAAGGTGAAGGGCTCCCGCAACCGGGACAAGGCCCGGCTGAAGGTCGCCCGCGCGCATGCGCGGGTGGCCGACGCGCGCCGCGAGTTCCACCACCAGCTCTCCACCCAGCTGATCCGCGAGAACCAAGCGGTCGCCGTGGAGGACCTGGCGGTGAAGGGACTCGCCCGCACGCGCCTGGCCAAGTCGGTCCACGACGCCGGATGGTCCGCGTTCGTGCACATGCTGGAGTACAAGGCTGCTCGGTACGGGCGCATCTTCGTACGGATCGGCCGCTTCGAGCCCACGTCTCAGGTGTGCTCGCAGTGCGGCGTCAAGGATGGCCCCAAGCCCCTTAGGGCCTGTCCGGCGGATCATGTGACTTCCGGGAGATCCGTTCGTTGGCGTGTTCATGCAGCGGGGAGATCTCACGAACGAGGAGTGGGCCCGGCTGAAGCCGCATTTGCCGAAGTCCGAGCAGCGCGGCGGCCGTTGGGCTGGCCACCGTATGGTCATCAACGGGATCTTGTACCGGAATCGCACCGGGGTGCCGTGGCGGGATCTGCCTGTGCGCTTCGGGAAGTGGAAGACCGTGTACGAGCGGCACAGACGCTGGTCGGCGGACGGCACATGGGACAAGCTCTTCGCGTCCGTCCTGGCCGACGCCGACGCGGAAGGCCGCATCGACTGGTCCATGGTGAGCGTGGACTCCACTACTTGCCGGGCCCACCAGCACGCTGCCGGAGCGCGAAGAAGACCCCCGCGGGTGCCGGGGAAAGGACGCACGCCCCGGCAGCACCGCCCCGACGAGGGACTCGGACGCTCCCGGGGCGGACTGACCTGCAAGATCCATCTCGCTGGTGAAGGCGGCCGTCGCCCGCTGTCCCTGTTGATCACTCCGGGCCAGTGGGGCGACGCCCCGCAGCTCATCCCCGTTATGGAACGCGTCCGCGTCGGCCGGCTTGGCGGAGGCCGCCCTCGCACCCGGCCGGCGCATCTCGGCGGTGACAAGGCGTACTCCTCCCGGCGAAACCGCCGTTACCTGCGCAGGCGCCAGATCAAGCACACCATCCCCGAGCCGAAGAACCAGCGAGCCAACCGGAAACGTCGTGGCAGCGAGGGCGGACGGCCTGCCGTTTTCGACAAGACCATCTACAAGCGGAGGAACGAAGCCGAGCGGACGATCAATGCGCTGAAGAACTTCCGTGCCGTGGCCACGCGGTTCGACAAGCGGGCCTACGTCTTCCACGGCACAGTCACCGTGGCAGCGATCCGGCTGTGGCTCCGCTCGCAACCCGCACGACAGGTCTTAGGCGCCGGTCCGCCCGTCGACGAGCTCACGCACGACATCGAGGTGGCCGTTGTGGCGGGCCGTCTCCTCAATGAGGTGGAGGATCACCCACCGGAGGTCGACGTGGCGGCCGTCGCTGGTGGGACGCTTGGCCGTTGAATTCAGGTCGTGGTCGGACACCAGGCGACGGTAGCGGGCGCTCTGCTCCTCGTACTCGGCAAGAAGCTGGGGCAACGGGATGTCGACTGCTGTCCGCATCTCAGGGTCGGGATCATCCTCGGTCGCCTCGGTGAGCGGCCCCGCGAGCTCCTCGCCCAGAAACATCACTTGGAACCAGTAGTACTCGACCCACCGCAGATGCCCGATCAGCCCGCACAACGTCATCAGCGGTGAACTCGGGAGCGGGGCCTTGCGGGCGTCTTCGGCGGACACGCCCGCACACTTGGCTCGCGCGGTGTCACGGGCGTAGTCCAGGAAGGTGACCAGCTGCGTACGCTCGTCCCACGTAGGAGGGGTGTCGGTTCGTTGAGTCATCGCGAGGAGTTTCCCGCAGCTCGGAACGGGTGTCGACCCAATTGATCGGAAGCACCGTCAAGTTCCACAGCACCGGCTCTGCTCGGGGAGAGCCTGGCAAGATCCGCCGGACAGGCCCTAACGTTCGTGTCTGGACATGCGGTGCATGCGGGGCGGTTCTGGACCGGGACATCAACGCGGCGGTCAACGTAGCCAAGGCGGCCGGACTGGCCGTGTCAGCCTGTGGAGCGCTGATAAGACCGGGACTCGTCCCGGCACCGCGCGGCGAAGCAGGAACCCACTCGACACCGCAGCCTTCAGCGGCGCGGTAGGCGGGAATCTCCCCCTTCAGGAGGGAGAGGATGTCAATCGGGCCTGCGTCTCGACGCCACGCCACCGCGAACGGGGTGCAGATGGGCGGAGTCCTGCCGCTGGCCTCCGGCGACGTGAGCTTCGCCGTGGACCTCGACCGCGGTGCCGACTGGGCCGGCAAGCCGCTCGACATCCAGGTGCTGCACCCCGGCACCGACGCGCCGGAAGTGGTCGACGTCATCGGGACCACGTCCGGCGCGACGGCCACGTTCACCGTCCCGCTCGACGTCGAGGACGGTGCGTGGGTCGTGCTGCGTGTCTCCGACCCCTCACAGCCGAACGGCCAGCCGGGACCGGAGGGCCACCCCTGCAACGACCTCGGCGTGGCCTGCACGAGCCCGTGGTGGCTGGAACCGTAAGCGCGGCGGCTGAACGGGTGTGGCGTGCGGGGTGCTGACGGGGAGCCCGCCCTCCGAAGCCGCGCCGTCGTGGCGGAGCCTCAGGTGCCGCACTGTGCCTGACGGGTGACGGCCATTCGGCGGCAGGCCGGTTGCATGCCCGTGCGAGCCGAAGTGATATCGGGACGGACGCCCTTGACGGCAGACGACGCCCGGTGTCGCGGCGGCAAAGGACGAGCATGCACATACCTGGTTCCACACCGGGTCGCGGGCGCTACGCCGCGGCCACCGCGGCAGCCGTGATCCTCACGACCGTGTTCACCGGTCCGGGGCCCGCTCCACGCCCCGGACCGGCGGACGGGACAGCCCCGTCGGGTCCCGTCGCCCCGCTGGAGTGGAGCCCTTGCCCGGAGTCGGCCGGCTTCGAATGCGCGACCGCGAAGGTGCCGCTGGACCACCGCGAGCCCGCCGGGCGCACGATCGAGCTGGCGGTCGTCAAGCGCAAGGCGACCGGCCCCGGAACGCGCATCGGCACCGTCTTCTTCAACCCCGGCGGCCCCGGCGGAGCGGGCACCGAGGCACTGCCCGTGTGGTACGACCTGTTCCCCGAGCAGGTTCGGCAGCGCTTCGACGTCGTCAGCTGGGACCCTCGCGGCGTGGGCGCGAGCACGGCCGTCCGCTGTTTCGGCACTCCGGAGGATGCCGTCGACTGGCAGCAGCGCATACCCTCCGGTTTCCCCGTGGGCGAGCAGGAACAACGGACCTGGATCGCGGCGTACGCCGACCTGGGCCGGCGCTGCGAACAGCGTGATCCGCAGCTGCTGCGGCACGTCTCGACCACCGACACGGCCCGTGATCTGGACCGGCTCCGCCAGGCGGTGGGCGACCCGCAGCTCAACTACCTCGGGGTGTCCTACGGGTCGTTCCTGGGCGCCGTGTACGCCAACCTCTTTCCCGCCAAGGTCCGCGCGATGGTCCTGGACGGCAACATCGACCCCGTCGGCTGGGTGAACTCCGGCGCGAAGAGCGAGCCGCGCCTGTCCACGTTCCTGCGCGACGAGGTCGACCTGGGCTCGGCCGCGACCCTGAAGCAGTTCCTCACCTTGTGCGGTCGCGCCACGGCCGACCGCTGTGACTTCTCCGCCGGCGGCCCGGAGGCGACGCGCACCAAGTTCGAGCAGCTCATGCGGCGCCTCGAGCAGCGTGCACAGGGCACCTGGACGTACGCCAGGACCATCACCACGCTGCTCAGCAACCTCTACGCCGTCGATCCGCAGTGGTCCGCCATGGCCGCCACGCTGCAGGACCTGTGGCAGTGGCGGGCCCCGGAGGAATCGCCGTCTCCTGACGGCCCCCTGACGTACCCCGGGTACGAACAGATCGAGGCGGTGCGATGCGCCGAGAGCCCCAACCCGCGCGACCCGCTGCGCTACCCCGCCCTGGAGGAGTTCAGCCGTGCCCGGGCGGGTGACCTCGGACGTGCCGTGGCCTGGGCGAGTGAGCCGTGCGCCACCTGGCCGGTGACCGCCGCCGACTCCTACACCGGACCGTGGAACCGCCCGACGGCCCACCCTGTTCTCGTGGTCAACACCCGGTACGACCCGGCGACGCCCTACCGAGGGGCCCTCGCGATGACCCGCCGCCTCTCCGACGCCCGCCTGCTGACGGTCGACGGCTACGGACACTCGTCGCTCGTCAACCCGAGCCTCTGCGTCGACGCGTACGAGAGCCGGTACTTCGTCGACGGCGTCCTTCCTCCGGTGGGCGCCACCTGCCGACAGGACGTGGTGCCGTTCGCCAAGCCCCGGCCGAACGGCGGCATCGACAGCGGCGGCGGCGGGACGGCCGGGCAGGCACGCGCCGCCGGCTCACGCGGCGGGAAATGAGTTGACGGCCCGCGCCCGTGGCGGCTTGCATCGAGGGCTCGTACCCCAGTTCGGAAGGACCCCATGGGCGCTCGGACGATGCACGCCGACGAAGCACGGATCGAGGTGTCCCTCGTACGACGGCTCCTCGGCGCACAGTTTCCGCGCTGGGCGGATCTTCCCGTCACCGCGATCGACTCCGCCGGCACGTCCAACGCCATGTTCCGGCTCGGCGAGGACATGGTCGTACGGCTCCCCCGCATCGAAGGAGCCGCCGGCGACGTGGAGAAGGAGCACCGGTGGCTGCCGCGGCTCGCCCCGCCGCTCCCGGTGGCCGTCCCCGTACCGCTGGGCAAGGGCGTGCCCGCCGAGGGATACCCCTGGCCCTGGTCCGTGTACCGCTGGCTGGAGGGTGACAACCCGGTGGTCGGCCGGCTCGCCGAACCCGGGGCGCTCGCCGGTGATCTGGCGGAGTTCGTCGCCGCGCTGCACCGTATCGATCCCGTGGACGCGCCTGCCTCGTACCGCGGTGAACCCCTGGCCGAGCGCGACGCCGCGACCCGCCGCGCGATCGGGGATCTGGACGGGATCGTCGACACCGGCGCGGCGAGCGCCGCATGGGAGGCGGCACTGCGGGCCCCCGCGTGGGAAGGCCCTGGCGTGTGGGTCCACGCGGACCTCCAGCCGGGGAATCTCCTGCTGGTCCACGGACGGCTCGGCGCCGTCATCGACTTCGGCTGCCTGGGCCTGGGAGAGCCCGCCGTCGACCTGATCGTGGCGTGGTACGTGCTGCCCGCAGGCGCGCGCGACGTCTTCCGCGCCGCCCTGGACGTCGATGACGCGACCTGGGTGAGAGGTCGCGGCTGGGCGCTGTCGATCGCGCTGATGGAACTCCGGTACTACCGGGAATCGAACCCGGTGATGGCGGACATCGCCCGGTACGTCGTCCGGGAGGTCGTCGCCGACCTCGGCCGGAGCTCTTGACCGAGGGGGCGGGAGAGGGCGCTTTCGAGCCGTACCGCGCCCTGGCGCCCACGAACGCAGAAGCCGCTCGGTCCGTCCACCTGTCGGGAACCGGACGGGTGGAAGGACCGAGCGGGGTACGGGAGGGAATAGGGCGGTGACCACGCCCTCACGCCGGCGCGGTCACCGCTGGGTCCCTTTGTCGGACATGGACTAGCGGCGTCCGCGGCCCCAGGACTCCGTGTCGACGACGCGGCCCCGGGCGTCGCGCAGGGTGGCCGTGTCGCGGCTGTCCCAGATCTGGCGGCGGCGGTCCTGGTAGACGTCACGGCGGGTGTCGCGGCCCTGGCCGGTGTGGACCCGGACGCTGGAGCGGCCGGCGAGCCGCACATCGTCGAAGCGGTACCGGTTGCCGTCGCGGTCGGTCAGGGTCCAGCCGTCCAGGTTGACCGCCCGGCGGCCGTTGTTCGTCACCTCGACCCACTCCGCGTTCAGGCTGCGGTTCGAGCGGAAGTCCCGGCCGGGGCTGTTGTGCTGGACCTGGCTGATGCCGACGGACGAACGCAGGTCGTCGTGGTGACGGCCGTCGCGGCCGTCGCGGCCGTCCCGGCGGTCGCGGTCACCACGGTCGCCGCGCCCGTCGCGGTCACCACGGCCGTCGCGGTCACCGCGCCCGTCGCGGCGGTCGCGGTCGTCGTGCTGACGGCTGTTGCGGTCATCACGGCCGTGGCGGTCGTGCCCGTTGTCCGCGGAGGCAGGCAGAGCCATCGCGCCGACCATCGCGCCGGACGCCAGGATCGCCGCAACGAGACGACGGGCGTTACGAGAAGCAGACATGAAGATGCCCTCTCACTTCGGTGCTCGGCGGCCCTCCGTCGGGCCGCCGAGCGGAACATGCTCTCGGCCGGTGCCGAGGCACACACCTTGACCTGGCGAATCCGCCCATAAGCGCACACACCACCCCGTGTTACGAAATGCGGATATTTCCGTAACTCTCCGCTGCATGGACCACGGACCGCGCGAGCACCCCCGGGACGAATCACCTGCGCGCTACAGCGACCCGTACAAGCATCAACAACAAGCGGTTGCCCGCCGTCCACGCCACCCCCCACGCCACCCCACCCGCAGACCACGAACGGCTGCGACGCCGTGTAACAGCAACGCCGACACCTGCCCGCGCGGCACCCTCGTCGGCACCTCGCTGGTCGGTCACGCCACGGAGTGGGACCCTGTGTAGAGGTGCGGGCCCGAGAAACCCCAGGAGGGCCGATGGGACGAGACGTCCCGGCGCTCGTGTTCACCCGTGACGACCGCCGTCGGTACCGGAACAAGATGCAGCAGTGCCTCGACACCTTCGCGCTGATGCTGCGCGAGGCACGCTTCGAGTCGGAACGGCCCCAAGTCGGCCTGGAGATCGAGCTGAACCTCGTGGACAGCACGGGGGAGCCGGCGATGCGCAGCAGCGACGTGCTCGAGGCGATCGCGGATCCGGCCTGGTCGAGCGAGCTGGGCCGGTTCAATCTGGAGATCAACATCCCGCCGCGGAGGCTGACGGCCGGAGGGCCCGACGACTGGGAGCAGGAGATACGGGACGCGCTCAACCACGCCGAGGACCGGGCCGCGGAGGTGGGGGCGCATCTGGCGATGATCGGGATACTGCCGACGCTGCGGCAGAAGGACGTGGGCGAGAGTGCGCTGTCGGAGAATCCGCGCTACCGGCTGCTGAACGAGCAGGTGTTCGCCGCCCGGGGCGAGGATCTGCGGATCTCGGTGGACGGTGTGGACCGGCTGCGGACCTACGCGGACACCATCACCCCCGAGGCGGCCTGCACCAGCACCCAGTTCCATCTGCAGGTCTCGCCGGAGGAGTTCGCGGGCTACTGGAACGCGGCACAGGCCATCGCCGGCGTACAGGTCGCCCTCGCCGCGAACTCGCCCTTCCTGTTCGGCAAGGAACTGTGGCGCGAGACCCGCATCCCGCTCTTCGAGCAGGCCACCGACACCCGCCCCCAGGAGATCAAGGTGCAGGGGGTGCGGCCGCGGGTGTGGTTCGGCGAGCGCTGGATCAACAGCGTCTTCGACCTCTTCGAGGAGAACGTGCGGTACTTCCCCGCGCTGCTGCCGCTGTGCGAGGAGGAGGACCCGATGGAGACCCTGGAGGGCGGCGACATACCGCAGCTGGGCGAACTCACGCTGCACAACGGCACGATCTACCGCTGGAACCGGCCCGTGTACGCCGTCGCCCACGACAAGCCGCACCTGCGGGTCGAGAACCGGGTACTGCCCGCCGGCCCCACGGTCGCCGACGTCCTGGCGAACGGTGCCTTCTACTACGGGCTGACCCGCGCCCTGGTCGAGGAGGAGCGCCCGGTCTGGTCGCGGATGTCGTTCTCGGCCGCGGAGGAGAATCTGCACACCGCGGCGCGGCACGGGATCGACGCGCGGCTGTACTGGCCCGGCATGGGCGAGGTGCCGGTCGCCGAGCTCGTACTGCGCCGCCTGCTCCCGCTGGCCCACCGAGGGCTGGAGCAGTCCGGCATGGACGCGGCGTGGCGGGAGCCACTGCTGGGGATCATCGAGCAGCGGTGTGTCACGGGCCGTAACGGCGCCGTGTGGCAGGCGGAGATGTTCCATCACATCGACGGCACCGCGCATGTCACGCACCATGAGGCGCTGCGGCGGATGACACAGCAGTACATCGCCTTCATGCACCTCAACGCACCCGCCCACACCTGGCCCGTCGAATGACCCGCTGCGGGCGGACGGCATGGGAACACGCGATCGGTTACCTTCGTGGAGATGGCCATGGCCCGGCGGGCCGTGGCTCGATGCGTCCCCGCTACGGATCCGAGCGCCCATGCACCGTTCCCGCGCCGCCTTCCCCGCATTCCCCGCCGTCCTCACCGGAGCACCGGCCGTCGCCCTGGCCGTCCTGCTGGCCGGCTGCTCCCCCGCGCCCGGCTCCTCCGACAAGCCCGCGGCGCCGGCCGCCGCCGCACCGGCGGTGACGGCGGCCGTCGAGCCGGCGCCCGCACCCGTGGCGACCACCCCGGGCGCGGCGCTCACCGAGACCACCCCGAGCCCGGCGCCCCGCGAGACCGCCGGCCGTACGGGACCCGCCTCCGTCGACATCCCGTCGATCGGCGTCGATGACCTGCGTGTCGTCCCGTACGAGGGAACCACCGACGACTGGCCCGGTACCCGGATCCAGAACCGCGGCGTGGCCGCCAGCCCCTACGGCGAGCAGGGCGGTGTCGGCCCCGGGGAGATCGGGAACTACCTCGTGACCGGCCATCGCCTGTCCGCCGGCGGACCGCTGCGCGAGCTGCCGTCCGTCCGGGTCGGCGATGCGGTCCTGGTGACGTACGGCGGCAAGGTCTACGAGTACCGGATCACCGAGAGCAGGAAGACGTCCTTCCGCTCCGCCCGGTCCCTCACCGAGCAGCGGGCGGCGGTGCCCGGCTCCCCGGGGAAGCGTCCGACACAGGCGATGATCACGATCTCCACCTGCGCCACGCCGGAGGACAACGCGGCCGGCAACTTCTGGCGCGACGACCGGAGCAATCCCGAGCACCGTATCGACCGGGTCGGCGTGCTCACGGGGGTGCGTGCGGCCGCGGGCTGAGGCCCTGGCCGACGACGGAGGCCGAGGAAGAGCGCTGAGGACGAGCGCCGAGGCCGAGCGCTCAGGCCGCGAACCGGGCCGGGACGCGGCGGGGACCGCAAGCGACGGGGTCGCGGGGCATGTTGCCCAGACCTAGAGTTGGACATATCAGACAAAACTGGTCGGTATCCCCTGCCCGGGCGCTGCACGGGCACCTGGGAGGGCTCATGAACCGCATCTCGGTGACCGTGGACGGCGTCGCCTACGAAGACGACGTGGAGCCGCGGCTGCTGCTGGTCCACTACCTGCGGGACCGCCTGGGCCTGACCGGAACCCCCATCGGCTGCGACACCAGCAACTGCGGGGCCTGCACCGTCGAGCTCGACGGGCAGAGCGTGAAGAGCTGCTCGGTGCTCGCCGTCCAGGCCGACGGCTGCGAGGTGACCACCGTCCAGGGGCTCGGCCCGGGCAACGGGGAACTCGATCCGCTCCAGAAGGCCTTCCACGAGAAGCACGCGCTCCAGTGCGGCTACTGCACCCCGGGGATGATCATGGCCGCGAGGGATCTGCTCAAGGAGAACCCGCACCCCACTCCCCACGAGGTGCGCCACGCGCTGGAGGGCAATCTCTGCCGGTGCACGGGCTACCAGAACATCGTCGAGGCCGTGCTCGCAGCCGCCCGCGCGGAACAGCCGCAACAGGAGGCCACGGCATGACCGCGCAGCCGACGGACGGTACACGCGAGCGGGAGGTGGGCCGGGCCCGGGCGCGCAAGGAGGACGCCCACCTCGTCACCGGGCAGACGACCTGGACCGACAACATCAGCGTGCCCGGGATGCTGCACATGGCCGTGCTGCGCAGCCCCATGGCACACGCGCGCATCGACCGGGTGGACGTGGAACCGGCACGGCAGCGGCCCGGGGTGGTCGCCGCCTACAGCGGTCGTGACCTCGCGGACGGCCTGGCGTCCATGCCGTGCGTGTGGCCGGTGACCGAGGACATCGTGATGCCGGATCATCCGCCGGTCGCCGTCGACGAGGTCCGCTACGCCGGGGACGCGGTGGCCGTGGTGGTCGCCCGCGACCGGTACGCGGCGGCCGACGCGCTGGAGGCGGTGGAGGTCGACTACACCCCGCTGGACCCGGTCCTCGATCTGGAGGACGCTCTTGCCGAAGGGGCCCCGCTGGTCCACGCGGACAAGGGCACCAACAAGTGCTACGTCTGGCCGCTGAGCACCGGCGAGGACTACGACTCCGTGCGCGAGCGGGCCGACGTGGTGGTGCGCCGGCGCTTCCTCCAGCAGCGGCTGATCCCCAACGCGATGGAGCCGCGCGCCGTGGTCGTGACGCCGATCGCCGCATCCGGTGAGTACACCCTCTATTCCGCGACGCAGATCCCCCACATCGTCCGCATCCTCATGTCGATGGTCACCGGCATCCCCGAGCAGAAGCTGCGGGTGATCGCTCCGGACGTCGGCGGAGGCTTCGGCTCCAAGCTGCAGGTGTACCCGGAGGAGGCCGTGGCACTGGCCGTCGCCCGCAAGCTGGGACGACCGGTGAAGTGGACCGAGTCCCGCTCCGAGGGCTATCTGGCCACCCATCACGGCCGCGGCCAGATCCAGGACGTCGAGATCGCCGCGACCCGGGACGGCAAGCTCCTCGGCCTGAAGGTCGACCTCCTCGCGGACATGGGCGCGTACCTGATGCTGATCACGCCGGGGACTCCGCTGCTCGGCGCGTTCATGTACCCGGCGATCTACAAGATGGACGCCTACGCGTTCACCTGCACCGGCGTCTTCACCACCCGCACCCCCACCGACGCCTATCGCGGCGCCGGCCGGCCCGAGGCGACGTTCGCGATCGAGCGGATCATGGACGAGCTCGCGGCGGAGCTGGGCATGGACCCGCTGGAACTGCGCCGCCGCAACTGGATCGGCCACGACGAGTTCCCGTACACGTCGATCGCCGGACTCACCTACGACAGCGGCAACTACGAGGCGGCGACCGACAAGGCGCTCTCGCTCTTCGGCTACGACGGTATGCGGGCCGAGCAGCAGGAGCGACTGCGCCGCGACGACCCGGTACGGCTCGGCATCGGCGTGTCGACGTACACGGAGATGTGCGGCATCGCGCCGAGCCGGGTGCTGAGGGACCTGCGGTACGCGGCCGGCGGCTGGGAGACCGCGAGCATCCGCATGCTGCCGACCGGCAAGGTCGAGGTCGTCACCGGAACCAGCCCGCACGGGCAGGGCCATGTGACGTGCTGGAGCCAGATCGCGGCGGACGTCCTCGGTGTGCCGTTCGAGGACGTCGAGGTGGTGCACGGCGACACGCGCACGGCGCCGCAGGGGATGGACACCTACGGGTCGCGTTCCCTGGTCGTCGGCGGTGTGGCGGTGCACACGGCGGCCCAGAAGGTGGTCGAGAAGGCCAGAAGGGTCGCCGCGCATCTGCTGGAGGCGAGCGAGAGCGATCTGGAGTTCACGGACGGCGTGTTCTCCGTGAAGGGCTCGCCGGACGCGCGGCGCACGATCCAGGAGATCGCCTTCGAGACGTTCTCCTCGCACGACCTGCCCGACGGCATGGAGCCCACGATCAACGCCGAACACGTCGTCGACCCGGACAACTTCTCGTACCCGCACGGAACCCATCTGTGCGCCGTCGAGATCGACACGGAGACCGGGGAGACACGCATCCGCTCCTACGTCTGCGTCGACGACGTGGGGCGGGTGATCAACCCGACGATCGTCGAGGGACAGGTCCACGGCGGTCTGGCCCAGGGCATCGCGCAGGCACTGTACGAGGAGGCCGTGTACGACGCCGACGGCAATCTGGTGTCCGGGACGATGGCGGACTACCTCGTGCCGTCGGCGATGGACCTGCCCGAGTTCACCACGGAGCGCACCGAGACGCCCGCCACGACCAATCCGCTCGGCGTCAAAGGCGTCGGTGAGGCCGGGACGATCGCCTCGACGCCGGCCGTGGTGAACGCGATCGTCGACGCCCTGCGGCCGCTGGGCGTCACCGACGTGCCCATGCCGTGCACTCCGGAGCGGGTCTGGCGGGCCGTCCGGCAGGCGCGTGCGGCGGGTGGAAGGTCCGCCCCGGGCCTTGCGCGGCCGGAGGGCGACGTACCCACGACCGGGCAGGCACCCGCCCCGAGCGAGGAGGGGATGGCATGATCCCCGCGGCCTTCGACTACACACGGCCCGAGTCGGTCGACGAGGCAGTACGAGCACTGGCGGAAGCCGGCGAGGACGCCAAGGTGCTGGCCGGCGGCCAGAGTCTGCTGACGATGCTGCGGCTGCGGCTGGCCTTCCCCGAACTGCTGGTGGACCTGGGGCGGATCGCGGAGCTGCGGGGCGTCCGGGAGGACGGGGACACCCTCGTCATCGGCGCCATGACCACGCATCACGACGTGATCGCCGACCCGCTGGTGCGCCGGCACGCCGGGCTGCTCGTGCGGGCGACGGAGACGGTCGGCGATCCCGCCGTGCGGCACCGGGGAACGCTGGGCGGCTCGCTCGCCCACGCCGACCCGGCCGCCGATCTGCCGGCGGTCGTCCTCGCGCTCGACGGCGAACTGGTCGCCGCGGGCCCGAGAGGGCGGCGGACGATCCCGGCGCGGGAGTTCTTCACCGACTATCTGCAGACCGCGCTGAGCCCGGACGAACTGGTGGTGGAGGTGCGGATCCCGAAGTCCGGCGACTGGGGCTTCCACTACGAGAAGTTCCAGCGGGTCGCCCAGGGCTGGGCGGCGGTGGGTGTCGCGGTCCTCGTCCGTGCGGACGGCAGCCGCATCTCCGAGGCACGCATCGGCCTGACGAACATGGGCTCGACGCCGCTGCGGGCCACTGCGGCGGAGGCGGCCCTCGCGGGCGCCGAGGGTCCCGAGGAGGTGGCACGGGCCGCGGTGGCGGCGGCCGAGGGCACCCGTCCGACGTCGGACCTGTCGGCCTCGGCCGAGTACCGCGAGCACCTCGCCCGGGTGCTCACCCGGCGAGCGGTCCTGGCCGCCGCCGGATCGGCGTGACGACGTGACGGGTGCCGCGCCGATGAGCGGAACCACCGGGCCGGCGAGGGAAGCGGGCGACGACGGGGCGCGGCCGGGCCGAGCCCTTGGCCGGCCCTCGGGCGGCGTGCCGCGGTGGGACGGAGCCGCCGGTGGTGCGCCGGGCAGCCCGGAGGAGGTCCGGCGAGGGTTGGAGGGTGTCGGCTACCTCGTCGACGAAGGGCTGGCCATCGCCTGCTTCCTGGCGTTGACGCTGCACCGGCCGGTGTTCTGCGAGGGGGACGCGGGGGTCGGGAAGACCTCGCTCGCGGGGGCGCTGGCGCAGCTGCTGGGCGCGCCGCTGATCCGGTTGCAGTGCTACGAGGGGATCGATGCCTCGCAGGCGCTGTACGACTGGGACTTTCCGCGCCAGTTGCTGCATCTGCGGGCCGCGGAGGCCGCCGGGGTCACCGATGCGGAGCGGCTGGAGGCCGAGTTGTACGACCGGCGGTTCCTGATCGAGCGGCCGCTGCTGCAGGCCCTGCGGCCAGGGCCGTCGGTGCTCCTGGTCGACGAGGTGGACCGCGCCGACGACGAGTTCGAGGCGTTTCTGCTGGAGCTGTTGTCGGACTACTCGGTCACCGTGCCCGAGCTGGGCACGCTGCGGGCCGAGTCGCCGCCGGTGGTGGTGCTGACGTCGAACCGGACCCGTGAGGTGCACGACGCGCTGAAACGGCGCTGTCTCTACCACTGGTTCGACCATCCGTCGTTCGCCCGGGAACTGGCGATCGTCCGCAGCCGGCTGCCGGGGGTGTCCGCGCGACTCGCCGAGCAGGTCACCGCGCTCGTACAGGCCCTGCGGGCGGAGGAGTTGATGAAGCCGCCCGGGGTGGCGGAGACGATCGACTGGGCGGAGGCGCTCGACGCGCTCGGGGCCACGGAGGTGGACGCCGAGCTGGCCGTGGCGACGCTGGGGTCGGTGCTGAAGTACCGGGAGGACGCGGAACGGGCCCGTGCACTGGATCTGTCCTCGGTCCTCGCGACACGTGCGGCGGGAACGGGGGTGTGAGGGCGATGGCGACGATCGCCGGCGGGCCCGCGGTGCTGGTGGGGTTCGGGCGTGCGCTGCGGGCGGCCGGGCTCGACGCGGGTCCCGACCGGGTGCAGACGTTCCTGCGGGCGCTCGACGTCCTCGGGCCGGGACTGCGCGCGGACGTGTACTGGGCGGGGCGGCTCACGCTGTGTGCCGGCCAGGAGGATCTCGACGTCTACGACCGGGTGTTCGCCGCCTACTTCGACCGGCGGCTCCCGGCGCGCCCCGGGCAGCGCCTGCGTCCGGTGCCCGCTCCCCCGGCGCCGCGGCTCGTCGTACGGGAGTCGGACCGCGCTCGGGCCGGACCCGGCCGGGACGAGGGGCCCAAGGGAACCGCGGCCGCGCTCGCCAGCTCCACCGAGGTGCTGCGCCACCGTGATGTCGCCGAGCTGACCGGCGCCGAACGCGAACAGGTACGACGGCTGCTGGCCGCGTTCGCGCTGCGCGGCGAGCCGCGGCGTTCCGCCCGGCTTCGGCCTGCCCGGCGCGGCGCTGTGGATCCCCGGCGGACGGTACGGGAGTGGCTGCGCCGGGGAGGCGAACCGGCCAGGCTGCGGCGCCGGGCGCGCACCGAACAACCCCGGCGGGTGGTGCTGCTGGTGGATGTGAGCGGTTCGATGGCCCCGTACGCGGACGCGCTGCTGCGTTTCGCCCATGCCGCGGCACACCGGGGTCCCCCGGGTGCCCGTGCCTCGACGGAGGTGTTCACGGTCGGGACCCGGCTGACCCGGGTGACCGGTGCGCTGGGCCGGCGGGATCCGGATGCTGCGCTGGCGGCCGTCGCGGCCGCCGTCCCGGACTGGCGGGGCGGCACACGGCTCGGCGAGATGCTGCGCGCCTTCCTCGACCGGTGGGGACAGCGGGGCATGGCCCGCGGCGCCGTCGTCGTGGTGCTGTCCGACGGCTGGGAACGCGGCGATCCGGCGCTGCTGGCGGCCCAGATGCGCCGGCTGCACCGGCTCGCGCACCGGGTGGTGTGGGCCAACCCGCGCAAGGCGCGCCCGGGTTACGCGCCGCTCGCGGCCGGGATGGCGGCGGCCCTGCCGAGCGTCGACGCGTTCGTCGAGGGGCACAGTCTGGCGGCGCTGGAGCGCCTCGCCGCGGTGGTGAGAGGAGCGGAGGATGCGTGAGATTCTGCCGGCGCTGGGCCGGTGGTACGCGGAGGGGGAGCCGTTCGGGCTGGCCACGGTCGTCTCGGTGAGCCGCAGCGCGCCGCGCGGCCCCGGCGCGGCGATGGCTGTCGGCCCGGACGACGAGGTCGTGGGAAGTGTCTCCGGGGGCTGTGTGGAGGGCGCGGTCTTCGAGCTGGCCAAAGAGGTCCTCGCCGACGGCGAGGCACGGTTGCAGACCTTCGGCTACAGCGACGAGGACGCCTTCGCCGTCGGGCTGACCTGCGGCGGGGAGATCACCCTGCTGGTGCGGCCGGTGTCGCCCAGCGCCGACACCGTGTTCGGCGCGGTGGCCGACTCGGTGGCCGGGCACCGTCCGGTGACGGCGGCGACCGTGGTCGACGGCCCGGCGCCGCGCGGTGCCGCGCTGGCCGTATGGACGGACAGGGTGTCCGGTTCGCTGGGCTCGCCGGGCCTGGACGCGGCGGTCACCGCCGACGCACGCGGCGGCCTCGCGCAGGGTGCGACCGGGCTTCGGCACTACGGGCCGCAGGGGCAGCGCCGCGAGGACGAGGTCTCCGTCTTCCTGCACTCGTTCGCCCCGCCGCCGAGGATGCTGGTCTTCGGGGCCATCGACTACGCGGCCGCCGTCGCCCGGATCGGTGACTTCCTCGGCTACCGGGTGACGGTGTGCGACGCCCGTCCGGTCTTCGCCACGCCCAAGCGGTTCCCGGGGGGCGTGGAGGTCGTGGTCGACTGGCCGCACCGGTATCTGGACCGGACCGAGACGGATGCGCGCACGGTGATCTGCGTGCTGACGCACGATCCGAAGTTCGATGTGCCGCTGCTGGAACTGGCGCTTCGCCGCCCGGCCGCCTACATCGGCGCCATGGGCAGCCGTCGCACGCACGACGACCGGGTGAAGCGGCTGCGGGAGGCCGGGCTCGACGAGCAGCGGCTGGCCCGGCTGCGCTCGCCCGTCGGGCTGGACCTCGGCGCCCGTACCCCGGAGGAGGTCGCCGTGTCGGTGGCGGCGGAGATCGTCGCGCTGCGCTGGGGCGGGAGCGGCGCTCCGCTGACGGCGACGGCCGGGGCGATCCATCCCGCCGGGGCGGCGACGATATGAGGCAGGGCACCGTCGTGGGCCCGGACTTCGGTCCGGAGTTCAGCCAGGACTTCGGCTCGGACCTCGCCTCGGACTTCGGTCCGGTCTTCGGCCCGGTCCTCGGCTCGTGAGAAGGAGCGGAGCATGGAACTGCGGCACGAGTTCACCGTCCCCGTCCCGGTCGAGGAGGCCTGGCGGGCACTCCTCGACATCGAACGGGTCGCGCCCTGTATGCCCGGCGCGACCGTCGAGGAGTACGACGGCGAGACGATCATCGGCACCGTGAAGGTCAAGGTGGGCCCGATCACGCTGACGTACCGGGGCACCGCGGTCTTCGACGAGAAGGACGAGACGGCGCGCCGGATGGTGCTGACCGCGGGCGGCAAGGAGGTGCGCGGCCAGGGCACGGCACGCGCCACCGTCACGGCCACGCTCACCGGCGCCGGGGAGGGCACCGCCGTGTCGGTGCTCACCGACCTGACCGTGACGGGACGGCCGGCCCAGTTCGGCCGCGGGGTGATGGCCGAGGTGGGCGACAAACTCATCGGCCGTTTCGCCGACTGCCTCTCCGACAAGCTCGCGGGGACGTCCGTGGCGAAGACCACCGGGAACGAGGCGGCCACCGGAGAGCCGGCGGCCACGGGAGAGCCCGCGGCCGCTGCGGCGGCCGGAGGGACGGCGAAGGCAACGGCCGGGGCCACCGGGACCGCCGAGCCGATCGACCTCGTACGAACCGCGGGTCTTCCGGTCGCCAAGCGCCTGGCGGCGGCCACGCTGGTGGCGGGGATCGTGGCCGCTCTCGTCGCGGTGATCCTGCGGCGGCGGCACTGACCCCTTCGCCTGCGCTCACAGCCGCGCGAGCAGCGCGTACAGCAGCGGGATCCGGGGAGCGCCGTCGGGCAGCCGCCACCAGCCACCGGGGGTGCGCACCATGTGCGGCCAGCGCGGCCAGGGCAGTTCGTCGCTCTCACGCAGCCTGGTGATGCCGAGTCCGGCCCCGGTCAGGGCGTTGATCACCTCGTCGAGCCCGTGCATCCATTCGAAGCTCTCGGTCGCGCCCCGCACGGCGGGGCCGTCGGTGTACGTGTACGTGGAGTCGCGCCGGACCGCGCCGCGGCCGCCGAGGTAGTCGTGCCGCAGCAGGAGTTCCGGGCCCTCGCCCGGAGCGGGTTTGGGGCCGAGGGAGTTGAGGAGCGGGTGGAACTCGACGAGGTACAGCCGGCCGCCGGGCCGCAGCAGCCCGGCGACGGTGGCCGCCCAGCGGTCCAGGTCCGGCAGGTAACACAGGGCGCCCTTGCCGGTGTAGATGAGGTCGAACCGCCGTTCCTCGCCGAGCGCCTCCGCCGCGTCGTAGACGTTGGCCCGGACGTAGTCGACGTCGAGGCCGGCCTCCGCCGCGAGGTTCCGGGCCGCGGTGACGGACGCTCCGGAGATGTCGAGGCCGGTGGTGCGCGCTCCGCGACGCGCGAACGCGAGCGTCTCCGTGCCCAGATGGCACTGCAGATGCAGCACGTCACGCTGCGTCAGATCACCGAGGTCGTCCCATTCGAAGGCGGCGAACCAGCGGTCCGGGTCGGTGTCCCCGCGCGCGCCGTCCACGCCGTAGAACCTGCTGGCGAGGTGCACGGGTGTCCGTGCGTCCCAGTTGGCCTCGTTGGTCCGCATCATCTGCCGTACGGAGGGATCGCGGGGGTCGAACTGCTCGGCTGCATCGGTCATGGAGACCATCCAAGCGCCTGGAGCACCACCGGGGGCCGCGCCCGGCGGAGTCGGGCCCGGCTTGACAAACGGGTTTGCCGGAGTGGCAATGGGTGCATGCCTGACGACGAACTCTCGGATGTACTGACCGCTGTGGGACCGCGGTTGCGTGCCCTGCGGCAGTCACGCGGCAGCACCCTGGCCCAGATCGGCGAGACGACCGGGATCTCGCTGAGCACCCTGTCGCGTCTGGAGTCCGGGCAGCGCAAGCCGACCCTGGAACTGCTGCTGCCGCTGTCCAAGGCGTACGGTGTCCCGCTCGACGAGCTGGTCGGCGCGCCCACCAGCGACGACGCGCGCATCAACCCGCGCCCCTTCACCCGGCACGGTCAGACGTTCGTGCCGTTGACCCGCTACCTCGGGGGCCTGCACGCGTACAAGCTGATCATGCCCGCCCGGAAGGCCGGCGATGACGGGCGGCCCGAGCAGAAGGTGCACGAGGGCTACGAGTGGCTGTACGTCCTGTCCGGCCGGCTGCGGCTGGCGCTCGGCGAACACGACCTCGTCCTCGGCGCGGGCGAGGCCGCGGAGTTCGACACCCGCACACCGCACGGCTTCGCCAACGCGGGGAAAGTCCCCGTCGAGTTCCTGTCCCTGTTCGGGGCGCAGGGCGAGCGGATGCACGTACGGGCGCGCCCGGCGCCGAAGTGACCACGGCGCGACACCGGCGCTCCGCCGTCGGGCGGAACGCGTCGCGCGGAGGTCAGGGAACGATCGAGTCGACGTATCCCCCGTCGACCCGGACCGCTCCCCCGGTCGTGGCGGACGCCTGCTCCGAGCTGAGGTAGACGACCAGATGGGCGATCTCCGCCGGTTCGATCAGCCGGCCCAGCAGGGACTGGGGGCGGTGCAGGCGCATGAACTCGCGCTGGGCCTCGTCCCAGGAGCGATCGCGCCCGACGAGGTCGTACACGAAGTCCTCGACGCCCGGGGTGTGGGTGGGGCCGGCGATCACCGAGTTCACCGTCACGCCGGTGCCCGCGGCTGCCTTGGCGTAGCCGCGGGAGACGGCCAGCAGGGCCGTCTTCGACATTCCGTAGTGGATCATCTCGGCGGGGATCACGAGCGCCGAGTCGCTGGCGATGTTCTGGATGCGCCCCCAGCCACGCTGCCGCATGCCGGGCAGATAGGCGCGGATGAGGCGTACGGCGGTCAGCACATTGGTGTCGAAGTACGCGCGCCACTGCTCGTCGGTGATCTCCAGCGGGTCCGCCGGGGCGAAGATGCCGAGGTTGTTGACGAGGATGTCCGCCTCGGGAACCTCCGTCCGCAGCTCTCCGGCACCCTCCTCGGTGCCGAGGTCGCAGCGGACGGCGATCGCTTCCGCCGCGGGCGCCTCGTCCACGAGCCGCTGCCGTGCCTGCGCCAGTCGTTCCTCGTCGCGGCCGGTGAGGACCGTTCTGGCGCCGGCCTGTGCGAGTCCGACGGCGATGGCGAGTCCGATGCCCTGGGAGGAGCCTGTGATGATCGCGGTCCGGCCGCTCAGATCGATGTGCACGTGCTTCACGCTGCCATGACCGGCGGTTGCGAATCCCTGCGCCACGCGGACGCATGAGGACACAGCCTGTCCTCTACTCCTGGGACGGTGGCTCTTCGGGAGTCACGCGGCGGTCCGGCGCGCATGCACCGAACGCCGGCGTCTCCTGCACACCCTCCACTCACCCACCCTGACCTGCACCGGCGCCCGCCCAGCAGCAGGCCACACTCCGAGAGTCCCATGACTGTCCTTGACACACGCGCTCTCAACCGCGCGACCCTCGCCCGCCAGCACCTGCTGGACCGCACGGACGCACCGGTGCGAGACGCCGTGGCGCACCTGTGCGGCCTGCAGGCACAGGAACCACAGGAGCCTTTCATCGGCCTGTGGTCCCGGCTGGCCGATTTCAAGCCCGGTGAACTGGATGACGCGCTGACCGGCCGGACGGTGGTGCGCACGCACCTGATGCGCCGCACCGTCCACCTCGTCACCGCCGACGACGCGTTGGCCTGGCGCGCCCGCCACGACGCCATGCTGCGTCAGCGAGTGCTGGGCACCTATCGGCGTGAACTCGCCGGCATCGACCTGGACGAGGTGGCCGAGGCGGGACGAGCGGTCATGGCCGACCACCAGCCCCGCACCATGGCCGAGCTCGTCCAGTCGCTCGAAGTCCGCTGGCCCGGCCCACCGCGCCGCGTGCTCGGCGAACTTCTCGTCGCGGCCCTTGTCCCCATGGCTCAGCTCCCGCCCCGCGGCCTGTGGCACACCCGGGCAGGCGTGCAGAATCTGCCCCTGGCCACCTGGTTGGGGCGGGACATCGATCCGCTGCCCGACGACGACGGCGATCCGGTCGGGCAGCAGCTGGTCCGGCGCTACCTCGCCGCTTATGGACCCGCGTCCAGCACGGACCTACGCGCCTGGTGCGGTCTCGCCGGCCTTCCCGCCGCCATCAAGGCCGTCCGCCAGGAGCTCGTCACCTTCCGCGACGAACGCGGCCGCGAACTCCTCGACCTGCCCGACGCCCCGCGCCCGCACCCCGATACCCCCGCGCCCGTCCGGTTCCTGCCGGCCTTCGACAACGCGCTCCTCGGCTACCACGACCGCAGCCGCATCGTCGATGACGCCCACCTCGGCCTCTCCGTCGCGGGCCACCGCGCCGTCCTCGTCGACGGACGTGTCACCGCCACCTGGAGCGTGCGCGACCAGCGGCTCCACATCTCCCCGTTGCGCCCTCTCACCACCTCCGAGCAGGAATCGATCCACGCCGAAGCCCAACGCCTGACCGTCTTCCTGGACGAAGGCATCGAACACACCCGGCTCGACGCCTGCGCCGAAAGCTGAGGAGCACACCCGAGTTCATGCGCATGAGGACCGCACGGCTCACGTGTCGGGGTGTCGGGGTGTCGTCAAGGCTCCGCGTCAGGACGGGGCGAGGACGCAGAACTCGTGGCCGTCCGGGTCGGCCAGGCACGTCCACGGGACGTCGCCCTGGCCGATGTCGAGGTCGGTGGCGCCGAGGGTTCGCAGCCGGGCCACCTCCGCTGCCTTGTCGTCATCGGGGTACGGCAGCAGGTCAAGATGGACGCGGTCCGGCACGGTCTTCACGCCGGGTGCACGGAGGAACTCGAGATACGGGCCGACACCCTTGGCGGAGCGCAGCGTCGCATGATCGTCGGTCTCCTCATGCAGGGTCCAATCCGTCGCCTCACCCCAGAACCCGGCCATGGCCCGCGGATCCGCACAGTCGACCACCACCGCGGCGATCGGCCCGGTGTCCCGGTAGACCTCCCGGGGCTCCAGCACGCAGAACTCATTGCCCTCCGGGTCGGTGAGTACCGTCCACGGGACGTCGCGCTGGCCCACGTCGGCGGGCGTCGCGCCGAGAGCCTGGAGGCGCGCGACCAACTCCGTCTGATGGGCCGCGGACGTGGTGGCGAGATCGAGGTGCACCCGGTTCTTCGTCGTTGTCTTGGGTTCCGGGACGGCAACGACGTCGATGCCGACGGCGACCGGGTCCGGCCAGACGAAGTCGCCGGCGGGTCCGACGTAGGTGGTCACCCCGGACGCCCCGCTGAACACACTCCAGCCGAGCGCCTCCGCCCAGAACCGGCCGACCGCCGAGTGATCAAGAGCCTTGATGTTCACCTGAGCAGGTCGCAGTGCCATGCCGACGATCCTATGCGCCGCCGCAAACCGCCCGCGAGCAGGACGCCCATCAAGCCGAGTTCGAGTTCTCGCCCCGCCCACCGCACATGGGAAACGGTCGTGAGTTCCGCGCCGTCCGGAGCCGGCAGTTGCCGAGCTCTCATGCTTCCGATGCAGGGCAGGGCTGTTCATCCGACTTCAGGAACGTCTGAACGGCCTTCGTGAACTGCGTCGGTTCAGCGTTGTGGATCAAGTGCCCGGCCGGAATGGTGACGACTCGCCCGTGAGGAACACGACGGGCCAACTCGACGATGCCCTCCTGGGACACGTGGCTGCGTGGCCCGCCGGCCACGACAAGGGTCTTGGCGGTGATCCTGCTGAGGCGCTCCAGCCATCCCGCATCCGGGGTGTCGATCTGCCGCCTGATGGCCGGCACCATGTCCCAGTCGAACGTCAGCTTCCCTTCCGGCCTGGTCGGAGTGGTCTGTTCCCGAGGGCGTGGGACGGGGACATCCTCCAGGACGAGCCGGGCCACACGCTGCGGGTGGTCCTCGGCGAGCAGATAGGCAACGATCCCTCCCATCGAGTGCCCGACCAGATCCACGCGGTCGAGTGCCAGTGCGTCCAGAAAGCCGAGCACGTCGTCGCGCATGTGCTGCAGCGAGTACTCACCTGGCCAATCGCTCCGGCCGTGACCGCGAAGATCGAGGGCATAGACGCGCCGGCTGCGCGCGAAGGAAGGGGCCACGGTGTCCCAGTCCGTGGCATCCTCGCCCAGCGCGTGCAACATGACGAGCGGCGGGGCGTCCGGCGGCCCCGAGACCTCATAGGCCAGCCGGACGCCTCCAACGTCGATCAAGCGGTGATCAGCCATGCCGGGACGGTACCGGCGACCCTCCCGCGGCAGAAGCCAGGTTCACCCACGGCCGAACCAGCCCTCCACCAACACTAAGGCGCCACTACAGGGTCTCGGCGCAGGTGCGGTCGCCGATGTCGCCGAGCGAGAAGGGGGCCTCGGACGTCGTGCCCTTGTAGTTCAGCCGCAGCGTGATGTTGCCCGTCGTGTAGTCGGTGAACCTCACGGCGTAAAGCGTCCGGGCCCCGCCCGCGACGGTGCCGACCCGGCGGACTTTCAGGGGCGTGCCGTCGCAGGTCGCAGAGGTCACCTCTTGGTGATCGGCAGCGAAGAGACGTACCCACCCGTCGGTGAAGAGGGTTGCGAGGGGGACTACCCCTTTCGGGCTCTTGACGGGAGGGGTCAATGGCTCGGAAGCACAGGCCCGCGTGGAGGATCCCGATTCGGCGAGCGAGGCCCAGCACAGGCGCCGGTCGTCGGTCTCCCAGGCGTAGGCCGCGCCGGTCGGCCAGACCTCGGCCAGCATCAGGCCCTGGGCGCCCGGGGCGTCGTCCTCCATGGCCACCGACTCCATGAGGGCGGCGCGGGTCCGATTGTCGACTTCGGTCAGGTCCGGAGGCGAGGCAGACGGCGACGCCGTGGAGGCGGCGACGTCCGAGGAGGTCGGCGCCGCAGCGCTCCTGCTTCCCGAGCAGCCCGTCAAGGCCGTGACCAGTAGTACCGCCGCCGCAAAGGCACTACGACGTCTGTATCGCATGAGTGCTCCCCCTCCGAGCGCCCCTGAGACCAAGGCGCGTACAGAGGATTACAGCCGTCGGCCCGGAGGTCAGTCCGCATACACGAAGATCAGGCACAGAGCCGCGAACGTTACGGCGGACGCGCCGAGCAGCGTCAGCACCGCCGGGACCGCCGCCGTCAGTCGCTCCCTGCCCTTGCGCCGGCCCAAGCGGAATACCACGCGGGCGAGGACGAGCGGCAGCGCCACGAGGGCGAGGAAGATCACCGGCGCCGAGAGCCGGCTGAACGCACTGCTGCCGGTGTCGGTGACCAGGTGCCAGGAGGTCGTGCCCCAGACCACTGCCGGGCCGGCCATCAGGCCGAACGAGAGGACCGATGCCAGGGCGACGGTCAGCCCTTCGGTCAGCCGCTCGGCACGCGTACGCTCCCGGCGCACTTCCGTTGTCCCGCTGTACCCCATGCCCATTCCCCCAGGTGCCGCAGTTCGGTGTCGCCAGTGCTCCGGTCGAGCCGCTCAGCCCTTGGCCGGCAGGACGACAGCGCCAGGGCTGCGGACACGATGATCTCATGGGCCCACAGACTCGTCGGTGTCCTCTGCTCCTCTGTACGGCTCGCGTTCCGCTCGGCCGGCGACCCCTTCCGCGGTCGGCCTCGCACCCGCTGGGCAATGCGCACCACCCCGCCCAGCGCCATACCGTCACGCGCTTCATCCGACGTCACTGGCTACGCAGGTCCGGGCCTCGCCGCAGCGCACGCCGACGATGCGGAGCGGGGCGGCCGAAGCCTCGCTCGAAGCAGCCGTCTCGGTGACAACAAGCGTGCCTTTGTGTCAGCTATCGCGCCTCGGCTCACACAGGACGACGGAGGCCGCGGGCCGGAGGGCGTCCTCAGTAGTCGAGCTCGACGTAGTCGATGTCCGTGAACTCGACCTGGAGGCCCGGGGCGCGTCGGCCTCGGTCCTTGAAGTACTGCTCCTGGAGACCCTCGGCGGCGATGTCCCGCAGCTGCTGTTCGGTCGCGCCGGCGGCCTGGGCGTCGAACAGCCGGGCCGCGTAGTCCGGCGGGAGATGCTGGGTGACGAGCCTGATCCGGGCGTCGTCGGTGGTGCCTGGCGCGGCGGTGAAGCCGAACCTGGCCCGGGTCTCGATGACGATGCCGGTCGCGGTGGCGGCCTGTTTCCTGGCGCGGTCGCGCACGCGGGGCTGCCAGTCCTTGCGGACTTCGGCGACGAGACGGTCGGCGAGATCCTTCCGGGGGCGTTTGAACTGGCCCTTGAGATAGCGCTCCACCGTGCGTTGGGTGGTGCCCAGTCGCTCGGCCACGGCCCTGGTCGAGCCCTTCTCCTGCTTGACCAGGAAGCGCATCTGCGCCTGTGCGGACTTCGGCAGCGGGCGGGTGAGGGTGTTCGCCGCGGCCTTGTCGAGGCTGTCCCCGATGATGCCCATCGCGCTTTCCTACTCTCCGCCGTCGTGGGACGCGTCGGTGCCCTTGATGTGCCGGGCGGGGTTGTGTCCGGCGTCGAGCAACTGGACCGCCCACATCAGCGACTGGGTGCCTTCGTGCTTGACCATGCCCGGTGACACGCCGAGGCGGAAGCCGCCGGGCAGGGGCTTGCCCTCGGGCGTGCGCGGGAGGATGTCGAGCGGGCTCGGTCCGTCGGACAGGTACACGGCGCAGTCGGACAGGACCGCCACGGGGAACAGCCCCGTGCCCGCGAGCTTGAGCATCTTGCGGTGCATGTTGACGCGGGCTGCGGAGATGACGGCGGCCCGGATGTCGGGGCGCCAGGTGGGCCGTTCGAGGGCGGCCCACCGCTCC
The DNA here is from genome assembly GCF_036181745.1 of Streptomyces sp. NBC_00259. Lineage (NCBI taxonomy): Bacteria > Bacillati > Actinomycetota > Actinomycetes > Kitasatosporales > Streptomycetaceae > Streptomyces > Streptomyces sp. NBC_00259. The sequence continues at coordinate 7,895,087 of NZ_CP108080.1, read as the reverse complement.
CCCGGCCGGTATCCGGCGCCCTGCGGGCGCTCACGGAGCTTGCCGATGCCGCCCTTCACGGTGGCCTTCACGGCCGAAAGAACCGCGGCCTGTGCGGGATCCGTCTCCTTGTGGGCCTCCATCGCGGCGAGGAACTCCGGCTCCGGCATCCCGGGCACGACGCCGAGCCGCTCCATCGTCGCCACATAGGCGTCGCGGAGACGGGTGTACCAGGCGTCCAGATAGGGCCCGGTGTCGGTACGGACGTACGCCTCGACCGGGGTCACGTCGTAACCGAGTTCGACGGCGTAGGCGACGGTCGGGGTCGCGTACCACGCGGGGCCCTCGGGGGCGGCGCCGTGCGGGGTGAACGGGCTGGGCAGCCGGGGGTCGTGGCGGATGTGCGACAGGTCGACCAGCCAGGAGCCGGGGAGCCCCTTGTCGAACGCCGGGTTGCGTACGTGGGCGGGTGCCCCGAGGCCGACGGTCAGCCGGTTCGCTGCGGCGGCGAACGCCATGTTGACGTCGACGCCGACGGCGTACGACCTGGCGCACTCCTCGTCCGTCAGCAGTTCCGGGTCGCGGATCCAGTCGTAGGCCTCCTCGTCGAGGACCTCGTCGGGTGCCCGGTGGTGGCCTCGCGGGTGGAGCGCGGCGACGACGGGGTGTTCGTCGGGCGCCTCCGGCGGGGCCGGGTCGACGGCTTCCGTGAGCGATCCGGGGTTCGGGCCGGACACCCAGGCTCCGGTGGCGTGGTCCTTCACGGCGCGGGTCGGCGGCCTGAGGGCGGTCATCAGTTCCAGGCCCGAAACGGCGGTGGAGCCGCGCGGGGTGAGGACCCGGTTCGCGTAGTCGGTGAGGACCCGGGCGAGCTCGGCGGGCGGGAACCGATCGGCGCTGCCCCATGCCCGGCTGTCGAGGGCGCCCCAGGGCAGGACGGCCAGTTGGACGCACTGGCGTCGTCCGGCCTGTGCGGGGCGGTAGATCCTCGCCCATGGGCCGAACCCCCGCTTGGTGAGCTGCCACCGGGTCCGGGCGAGGTGCTTGACGACCTTGTGGTTCTCGGGCAGTCGCAGAGCGCGCCGGTCCTCCAGTACGGCGGGCAGGCCCAGTCGTTCCGCGGCGGAAGCGGTGAGGACGACGAGCGGGTCGGCGTCCTTTCCGTTGCGGTGCAGCCGGGGGGCGCCGAGCTGTGCCTCGGACAGCGCCCAGTCGACCAGCGAGGGAATGTCGGAGGCCGGGCATTCGAGCACAAGACCGCCCACGCAGTACGCGGATCCATCGCCGTCCAGGACGGCGAGCGGGCCGTTCGCGAACCGCGGGTCGATGGCGGGCGAAGCCGGTGCGGGGGCGGGGGCGCGGCGCGGCGCGGGGGCTGTGACGGGAGCGGGAGAGGGCGAGGCAGCAGGCGCGGAGGCAGGGGCAGGGGCAGGGGCGGGCACAGGTGTCCGGGCCGGGGCCAACTCGGGCGAGTGCGCGAGGGTGGGGGTGTGCGCGGGGGGCTCCGGTGCCGGGTCGGGTGCGGGATGACGGGCGGCGAGCCCGTCGAGGAGCCGGCTGTACGCGCCCCGCTTGGGCGCGCGCGGCTCGGTCCGTCCCGACTCCCAGCCCGTCACGGTCTCACGGCGCACCGACAGTGCCCGGGCGACCTGGTCCTGGCTCAGGCCCGCGGCTTCCCGCAGTCTCTTACGCTCCGAGGGGTCGGGCAACGCGTCCTGCGCCGCCTCCTCCAACAGCGCGTCGACCGCGGCGAAGAGCCTGTCCTGCTCGTTGGGCACGGGGAACACCTCCGCCGCACACAGTACTCACATCGCACGTTGGATCACACACGGAACACACGTCAGAGGAGGCTCCCGGTGCGGCGTGCGGGGTTGCTCCCCCGACCGCCCACGCCGCACCGCCGCACCGCCGCACCGGCGCACCGCCCGCCGAAGGGGCCCGGGCGACCTCCCGGCTCCCGTCAGCCGCCGTCGCGCCGGCCGTCGGCGCCGTGGCCGTTCCCGAAGGCCAGCCCCGTCCCCGTCAGATCGGCACGGATGCCCTCGCGTTCGACGACGATGCCCTTGAGGCGTATGTCCCCGGCCGGCGTCTTCGGCAGTTCGAACGAGAGGGACAGCCGGTCGGACAGCTGCGGAGGCCGAAGCTTGAGCAGGCCGCCGATCAGGCGCGGGTCGATGCCCGCCTTCTCCAGCAGCCAGGGGTGATCGACGACGACGTCCAGCAGATTGACCTTCATCAGCTGCTGGAGGAAGCGCGGCGTGCCGGTGAGCCGGTTGAGTTCCTTCTCGCTGCGCAGCGCGCGGTCGATCTGGGACAGGGGTATGCCGAGGCGCTTCACCACGGCCGGCAGGTCGAGGAGCGCCTTGGCCCGGGCCGCCTCGCGGCTGATCCGGGTGGCGGCTTCACGGTGCAGGCGCAGGCCCGAGTGCGCGGGGTCCTTGCCGGGCCGGTAGGTGAACAGGCCGGGGACGTCGAGGCGCATGTTCTCGACCGTGGTCGACACGGCTCGCTGCCCGTCCTGTTCGATGCGCGCCTCCGCCCGTACGGCGATGCCTCTGCCGGCTACCGGCAGCGAACCGGCGATGTGGACGCCGCGGGGACCCGCGTTGCTGAACTTGACGTGCGAGGCGCCCAGTTCGCGGTTGAGGTCGTCGAACGAAAGCAGGACGTCGCCGTCCATCCGGTCGACGACGGCGCCCTGGAGCGCGGTCGGCAGGTCCCCGACGATACGGATGTCCTCGGCGGTGGCGTGCACTTCGGCCAGGGACACCTTGTCGGCGGCCACGTCCGGGAGGGTGATGTCCGCCCGGTCGATCCTGTGGTCGAGTACCTGGGTGAGGAAGGGAAAGCCGGCGATGTCGACGTCAGGACGCGCGGCGAGGCCGAGTGAGTCCTGGATCTTCTCCTCGGCCTTCTCCTCCGCGTAGTTGACGGCGAGGCGGTCGCAGACGGTGAGGAGTGTGGCGCACACCATGGCGCCGACGGTCAGTTTCAGCGCGACGGGAACGGCCGCGAACCGGCTCCTGCCACGGTGATTGGGCGGTGCCCAGTCCTCCGGATCGTCGTCCGAGGGAAGAGCGAGGCCCGGAGGTCCGCCACGTTCACCGGTGCAGGAGCCACCGAAGCCGGGTTCACGGAAGTCGGGGTCGCCGAGTTCCGGTTCACCGAAATCTGGTTCAGGGTCTGCCAGTTGAGCGAGTTCTTCGTACGGATTGCCGGGATGCGCGGTGATGCGTGTGGGGGGTCGCATCGCCTCATCCCATCACGATCACCACCCTCGAACGCAAGTCCGGCCCCTGTGGAGCCCGCCACTCCGGCTCGGTCAGTCCCGGGCGATCCGGCGGTCACCGGCGCTGATGGCAAGGTCGTTGATGCTCGCGTAGCGCTTGCGCATCAGGCCGTTCTCGTCGAACTCCCAGTTCTCGTTGCCGTAGGCGCGAAACCACTGACCGCCGGCGTCGTGGTACTCGTACTCGAAGCGGACCGCGATGCGGTTGCCGTGGTAGGCCCACAGCTCCTTTCGCAGGCGGTAGCCGAGTTCCTTGCGCCACTTGTCGGCGAGGAAGCCCACGATCTCCTTCCGACCGGTGAGAAACACATCACGGTTGCGCCACTCGGAGTCCTCCGTGTAGCCGAGGGCGACCTTCTCGGGATCGCGCGTGTTCCAGGCGTCCTCGGCGAGCTGGACCTTCTGCCGGGCGGACTCCTCGGTGAACGGGGGCAGGGGCGGGCGCTGCGGAGTGGTCATGGCGGTGCGGTCTCCTTGCCTCGACACGGCGAGAACGCTCGTTCTCACCCTGTCGCGTACTCTACGAGAACGATGGTTCTCACACAACGGAGTGATCACAGCATGGACAGCGAGGCGACCCGGACACAGATCCTCGACGCGGCCGAGGAGCTGTTCTACGGCCAGGGCATCCAGGCAGTGGGCATGGACGCCGTGCGCTCCGCGTCCGGGGTCACGCTGCGGCGTCTGTATCAGGTCTTTCCTTCGAAGGGCGCGCTGGTCGAGGCGTATCTGGTGCGGCGCGACGAGCAGTGGCGACACAGCCTCGCCTCGTACGTCGACGGCGCGGACGTACCGCCGGGGGAACGGCTCCTCATGGTGTTCGACTGGCTGCGGCGCTGGTTCGAGGCGCCGGACTTCCGCGGCTGCGCCTTCATCAATTCCTTCGGGGAGCTGGGGGCGACGGCTCCCGAGGTGGCCGAGGCCGCGCGGCGCCACAAGGAGGCGTTCCAGCAGTACATCGCAGGGCTCGTGAGCGATGCGGGAGCGCCGGGACGGGTCGCCGCGGCTCTGACACTGCTCGCCGAGGGCGCCGTGACGACGGCCGCCGTCACCGGCTCGTCGCAGCCCGCGAGCGACGCCCGTGACGCGGCGCGGCTGCTCCTGGAGTCGGCGGACGTGGGCGCCTGACGGAGCGCGTCCGACGCCCCGCCACCCGTTCGACGGACTCGGCGCTCCGACCGGCCGCGCACGGACCCGGCCGCGGCCCGCCTTGCCAGAGTGATCACACAAGTCCCCTCTCCAGAAGGAGCGTTCCGTGCCGATCACGCTCTCGCGCACCCGTCTCGCCGTCGCGGCCACCACCGTCGCCGTGCTCGCCGGCGGAGCGCCTGTCGCATACGCCGCGCTGGCCGGGCAGCCGCCCGCGGCGACGACAGCGACGGGGGCGACGGGGGCGACGGGGGCGACGGGACGGGCGTACGTGGAGACACGCCTGCTCTTCGGGACCGCGCGGCCCGACGGCGGCCCCGCGGTCACCGAGCGGCAGTTCACCGCGTTCATCGACCGGTACGTGACGCCCGCGTTCCCCGACGGACTGACCGTCCAGGACGGACAGGGCCAGTGGCGCGACAGCACGGGGACGATCGAGCGCGAGCGGTCGTACGAGCTGATCCTGCTGTACCCGGCCGCCCAGGGCGGCAGCCGCGACCGGAGCGTCGAGGAGATCCGTGCCACGTACCGCCGACTGTACGGCCAGGAGTCGGTCGCCAGGATCGACGAGACGGTGCGCGCGGACTTCTGATCGGCCCGTATGGGTGCCTGGCGGCACGCGTACGGCAGGAGCCCTCCGGTCGAGGGGGCGCGTTCGGGGAACAGTTCCAGATGGTTTATCGTTCATCTAGACGTGGGCCGGACACCTCACCCGTTCGTGACGGTGCGCCCACCCCGAGCGGCCCCGGCCGGCCTCCCCCGACCGGCCGGGGCCTTCTCCTCGCCCCCTTCTCACTCCTCCTGGGGCGCGGCGGCCCGCGATGAGGCCAGGACATGTTCGATCGTGTCCGCCTCCGAGGCGCTCTTGTCGGAGCGGTGACGAACGACACGTGCGAAGCGCAGGGCGACGCCCGCCGGGTAGCGCGTGGAGCGCTGGAGTCCGTCGTAAGCGATCTCGACGACGAGTTCCGGGCGTACCCGTACGACGAAGCCGTCGTCCTCGACCGCGAGTTCCGTCAGACGGCCGGTCTGCCAGCGCAGCATCACGTCCGTGAGCCCCTTGAACGTCTTGCCGAGCATGACGAAGGTGCCGTCCGCCGCGCGTGCTCCCAGATGGAGGTTGGAGAGCAGCCCGGTGCGGCGTCCGTGCCCCCATTCGGCGGCCAGGACGACGAGGTCGAGGGTGTGGACGGGCTTGACCTTGAGCCAGGACCGGCCGCGACGGCCCGCGACGTAGGGCGCGTCCAGGGCCTTGACCATGACTCCTTCGTGTCCGCGGTGCAGGGTCGCGGCGAGGAAGTCCTCGGCGTCGGCGAGCTGCGGCGCGGATGCGGGGTCCTCGACGACGACCCCCCGTACCCGCATCGGTTCGGGGACCAGCGCGGCCAATGCCGCGTGCCGCTCCCGGCCCGGCAGATCGAGGACGTCACCGCCGTCGGCGGCGAGGATGTCGAAGAAGACCGGTGAGAGCGGCACCGCGGCGGTCGCCGCGGCCACGTCCGTCCGGGAGCCGACGCGGGAGGCGATGTCCTGGAAGGGCAGCGGTCTGCCCGCCGGGTCGAGGGCGATCACCTCACCGTCGAGGATGAATCCGTCGCCCGGCAGCTCCCGTACGGATTCGACGACATCGGGCAGGCGTCCCGTGATGTCGTCGAGGGAGCGCGTGTGGATCCGGATGTCGTCGCCGGAGCGGTGGACCTGAATGCGGATGCCGTCGAGTTTCTCCTCCACGCAGCAGGCGCCGAGCGCCTGGACCGCGTCCGCCACCGATGTCGCGGTGTGGGCCAGCATGGGCTGCACCGGGCGTCCCACGCGCAGCCTGAAGGCGGCGAGCGCCGCCGGGCCCTCGGCGAGCAGCGCCTTGGCCACCCTGGGCAGCGAACCGTCCAGCATCACCGCCCGTCTGACCTCGCCTGCCGGTGCGCCCGCCGCTTTGGCGACGCCTTCCAGCGCGATGGCGTCGAGGGCGCCCTGACGGACCTCACCCGTCAGCAGCCGGAACAGGAACTCCTGCTCGGAGGCGGTCGCCGCGCCCATCAGCTCGACGACCAGGCGCCTGCGCTCGGCCTGGGCGCCCGCTCCGGCGACCCGGGCGAGCGCCGTGAACGCCGCGTCGGCATCGTCCACGGTCAGGGCGGGCCCTCCGGCCGGCGGGGGCGGGTCCTTGAGGACGCTCCAGCCGACGCCGAGGCGTCCCTGTGGCAGCCGTCCGGCGAGATAGGAGATGACGCGCGCGACCTCCTGCGGCCGGGCGTCCCCGAAGAGGGACGCGAGGGCCGCGATCTTGCGGGTACGGGACGGCTCGGCGGCGATCTGCCGTGACACGTCCGCCAGGCGGGCCAGCAGCATGCCGCCATGGTGCCCGCCGCCGTCCCCGTGCGCACGTCTTGTCCTGCCTTCGCGCACGACCTCTCCCGTCTTCGCAGGGACCGCCCGCAGTGCGCGGTTCATCGGCCGACGGGTGCGCCGAACAGCCGGTCCAGGTGGCGGTCGAGCAGGCGCAGGGCCTCCTCGGGAGTGTGGACGTGGAGCAGCGTGTACGCCGTCAGTCCGTCGACGAGGCTGATGAGGATCATCGCCTCGTCGTCCGGGTCCCGGTCCGCGGGCAGCTCGCCGCGCTCGGCGGCCCTGCGCAGCAGTCCGGCGAAGAACACACGAAGCGCCGGGATGCCTTCCTGGGCCTCGGCCCGGAGCCGTTCGTCGTGGACGGCCCGTGCGAAGTAGGCGGCGGCGACGAGCTGGCCGATGCGGCTGTGTTCGTCCAGCGGCAGCATCCCGGCGACGCAGGCACGCAGCACGAAGCGGGGCGGGGGCTCCTGGCCGAGACCGGCCGCGGCCTTCTCGACGCCCTCCCGGATGCGCCGCTCGGCGAGCTGGTTGATCTGCCTGAGGGCGAACACGAGCATCTCGTCCTTGGAGCGGAAGTAGTGCTGCAGCCGGCCGAGGGAGATGTCGGCCTCGGCGGCCACGTCGCGCAGGCTGACTCCGTCGAGCCCACGCGTGCTCGCGATGCGCCAGAGCGCCTCGGAGATCTCACGCCGTCTCTCGTCATGGTCGACCTTCTTGGGCACGGCACCCTCACTCCCTATTGCAAGTCACTCGTACCGTTGCAACGCATCGCCATCCAATACAGTTGACTTGGAATACGGGGACCCCTATGCCCACGCCTATGCACGCGCCGACTCCCATGCCCACACCCGCGCCCACTGCCCTGTCTCTGCGACCACCCCGCTTCGGCGTCGATCCGCGCGCCCGGCGCTGGTGGACCATGCAGGCACTGCTCTCGGTCAGCGGGCCCATGCTGCTCGTCGCGATCACGCTGGCGGCACTCTCCGCCCTCTTCTTCGCCGGAGCACTGCCCTGGTTGGGCCCGTTGCGGCGGCCTCGGCGTCCGGCACCGGCGCAGCTGACGCGCCGGGCCGTTAGCCGCACTTCCCGGAACGGAACCTCTCCGCTTCGCTCAGGGCAGGGCGGGTGGCAGCTGTGAGGGTGCGTCAGCCGGTGCGCGACGGCGAGGCCCTGCGCAGTCGCCACCGCGCCAGCAGTCCTCTCGTCACCTGCCCGGACGGTGCCCGGTGCCGGGCCGCGCCGTCCCTGCGAGGTGGCGCGGGAAGACTCCACTCGCCGCTGGGGCGGGACCGAGGTTCGGTCCACCCGGCGGGTCGGGCTCCGGCGCCGGCGGCTGGTGCGTCGCCCGGTGAGCCAGGACGCGGCAGCCGTACCCGGTCGCCGTCCGGGCGAGGAGCCTGGCCCGAAGCGCGGGCCTCGTCCAGGGAGAGGGCAAGGCTCATCCGGTGCCACAGGATCTCGTCCGGGTCGTCCGCCAGCAGGAGCCGGTCCGTGATCTCGCGGACCGCCAGGGACTCCGTGCGCCCATGGGGCGGTTCGGGACGCAGCCGCTCCAGATGCGCCCGCTCGTACGGGTCGTCCACGACCTCCGCCAACTGGACCGGGTCGAGGAGCGACGCGATCGCCGCCGTTCTCCCCCAGGGGCCCTCGGCCTGGCGGAGCAGGATGCCGAGGCGCCGGCCACGCCAGTTGCGCGCACGCCAGTCCTCGCCGTCGTCGAGTCTGGCGCGCAGCCCTGCGGGAAGCCTCCCGTCGAGCAGATCCGGGTTCCTGGTGGCGAAGTCCTGGATCTCGGAGGCCAGATAGAGCCACACGACAGCGCGGTAGCGGTTCAGATAGAACCTGATGGGTGTGAGGTGGCCCGTACGGGCCAGCCTCGTGAAGCGGGCGGGTGTGGAGGCGATGAGCAGGGCGGCCTCGGCCGTGCCTACGGTGCGGACACGCTCACGAAGCGCGTCCGGGAACCCGTCGGCTCCGCGCAGCCGCTCGATCTCCTGCTGTGACACCCAGGGCCGCCCCGGGCTCTTCCCTTGCGTCGTCCGGATGTGGCCGAGCTGCACCGCGAGGTCGAACTCGCCCCGCTTGAGCTCCAGGGCCACCGCTGCCCGCCCGAAGGGCAGAGTGGCCCCGGCTCCAGCCCCGACTCCGGGCCCGGTCACGAGCCCGGGCACGGGCACGATCCCAGCCCACGTGCCGGCCCCGGGCACGTCCCCCGAGGCCGTCCCGGTGTCGGTGGCCTCCTCGATCACGTTCCCGGTTTCGGGCACGCCGGTGGTCATATCGTCCGTCATGTCGGTCTCCCCCGTATGTGGCGAACACTCTCTGTGACGACCGTAGACCTCCGGAAGGAATCCCGCCCGGCCTGTGGATAACTCGGAGCGGGCCCTCAGAAGTCGGAGACCGTGACGCGCCCCGGCTGTCGCGCGGCAACGGCGAGATGCTCGCCCACACGGTTCACCATCAGCGTCATCTCGTAGGCGACCTGGCCGACATCGGCTTCCGCCGCGCTGAGTACGCACAGACAGCTGCCTTCGCCGGCGGCGGTCACGAAGAGCATCGCGTCGTCGAATTCGACCATCGTCTGCCGGGCCTTGCCGGCCTGGAAGTGACGGCCCGAGCCCCTGGCGAGGCTGTGCAGTCCGGAGGAGACGGCCGCGAGATGCTCCGCGTCCTCCCGTACAAGGCCTGTACTCGCCCCGGTGACCAGGCCGTCGTTGGACAGCACGAGCGCGTGTCGTATGTACGAGACCCGCTTGGTCAGGTCGTCCAGGAGCCAGTCGAGCCCCTTTTCCGATGCCATGTCCGTTCCTCCCCGTTCGTATGTTCCCCGTTGCCCCGTGTTGCGGGTAAGCCTTCCGCACTGTCCCCGTCCGGGCAAGGAGTCATTGGAGGCGCATTGCTGCGGAGAGTTGACTTCCCCGCGCCAGGGTGACACCCAAGGATGGCGCACATGGCAAAGCACATGTCTCAGGATGAATGGCGGGCGTTCGTCTCCGAGGGGACTCGCACCGGGAAACTGTCGACGGTACGGGCGGGCGGAAGTCCGCACGTCACACCCATCTGGTTCCTGCTCGACGGGGACGAGGTCGTCTTCAACACCGCGAAGCAGGGCGTGAAGGGGCGCAACCTCGCGCGGGACGGGCGCGTGGCCCTGTGCGTGGACGACGACCGGCCGCCGTTCTCGTTCGTCGTGCTCCAGGGGCGCGCGGAACTCAGCGAGGATCCCGGGGAGTTGCGCCGCTGGGCGACCCTCATCGCCGCGCGGTACGTGGGTGAGGAGCGCGCGGAGGCGTTCGGTGAGCGCAACGGTGTGCCGGGCGAGCTGCTGGTGCGGGTGCGTATCGACAAGGTCCTGGCCGAGGCCGACGTGACCGGCTGACAGGGGCCGGGAGCCGGGAGGAGCGGGCGGTAGGGGACCGTGACGGAACAGGACGGGAGCCCGTCCGCGAGCCGTTGTCCGACCCTCCTGCGCACCCCCTGTAGACCCGGCGCGTCACCCGACCGAGTTGAGCAGCCGGGCGGTGTGCATCCGCCCGGCGTACTCGACGAGCCGGATCAGCACCTCTTTGCCCGAGTCGCGGTCTCGCGCGTCGCACAGTACGACCGGGGTGCCCTGGTCGAGGTCCAGGGCGCGGGAGACCTCGTGCGCACCGTACGTGCGCGCGGTGGGGAAGCAGTTGACGGCGACGACGAAGGGGATGCTGCGGTGCTCGAAGTAGTCGACGGCGGGGAAGCTGTCCTCCAGGCGCCGGGTGTCCGCGAGGACGACCGCCCCGAGCGCTCCCTGGGAGAGTTCGTCCCACAGGAACCAGAAGCGGTCCTGTCCCGGCGTGCCGAAGAGATACAGGGACAGCCCTGAGCGGATGGTGATCCTGCCGAAGTCCATGGCGACGGTGGTGGTGGTCTTCTGGTCGACTCCTCCGGTGTCGTCGACGGTCTGCCCGGCCTCGCTGAGCTGCTCCTCAGTGCGCAGCGGCCGGATTTCGCTGACCGCTCCGACGAGGGTCGTCTTGCCGACGCCGAAGCCGCCGGCCACCAGTATCTTCAGCGCGAGAGCGGCAGCGTCTCCGCCGATGCCGCCAGAGAGCTCGGGGGCCATCGATCACTTCTCTCATTGGGTGAGCGCCGACAGGTGAAACCCCGGGTCGAAGCCGTCGGAGCCGCCTCGGGGACGGCCGGCCCAGCGCGGGGCCGGCACCAGTACATCTGTTCTGCGTGGCGTGAGCAGTATGGCAATCGGCGCTGAGGACCGGGGGGCGAGATCGCTTTTTGCGCGATGTGACTGTTCGGGATCCAAAAGGTGTCCGGATGAATTCGCATTTCGTGTGGCCACGACTGTTCGGCGGGGGGACGCTGGGTTCACGGAGGCGTTTACGACGACGTCGGCCGGGCACCCGGGAGGTCCTGTCCCCAGGTGCCCCCGTCCGCATGTGTCCCATGGGAGGCGATACGTCGTGCAGGCCGAGGACATACCCCGCATCGTCATCGTGGGAGCCGGATTCGCCGGCCACCGGACCGCCCGAACCCTCTCCCGCCTTCTCGCGCGGGAACGGGTCGAGATCGTTCTGCTCAATCCCACGGACTACTTCCTGTATCTGCCCCTGCTGCCCCAGGTGGCTGCGGGAATCCTGGAGCCGCGCCGGGTGACCGTGTCACTGGCGCACACGCTCCCCCGGGTCCGGCTCGTGCTCGGTGAGGCCACTCAGGTCGATCTCGAGGAACGCCGGGTGCACTACACGGGACCGGAGGGCGGGCTCGGCGAGCTGCGGTACGACCGCCTCGTGCTCGCGGTGGGCAGCGTGAACAAGCTGCTGCCCGTGCCCGGTGTGAGTGAGTACGCGCACGGCTTCCGCGGACTGCCCGAGGCGCTGTACCTGCGCGATCACCTCACCCGGCAGACCGAGCTGGCGGCGGCCTCGGCCGACGCCGGCGAATGCGCGGCCCGGTGCACCTTCGTGGTCGTGGGTGCGGGATACACGGGAACGGAGATCGCCGCCCAGGGCAAGCTGTTCACGGACGCGCTCCACGCCCAGATGGTCCGGAGCGGGCCGGGGAACGGCTCCGGCTGGCGCATGCGCGACACGCGTCCTCGCTGGCTGCTCCTCGACATCGCGCCGAGGGTGCTGCCCGAGCTGGACCGGCGGCTGTCCGAGACCGCCGACCGGGTGCTGCGCGGCCGAGGGGTGGAGGTGTACACCGGTACGTCCGTCAGGGAGGCCACTCCGGACGGGGTATGGCTGAACAACGGTGAGTTCGTCCCGACCAGGACACTCGTCTGGTGCGTCGGCGTACGGCCCGATCCGCTCGTCGCCGGCGTCGGTCTGCCCGTCGAACACGGCAGGCTCCGTGTCACGACACGGCTCGACGTGCGGGGCCACCCGGAGGTGTTCGCCTGCGGGGACGCCGCCGCCGTGCCCGACCTGACCCGGCCGCTGTCCGCGAGTGCCGAGGGCGCGCGCCCGGACGGCCACCACGACGGCCATGGCGGCGACGGCTTCGAGCTGACGCCCATGACCGCACAGCACGCCACCCGGCAGGGCGAAGTCGCCGCCCGCAACGTGGCCGCGTCCCTGGGGCACGGCACCGCTCACCCCTACCGGCACCACGACCTGGGTTTCGCCGTGGACCTGGGCGGTGTGCAGGCGGCGGCGAACCCGCTGGGCGTGCCGCTCTCCGGACCGCTCGCGGGCGCGGTGACCCGCGGATACCACCTCGCCGCGATGCCGGGCAACAGGGTGCGTGTGGCGGCCGACTGGCTGCTGGACGCGGCGCTGCCGCGCCAGGCGGTGCAGCTCGGTCTCGTCCGCTCCTGGTCGGTCCCGCTGGACACGGCCTCGCCCGAGCTCGCCACGTTCCCGGGCGCGCCGAACGAGCGGTGAAGGGCGAGCGCGAGCGCAGCCACATGCGAAGGGATTGACATGCGCGACGAAGAACTGGCCGAACTGGGCCAGCAGTTGAGGGTGGACTCGGTACGCGTGGCCGATGCGGCGGGCTCGGGGCATCCGACCTCGTCGATGTCGGCAGCCGACCTGGCGGCCGTACTCCTCGCCCGGCATCTGCGCTACGACTTCCAGGACCCGGACAACCCGGCGAACGACCGGCTCATCTTCTCCAAGGGGCACGCGTCGCCGCTGCTGTACGCCCTCTACAAGGCGGTGGGCGCGGTCGACGACGAGGAGTTGCTGACGTTCCGCAGGCTGGGCAGCCGTCTCGAGGGGCATCCCACACCGCGGCTGCCCTGGGTGGACGTCGCCACCGGTTCGCTGGGCCAGGGGCTGCCGGTCGGCGTCGGGATGGCCCTCGCCGGCAAGTACCTCGACCAGGTCCCGTACCGGGTGTGGGTGCTGTCCGGGGACAGTGAGATGGCGGAGGGCTCCGTCTGGGAGGCCGTCGAGCACGCCTCGTACGAGAAGTTGGGCAATCTGACGCTGATCGTCGACGTCAACCGGCTCGGACAGCGGGGACCGACCCGCCACCAGCACGACCTAGACGCGTACGCGCGCCGGCTGCGGGCGTTCGGCTGGCACACGGTCGAGGTCGACGGCCATGACGTCGAAGCCGTCGACAAGGCCTTCACGGAGGCCGTCCAGGTCGAGGGGCGGCCGACCGCCGTCATCGCGGCCACGCGCAAAGGTCGCGGCGTCGCCGCCGTGGAGGACCAGGAGGGCAAGCACGGCAAGCCCCTGCCGGACGCAGAGGCGGCCATCCAGGAACTCGGCGGCCCTCGCTTCATACAGGTCGACGTCCAGGCTCCGCCGCCCGCCCGCGCCCCGTCGGGCCGGGACCAGGACCGGGCCGAGCTTCCCCGCTTCGAACCCGGCTCCGCGGAGGCCACGCGTACGGCGTACGGACGCGCCCTGGCGGCGCTGGGGTCGGCACGCGGCGACGTGGTCGCACTCGACGGTGAGGTCAGCGACTCGACGCGGGCGGCCTACTTCAAGAAGGAGCATCCGGACCGGTTCTTCGAGTGCTACATCGCCGAGCAGCAGCTGGTCGCGGCGGCGGTCGGTCTGCAGGCCCGCGGTTGGGTGCCCTTTGCGTCGAGTTTCGCCGCGTTCCTGACCCGGGCTCATGACTTCGTCCGGATGGCGTCGGTGAGCCGGGCCGGGATCAATGTCGTGGGATCGCACGCGGGTGTGGCGATCGGCGAGGACGGCCCGTCCCAGATGGGTCTGGAGGACCTGGCCATGTTCCGCGCCGTCCACGGGTCGACGGTCCTCTATCCCTGCGACGCCAATCAGACGGCACGCCTGGTGTCGGCCATGGCGGACCTGAAGGGCGTGCGCTATCTACGGACGACCCGCGCCGAAACACCCGTCATCTACGGTCCCGACGAGGACTTCCCGGTCGGCGGCAGCAAGGTGCTGCTCCGCAGCGACGACGACCGGGCCACGATCGTCGCGGCCGGCACGACGGTCCATGAGGCGCTGCGCGCCGCGGACGTTCTCGCCTCGGACGGAATCCCGGTCCGGGTCATGGACCTGTATTCGGTCAAGCCGGTGGACGTGGACACGCTCAACGAGGCGGCCGGGGCGACGGGATGTCTGATCACGGTGGAGGACCACCATCCGGAGGGCGGGATCGGCGACGCCGTCGCGGAGGCGTTCTCGGACGGCCGTCCGGTACCGAGGCTCGCCCGGCTGGCCGTGCGCAACATGCCCGCGTCGGCGGCGCCGGAAGAGCAGTTGCACGCTTCCGGCATCGACGCCGAGTCGATCGCGGCGGCGGTGAAACTGCTCGTGGAGCAGACCGTCGTGCCGTGACGTCCGCGTCGTACCCTGACGTACTCCTGGGCGTACGGATCCGGCGCGTGCGTCCGCAGCGCCCCACGCAGGCGGCCGTATCCACAGGGGACACGTCTACTGGACGCCGGTAGGGGTACGCGCGAGCCATGAGCACCACAACCGTGCGGGCCGGCCGCCGCACCGTGGACGTCCACCGGCCGGAGAAGGTCCTCTTCCCCGCCGAAGGTCTCACCAAAGCCGATCTCGTCGCCGACTACCGTGCGATCGCCTCACCCGGCCCTCGACGGTGACCGTCCGTGCCTTCGGCGCAGCGGGCGTGACCTTGAGCCTGTGGCCGTCGTCCAGCGCATACGGTGAGTGGTCGTGAACCGTGAGCACAGCAAGCAACGGACGCGGTCCGACCGGAGGACGCGGCTGACCGTCCTTGTCGCGCTCGGCGCGAATCTCGTCATCGCCGTCGCCAAGACCGTGGGCGGTCTGGTGGCGTCGTCCCCCGCACTGCTCTCGGAGGCGGCCCACTCCGTCGCCGACAGCCTCAACGAGATCTTCCTGCTCGCCGCTCTGCGCCGCAGCCGCCGGCCCGCCGACCGCCGTCATCCCTTCGGCTACGGCAAGGAGCGCTGGTTCTGGTCGCTGCTGGCCGCCGTCGGCATCTTCGTCATGGGCGGCTGTTTCTCGTTCTTCCAGGCCTTCGAGGCAATGAGCCAGGGCGATCGGCCGGTCTCGACGTCACACTACGTGGCCGGGCTCGCCGTCCTGGGGGTCGCCCTGCTCGCCGAGGGTACGTCACTGATCCGGGCCTTGCACCAGTTCCGCAAGCAGGGCGGCAAGGCCCACGATCCCGCGCATCGTACGGTGATCGCGGAGGACAGCACGGCCGTGGTGGGGGTGCTGCTGGCGATGGCGGGCATGGCGCTCCACCTGGTCACCGGCAAGGCGGTCTGGGAGGCCGCCGCCTCACTGGCGATCGGTCTGCTGCTCGTGTACGTCGCCTACCGGCTGGGGCGCGAGTCGCGCGATCTGCTCATCGGTGTCGCCGTCGATCCCGAGGTGCGCGGGGCCATCCGCGCGATGCTGGACGACCAGGCGGAGATCGACAATGTGGCGTCGCTGCTGACGATGCGTCTGGGGATGGATTCCACCCTCGTCGCGGCCAGGATCGATCTCGTGCCGGGGCTGGACAGCGAGGAGATCGAACTGGTCTCGGAGCGCATCAAGCAGGCCGTCGAGGACCGCTGGCCCGAGGCCGACCAGGTCTTCCTCGACATCACGGAGGCGCCGCCGCACCCTGGGCGCTGAGACTCGGCGTGGCAGGAGCACGCATGCCGTGGCGATCCCGGACCGGTTGTCAGACCCGTTCGCTACGTTGCGGGTATGGCGAATTTCGTGTTGGTGGCAGGCACGTGGCTCGGATCATGGGCGTGGGACGAGGTGGTGCCGGAGCTGCGTGCGGCCGGCCACGCCGACCATCCCCTGACGCTTTCCGGCCTCGCGGAGAAGCAGGGTGCGCCGGCCGGGCAGCAGACCCACGTCCAGGACATCGTCGAGGAGGTCGAACGTCGCGATCTGCGTGACGTCGTCCTCGTGGGCCACAGTTACGCGGGCATCCCCGTCGGCCAGGCCGCGGAGCGGATCGGGGAGCGGCTGGCCCGGGTGGTCTTCGTCGACTCCATCGTTCCGGCCGACGGTGAGTCGTTCGTGTCCGCCTGGCCGGACGGCCGGGCCATGGTGGAGGCGTCGATCGACAAGAACGGCGGCTTCTGGGCGCCCTTGACGGCTGCCGAGTTCGAAGGCCAGGGCCTCACCGACGAGCAGATCGCGCGGATCGTCGGCGGCTCGACGCCGCATCCGGGCGCCACGCTGACGGAACCTGCCGTGCTGGCGCGGCCGCTCGGCGAGCTTCCGGCCACGTACATCAAGTGCCTGCTCGACGGCGACGAGCCGAGCCCGGACGTGGTCGCGCTGCTGCGCGACGAGCGCTGGCGGCTGGTCGAGATGGACACCGGCCACTGGCCGATGTTCTCCCAGCCGCGCCGGCTGGCGCAGGTCCTCCTCGAAGCCGCCGGACGGTGAGCGTGCTTCCCGCCCGGAAGGCGTTCAGGTCCCGGCCGCCGCCCGTGCCGACGCCTTGGCGAATTCGGCCGTGAAAGCCGCGCAGAATGCCTTGAGATCGTCCGGCTTACGGCTGGTGATCAGCGTGTTCGGACCGTCGTGGCACACCATCACCTGCTCGTCGACCCAGGTGCCGCCGGCATTGCGGATGTCGGTGCGCACGCTGGGCCAAGACGTCAGCGTCCTGCCGCGCAGTACGTCGGCCTCGATGAGTGTCCAGGGGGCATGGCAGATGGCCGCCACCGGCTTGCCCGCATCGAAGAACTCCCGGACGAAGGCGACAGCCCCGGAGTCCATGCGCAGCGCGTCCGGATTGGCGACGCCTCCGGGAAGCACCAGGCCCCCGTAGATCTCGGCGGAGGCGTCGGAGACGACCTGGTCGACGGCGAAGGTGTCCGCCTTGTCGAGATGGTCGAACGCCTGGATCCGGCCGGGCTTCGTGGACACCAGACGCGGAGTGTCACCGGCATCGGCGACGGCCTGCCAGGGTTCGGTCAGCTCGATCTGTTCGACGCCTTCGGGCGCCATGAGGAAGGCGATGTTCACAGGACTCATCTCTCCTCTCACCGGGTTCGCGGCGCCGGCCCGGCCACTGCCGGAGCACGGCCTCACCGACAGTGCGGCTACCCGGGTGCCGCGCCCTTATGCCCGTGACCAGTGCGCCTATACCCGTGACCAGTGCGCCGGCCGCACCAGCGTGCGCGGCAGCCTGGTCGTCGCGTCACCCTTGGCCTGGTGGAGCTGCGGCTGTGTGATGAATATGCCGCCGGTGAGATCGGCCCCGCCGAGGTCGGCGTCCCTCAGGTCCGCGCCGAGGAGGTCCGCCAGACGCAGGTCGGCGCGGGTGAGATCCGCGGCGATGAGGCAGGCGCCGCGCAGATCCGCACCGCGCAGATCGGCGCCGCCGAGTCGGGCGCCGGCGAGGTCGGCCCCCCGGCGGTTCTTCCTGCGGCCCGGCTTCGCCTCGGCACGTACGAGTTCGCTGGTACGGACCAGCAGCTCGCCCGTGCGGCCTCGGAGGGCGGGCACGTCGACGTCCAGCAGGGCGGCGGCGTCCCCTCGCGTCAGCGCCTCGGTCTCGTCGAGCAGCCTGCGCAGCTCGGTGTTCAACGGTCGGGCCGCGGACAGTGACAGCGCCTCCGTCAGATACCGGAGCAGCTCGTGCAGTTGCCGCATCACCGGGAACACGTCGAACATCTGCCGGGCGGTGCCGGGCGCCTCCCGCCAACTGCGTCCGCCGAAGGTGACCTGGGAGACCTTCTGGCCGGCGCCGAAGCAGTCGTAGACGGTGCAGCCGGCGAATCCGCGCTCCGCGAGCCGGTCGTGTATGCCGCAGCGAAAGTCGGTACGGAGATTCCCGCAGGGCTGTTCGGCAGGCTTACCGACGGCGAAGTCCGCCGAGGCGGAGAAGGGGAGCGCGACGCAGCACAGTCCGAAACAGCTGCCGCAGTCGGCTCGCAGGGCCGCCCCCTCCTGCACCGGTGCTGCCTCGTCGCGTATGCCGCTCACTTCACGGATCCTCTTCCCCGGTGACGACGCGTCTCGCGACCCAGTGTTCCCCACCCCGGACGTCCACTCCCGTGGCACCCACCACCCCGGCCGCGGCGTTTGCCGTGGTAGGGGCCGGGCAGACGCACCACGAGCTTCGGAGCGTAGGCGTGCACACCCGCAGCAGGGGCGTTCGGCTCCGGGGCCTCGACCACCGTCAGCACCGCACAGGGAGCTGAGAGTGAGCATGCGAACGTATCACCGCGGGAAGCATCCGCATGACGATGCCCCGGACACGGCCGAGGACTTTCTGCGGCTGGCCCGGCTGGAGGAGGGCCCCGAGCGGACCGCGCTGCGACAGGAACTCGTGCGTGCCTGGCTGCCCATGGCGGACCGGCTCGCGGGCCGGTTCCGCAACCGGGGCGAGGCGCTTGAGGACCTGCGCCAGGTCGCCGCGCTGGGCCTGGTCAAGGCCGTGGAACGGTACGACCCTGACCGCGGCGGAGCCTTCGAGGCCTTCGCCGTACCGACGATCAACGGTGAGATCAAGCGGCACTTCCGTGACCACACCTGGACCGTGCATGTGCCGCGCCGGGTGCAGGACCTCAGGGCCCGTGTGCGTACCGCCCGTCAGGAGCTGACCCAGACCGTCGGCGGCCGCGAGCCGACCGCCGCCGAGGTCGCCCGGCACGCGGGCATCACGGAGGACGAGGCCCGGGCGGGCCTGGAGGCGCTCGACAGCTACCACGCCCTCTCCCTCGACGCCGAGGTGCAGGGCGGCGACGACGGATACTCACTCGCCGACGCGCTGGGCGGGCCCGACCCGGCGCTCGACGTCGTCATCGACCGTGAGGCGGTCCGGCCGCGGCTGAGCCGACTGCCGGACCGTGAACGCAGGATTCTCTACATGCGGTTCTTCCGGGACATGACCCAGAGGGGTATCGCCGAGGAGGTCGGGGTCTCGCAGATGCACATCTCGCGGCTGATCAACCGCTGTTGCAGCCGGCTGAGGGACGAGGTCATGCGGGATGCCGTGCAGCCGGGCCGCCGTGACGGGTACTCACCAACCCGGCGGCCCTCGGCCCGGCCGTCACGGCGGCGTGTCCCGCGCCCTTCCGTGCAGCCGTGACGGCCGGGTCTCGGCCCCGCGCGCCGAAGCCGTGACGGCCGGGCCTCAGCTCTTCACTCCGAGCCTGTCGACGGCGTCGATCACCCGGTCCCAGAACCTCTCCTGGTCGAGGCCGACCGCCACCTTCGCGTTGACGGGCCGGTCCAGGTACTGGTGCAGATCCACGACGGTCGCCCCGCGCGTGTACTCCCCGCGCAGTTCGACCGCGACGCTCGCGTCCACGCAGCGGACGATCTCCGGATCGATGACGCGCGCCACCGCGACCGGGTCGTGCAGCGGCGGGGCCGCGAAACCCCACAGTCGCCGGTAGGTGGCGGCGAAGAAGGTCATCAACTCGGCGCAGATCCGGGCGAGGTCGGTACCGAGACCGTCGAGGCGGGCCAGGACCTCGGGTGTGACGAGCGCCTGGTGGGACACGTTGAGCCCGCACATGGTCACGGGAAGTCCGCTGCGGAAGACGATGTCGGCCGCCTCGGGATCGACGAACATGTTGAACTCGGCGGCCGGTGTGCGGTTACCGCGCTCCGTCGAGCCACCCATGAGCACGATCTCGCGGATGTGCGCCGCCGCGTCGGGATGGCGGGTGAGGAGCAGGGCGACATTGGTCAGCGGGGCGGTCGGCACGAGCGTCACCGGCTCCGGATGTCCGGTCAGGGTCCGGTACATGAGGTCCACGGCGTGCTCGGCCACGGCGTCAACGGTCGGTTCGCCGAAGCTGGGCCCGTCCATGCCCGACTCGCCGTGGACGTCGTCCGCCACGTACAACGGCTGGACGAGCGGCCGCGCGCAGCCCGCCGCGATGGGGACATCGGTGATCCCGGCGGCGGTGCAGATCCGCCGGGCGTTCAGGGTGGTCTTCTCGACCACCTGGTTCCCGGCGACCGTGGTGATCGCGAGCAGATCGACCGCCGGATCACCGGCCGCGAGCAGGATGGCGATCGCGTCGTCGTGCCCGGGATCGCAGTCGAGGATGATCGGGACGGGCACGGTGCTCCTCGGCGCCGGTGACGGTACGGGGCAGGCGGCAACGGTACGGGAGCGCGCGGGCAGGAGAAAGAGCGCCACGCACAGCCACCGCTCGGCCCCGGCGGACACCGTTCCCGGGGTTCACAGTGCCCTGAGGCCGTCGATCACCTCCCGCAGAATCCTTTCGTCCGGCAGTTGTGCGGGCGGCACGGGCCGGCTGACCGTGACATGGCCGGCCTCCAGGAGATCTCCGAGGAGGACGCGGACGACGCCCACGGGAAGATCGGCGTCCGCGGCGAGCTCCGCGACGGACTGGGTCTCGGTGCGGCAGAGTTCGAGCAGTGCCCGGTGCTCGGGGCCGAGGAGGGATTCCGCGGCCCGGTCCACCGCGTCGTCGGCGGCGTCGACGAGCGCGATGAGGTCGAAGCGGACGTCGCTCGGCCCCGGTTTCGTACGGCCTCCGGTCATGGCGTACGGGCGGACGAGAGGGCCCGCCTCTGCGTCGTACCAACGGCTGTCCTCGTACTCCTGGCCGCCGTCGCCGGCATCCTTCATGTCGCTCGAACCTTCCTCCGGTCAGCCGGCGGCGGGTGGGGTGGTGGACAGCCGCGGTGGGGTGTGGAGATGCTCGCCGACGCGCTTGACGAGGCGGGCCATCTCGTAGGCGATGAGGCCCACGTCGGCGCTCGCGGCACTGAGCACGGCGAGGCAGGATCCTTCGCCGGCGGCGGCGACGAAGAGGAATCCCTCGTCCATCTCGACCATCGTCTGGCGCACCCCGCCGGTGCGGAAGTGGCGTCCCGCGCCCTTGGCGAGGCTGTGGAACCCGGAGGAGACGGCGGCGAGGTGCTCGGCGTCCTCCCGGGTGAGCCCGCCGGAGGCGCCGACGGCCAGGCCGTCGTTGGAGAGCACGACCGCGTGACGGACCTCGCCCACCCGTAGCACCAGGTCGTCGAGCAGCCAGTCGAGTTCTCCGGAGCGGTGGTGCGAGGAGATCCTCTCGTGGTCGATCATGCGTTGTCTCCTTCACTGCTGTGGGCGCTGTGGGTTCGGCTGCCGGGTGCGGCGCCGCCGCCGCGGGTCCAGCCGGCGCGGTAGGCGGTCATCCGGTCCCTGACCTGTTCCGGGGTGCGTTCCGGTGTGTCGTACGCGGCGGGTCCGGCCGGGTCCGCCGCCGGTTCGGGCTTGGGAGCTTCGCGCAGTTGGGGGACGAGGTTGGCCTGCCGGACACGCCGTGGAAGGCCGTTTCCGTCGCCCGGGGAGGAGGGCTGGGCAGGTGGGGAGGGGACGGAGGGCTGCTCGGACCGGCGGGATTCGCCCCTCGGGGCGGACTGCGGGCGATCGCGCAGGCGCAGGGCGATGACGCCGGGAGGCGGTGCGGCGCCGTCGGGCTGGGCCTCGACGAGATGCCGGCCCGTCTGGCCCGGCAGGCACTCCTCTCCGTGCCCGGCGGAGCGGATGGTGGCGTCGGCGGCGAGGTGCGGGGTGAAGTGTGCCGGGGACGGGATCGCGTCGGCGGCGGACCGCGCGGCGGCCGACGGTGCGGACCCGGCCGGGAGGGCGCTCTGGAGCAGGGGTGTCGGGATCAGTACGACCGCGGTCGTGCCTCCGTACGGTGAGGTCCGCAGCCGGACCTTGATGGCGTGGCGGGCGGAGAGCCGGCTGACGACGAAGAGCCCGAGCCGGTCGCTGTCGAAAAGGTCGAGCGCCTCGGACTGTTCGATACGGCGATTGGCGTCGGCGAGGGCCTCCTTGCCCATGCCGAGGCCGCGGTCCTCGATCTCCAGCGCGTAGCCGTTGCCGACGGGTTCGCCGCTGACCCGGACCTTGGTGTGGGGCGGTGAGAACTGGGCGGCGTTCTCGACGAGTTCGGCGAGCAGATGGGTGAGGTCGGCCACGGCGGCGCCGACGACGGAGGTTTCGGGGAGCTGTCGTACCTCGACGCGCGCGTAGTCCTCGACCTCGGACACGGCGGCGCGGACGACGTTGGTGAGCGGGACGGGCATCCGCCAGGCGCGGCCGGGAGCGGCGCCGGACAGGATGATCAGGCTCTCCGCGTGGCGGCGCATCCGGGTGGTCAGATGGTCGAGGCGGAAGAGGTCGCCGAGTTCGTTGGGGTCCTCGGCGCGGCGTTCCATGCTGTCGAGCAGGTTGAGCTGGCGGTGGACGAGGACCTGGCTGCGGCGGGCGAGATTGACGAAGACTCCGGAGATGCCGCGGCTGAGTTCGGCGCGTTCGACGGCGGCACTGAGCGCGGCGCGGTGGACGGTGGACAGTGCCTCGCCGACCTGGGCGATCTCGTCCGGTGGCGGTGGTCCGGGCGGGGCCTCGGCCTGTACGTCGATCTCTTCTCCGGAGCGGAGCCGGCGCATGGCGTGGGGCAGTTTGTGCCGGGCGATCTCCAGGGCGGTGTTGCGGAGGCTGACGAGTTCGACGACGAGGGCGCGTCCGATGCGTACGGAGATGACGAGGGAGGCGGCGACGGCGGCGAGACCGAGGAGCACGGCGGCGCCGGCGGCGGTGAACAGTCCCTGCCCGAAGGGGTCGGCACGGTCCGCTGCGCCGCGCCGGGCGTTCGTCTCGATGTCCCGCATCGCGGTGCGGACGGTGCTGTGGGCGGTGTCCCAGGTGGTGGCCGGTACGGCTTCGGCGGCCCGGCGGCCGGCCGCTGCGGCGAGGGTCTTGTCCTCGGCGGACAGCAGGGCCTGGTAGGCGCTCTGTGCGGTGAGTTCGCGCCATCCGGCGCGCTCGGCCGGGCGCAGGTCGGCGACGGCGGATTCGGTGAGGGCGCGGCGGGTCTCGACGGCGCCGGTGAACTGCCGCAGCCGTTCGGCGCCGAAGGTCCCGGCGGTCCTGGCGGTGGTGAGCAGTGCGTCCTCGCGGGCGAGCATTTCGGCGGCACGGCCGAACTCGAGCAGGACGCGGGCGTCGGAGCCGGGTCCGGAGTCCTGGGTTCCGGTGAGTGCGCCGTTGACGCCGAAGGCCGAGGTGATGGTGGCGGTGTACTTCTCGTACGTACGGTCCCAGTCGGCCTTGCGGTTCAGGACGGCGGTGCGCTGGGCGCGCAGTCCGCCGGCATCGGTGAGGAACCGGTCGAGGCGGTCGGCGACGCCGGTGGGGAGGTCGCCCGCGTCGGCGACGGTGTGGGACGTGCCGAGGGACAGTCGCGCGAGGGCTTCGTCGGTGAGTTCGGCCTGCTGTTCGAGTTCGGCGGCACGCTGGGCGTCGGGGGCGGCGATCTGGCGCAGTGCGGCGCGGCGTTCGGCCTGCAGGGCGGTGACGGCTCCGGCGACGGGGTCGCCGACGCGCTCCCCGAGGTCCTGGAGCTGACGCAGCCGGGCGACGTCCTGTGCGGTGGTGACGGTGGCGAAGCCCCACAGCGCGAGCAGGGAGACGACGGGCACCATCAGGAGCGAGATGATCTTGGCGCGTACGGTCCTGGGACGCAGTCGCCACCCTTCGCCGGGCTCCTCCTGGACGCGGGCCGTGGCCGGGGCGTGGTCCGTTCCGGGTCCTGGCCGTTCTTCCGCGGGCGGTCCTGCGTGGGCGCGGCGCCCGCGCACCGCCGGCGCCTTGGAGGCGGCGGGCGGATGCGCGTGCGTTGGCGGCGACTCGGCGCCGGGGGTGCTGCGAGGTGTGCGCATGGCCTCCTCGTTCCGGGTGCGGGGCGGTGGACGCGACGGGGCGGCCTTACGGGGTGGTCGGTGTCGGCGATGGTGCGGTGGCCGGTTCGGTGGCCGGTTCGGTGATGCGCTCCGCGGAGGCGTAGTCGGCCCGTTCGCGCGCCGTCGGGGTGAGGGCCACGAATGCGGAGGTGAGGAAGAGGTACGAGCCGAGGCCGACGGCGAGGGGGAAGATGAACTGCATCGCCGTGGCTCCGGGCAGTGACCCGCCCGACGGCTCGACGTTGACCCGGACGGCGAACATGCCGGTGTAGTGCATGCTGCTGACCGCTGCGCCCATGACGAGGGAGGCGAGGGCGACGGCGACGGCGGACTTGATGTTGAGGGCGGCCCACAGGGCGGCGGTGGCGGCGACGACGGCGATGGCCACGGAGAGTGCGACGAGCAGTGGGTCGTAGGTCACTTCGCCGTGCAACCGCAGGGCGGCCATGCCGAGGTAGTGCATGCTGGCGACGCCGAGGCCGGTGGTGAGGCCGCCGAGCAGCAGGGCCCGGACGCGGTCCCGGCTGTAGCCGACGGCGAAGACTCCGGCGCCGACGACGGCCATGGCGACGACCAGGCTGAGGATGGTCAGCGGCACGTTGTAGCGGATGTCGGTGCCGGTGACGCCGAAGCCGAGCATGGCGACGAAGTGCATCGTCCAGATGCCGGTACCGATGGCGGAGGCCGCGGTGATGAGCCAGTTGCGGCGGGAACGGCCCGTCGATTCGAGCGCGCGCACGGTGCAGCGCAGCCCGAGGGCGGCGCCGATGCAGGCCATCGCGTACGACAGCACGGGGGTCAGCCAGCCGAAGGTGGCGTGGTCCAGGTGTCCCATGGCTCAGGGACGGTAGTCCCGGTGGGGGCGCATGACTGGGGCGCATTTCGAAACCTGATGGAATATGACAGCCGATGTTTCAGAACGATCGTGCCGGGCTCGAACGAGTGCGCCGTACGTCTGTTCTGAGGGGGTGTCGAGGAAACGGCCGACGCTGCGGAATCATGGGCCCATGACCCTCGACCACACACATGTCCAGGAGTTCTTCGGCGCCCGGGCGGCCGGCTGGGACGCGCGGTTCTCCGGCGACGGTCCCGCCTATGCCTCCGGCGTCGCGGCGTTGGCCCTCCGGCCGGGCGACGCGGTCCTGGACGCGGGCTGCGGGACCGGTCGCGCGCTGCCCGCTCTGCGGCAGGCGGTGGGCAGGGAAGGCACGGTCATAGGGGCCGATCTGACCCCGGCGATGCTGGAGGCGGCGGTACGCGCCGGGCGGGACGGCATCGGTGCGCTGCTGCTGACCGACGTGGCGCGGCTGCCGCTGCGTTCCGCGTCGCTCGACGCGGTGTTCGCCGCCGGTCTCATCGCGCATCTGCCCCGGCCCGCCGACAATCTGCGCGAGCTGGCGCGCGTGGTGCGCCCTGGTGGACAGCTCGCGCTCTTCCACCCCGTCGGGCGGGCCGCGCTGGCCGCTCGCCAGGGCCGGCAGCTCACCGGGGACGATCTGCGTGCCGAGCCCAACCTCCGTCCGCTGCTGGGTGGTTCCGGCTGGAGACTGGTCTCGTACGCCGACGAGGAGGCGCGCTTCCTGGCCGTGGCGGTGCGTCAGAACGGTCAAGGCTGAGCGTCATCGGGCGGCGGCCGCCTCGGTGACCTCCTGCTCCCGGGCGTCGTCGTCGATCCCCGCGACCGCGCGCACGAACGCCTCGGGCGCGTCGAACATGACGTTGTGCCCCGCGCCGGGGACGGTGACGACCCGGACCCCGGCGTTAACCAGTTCGCTCTCGCCGGCCAGTTCACCGCTGAGACCGCCCTGCAGATAGACGCGCGGGACGGCGCAGTCCAGGAGCATCCGCCGCATGGTCGGCCGCGTGCCGTGCAGGAGCCAGGCCGCGGTCCGGTACAGCGCCGTCGGATCGGCGAGCCTCATCGTCGCGGCCCAGGCGGGTCCCACCCGCTCCAGTACGCGGGCGAATCCGCCGCCGTGCACGAACTCCTCCTCGGAGTAGGCGGCGATGCCGCTGCCGCCCGCGGTCCGCCTCGGGCCCGGGTCGAGGTTGGCCTCCGTGAGCACGAGCCGGGACACGAGTCCGGGCCGTCGGTGGGCGAGGACGATGGCCACCGCGCCGCCCATGCTGTGCGCGACGATCTCGGCGCCGCGGACGCCGGCCTCGTCGAGCGCGGCGGCCAGTGCGTCCGCGTGGTCCTCCAGCGTGTAGCCGAAGTCCGCGGGCCGGTCGCTGATGCCGTGGCCCGGGAGATCGACGAAGAGCGACCGGCGGCCGGCCAGGAGAGGGTGGCCGGCGATGTGCGCGTGGTAGACGGTGGCGGCCGCGCCCAGACCGTGCACGTACACCCGGGCCGGCTCCTCCCCCGCCGACTCCGTCCACCGGATGAGGCTTCCCTTCCCGTCGAACGCCGCTGCTCGCATGTCTGCCGCTCCCCTGATCGCCCTGTCCTGCCCGGCGTCTCCCGCCGGACGAGAAGCGAATATACATCGGTGTCGTAGTACTACGTCAACGATGTACCCCGACCGAACATGCGGCAGAATGCGGGCATGCTGGAGCTCGCCATCCTCGGATTCCTGTACGACGCCCCGCTGCACGGCTACGAGCTGCGCAAGCGCATCACCGCGCTCACCGGGCATGTGCGCCCCGTGGCCGAGAGCACGCTGTACCCCGCCATCAAGCGCCTGGAGAAGGCCGGGCTGCTGGTCCGCGAGAGCCAGCCGGGACGGGCCGCCGCACCCCGTCATGTCCTCAGCCTCACCGACGCGGGACGCCAGGATCTGCTGCAGCGGCTGGCCGAACCCGCACAGCAGGACATCACCGACGAGAATCGCTGGTTCACGGTGCTGGCGTTCCTCCGACACCTCCCGGACGCACCGGCGCGGGCTGCCGTGCTCCGGCGGCGCCTGGAGTTCCTCGAGCAGCCGGCCAGCTTCTTCTACGAAGGCGACAGGCCGCTGCGGGCCGAGGAGCTCGACGACCCGTACCGCCGGGGGATCCTCACCATCGCCCGGGCCACCAGCAAGGCAGAACTGACATGGCTCAGGAGCCGTTTGCAGGAGGACTTGCCACCCCGGCGGGGTACACCGGAAGAGTGACGGTGTACGAGGGAAGGGGCCATGGGTGTTCGACAGGGTGAAGCGCAGACTCCGCAAGGTCCGCACGCCCCACGAGGGCGGGGCGACGAGCGCGGCACGGCCCGCGGCCGAGCGGCCGCGGCAGCACAACCTCTTCGAGGCCGCGGCGACCTATGTGTCCGCCTGCGCGGAGGACAACCAGCGGGGCATCGACGAGGCTTCGAGCTGGGTCTCCCCCGAGGCGCTGTCCTTCGGGGTGAACGAACTGGCCTGCCGGGCGGTCATCGCCCTCGCCCGCGAGCGGGACGAGTCCCCGCAGTCCGTGGCCCGCAGTCTCCTCGGACTGCCCGCCGCCTGACGGCACGACCCGGCGGGTTACCGCCGGTCGCGGATCAGCTCGCGCCGGATTCCTGCCGCGAACTCTCGACGTCGGGGTTACCCACTGGTTAAGGTGCGCCGACGAACGATCGCATGGGGAGGATGCCGTGGCCGGGACGGACCAGGCGGCGGACGACGACGAGCTCTTTGTGCTGACCGCGCTGCTGCTGACACCCTCGCAGTTCCCCAGCGTGCTCGGCGACGACTACCCGGCGGCGTGCGCGTCGCTGGGGCTCGAGCCGTACGCCGACGGGTACGGGCTGGTCCTCGGCCAGGACGGCGACGGCGCCCGGTGGACGGTCGTGATCGACGACGTGTCCCTGGTGGCCGTCGCGATCGCGTCGTGGGACTGCGGGATGGAGTACGACCTGTCGCCCAGCGACCGCTCGGTCGTCGCAGGTCTGCCCGGCTGGCCGCTGGCCGTGGCGACCGTCGCGCCCGGTGTGCCCGCGCCCCACGACCCGGACGAGGAGGACGGGGGCGGACCACCGCTCACCCCGCCCGACACGAACGCCTGGGGTCCCGCCCAGCGCCGTCTGGGTGC
This sequence comes from Streptomyces sp. NBC_00259, assembly GCF_036181745.1. Classification (NCBI taxonomy): domain Bacteria; kingdom Bacillati; phylum Actinomycetota; class Actinomycetes; order Kitasatosporales; family Streptomycetaceae; genus Streptomyces; species Streptomyces sp. NBC_00259. Next base: position 7,867,217 of record NZ_CP108080.1, on the reverse strand, counting down.
GGACGAGGTCGCGCTGCAATGGGCGGTGTGGCGCGAACAGGTGGCGGATCAGATGACGTTCGTCCAGCCCGACGCGCCGGAGGAGGAGCGCGCGACACCGCACGAAGGGGTGCGACGGGTACTCAAGGAGCTCCACAGCTACGTGGACGACGCCCCGCCGCTCGGACGGGTCCGCTCCAGTTTCGCCCCGGACGGTGCCCGGATGCTGCGCGCGGACGGGCCGGGCTGGTCACTGGTGGCCAGGACCGACGACATCGCGTTCGTGCTGCTGGACGAGGAGCCCGGCGAGGTGCTGCCGGTGGGACGCGGACCCGAACTGCCGGGTCTGCTGGAGGCACTGGACAAGATGGCCGTGCGTCCTTCCTGAGGACCTGCCCGGGCCTGGTCACACCGACCGGCCGAGCGCGGCGCGCGGCACCGAGTCGGCGAGCACGGCTGAGCCGCTCCTGTAGTTCCTGAGCAGTTCTGAGTAGTTCCTGGGCGGCTTCTGATGGCCCTGAATGAGCCCCCACATGAGCGGCCATCGCTAGGTGTGGGCCGACCCTATGGCCGTAAGGAGGGGGCCACAGCACCCTGGGGCGGCGCACCCACCTCTTCGCCGTTGACTCGGAGGCCGCCGCCATGCGTCTGTTCCGCCCGACCCGGAGAGCACCGGCCCTCGCCGCGCTGCTCCTCGCGCTCGCCACGACGTCCACGACGGCGTCGCTCGCCGACGCCCGCCCGGCGGACGCGGAGGCGGCAACCGCCCACTGCGCCCGCCAGGACCGTCTCGACGTTCCCGGTGCGGCGCGTCAGCAGGCGGCCTGTCTCGGAGATCTCACCACGGCGGCGCTTGCCGGGACCTCGTACACCGACACGGCGGACCAGGCCGGTCTGGCGGCTGCGGGCACCCGGAACCCCTCCGGGGTGCCGGGCATCCAGATCGACGGCTACTTCCCCGACGACTCGCGTCTCAACGCCACCCACGACTGGCGGCATGACGCCCAGTTCGTCATCCGGCTCCCCGACCGGTGGAACGGCGGACTCGTCGTCACGGGCGCCCCCGGCACCCGGCGGCAGTACTCCACCGACGCGCTCATCTCCGACCATGTGCTGGCGCAGGGGTACGCGTACGCCGCCACCGACAAGGGCAATACCGGGCCCGACTTCTTCACGGACGGCCGCGGACCCGGTGACGCCGTCGCCGAGTGGAACCGGCGCGTCACCGAGCTGACGCGGGCGGCGAAGCGCGTGGCCGGGCAGCGCTACGGACACGCACCGGCCCGCACGTACATGACGGGCATCTCCAACGGCGGCTATCTCACCCGCTGGCAGCTGGAGAACCACCCGGAGCTGTACGACGGCGGCGTGGACTGGGAAGGCGTCCTGTGGACCGCGCGCGGACCGAGCCCTCTGACGAGCCTGCCGGTGACCGTGGCCCGCACACTGGGCCGGGCCGATGACGACGATCTGCTGACGGCCGGATTCGCGCCCGGTTCGCAGTTCCTGTGGCCGTACCACGAGAAGGCCTACTGGGGCCTCACCCAGAAGATCTTCCGGGCCGAGTTCGATCCGGCGTACGACCGGAACTGCCCAGGGGCCTCGGCGGGATCCTCACCGGAGCAGATCTTCGCGGTCTGCCCTTCGGACGCGGAGTACGACCTCGCGTCTCGTCCCACGACGGTGCGGCGGGCGCTGGCCAAGGTGGCGCTCACGGGCAGGATCGGCAAGCCGCTGATCACGCTGCACGGCGATCTGGACACTCTGCTGCCGATCCGTCAGGACTCGGATGTGTACGCGCGGATGATCGACGGCCGCGGCCGCTCGGCGCTGCACCGCTACTACACGATCGAGGCGGGCACGCACACCGACGGCCTGTACGACACGTATCCGGACCGGCTGCGGCCGATCCTGCCCTGCTACCGCTCGGCGTTCGCGGCGCTGACCGACTGGGTGGAGGACGGCACGGCACCGCCCGCGGACCGGACGGTTCCGAGGCCCGCGGGCGGTGACGTGGTCAACTCCTGCGCGCTGAGTCGAGGGTCCGACGTGCGGTGAGCCGAGTGTCCGACGTGCGGTGAGGGCCCGACGCTCTGCTCGGCGCTTGCTCAGGTGTCGTCGCCCCTGTCGGTCGGACGACGTCAGACCCTCTCGAGGGGACGGTGCGGACCGTCCGGCAGGTCGACCGTGATCGTGTCGCCGGGCCGCACCACGCCACCGGTCCTGACGACGGACATGATCCCGGCCCGGCGCACGACATTGCCGTCGCCGTCACGGCCGACGACCTGCTTGAGCAGCCCCTGCTGGAAGTTGTCGATCTGGAGGCAGGGGTTGCGCAGGCCGGTGACCTCGACGACCGCCTCGTCCCCGAGACGCAGCACCGTGCCGGTGGGAAGGGCGAGCAGATCGATCCCGCTGGTCGTGATGTTCTCCCCGAGGTCGCCGGGGCGGACCTCGAAGCCGGCGTCCCGCACCTCGTCGAAGAGCTCTTCATGGATGAGGTGGACCTGACGCAGGTTGGGCTGCGTGGGGTCCTGCGCGATGCGGGAGCGGTGCTTGACGGTTACCCCGGAGTGGATGTCGCCCTCCACTCCGAGCCCGGCGAGCAGCGTGATGCTGTCCCTGTTCGGCTTCGTGAACGTGTACTCGCCATTGCTGCTGACGGTGGTGATCCGCCCTGCTGTGCCCATTCTTCGGAGCTCCCCTCTCCCATGCCGGTGATCGTTTCGGAGGATACCTCCGGCGGACCCGTCCGGCAGGGGCGAGGGAGACTCCCGCTCAGCGACCGATCTCCTTGCGGTTGATCCGGCGGAGCCGGCGGCGCTGTGAGGGATCGAGCGCGAAGTACGCCACTGCGGGCACTCCGACGATCACCAGCAGCGACATCCAGAATCCGATCAGCGGGATCAGGAGCAGGCCCACGGCCACGCCCCCGATGGCGATCTTCGCACCTGTCGACATATCCGAACCCTCCTCCGCGGCACCATGCCGCCACTCCCTGTTGTGTGAACGCGCCCGCCCGTCCGCCGGTTCCCCTCAGCTCCCGCTGGCTCCCGTACGCAGCTCACCGCCGACCTCGTGCATATGGCCGAGAGCCTGGCGGTAGGACTCGACCAGCCCGGTCTCCGTGTAGGGCATGCCGAGGCGAGCGCAGTGGGCCCGCACCATGGGCTGGGCCAGTCGCAGATGCGGGCGGGGCATGCTCGGGAAGAGATGGTGCTCGATCTGGTAGTTCAGACCGCCGAGGAACCAGTCCGTGAGCAGCCCGCCGCGGATGTTCCGCGAGGTCAGGACCTGCCGCTGCAGATGACCCCAGCGCTCACTGTTGTCCTCGCCGGGCATCTCCATGCCTTTGTGGTTCGGCGCGAAGGCCATGCCTAGGTGGAGGCCGAGCAGCATCTGGTGGAGGAGCGCGAAGGTGAGGGCCTGGAGCGGGGTGAGAACGGCCAGCAGCAGGGCGAGGTAGCCGACGGCATGGGCGATGAGCAGTCCGCCCTCGACGGCGCGCCGGCCGGCGGGCCGTCGGCTCCTGCCCGCGGACCGTACGTCCGTCTGCACGGAGAAGACGTGCCGAAAGCCCGCGATCTTGAGGGCGATGGCCTCCAGCGTGGTCAGCGGGAAGAAGAGCCACGCTTGATGGCGGGTGATCCAGCCGCGGAGGCCGGTGCGGCCCTCGGCGTGGTCCTTGCTGAACACCAGGACGTCGGGGGCGACGTCGGGATCCTTCTCGGCGTGGTTGGGGTTGGCGTGGTGTCGGTTGTGCTTGTCGTTCCACCAGTCCTGGCTCATCCCGAGCAGCAGGTTCCCGTGGACGAGCTGCAGCATTCCGCTGATCCGCCGGTCGGACGTGATCTGTGCATGGCCCGCGTCGTGCGCGACGAAGGCGGTACGTGCGGACAGCACGGCGAGCGGTGCGGCCAGCGGCAGCACCCACCAGGACGGGCCGATGAGCACGATGCCCGCGAGGACGGCGGCGAGTGCGAGCAGGTTGAGCGTGATGACGCGCGCGTACCAGCCGGTGCGGCGTTCCAGCAGGCCCTGCTCCCTGACGGTCCGCAGGAGTGGCGCGAAGTCGCTGCCCGCGGACCCGACCGACGATGCCGACCCGGTGGATCCGGTGGATCCGGTGGATCCGGTGGATCCGGCTGAGTCCGCACCCCCGGCGGCTCCCACGGCCCCGGTGGGTTCCGCGGATGCCCCGGGTGCCGCTGCGCGGCCGCCGCAGGGCGGCGGGGCGGGATCGGCGGCAAAGGCGGTGGCGGTGGCCTGGGACATGGCGGTCTCCGGTCTGTTGGCCGTCGCGCCGGCGGCGCGCTCGACTGCTGCACTGCTCTGACCTGAAGAAACGTATGAATCCGCGGCCCTTCGCGACCATGACGCCAGCCCCCGGAAACGGCGGGGGGACTGCAGGGGCGGCGAGGTGGTGCTGACGACACCTCGGCCCACGGCACCAGTGCCGAGGGTCCGAGTGAGGTATCCTCGGCCGCTCCGCCCTCCAGTAGTCAAATTTGAGGAATGCGTCATCGCTGTGCACCGGCTTCCCGCGGCAACGCTCTCCGAGACCTCACGACTCACCCACTGCTCCGCCGTCTTCCTGCCGTCCGACCCGCCCCGCGCGGGCAGAATCGCCTTCTGGCACCCCGATGGCGAGCGCTTCGAGGGTCCCGGCACGCCCACGGAACTCACCGTGGCCGGCCCCGGCGGCCGTACGTACGCGGTACCGGCCCGGGTGATGCCCGTACGGGACGCGCTGCCGGTCCTCATCCGCGCGCGGGTGTCGCCCGAGGCCTCCGTCGCCGCCGCGTTCTGGGGCGCCGCGACCGTGCTCGCCCTCCAACTGGCCGCGCGCGGGCTGCTGCTGCCCGGTCTCACCGCGAGCGACCACGACGCCTGGCGGGCCGGGCCGCTGACCGCCGAGGACCTGGATCTGGTCCGTACCCTCGCCGCCTCCATGCCGCCGACCGCGCACGCCGTGCCGCTGGACGCGGGCGCCGCGCCGGTGCTGTTGCCCGAGCCCGAGCGGCTGCTGCGGGACTTTCTCGACGCGGTCGCCGACGGGCTGCCGCGGACGCCCGCGTCGCCGCTCGCGGCCGGCTCCGACGCGTTCGCGGCGGACGAGCCCCGGCGGCTGCCCCAGGCGCGGGCCTGGGCGCAGGATGTGGCGGCGGGCCATGACGCCGGCGTACGTCTGTCGTTGCGCGTCGAGGTGCCCGGCCTCACCGGCCTCACGGGCATCGCCGACCCGGCGGCTCCCGAAGGACCGGCGGGTCCAGCAGGTCCGTCCTTCCGAGCCGTGCTGCAGCTCCACAGCGTCAGCGATCCCGCTCTGGTCGCCGACGCCGCGGCCGTGTGGGCCGGCGGCCATGACGCCGCCTTCGGGCCGCGCGCCCGGATGGACGCGCTGCTCGCGCTGCGCCGGGCCGCACGCGCCTGGGCGCCCCTCACCCCGCTGCTGTCCGCGGCCGTGCCCGACGCCATCGAACTCGCCGACGAGGACGTCACCGAACTGCTCGGCGACGCCTCGCAGGCACTCGCCGCGACCGGTGTGCACATCCACTGGCCCAGGGAACTGGCCCGCACACTCACCGCCCGGGCGGTGATCGGCCCCCCGGAGGACATCGGACCGCCGGAGAGGACGGAAGGCTCCGGCACGGACCCGATGGGCTCCGGGATGCCGTCGTTCCTGTCCGCCGACGCACTGCTCACGTTCAACTGGTCGTTCGCGCTGGGTGATCAGCGGCTGACCCGCGCCGACCTGGACCGGCTGGCCGAAGCCGGCAGGCCCCTCGTGCGGCTGCTCGACCAGTGGGTGCTCATCGACCCCGCCGAGGCTCGCCTGGCCCGGGAACGCCAGGACCACAAGGTCTCGCCCGTCGACGCGCTCGGCGCCGTACTCACCGGCTCGACCGAGGTCGGCGGACGTCGCATCGAGGTCCAGGCATCGGGCTGGCTGGAGCGGCTGCGCGAGCAGTTGTCCGAACCCGAGGGAGGCCGGCAGGAGATCGCCCAGCCCACCGCGCTCGCCGCGACCCTGCGCGACTACCAGCTGCGCGGGCTCAACTGGCTGCACAGGATGACGTCCCTGGGCCTCGGCGGCTGCCTCGCCGACGACATGGGGCTGGGCAAGACCATCACGCTCATCGCCCTGCATCTGCACCGGCAGACCGACAGCTCCGCCGCGGGACCGACCCTCGTCGTGTGCCCGACCTCCCTGATGGGCAACTGGCAGCGGGAGATCGAGAAGTTCGCCCCCGGCACGCCGGTGCGCCGCTTCCACGGGACGGCGCGGAGCCTTCAGTCCCTCGCGGACGGCGAGTTCGTCCTCACGACATACGGAACGATGCGGCTCGACGCGGCGAAACTCGCCGGGGTCGACTGGGGCCTGGTCGTCGCCGACGAGGCACAGCACGTCAAGAACCCGTACGCGACGACGGCGAAGCAGCTGCGCACCATCGGCGCGAAGGCGCGGGTCGCTCTCACCGGCACGCCCGTCGAGAACAACCTGTCCGAGTTGTGGGCGATCCTCGACTGGACCACGCCGGGGCTCCTCGGCCGCCTGGGGACCTTCCGGACACGCCACGCGCAGGCCGTCGAGGGCGGCGACACGGCGGCCGCGGAGCGGCTGGCCTCGCTGGTGCGGCCCTTCCTGCTGCGCCGCCGCAAGTCCGACCCGGGCATCGCGCCCGAACTGCCGCCCAAGACCGAGACCGACCGGGCCGTGTCGCTCACCGCGGAGCAGGCGGGCCTGTACGAGGCGGTCGTCCGGGAGACCCTCGCGGCGATCTCGGCGTCCGGCGGTATGGAGCGGCGCGGGCTGGTGGTGAAGCTGCTGACCGCGCTGAAGCAGATCTGCAACCACCCGGCGCAGTACCTGAAGGAGGAGCGGCCCCGGATCGCGGACCGGTCCGGGAAGCTGGAGCTGCTCGACGAGCTGCTCGACACGATCCTGGCGGAGGGCGCGAGCGTCCTCGTCTTCACGCAGTACGTACAGATGGCGCGGCTGCTGGAGCGGCATCTCGCGGCGCGTGGCGTGCGGACGCAGTTCCTGCACGGCGGCACGCCGGTGGCCGAGCGGGAGGCGATGGTGCATCGCTTCCAGGAAGGTGACGTGCCCGTGTTCCTCCTGTCGTTGAAGGCCGCGGGCACCGGGCTCAACCTCACCCGGGCGGGTCACGTCGTGCACTACGACCGCTGGTGGAACCCGGCCGTCGAGGCGCAGGCCACGGACCGGGCGTACCGCATCGGCCAGACGCAGCCGGTCCAGGTCCACCGGCTCATCGCCGAGGGGACGATCGAGGACCGCGTCGCGGCGATGCTGGAGCGCAAGCAGGAACTCGCGGACTCGGTGCTCGGCTCCGGCGAGGCGGCGCTGACCGAGCTGACCGATGCCGAGCTCGCTGATCTGGTGGAGCTGCGAGGGGGCGCGCGATGACGAACGACGGAGTGATCAACGGATCGAGCGGCGGGTACGGCGGGTACGAGGACGAGCGGACGTTCGCGGCGCTCCCTCCGGCGCGGGGGCGAGGCTTCGCGCAGACGTGGTGGGGGCGGGCATGGCTCAAGGCGCTGGAGGACACGGCGCTGGAGTCGGAGCAGCTGAAGAAGGGGCGCAGGCAGGCCCGGGACGGTGCGGTGGGTGCCGTGTCCGTCCGGCCGGGGCGGATCACGGCCGTGGTCAGGGACCGGGACGGCACCGCGTACCGCAGTGACGTGCTGCTGCAGGAGCTGACCGGCGACGAGTGGCACCGTTTCCTGGACATGGCGGTGGACCGGGCCGGGCACATCGCGGCGCTCCTGGACCGGGAGATGCCGCCGCATCTGGTGGAGGACGCGGCGGACGCAGGGGTCGAACTGCTGCCGGGCATCGGCGATCTGGAGCCCGAGTGCACGTGCGAGGCCTGGGATCTGTGCCCCCACACGGCCGCCCTCTGCTACCAGGTCGCCCGGCTGCTGGACCAGGACCCGTTCGTGCTGCTGCTGTTGCGGGGGCGCGGGGAGCGGCGGCTGCTCGACGCCCTGCAGGTGCGCAGTGCGGCGCGGGCGGAGCCGTCCGCGGCAGCGCCCAAGGGGGTGCCCGAGGGAGTTCGGGCGGACGAGGCGTTCGCCGCGGCGGGCATCCTGCCGCCGCTGCCGGCGGTACCGCGGCTGCCCGCGGAGCCCGGACTGCCTCCGTCGCTGGACACGGAGACGGCGCCGCCGCAGGGGATCGACGGCGACGCCCTGGAGTTCCTCGCCGCGGACGCGGCGGTGCGGGCGCACCGGATGCTGGCGGAGGCGCTGGGCGCGGTCGGCGGACAGCCGCTCGGAGAACTGCCCGGGGACCCGGTGCTGACGGCGGGCCAGGACACGGTACGGCTGGCCGCGACGGCCCGGAGCGCACTTCCGGCGGAGGTGGCGGCGCGGCTCGCGGCGGGTTCGGGCCGGGAGCGCTCCGGCCTCGAACTCGCGGTGCGTGCCTGGCGGTTCGGCGGGGCCGCGGGCCTGGCCGTCCTGGCGGACGATCCCGTCCCCGACGAGGTCCTCGCACGGGCCGAGGCGCAGCTCGCGCAGGACCGTGACGAGGGCGGACGCCCGCGACTGCGGGCCGCGGGGGCCGGGCGGTGGACGGTGCCCGGCGCGCAGGCGCAGCTCCGCGTCGGCGCGGACGGTCGCTGGTGGCCCTTCACCAGGTCCTCGCGGGGCCCCTGGACGCCCGCGGGCCCACCCGCCCCGGACCCGGCCTCGGCTCTGGCGGGCCTGCTGCCGGAGGCGTGACGACGCCCCGGGTGTCCGCCCTGCCGGGAAGTGACGTTCGGTGGTCGTTGCGTGACCCTTGTCGCGGACCGCGGCCCGCACGACGATGGGCCCGTACGCAAACCGGCGACCGGGAGGCCGAGTTGACGGACCCATGGGTGGCGCTGGAAGCCGGGGGCGACGCGCTGCGGCGCGGTGGTGTGCTGCGCAGGGCGTACGAGCAGTTCGCGACGGCGGGCCGGGTGGAGTCGGCCGTCCGGCCGGTGGTGGCCGAGTCCTGGCGGCGCTGCGCACGGGCCAGTGTCGCGCCCGAGGGCCGGGCGAGTGTGGAGCTCGGTGACGACGAGCTCGCGGTCTACCGCGACGGACATCCGTTGTCGCGGGTGATGCCGGTGATCCGTGAACTCATGGGTGTCTACGCCGTGGACGGCGAGCATCTCGTCGCCGTGTGCGACGCGCAGGCGCGGCTGCTCTGGGTGGAGGGCCATCCGCAGACGCGGCGGCGGGCGGGGCGGATGAACTTCGTGGAGGGTGCGCGCTGGGCCGAGTCGGTGGCCGGAACGAACGCGCCGGGCACGGCGATCGCCGTGGACCGGCCTGTGCAGGTGTTCGCGGCCGAGCATTTCCGGCGGCCGGTGCAGGAGTGGACCTGCGCGGCGGCTCCGGTCCACGATCCGCACAGCGGTCGGCTGCTGGGCGCGGTGGACATCACTGGTGGTGACCGGCTGGCCCATCCGCACAGTCTGGCGTTCGTGGGAGCGGTGGCGCGGGCCGCCGAGTCGCAGCTGGCGCTGTTGGCGCCGCGGCCGCCGGGCGACACGGTGCGGTTGACGGCGCTGGGCCGGGACGAGGCGCTGCTGATGGCGGAGGGCCGCACGGTGCGCCTCAGCCGCCGGCACAGCGAGATCGTCGTGGTGCTGGCCCGTCATCCGGAGGGGCTGAGCGGGGAAGAGCTGTTGCTCGAGCTGTACGAGGACGAGCACATCACCCCGGTCACGCTGCGGGCGGAACTGTCCCGGCTGCGGGGGCTGTTGGGGTCCGCGCTGCTGCGGTCCCGTCCGTACCGGCTGGCGGTGCCGGTCGACGCCGACTTCGACGCGGTGGCCCGCCGGGTCGCCTCGGGCGCGGTCGCGGCGGCGCTCGGCGGGTACGCGGGCCCACTGCTGCCGGCGTCCCAGGCACCCGGTGTGCTGCGGCTGCGGGAGCGGCTGGCGGACCAACTGCGTACGGCACTGATCTCCCGCGCGGACCCGGGGCTGCTCGCGGAATGGGCGTACAGCCCGTGGGGCGAGGACGACCTTCCGGTGTGGCAGGCCCTCGCCTCCGCACTCCCTGAGGGCCGACGACCGGCGGCGGAAGCGCGGGCACGGGCGCTGGACGCGGAGTACGCGGCCGCGATGCCACCCCGGCGTCGTACGGCGCTGTAGCCGGAGCGCCCGGGGGACGGCCTACGGTCCCGCCTCGCGGCGGGCGACAGTGCCATACGGCGCGGTACTCAGGCCCGCCCGCCGGGTCCGGGCCGGAGCACGCCCCGGTCCGCGATCCGATGGGCCCTCCGGCCTGCCGCCGTTCAGTGCGGCGCCTCGTGTTGGTGCGATGTGTCGACTTGGTGCAATGTCTCGTGTTGGTTCGATGTCTCGTGCCGGCATGGCTTCTCGTGCACCGGGGCGGCGACGGCCGCGTCGATCAGCAGCGCGGCCGCGTCACGCGCGGGCGCTCCGGGGCTGAGGCTGTTGAGCGCGGTGGCGCGGGCCACGGCGCCGTCGTAGAGCAGGGCCAGTTGCTCGCCGAGGGTCTCGGGATCGCGGGCTCCGGCCCGGCGCGCGATCACCGCGAGGCGGCGGGCGAATTCGGTCTTGTAGGCGGCCGCGAGCCGGTGGACGGGGTGCTCGGGGTCGGGTACCTCGACGGCGGCGTTGAGGAAGGGGCAGCCGCGTAGCGGGCCGTCGGAAACCGGCGGCTCGCCGTCGAAGACGGCGAGGAGCTGTGCGCGCGGGTCGTCCCCGGCTTCGGCGGCGGGCAGCAGCCCGTCCTCCAGCTGCCGCAGATAGGCGTGGACGAGTGCGTCCTTGCCGTCGAAGTGCGTGTACAGGGTGCGCTTGGACACGCCGGCGACGGACGTCAGCTGCTCCATGCCGGTCGCGTTGATGCCCTGGGCCGTGAACAGCTCGGTCGCCGCCGCCAGGATCCGATCCCTGGCGCCTCTGCCGCGCCGCCGACCGGTGGGAGAAGGCTCGCTCATACCTCAAGGATACCGATCGTTTTACATAGCGCAGGGCCGGTGCTAGCGTGGACACATAAGTACACCGATCGTTTTCCTTCGCCCTTCTCGCGACACGGCCGCGCCGCACGCACGACCGCACCCCGGCCGAGGAAGCACATCCGGCCGGGACCTGCGCCGCTCCCCCGCACCACGGGAAGACCCGGCGGCAGACCGCCGCCCGGAGGCACACCCGGCCGCCCACCACCTTCGGACGAACCCAGGACCCAGGAGAGCTTCATGCGCTATACGACCTTCGGACGCCGCACGGGACTTCGCGTCTCGCAGTACGCACTCGGCACCGGCAACTTCGGCACCGGCTGGGGCGCCGGGGCCGAACCCGACGAGGCCCGCAAGATCTTCGACGGATTCGCCGAGGCCGGCGGGAACTTCATCGACACCGCCGACAACTACCAGTTCGGCGAATCCGAGAAACTGCTGGGGCAGTTCCTCGCCGCCGATCGCGACGCCTTCGTGCTGGCGACCAAGTACTCCAACGGCGCCACGGCGAATCCCGGCATCACCAGGACCGGGAACAGCCGCAAGACCATGCGGCTCTCGGTGGAGGCGAGCCTGAAGCGCCTGGCCACGGACTACATCGACCTGCTCTGGGTCCACTTCCCCGACGACCTGACGCCGATGGAGGAGATCCTGCGCGGCATCGACGACCTGGTGAGCCAGGGCAAGATCCAGCACGCGGCCCTGTCCAACTTCCCCGCCTGGCGCGTCTCCCGCGCCGCGACCCTCGCCGACCTGAAGAACTGGGCCCCCGTCGCCGGCATCCAGATCGAGTACAGCCTGGTCGAGCGGACCCCCGACCGCGAGCTGCTTCCCATGGCCGAGAGTCTCGGGCTGGGGGCCGCCCTGTGGTCCCCGCTCGGCGGCGGGCTGCTGACCGGCAAGTACCGCCGGGGCACAGAGGGCCGGCTCAGCGACCTGAAGAAGCTCGTGCACACCGAGTCCAGCGAGCAGAAGACCGCGGTCGTCGACACCGTCCTCGCCGTCGCCGAGGAGACCGGCGCCTCCCCCGCCCAGGTCTCGGTCGCCTGGATCAACGAACGAGCCGCGCGCGCGACGACGTCCTTCGTACCGATCATCGGCCCCCGGAACCCGGCCCAGCTCGACGACTACCTCGGCGCCCTGGACGTCCACCTCACCGCCGAGCAGTACGACCGCCTCTCGGGGGTCAGCGCCGTCGCGCTCGGCGTGCCGCACGAGGCGAGCGCCGGTGTCCTCGACGCCGTCCAGGGAGGCGACGCCTCCCGCTTCGACGGACCGGCAGCGCCCGTGGCCTGAGGCCGCCACCCGCACGGCCCGCACCACCCAGCCCCGCCCGCACCATGCACACCACCCGCACCACCCGGAGCGACTCCCTTCACCCCAAAAGCACCCTCTGCCGACCTGATTCCCCCTTCGTGAAAACAGTCACATTTGGGTCACTTTTCGCCCGATTTAGTGGATTGTGTTGGGCGAAGTACGTTCACCGGGCTGCTCCGGCGGCCCCTGCGGGCGTCGTCGCGGCCTGTCGACGCCTAGGGAGTCTCATGGCACGCGTATCCCGCGCAGCACGCAACCGGCGGTACGTTCTGCCCGCCGCCGGCGGGGCGGTCGTCCTGGCCTTCGGCGGTCTCTACACCGCCGGGCTGACGACGGGGGACATCGCCGGGGGCACGCAGGTGCGGGGGGTCGACATCGGCGGGATGAGCAGGTCGGAGGCCCAGCAGGTCCTGGACCTGCAGCTCGGTCCGTCCTTCGCGGCACCGCTCACGTTGAAGATCGGCGACCGGGTCGAGAAGGCGGCTCCCGGCACCCTCGGCCTGTCCCTGGACACGGCCGCGACCGCCGAGCGTGCCGCGAGCACCTCGCTCGACCCCGGCACGGTGATCGGCAGGCTCTTCACCTCGCAGCACGAGGACGTCGAGCCGGTGATACGCGTGGACGAGCGCAAGAGCCGGGCCGCGATCGACCGAATCCGTACGACCGCGAAGCGTGACGTCCGCGACGGAGCGATAGCGTTCGAGGAGGGCCGGGCGATGGCCGTCGCCCCGGTCACCGGCACCTCCCTGATCACGGACCGGGCCCTGGACACCCTCCGGGACGGTTATGTGCGCGCGGCGAGCGCCCGGCCGATCGTCATGCCCGTGAAGCGGACACCGCCGCGGATAGGGCCCCGGGAGACCGAGCGGGCCATGACGGAGTTCGCGCAGCCCGCGATGTCCGGGCCTATCACGCTCACCCTCGCCGGGAAGTCCATCACCGTCGACCCGTCCACGCTGGGCCGGCATCTGACCATGAAGCCGGGGGCCGACAACCGCCTCACGCCGGCCCTCGACTCCAAGAGTCTGCTCGCCGACCCCGAGGTCTCGGGCCCGGTGCGCCAGGCCGCGCAGGGACCCCGGATCGCCGAGCTCGGGCTCGACGGCGACCGGGTGGTGGTGACCCGCGACAGCCGTGTCGGCCACGAGGTGACCGAGCAGGCGCTCGGCCAGGCGGTGCTGCCCCTGCTGACCCGCACGGGCACGGCCCGTACCGGTGAGATTCCCGCCAAGGCCGTCCAGCCCGAGTTCTCGAGCGCCTCGGTACAGCAGCTCGGCATCAAGGAGAAGGTCTCCTCCTTCACCGTCCAGTTCCCGGCGGCCCCCTACCGCATCACCAACATCTCCCGCGCCGTCGAACGCATCAACGGCTCGGTCGTGCTCCCCGGCCATGAGTGGAGCTTCAACCGGACCGTCGGTGAGCGCACCAAGGAGAACGGCTTCGTCGACGGCATCATGATCAACGACGGTCAGTATGTGAAGTCGCCCGGCGGGGGCGTCTCCGCCGTCGCCACCACCATGTTCAACGCCCTGTTCTTCGCCGGCGTCAAGCCGGTGGAGTACGGCGCACACTCGTTCTACATCGAGCGCTATCCCGAGGGCCGCGAAGCCACGGTGGCCTGGGGCACCCTCGATCTGCGCTGGCTGAACGACTCCGGCCACGCGCTGTACGTCCGCGCCGAGTCCACCGACACCTCGGTGACCATCAGCTTCCTCGGTACGAAGAAGTACGACGAGATACGCGCGACGAAGGGGCCGCGGACCCACATCAAGGCGCCGGGCACGCGCACCGGCACCGGCCCCGAGTGCGAGGTCCAGACCCCGCTCGAAGGGTTCGACGTCGCCGTGGACCGGATCTTCGTCCAAGGCGGCCGAGAGGTCGGCCGGGAGAACTTCAAGACCCACTACACACCGCGCGACAAGGTCACGTGCACCCCGAAGGAAGCGGCATCCCCCGCACCGTCCGCGGACAAGCCGAAGGCACCACCCGTACCCGTGGCGGGCGACGGCCCCGAGGGCAGCTGACCGGAGTCCCCGGCGTTCGCGTAGGCCTCCCGGGCGCCGCAACGCGGTTGCAACGTACGACTCCCTAGGTTCGGCGCCGGAACGCCGTCCAACGGCGGACGGCGGCAACTCCGGGAGGCCTCCGAGATGACTCGTTACGCCGCGCCTGGCACGGAGGGCGCACTCGTCACGTACGCGTCCCGTTACGACCACTGGATCGGCGGCGAGTACGTCCCGCCGGCCCGCGGCCAGTACTTCGAGAACCCGAGCCCGGTCAACGGGCAGCCGTTCACCGACATCGCCCGCGGCACCGCCGAGGACGTCGAACGCGCCCTGGACGCGGCGCACGCGGCCGCGCCCGCCTGGGGCCGTACCGCTCCCGACGCCCGCGCGAACATCCTGCTGCGGATCGCCGACCGGATGGAGTCGCATCTGGAGGAACTCGCGGTCGCGGAGAGCTGGGAGAACGGCAAGCCGGTACGGGAGACACTCGCTGCCGACATCCCGCTGGCCATCGACCACTTCCGCTACTTCGCGGGAGTGCTGCGCGCCCAGGAGGGCTCGCTCAGCGAACTCGACGACAACACGGTCGCGTACCACTTCCATGAGCCGCTCGGCGTCGTGGCGCAGATCATCCCGTGGAACTTCCCGATCCTGATGGCGGTCTGGAAGCTCGCCCCGGCGCTGGCCGCAGGCAACGCGGTGGTCCTGAAGCCCGCCGAACAGACGCCGGCGTCCATCCACTTCTGGATGAGCCTCGTCGCCGATCTGCTGCCGCCGGGCGTCGTGAACATCGTCGACGGCTTCGGCGTGGAGGCGGGCAAGCCACTCGCGTCCAGTCCCCGGGTGGCCAAGGTCGCGTTCACCGGTGAGACCACGACGGGGCGGCTGATCATGCAGTACGCCTCGGAGAACATCAAGCCCGTCACACTGGAGCTGGGCGGCAAGTCGCCGAACATCTTCTTCGACGACATCTGGTCGGCCGACGACGAACTGCGCGACAAGGCGCTCGAGGGCTTCACCATGTTCGCCCTGAACCAGGGCGAGGTGTGCACCTGCCCGTCGCGGGCCCTGATCCAGCGCGGCCACTACAGCGAGTTCCTGGACGCGGGCATCGCCCGTACCGAGGCCATCGTGCCGGGCCACCCGCTGGACACCGACACGATGATCGGCGCCCAGGCCTCCAACGACCAGCTCCAGAAGATCCTTTCGTATCTGGACATCGGCCAGCAGGAGGGCGCCAAGATCCTGACGGGCGGTCAGCGGATCGAGTACGACGGCGAACTGGCGGGTGGCTACTACGTCCAGCCCACGATCTTCGAGGGCGACAACCGCATGCGCATCTTCCAGGAGGAGATCTTCGGCCCGGTCGTGGCGGTCACGTCCTTCGCCGACTTCGACGACGCCATCAAGACGGCGAACGACACCCTCTACGGGCTCGGCGCCGGCGTATGGACCCGCGACATCAACCAGGCGTACCGCGCCGGCCGCGCGATCCAGGCGGGCCGGGTCTGGACGAACTGCTACCACGCCTACCCGGCGCACGCCGCCTTCGGCGGCTACAAGCAGTCCGGTATCGGCCGTGAGACGCACAAGATGATGCTGGACCACTACCAGCAGACGAAGAATCTGCTGGTGTCGTACTCGCCGAAGAAGCTGGGCTTCTTCTAGGCGCAGAAGAAGGGCGCCTGACCAGGCAAGATGCCCGTCAGGCGCCCTTCGCAGCGCACGGCTAAGCGGTAAGTCGAGATGCGCCCTTACTCCCGATATCACCCACTGGTATCCCAGCTCTGACCAGCAGTTCCGGGGCATTTCCGGGCCAAGGTCCCGCTAAGTCGCCCTCCGTGTCGCCCATCGGCGCCTCCCAACGCTGCATGGACTCCTCGATCAGCCGGTTCGCATGATTCCGCGCTTCGGCCAGGAACTTGGCGTAGTAGCGGAAGGGGACCTGGATGCTTTGTCCGGCTCGGCGCGCGCACTCGGCGGGGTCGACTTCGGAGGCCAACCAGAACGAGATGCCGGCGTGGCGCAGGTCGTAGGGGCGCTTCGCCAGCTCAAGGGCGTGCTCGTCGAGGGCGAGAGCGGCCTCACGCGCTCGCCCTCAGGTAATGCCGCACGCCGAGGCATCGATGTAGTTCCCCGCTGCGTTGCGGAAGAGACGTCCGTCGGGTGCCACTCCAAAGGTTCGTATGTGCTCGCGCAACATGCGGACGAGCACTGGTGGGATAGGAACCGGTCGCGTCGCCTTGGCTGCTCGCCGCTTCAGGCGCGAGTGGCGCTGCAGCCAGTCCAATGCGGCCTGCCACTCCTCCCGGGCATCCGCGTTCCAGGCATTCTTGTTGAAGGCCCACGAGTACAGCGCGCGTCTCAGTACGCGAGGCGCCCGGTACGCGGCCCCTGGCTCAACGAAGGCCGGAGTGATAGTCGCCAAGGCGTCTGCAAGGGTGCGGCGCGTATTTCCTGGGGTTCGGTCCCACCGTTGCTCGATGTACTCCCGGGCCGAACGTACCAAGTGGTCCGCTGCTTCAAGGCCCGGATTTCGGAGGCCGGCAGACCTGACTGGGTGTCGAAAGGTTCGCCGTCACGGGCAGCGGTCATCAGCTTGGCGCGCCGACTCTCCGTGAGCCCTTTGGTGAGAAAGGACTCGGACTTCTCACGTCCACTAACCGTCCAACGGACCTCAAATCCCTTGCGCCGATCCGGCCGCTCGCGGATCTCCCAGAACCGGACCTTGTAACTCATCGCCATACAGGCGTATCCCTTTCACACGCCTCCCACCACGCATCCAGGTCGGCGCGGCGACAGCGCAATTCACCATTGGGCAGCTTGATCATTCGGGGTGCCTGACCGCGAGCGCGTAGGCGGTAGAAGGCCGATGGGCTCATCCGGATTTCCGCTAGAACCTCGGCGAGCTTGAGCGCAGGTGGACGAGCCATTGATGTTTCCTCGGGCATTTCGGATTTGTTAGCCGCCCAAGCGGCAGCGCGCGACTTGCACCCACTCCGCCACAGCTGATGGCGACGCGCCGTCAGTTGCGGGGCTACTGGGCGCCGACATGAAGGGCCATAGTGTCCGAACGGCTCCACCGCCAAGCACAGCCGCTGGGAACACCCTCAATGGTCGTCACGATCGCCGGTCTGGCTAACTAACGAGTTCGCCCACGGATACGGCAGGCGACGCTGCCGCTACCGAGGACAGGGAAAGGCCCACATCCAGCACGTCCTGACGGCCATCGCCGTCAACATCGAGCGCCTCAGCGGACTGCCACCAACCGAGGAAGCCCCCACGCCCCGCCGACCGACTGCCTTCCAGAACTACCTCGACCAGCGCGAAATATCCCGGCCGAAGTCCTGGCGAACCCTGGGCAGCTGACCTCGGCGGCTCCAAGATCCCCGACAGAGTCAAGTTAGCTTCAGCCGCCCTCTACTCAAGCGGCTTGCGCTGTCCACTCTCCCGTCTTTCGAAATCAGAGCCGTGACGGGCTCTGGGGAATCCCTGGGGAATCTCTGGGGAATCCCTCGGGAGAAGAGATCCTGGTGTTCTCCTCGCTCTGACCCCAACGAGCTCCTGAGCAGCGGCCGTTGGGGCTGCCGGCGGAGCCTGGGGAGAGTCCAGGGAGAATCGGCTCACCATTGATGGCGCCTGCGCCCATCACGTACGGCACATCAGTCTGCCGCGCGCTGTTCGCAGCGGCTCGTACGCCAGGGCGGCCGCCGGGCCCTTTCGATGAGGTTTCGAGCCCCACGGACGGGCGGCCGCTTATCGAGGGCAAGGGCCTCCGCGACCAGACGCGTGCGGTCGCTGGTGCCCAGCGCTCGGGCCGGCGGGCGCAGGGACAGGTCGGCCAGTCCGTGGCGGATCACCTGCAGCCCGCTTCGAGCCGGGCCGCGCGCGCCGGAAGGTTGACGCGCGTGTCGCCCGGTGTCCCACCGGCCCCCTCCTGTCAGTGCCCGCGTTGCGGCGAACCGGCGACCCGAGGCCCTGGTGTTACCCCGTCGACGACTCTTGTTGAAGCGCTTCAACGAGCTATGGACACCCCCGCGCCGTGAGGCTACTGTCGGATCACCCTCAACCCTTATTATCCGCAGCAGGGCCTTCGCGAAGTCCCTTCGAAGAACACACGTCGAAGCAGAGTCGAAGCGCTTCACATCACGCTTGGAGAGAGCTGGATGGTCACCCTCGCCGAGGTTGCCCAGCACGCCGGAGTCTCGGCCAGCACGGTGAGCTATGTCCTCAGCGGCAAGCGGTCCATCTCCGCGGACACCCGACAGCGCGTCGAGCGGAGCATCGCGGAGCTCGGCTACCATCCCAACGCAGGGGCCCGGGCCCTGGCCAGCAGCCGGTCGAACATCATCGCACTGATGATTCCGCTGCGCACCGACATGTATATGCCCGTGATGATGCAGATCGCCATCGCGGTGGCGACCACGGCCCGCGCGCACGGATACGACGTGCTGCTGCTCACCGGCGAGGAAGGACCCGAGGCAGTCCGACGCGTCACCGGCAGCGGGCTCGCCGAGGCAATGATCATGATGGACGTCGAACTCCACGACGAGCGGCTGCCGTTGCTGCGCAGCACCGACCAGCCGTCCGTGCTCATCGGGCTGCCCGCCGACACGTCCGGTCTCACCTGCGTCGACCTCGACTTCACCGCGACCGGTGCTCTGTGCGTCGAACACCTGGCCACGTTCGGCCACCGTGACATCGCTGTCGTCGGCGAAGCCCCCGCGGTGTACGAGCGGCACACGGGCTTCGCGGAGCGCACCCTGGACGGCGTGCGCTCCCGCTCCCGCGAGCTCGGGGTGCGTGTGCTGCACCGGCCCTGCGAGGGCGGCTACGACGCGATGTCCGTGACCCTGGCCCGGATCTTCGACGAGCGCCCGGTAACCACGGGGTTCGTCGTGCAGAACGAGTCCGCGGTCGAGCCGCTGCTCGCGCTGCTGCGTCAGCAGGGCCGAGCGGTCCCCGAGGACGTGTCGGTGGTCGCGATCTGCCCGGACGAGCTCGCCACACAGGCCTCGCTACGCCTCACCTCGGTCGCCATCCCAGCCCAGGAGATGGGCCGGCGCGCCGTGGAACTCCTGGTCGCCAAGCTCAAGGGCTGTGGCACGGACGAGGTTGTGCTGCTCCCGCCGGAACTGACCGTGCGGGCCAGTTCCGGCCCGGCCCGGGCGGGCGAGAGCTGAGCCGCGGTGCTCCGCCCTGCGCAGGGCCGTACGCCGGCCCGGCGCCCCCTGCCCCACCCCGGGCACCCGGGCGCCCTTGTCCCTCCCCGGGCACGGCTCCCGCCGGACCGGACCTGTCACCACGCCAGTCGATACACCACTCCTTCAGGAGCACCCGCGTGAATCTGCCTGCCGTGAACCAGTCGGGCGCGAACCAGCCCGGAGAGGAGTCCCCCAGCCTGGCCCAGTCGTCGCCCACCCTTGGCACATTCCACGAACGCGACAGCGCGCTGGAGTGGACCGGCCGCCAGGAGATCGTACGCATCGAGCCCTGGGGCCCGGACGCGGTCCGTGTACGGGCCCGGCTCGGCGGCCCGGTCCTCTAGGGACTGCCCGGCGCGCTCCTCGACGACCCGCAGACCGCCCCCGCCTCGACGGTCAAGATCGAGGAAGTCCAGGGGCAGTTGACCGTAGGCGCGATCACCGTCCTGGTCAGTTCGGAGGGCCTGATCCGGTTCGTCCGCACCGACGACGGCACTGAACTGCTCACCGAGGAACGGGCCCACGTCTGGTGGCCGGGCCCGTGTCTGTACACGCCGACCGGCAACGGCCACCACCGCCTGGAGCAGCGCTTCTGTGCGTACGAGGGCGAGAAGCTCTACGGCCTCGGCCAGCACCAGCACGGGCGGCTGGACCAGAAGGGCACCGTCCTGGACCTGGTGCAGCGCAACGCCGAGGTGCCCATTCCGGTCGGAGCACCAGATCGGGCTCGTGCGGGATGCGGTGGCGCCTGCCGGGGTGGATGGACGAGTGGGTGGCGCTGGGGATGCGGGTGCCGGATTGCCGCGCACGCCCGCGGGCTGCTGATCCGGTGTTCTCGTAGGTTCCAGTAGTCGCGGTGGTCCTCGTCGCGCCAGCGGTCGTCGTCGGCCCAGGGGGTGCGAGCTGCTGTTGGTTCTGCGGGTCCGGGCCGGCCCCCGAGGTGCGGAACCGGCCCGGACGGCCGGTCAGCTGCTGCTGACCGTCAGGTTGTCGGTGCGGAAGTCCATACCGCCGGACGAGGAGGTGATCTCGTAGCCGAACTGCACGTCACCGATGGTCTCGTCGCCCATCCAGTGCTTGGTGTCCTTGATCCACCTCAGGACGGGGAGGATGTCGACGCTGCCGGAGCTGGAGTTGGACGTGCGCAGGAACGAGAAGACCTCGTTGGCGCCGTTGTTGCCCTTGTAGACGTTCCAGGTGTGGCCGCCGAGGGTGACGTTGGCCTGCCAGGTGCCGAGCGGGCCGACCGCCCCGGTGTAGTTCACCCAGAGCATGATCTCGTAGTCGTGGTCGGTGTCCCAGATGTCGTACGACGTGTTGTACGCGCCGGACCACGGGACGGTGACGTTGTAGTTGCTGGTGAGCGAGCGCAGCGAGGTGATCGACTTGTTGATCACCTTCTTGGAGTTGGGGTAGGACTTGATGCCGCCGGTGTTGGGGTGGTTGGCCCAGACGCCCCAGTTGGTACCGGAGTTGGCCCAGATGGTCTGGGCGCCGGCGCCGGAGCCCCAGATGTTGTTGTAGAGCGTGTAGCCGCCCAGGTTGGTGTTGCCCCACTGGTCCGAGGAGTACCAGACGGCGGCGTGGGCGGGTGCGGAGGCCAGGCCGATGGTGGCGCCGAGCGCGAGGGCCGGGGCCAGCAGGGCCTTGGTGACCTTGCCGAGCGTGCGTATTGCCATGGTGTCCCTTCCATGAGTGGGGGGAATTGCGCGGATTACCGCGCCTCCAGAGGGAGGACGCGGTCTTCTCCGGCGACGAGGTCGAGCGGCCGGGTGCCGGAGAAGGTCCGGAGGTCGACGCGGAGGGTGCGGCTCGGTCTCAGCACGGCGGTGGCACTGTCGGGCGTCCAGCTGAGGTCGAGCTCGGCCCCGAACCGGGTGCGCACCCCGCGGAGTTCGCCTGTGGGGAGGGCGGCCGACAGCGCGGGGAGGAGGACGAGGCGGTCGGGCGTCGACTGGACGAGCATCTCGACCAGTACGGCCGGCAGAGCGTGGGCGGCGTCGGCGTTGTAGACGTCGCGCTTCGGGTAGTGCGCGCTCATCAAGGAGGCGTGGAAGAAGTCGCCGTTCAGGACATGCGTGAGCGCCCACGCCACCCGCTCGCCGTCCCGGAGCCGGGCCGCGATCAGGGCGTGGTGGAGGTGGCCGTGCGCGGAGTCGTTCTCGGCGCCGCGCAGCGCGAGGGCCCGGCGGGCCGCTTCGGCCAGGTCGGGGGTGTCGTACGGGTTGATCTCGTCGAGCGGCCAGACGCCGTAGAGGTGGCTGAGGTGGCGGTGGTCATAGCTGTCCTGCAGGCCCGGCCAGGCCCATTCGGCGAGGGCGCCGTCGGCGTTGACGCGGTGCGGTGGGAGGCGGTCGGCCAGGGCGCGCCAGCGGTCGGCGTGCTCCGGGTGGTGGTCGGCGGCCGTGCACAGGGCGTGCCGGGCCGCCGAGAGGTCCATGGCCGAGTTGATCGCGCCCCAGCTCGCGTTCGCGGGCCGGTTCTCCGGCGAGTAGGAGGGGACGACGACCAGGTGGCCGTCGGCGTCGCTCCGGGTGAGGAAGTCCTCGTAGAACAGGGCGACTTCGGCGAGCACGGCGGCGGTGCGCGGGTCGCGCTCACCGCGCGTCTCGTCGTGGTCGACGAGGGGTTTGAGCAGCCAGTCGGCGCCGGCGGTCCACAGATGCAGGGGGTATTCGCGGGAGAAGTGGTACGTGCACCCGGACTCGCCGTCGGTGTGGGTGGGCGCGACAACGCCGCGGGCCCCGAAGATCGCGCGGGCGTTGTCCCGCCAGTGCGGAAGCTGCCGGTGGATCAGGGCGGCGTGGGCCTCGGTGACCTCGGGGAGCGCGGCGGCAGCGGCGGACGCCGTCTGGAGGTTGAGGTTGGCGTTCGTGGTGAACGCGCCGGACCACGCGGTGTTCCAGTCGCCGGTCCACAGGCCGGTCAGGCGGGGCGGGAGCAGACCGGAGGCGGACAGGAGGTGGTAGCGGCCGGCAGCGAAAAGGCGTTCGAGGAGGGCCGGGCTCTGGGGGCGTCGGAGCAGCTCGGAGCCGGGGAGGGCGCGATCGGCCCGGTCGGCGGCGAGGTCGAGGGTGACGCGCTGGTAAGCGGTGCGGTGCAGGGACAGGTGGCGGTCGAGGAGGTCGTCGTACCCGGCGAGCAGATCGCGCAGGGCGCGGCCCTCCGTGACGACGTCCAGCTCACCGGTGTGCCGGAGCACCCGGGTCAGCAGCAGGACGGCTTGGGCGCCCTCGATGTGCACGCCGGGGGGCTCGAGCGTCGTTCTGCCGCCCGTGACGGCGACCAGGGTGAGGCCGGTGTAGGCGCGGTCGCTGTCCGGGTAGCGGGCGCGCAGGCTGAGCAGTGCGCCCTCGGGCACGAGGACGGTTCCATGGCCGACGCCCAGCGCGGCGGGGGCGCCGGGGAGCCGGTGGTCCAGGGAGACGTCGAGGGTGCGGGCCGGGGCGGTGACGTGCTGCACGATCACGTCGTCGGCGCGGGAGACGAAGACGCGGCTGCTGAATTCGCCGCGGGCCGCCCGCACGACGCCGGTGGCGAAGTCGACGTCGCGCCGGTAGCCGTGTCCGTCGCCGGACGGCCGTCGCAGCCGCACCTGGAAGGCGGGGTGGAACGGCTGCACCCACTGGAGCGGGCGGCCGTCGGTGAAGCCGTCGGCGGCGGTCGGGTCGCCGCCGAGCAAGCGGTCCTGGAGGGCGGGGAGTTCTGCGGCGAGCTGCGGTGGCCGGGCGTGTTCGGTGCCGTTGGGGCGGACGAGGCTGTGGTGAGTGACGATGACACGGTCGTCGTCCGGATCGCCGAACACAAGGGCGCCGTGGTGGCCGTTGCCGGTCAGGAAGGCGTCCTCCCAGCGGGCGGCGGGTGCGGGCTCCCAGGTCCCGTGGACCGGCCCGGTCATGGTGCGGCCTCCAGTACGGCGACTCCGTAACGGCCCAGCTGCACGCCGTCGGTGACGTCCGCGCCCGTCAGCAAGTCGCGGTGGCGGCCGGGTACCGGGACGGTGACGGCGTCGCGCCCATGGTTGAGCAGGAACAGCAGCCCTCCCCGGCGTACGGCCTCCACGCGCGCCGGGAGTCCGGTGAGGGTCGGTCCTGCGCCCGCGTCGGCAGCGATGCCGGCGAGCAGCGTGCGCAGGGCGTGCGGCTCGGGGAGGGTGGAGACGTACCAGGCGCGGCCGTTGCGCAGGACGGCGGGGAGACCGTCGAGTTCACCGCCCTTGTAGGGGGTCGTCTCCGTGATGCCGTCCGCGGCCTCGATCTCCTCGGACCACAGGGTGCCGTGGAAGCCCTCGATGTCGACCGTCTCGCCCGCGTCCAGCGGCCACCACTCGTGCAGGACACGGATCCCGAACAGCTCACGCAGCCGGGCGTCCATGCCGCCGGGGCGTACGCGGTCGTCCTCGTCGGCGATGCCGGTCTGGAAGCCGGCGACGAGGGTTCCGCCGTTCTCGACGTAGGAGGTCAGGTTGTCGATCGCCGCGTCCGTCATCACGTACAGCTGCGGCACGACGACCATCTTGTACGCCGACAGGTCGTGCTCGGGGTGCGCGAAGTCGGCGGTGGTGTGCGCCTCCCACAGGGCGCGGTGCCAGGCGCGGACGATCTGCGGGTAGTCGACTTCGCAGGACAGCCGCCCGTCCTGCTGGCTCGCCCACCAGGCGTTCCAGTCGAGGAGTACGGCGACTTCGAGGGCGTCCACCTTCGTGCCCGGCACCTTCTCGCCCAACAGGGCGAGTTCGGCGCCGATCCGCTTGACCTCCTGAAAGGTACGGCCGTGCTCCCCCGCATGACTGACCATGCCGGAGTGGAACTTCTCCGAGCCCTGCCGGGACTGCCGCCACTGGAAGTAGCAGACGGCGTCGGCGCCGCGCGCCACTGCCTGCAGGGACCAGAGCCGGTTGAGGCCGGCGGGCCGGGGACGGTTGACCCCGCGCCAGTTGACCGACCCGGCCGCCTGCTCCATGAGCATCCAGGGGCCGCCGCGGGCTTGCGAGCGGGTCATGTCGTGGACCAGCGCCCCGTACTGACCGCCGAAGGGGTCGTGCGGGTCCGGGTAGCTGTCGACCGAGACCACGTCCTCCTGCTCGGCCCAGGTCCAGGCGTCCTGGCCCTGCCAGAACGGCATGAAGTTGGTCGTCACCGGGATGTGCGGGGTGTACCGGGCGACGATGTCGCGTTCGGCGAGGTAGCACTCCAGGAGCATGTCGGAGGTGAACCGCTTGAAGTCCAGGACCTGAGTGGGGTTCTTCATGTAGTGCGCGCGGCGCGGCGGCAGGATTTCGTGCCAGTCGCCGTAGCCCTGGCTCCAGAAGGCGGTTCCCCAGGCCTCGTTGAGGGCGTCGAGCGCGCCGTACTTGTCCTGGAGCCAGCGGCGGAAGGCGCCCGCGGACTCGTCGCCCCAGTCGTAGGTGCAGTACTCGTTGTTGATGTGCCACATGGTGAGGGCGGGGTGGCCTGCGTAGCGGGCGGCGAGGTCCTCGGCGATGGCGGCGGCGTAGCGCCGGTAGGTTGCGCTGGAGTGCGAGAAGTGCTGACGGGAGCCCCACCACTCGGTGCGGCCGTCCTCGTCCCGCGGGAGGGTGTCGGGGTGGAGACGGCCCATCCACGGGGGTGGCGAGGCGGTGGGGGTGGCGAGGACGACGCCGATGCCGTGGGCGTGCATCAGGTCCATGAGCCGGTCGAGCCAGCCGAATTCCCGTGCCCCAGGGCGGGGTTCGAGCTTCGCCCAGGCGAACACGCCGAGGGTGACGGAGTTGACGCCGGCGTCCTTCATGAGGCGGACGTCCTCGTGCCAGGTCTCCTCGGGCCACTGCTCGGGGTTGTAGTCGCCGCCGAAGAGGAGACGGCCGCGGGCGGCGTCGGCGAGGGAGGGCGTGTCGGTCGCGGCCATCAGATGAGCTCCCCGTACTGGATCCCGCGCCCGTTGGTGGCCAGGTACACCCGCCCGTACACGCGCGGGTCGCCGATGATGACCTCGCCGGTCCAGCCCCACTGGTGGGCGTCGTCGTTGATCCGCACCCAGGTCCTGGCCTCGTCGTCGGAGCGGTACACGGCGGTGATGTTCTCGGTGGCGCCGACCTGGTAGATCGCCGGGTAGTGGGCGCCGTTCGCGGCCTTGCCGAAGCCGAGGGTGTACGAGGCCCAGCAACTGTCGACCTTGGTGAAGGTGGTGCCGCCGTCGGTGGACCGGTGGAGCCCGTTCCACTTGGTGCTCAGCCATAGGTCGCCGGACCGCCCCGGCGTCGCGACCAGCTTGAACTGGCTGTCGCCGGAGGGCAGACCGGTCGTACGGGCCGTGAAGGAAACGCCACTGTCAGTGCTGGCGTACAGCGTTCCCGTGTCGGAGTCGTACGCGTAGAAGAGCGCCGGGTCGCCCGGGTCGGCGACCGGAGTGGCGCCCTTCGGGAAGGAGGAGACCTCGGACCAGGTCGCGCCGTTGTCGGCGGAGCGATGCGCGGCGTACTTCGTGCCGTCCCAGTGCACGAAGGACCACAGCAGCACGCTGCCGTCGGCGTTGGTGGCGACCGGCCCCGGTGCGCTCTTGGCGATGTCGGGCTGGGCCTTGAAGGGCGCCCAGGTCTGCCCGCCGTCGTTCGAGTAGGCACCGTTGCCGTGATCGCCCCAGCCGGTGCGCACGACGTACGCCGGCCTACCCGCGGCCTGCGCGAGTCCCGTCGCCGACCCGAACACGGGGTTCGCTGCCATCCCGCGCGACGGAGACGCCGTGAGCCGCTCGTGGTACATCACGCCGATGTCCCGCAAACCGCTGAGCAGGTGCGCCTCCCCGACCGGGGGCGAGACCAGCTGGACCACGGACGCCTCCTCCAGGCCGCGGATCTGCGGGGCCCAGTTCTTCAGGTCCCGCGTGCCGTAGAGGGTGGCGCCGGTCCCGTAGACGATGTGCTTCGAGTCGTACGGGTCTACGGCGAGCGCCTGGATCCACCAGCCGAACTTGGGCTGGTCCGCACCCCACTTGAGGAATGGAGTCTCGGACACGTCAAGGACAGCGGAGTCCTTGAGGGAGGTCCAGGTGCGCCCGCCGTCTGTGGACCGGTAGAGCGTGTCGACGGCGGCCCACCGGTTGTTCGTGGACACGGCGACGGTGCCGGGGCAGCGGGCGTCGACGGCGACGCCGCCGTAGCCGAAGCTGTCGGTGGAGCCGTCGGGAGTGGTCCCGCCCGGCTTCACCGGCGTGACATCGGTCCACTTGCCGTTGCTGGTGGCCAACTTGTGCACGCTGCCGTCGGACTGGCCGTTGGGCCCGGGTGCATTGGCGTACGTCACATACAGCGCCCCGGTGCCACGGTCGTAGGCGGCGCGGATCGGGACCTTGGCGGAGGTGCCGGTGGGTTGACCGGGGACGGGGCGCCAGGTCTTGCCGTCGGTGGTGCGGTAGAGGTTGACGGAGCCTGTGGTGCCGTCGGCGTCACCCCAGCCGGCGTAGACGGCCCGCCCGGCGGCGACGAGGAGGGTGACGCCCTGTCCGGAGGGGCTGGGGTTCGCGGGGAATCCGGTGGCGGGCACCCAGGAGGCGCCCCGGTCGGTGGACTTGAGCAGTCCGTTGTGCCGGGTGCCGAGCCACAGCGTGTCACTGTCCCGCGGATCGACGAGCAGCCGCTCGCCGGTCCCCCGGCCGTCCTCGTTGGCGCCGAGCTTCACGGTGAGGTCGGTGCGGGTCCAGGTGGCGCCGCGGTCCTCGGAACGGAGGACGGCTCCGTTGCCGGCCCAGGGCTGGGAGTAGGTGCCGAGGGCGAGGTAGAGGCGGTCGGGGTACGCGGGGTCGACGGCCATCGCCTCCGCCCCGAGGAGGTTCCAGTCGTCCCAGCCGAGGTGATCGGTGAGCGGGGTCCAGCGCGCTGCGCCGTCGTCCCACCGGTAGGCACCCCCGATGTCCGTGCGCGCATAGGCGAGGCCGCGCACGGAGGGGTGGAAGAGGACGCCGGTGATGAATCCGGTGCCGCCGATGACGGCGTTGCGCCAGCGGTAGGCGGGCGCGGACGTGGCCGTGTGCTCCGCGGCTGCCGCGCGCCCCGGGAGGGACGGGACGGCAGCGAGCGCGGCGGTGGCGGTCCCGGCAAGGACGGCTCGTCTGCTCAGGCGGGACGTGCTCATGGCTTACCTCGACTTTGCGCGAGAGGGGACGTGGGAAACCAGAGGTACGGGGCTGTATCGATATGCGACTCCGCCGCGTGGGCGCGACCGGCCACGGACAACCCGCGGCCGGGAGCCGACCGCGGCTCCACGGGCTTCAGCCCTTGACGGCCCCCGTGAGCATGCCCTTCTTGAAGTGCCGCTGGACGAAGGGGGATGCGAACGCGACGGGGATCAGGGCAAGGACCACGACAGCCATCTGCAGCCCCAGAGCGGAGAGTTGACCGGTGCGGACCGCCTGCTGGAGGCCGGTCGGCGCCTCGGTGTTCTTCTGGACCAGTTGGATGAGCACGTTCTGCAGCGGCATCATCTGCTGGTCGGTGAGGTAGATCGAGGCGTTGAACCAGGCGCTCCAGTACCCGACCGCGTAGAACAGGGAGATGACGGCCAGCACCGCCCGCGACAGCGGCATGATGATAGTCAGCAGGATGCGCAGGTCGCCGGCCCCGTCGATGCGGGCGGACTCGGTGAGTTCGGGGGAGATCCCCATGAAGAAGGCCCGCAGGACGAGGATGTTGAAGACGCTGACCGCGCTGGGCAGGATCAGGGACAGATAGGTGTCGGTGAGGCCCAGCGACTGCACCAGAAGGTACGTCGGGATGAGGCCGGCCCCGAAGAACATGGTCGCCATCATGGTCATCAGCAGGAACCGGTGGCCCATACTGCCCGGCCGGGACAGGCCGTAGGCCGCGAGCACCGACACCGTCATCGAGAACAGTGTGCCGAAGAGCGTGACGCCGACCGAGACCGTGATCGCCCGGCTGACCTGGCCGCCGCTGAGCAGCTCCGTGTAGTTGACGAAGGTGATGCCCTGGGGGATCACGACGAGGCCGCCGACCCGGTCGATCACGGGTTTAGGAGAGAGGCTGGTGACGATCACGATCCACAGCGGACCGAGCACCCCCAGGCAGCAGAGCGCGAGGAGGCCGCCTTTCGCGGTGAGTCCGGTCTTGCTGGGCTGCTCCTCCCACACGGGGCGGGCGGGAGCCTTGAGGCTGCGGATGAGCTGCGTGTTGAGGCTCACTTCTGATACACCCCCTGCTCGCCGAGCAGGTGCGCGAACTTGTTCGCGCCCACGACGAGGCACACTCCGATGACTCCCTTGACGAGGCCGACCGCGGCCGCGTAGCTGAAGTCGCCGTTCTGGATACCCATGTTCCACACGTACGTGTCGAGGACCTCGCTGGCCCCCACGCCGACCGCGTCCCGCTGGAGCAGGAACTGCTCGAATCCGACGCTCAGCGCGTCGCCCACCCGCAGGACCAGCAGCAGCGCGATCACCGGACGTAGCGCGGGCAGCGTCACGTGCCACATGCGCCGCCGGCGCCCCGCACCGTCCATGGCGGCGGCCTCGTACAGATCGGTGCTCACCGCGGCCAGCGCGGCGAGGAAGACGATGATCCCCCAGCCGGCGTCCTTCCATACGGCCTGCGCGGTGACCAGGTACTTGAAGAGGCTCGCGTCGGTCATCAGGTCGAAGCCGCTCCACCCATGGTCCTCGAGGGTCTGCGCGATGATGCCCGCGCCGCCGAAGACCTGCTGGAACACGGTGACCACGAGGACCCACGAGAAGAAGTGCGGCAGATACATGATCGCCTGCGCCACGGCCCGGACCCGGGGCCGGATCACGCTGTTGATGAGCAGCGCGAGGGCGATGGGGATCGGGAAGAACAGCACCAGTTGGAGCAGGAACAGCACGATGGTGTTCTTCGCCGCGCTCCAGAACAGCGGGTCGTCGACCATCCGCGAGAACTGCTCCACCCCGACCCAGGGGCTGTGGAAGATCGCCGTGACACCGTTGCTGGAGACGTACGGGTCGTAGTCCTGGAAGGCGACGACGTTGCCGAGCAGCGGGACGTAGTTGAAGAGCAGGAGCAGGACGAGGACGGGCAATGTCATCAGGATGAGCGTGCGGTCGCGGCGCAGCCGGATCCGGTAGGAAACCTTGCCCGCCTTGTCCGCCTTGCCCGCCCTGCGCGGCACCCGCTCCTTCACCGCGGCTGTGGCGACCGCGGCCAACGGTTCCTCGACGGCCGCGGGGGAACGAGTCCCATCGGGCCTGCTCCCGGCCGTGAGAGACATCAGTTGCCGCTGCCGTTCTTGTCGAGAAGCTGCTTGTACCAGTCACGCAACTTGTCGCCGCCGGAGGACTTCCAGGTGGAGATGGCCGCCTGTACGTCGGACAGCTTCTTGTTGCCGCGCACGTAGTCGATCTCCAGCTGCTCGAACTGACTGGAGAGGTTGGCGTAGCGAGTCGGCTCGACGATGTTCATGCCGTACGTCGACGTCTTCTTCATGAAAGCACCCGTCCGCTGCTGCCACTCGACCTGCTTGCGGGCGATGTCGGGGAAGTCGGGGTGGGCGTAGTAGGCAGCCGGCGCGGCCAGCATCACCCAGGCGTTGATCACCTCGATGTTGCCCTGGTCGGTCTTGACCGGGACGCCGTCCTTGACCGTGTAGTGGGTGCCCTCGACGCCGTAGTCGACGAGCATCCGCTCCTTGGTGCCGTAGGGCGCGGCCGAGAAGTTGGCGGCGGCCAGCGCGTTCTCCACGGTCGTCTTCGAGGCGCCCTTGCGGATCATCGACCAGATGGTGGCGGGCTGGGAGGCGTACGGGGTCGGGTCGCCGCCGTCGGCGCCGAAGATGTCCATACCGTCGATCTCGAAGTCCGGGTTGGACTGGGCCTGTTCGGCGGTCTTGCCGTACCAGTGGGAGATGTCGTTGTTGAAGACCAGGATTTGCCCGGCGGTGAACCGCTGGCCCGCGTCGCCCGAGCGCGCCTTGTCGTCGGGATGGACCACGCCCGCGTCGAACAGCTTGCGGGTCCACTCCAGGGCCTCGAGGTACTCGGGCTGCTCGATGCGGTACGTCAGCTTGCCGTCGGCCCCGATGTTCCAGCCGAGCGTCCCGGAAGGGCGGACGCCGAAGATGCTGGCGGAGACCCAGGACATGTCGCCGCAGGCGTACACCTTGGCCTTGGCGCTGGTGGCCTCCTTGGCCCAGCTGAGGAACTCGTCCGCTGACTTGGGTACGGAGTAGCCTTTCTTGTCGAAGATGTCCTTGCGGTAGTAGGGCACGATGAAGTTCGCGGTGGCGGAGGGCATCGGTATGCCGCGCAGCGCGCCGCCGAAGATGCCCATGCGCCAGGCGTCGGAGGGGATCGCGGCCAGGTTCGGGTACTTCTTCACCTTGTCGCCGGCCAGGTAGGGGCCGAGGTCCATGAACTTCGCGGTGACCGCGTTCGAGACCTTGCCGACCAGTTCCCAGTTCGGCACGACCACCATGTCGGGTATGGAGCTGGAGGCGAGGACGGCGCCTAGCTTCTCGCCGTAGGTGTTGCCGTTCTGGTTCTGCCAGGTGATCTTGGTGCCCGCCACGGCGTCGAGTGCCGTGTAGTAGGCGCATCCGGGCTTCGGCGGGGAACCCCAGAACGGGGACATGACCTTGAGGGCGGCGCCGGTGCCGAGCTTGTCCGGGACCGAGGTGGAGAGGGCCGAGAGGTCGACCTTGCCGGTGTATCCGGCCGCCGAACCGTTCTTCGACGGAAGGTCCGGCTTGGCGACCGTGCTGGCGACGTACGTCGGGAGCAGCTTGTCCGCGGCCTTGCCCGACGTGGTCCCCTCGCGCGACCCGCTGTCCGAACCGACGCAGGCGGTCAGCAGCGGCATACCGCCGGCCACGGCCGTCGCAGCGACCGCCGTGGAGGCGAGGAAGGTTCTCCGGCTCGGGGCGGAGGAGGCGGAAGCGGCGTTCGGCGTCATTGCGTCAACCCTTCGTGGCGCACCAGAACACCCGGCGGTGGGGCCGTCGGCTGCGGTGTCTTGAGTGGAACTGGCTGAGCCGAAGCGGTTCTTCGGTCCTCGGGGGACTGCGCCGGGACAACAGCGCTGCCGGCGGCAGGTCCCTTAGTCGAAGCGCTTCGATGTTGCTGCGAGGTTAAGTGAACCAAGGGAGGCACACAAGAGTCGGTTTCCATATTCCTCATCCCTCCGGGGATCCGTGCCCGTCGCCCACACGTCCCTTTATCTGCCGAGTTGTTGCCGTGGCATGTCTTGACACTCACCACTCCACGACCAGAGCATCGAAGCGCTTCAACACAGCCGCCCTGGCCCGGCCGCCCGACCGCCGGCTCCCCCACCACCGTCAACGCCGCTCACCGCGCTCGACCGCAAGGGGATTCCCACGTGACCGCACTTCCGCCGACCTTCCGCGATCCGCATCTGCCGTTCGACGAGCGCGTGGACGATCTGCTGGCTCGGCTCACACTCGACGAGCGGATCGCGATGCTGCACCAGTTCGCCCCCGCCGTGGAGCGGCTGGACGTCGCCGCGTTCCGCACCGGGCAGGAGGCGTTGCACGGCGTGGCCTGGATGGGTCCGGCGACCGTGTTCCCGCAGGCGGTGGGGTTGGGCGCGACCTGGAACGACGACCTCGTACGCAGGGTCGGCGAGGCGGTGTCCACCGAGGCGCGCGCCATGCGCGCCCGTGATGACCGGGTCGGCCTCAACGTCTGGTCCCCCACGGTGAACCTGCTGCGCCATCCCCTGTGGGGCCGGGGCGAGGAGGGCTACTCCGAGGACCCGAAGCTGACTTCGGCCATCGCGACCGCCTACACCCGCGGCCTGCGCGGCGATCACCCCACGTACTGGCGCACCGCCCCCGTCCTCAAGCACTGGCTCGCCCACAACAACGAGACGGACCGCGACACTTCGTCCTCCTCGGTCCGCCCGCGCGTGCTGCACGAGTACGACCTGCGCGCCTTCCGCGAGACGGTCGAGGCAGGCGCGGTCGCCGGGGTGATGCCCGCGTACAACCTGGTCAACGGCCGCCCCAACCACGTATCGCCGTACCTGCGTGAGCATCTGCGCGCCTGGACGGAACGCGAGCTGCTGGTCTGTTCGGACGCGGGCGCGCCGTCCAACCTGGTCGACTCCGAGCACTACTTCGACACGCATGAAGAGGCGACCGCGGCGGCGCTGGCGGCCGGAGTGGACAGCTTCACCGACCACGGCACGGACAGTTCGACGATCGTGGCGCGGGTGCGTGGCGCGCTGGAGCGCGGACTGCTGTCCGCGGCCGACATCGACACGGCGGTACGCCGCCAGCTGTCGGTCCGTTTCTCGCTCGGCGAGTTCGACCCGGGGCTCGACCCGTACGCCGGCACCAAGGACTTCGACACCCCGGCCCACCGCGCCCTCGCCCAGGAGGCCGCCGAGCAGGCAGTCGTCCTGCTCAAGAACGACGGCCTGCTGCCCCTGCCCACCGGCACCCGGGTCGCCGTGGTCGGCCTGCTCGCCGACGAGTGCAAACTCGACTGGTACAGCGGCACGCTGCTGCACCGCTCGACCCCTCTGCAGGGGCTGTGCGAGCGGTTCGGTGCCGACCGCGTGACCTTCGCGGAAGGCGTGGACCGCGTACGCCTGAGGACCTCGTCCGGTACGTACCTGGCGGTCCCCGAGGCCGCAGGGACGGCCGACGAGGTGCGCGGTGCGGAGGGCTCCCTGGACCCGGCGCTGCTCGCGGGTCGCACGGACCTGCCGCCGCTGACCGCCGACGCCACCGGGAGCGAACTCGCGCTGATCGACTGGGGCGACGGCGTGCT
Source organism: Streptomyces sp. NBC_00259 (assembly GCF_036181745.1). Taxonomy (NCBI): domain Bacteria; kingdom Bacillati; phylum Actinomycetota; class Actinomycetes; order Kitasatosporales; family Streptomycetaceae; genus Streptomyces; species Streptomyces sp. NBC_00259. The sequence continues at coordinate 7,833,966 of NZ_CP108080.1, read as the reverse complement.
CACGCTGCGCGCCGGCGGCGGCTATCTCTCGGTCGCCGAGGACGGTTTCGTGCGCGCCTCCGCCGACCAGCCCGGCGGCTGGATCGTCCAGGAGACGTTCCGCCTCGAATCGCACGACACTCACGAGAGGGGCCACCTCCTCAAGCACATCGGCACGGGCCGGTACGTCTCTGTCGCCGCCGACGGCGTGAAGGTCGCCGCGGAAGACCCCGCGGACGCGGAAGTCTTCGACGTGATTGTCACCGAGCGCGGAGAGGAAGCGGTGAGCCGCGCGGCGGGCGCGGCGGACGTGGTGATCGTGGTCGCGGGCAACGACCCGCACATCAACGGCCGCGAGACCGAGGACCGCACGACCCTGCGCCTCCCCGCCCATCAGGAGCGCCTTCTGCGCGCCGCCCGCGCCGCGAACCCGCGCACAGCGCTCACCCTCGTCTCCGCCTACCCGTACGCCGTCGGTCACGAGGACCTCCCGGCCCTGCTGTGGACCGCGCACGGCGGCCAGGCGGCGGGCACGGCACTCGCCCGCGTGCTGGCCGGCGACGTCTCCCCGGCCGGTCGGCTGCCGCAGACCTGGTACGCCTCGGACGACGACCTGCCGGACCTCCTGGACTACGACGTGATCGGCGGCCGCCAGACGTATCTGTACTTCGAGGGCACCCCGCTCTTCCCCTTCGGCCACGGCCTGTCGTATACGTCCTTCGCGTACGAGAACCTTGCGGTTCGGCGCGACGGAGAACTGCTCCGCATCTCCTTCACCGTCACCAACACGGGTGACGTCCCCGCCGACGAGGTCGCCCAGCTCTACACCCGGGCCGTCGATCCCGCGATCCCCCGCCCGCGCCGCCAACTGGCCGCGTACCGCCGCGTCCACCTGACACCCGGCGCCTCGGCGGAACTGAGCTTCGAACTCCCCGTCGCGGGACTCGGGTTCTGGGATGTCGCCCACGGCCGCTGGTGGGTCGAGCCGGGCCCGTACGAACTGCTGGCGGGGGCGTCCAGCGCGGACATCCGGCTGCGCGAGACCCTCCGGATCGACGGCCCCGCGGCGGGCCCGCGCCCCGTCGTCGAGCGCGGGCTGGAGGCCGCCGACTACGACGACCACCTCACCACCACCATCGTCGACCGCAGCAGGACGTCGGGCGACGCGGTGACACCGGCGGACGGCGAGGCTGGCGAACTGGTCTTCCGCCGCTGCGACTTCGGCGACGGCGTCACGGGCGTGTCCCTCGAGGCGGCCGGCGCGGGCACGGTCGAGCTCTCCCTGCCCGGGGGACCGGTCCTCGCCTCGCTCGACGTCAAGGCGACCGGCGGCCCGTACGAGTACACCACCGTCCGCGCCGAGTTCGCGGCCACCGGCGTGCGGGACCTGCGGATCGGGCTGCGCGGCCCCTTGCGGCTCGCGCACATCGGCTTCTCCGGCTGAGGTTCCGGAAGGGGCCCGGCACCGGACGCACTCGCGGTGCGTCGGTGCCGGGTGCCCACCTGCTTGCCCCTTGCTGATCATGTGGATCACTGCACCTCACGTCGGGCCGATACGACCGGCCTTCCCTGGAGAGCCCGCTGCGGCTCGTCATCGCCCTGCGGGATCTCCCAGGTGGCGCGGGGCTCGTGCGGCGGCGTGAGCGCCGCACATTCCGTGCGGGCCGGGACCGGGCGGGGTCGCCGCGGAGCACAGGTAGTGGCCGGGCAGGCCGGTGTCGTACGGATGGAGGGTGGGCCGGGGGCCGAACAGCAACTGGGGGATGTCCTTGGCTCCGGTCATGATGTTGCCGCCGACGTAGTTGGGGTTGTATGCGGCGAATCCGGGTGTGGTGCGCACGGCGGTGCCGACGATGCGGTCCCGGAATCCCGGGGCGAACCGCTCGATCTGGGCGGTGATCGCCTCCGTGGCGTCACCGGAGTAGCCGGCCGGTACGTGGGCGTAGGTCCACACCGGATGCACGTCTGCGACCGAGCGCTGCGGATCGGCCAGATACTGCTGGCCGACCAGGACGAACGGCCGGGCCGGCATCAGTCCGGCATGGATGTCCCGCTCGGTGGCGGCGATCTCGGCGTACGTGCCGCCGACGTGCACCGTGCCGGCCCGCCGCGCTGCTTCGGCGGTCCGGGGGACTCCGCCTTCGACCGCGAAGTCGGCCTTGAACGCTCCGGGTCCGTACCGGAACCTCCGGTAGGCGCAGGCGACGCGGAGCGGCAGCCTGTCGCCCATGATGTCCGCCAGGGCGGTGGGGGCCACGTCCCAGACGGTCGCGTCCGCGGGTGGCAGGTCGGAAGCCGACCGCAGCCACGCCGCTCGTCGTCGTAGCGCGTCCTGACACGCTGCGACGGCCGTTCCGGGCCAACGCAGGTCGTCGTGCAGCGCGAACGCCCGCACCCCGGCGCCCAGCTGTCCTTGTTCGTGGTTGCCGCAGTGGCACGGCCGCCCGTCCAGAGCGAGCGTGGTGTGGCCCCATTCGCCCGCCCTGTCGGTGACACCCCGGTACAACGCGAGTCCGGCGCCCACTCCCGTACCGAGGTTGACGACGACGACATCGCCACGACCTCGTCCCGCGCCGAACCACAGTTCCGCCACCGTGCAGGCACGCAGCGGATTGTCGAGATGGAGGGGGTACGGGATACGGTCGCCGAGCAGCCCGAGCAGCGGTACGTCGTGCCAGTCCCAGCACTCACCGTCGATGCAGGGCGCTCGGCGTCGGCGGCTCAGGCCAGCCGGATCACGTTCCAGGACATCGGCTCCAGGACGGCTTCGAGGACGCCGGCCCGCAGCGAGGTTCCCTCGGCCGGGTGCGGCGTGACGCGGTCCGGTTCGTCCAGGGTGTTGCGAGCCTCCGGATCGGCATCGGACAGTGCGCTGTGTTCGACGAGCTCCGTCACGTCCAGGCCGTGCAGGGAGACTTCGAGCGGCAGGGCCTTTGTCTGGCTGCGGTTGACGGCGAAGACGGTGACCGCGCCCGACTGCGGGTCGCGGACCGCCGTGGCGTGCAGCAGGGCGATCGTGCCGTACTTCGCCGTGTCGTACGTGGGCGATTCGACACGTACGTCGAGGACCTGGCCGCGACCGTACCGGGACGCCTGTGCGAACGGGAAGAACGTGGTCTGCCGCCAGGCCGCGCCGCCCGGCTCGGTCATGATCGGGGCGATGACGTTGACCAGCTGGGCGAGGCAGGCGACGGTCACCCGGTCGGCGTGCCGCAGCAGCGCGATGAGCAGCGAGCCGAACACGACGGCATCGGTGACGGAGTAGTTGTCCTCCAACAGACGCGGGGCCTCGGGCCACTCCAGGGGGTTTGCCTCTGACTCCTCCTGGAAACGGCTCATGTACCAGACGTTCCACTCGTCGAAGGAGAGGTTGATCCTCTTCGGCGACTTGAGTCGCGCGCCCACGTGGTCACAGGTGGCGACGACGTTCTCGATGAAGGACTCCATGTCCACGGCCGAGGCCAGGAAGGAGTCACGGTCGCCTTCGGTCTCCTCGTAATAGGCATGCAGGGAGATGTAGTCGACGGCTTCGTAGGCCTCCTGAAGGACCGTCGCCTCCCAGGCGGCGAAGGTGGGCATCGACTGGTTGGAGCTGCCACAGGCGACGAGTTCGACCGACGGGTCGATCTGCCGCATCGCACGGGCGGTCTCGGCGGCCAGCCGTCCGTACTCGTGGGCGGTCTTGTGTCCGGTCTGCCACGGCCCGTCCATCTCGTTCCCCAGGCACCACAGCCGGATGCCGAACGGATCCTTGTCCCCATGGGCGACGCGGCGGTCGGCGAGTTCGGTACCGGCCGGGTGGTTGGCGTACTCCTGGAGCTCCAGCGCCTCGGCGACGCCGCGTGTGCCCAGGTTGACGGCCAACATGGGCTCGGCCTGGGGGCCGATCTTCTTCACGAAGCCGATGTACTCGCTGAGCCCGAAACGATTCGTCTCGGTGGAGCGCCAGGCGAGATCGAGTCGGCGCGGTCGCTGCTCGGCCGGGCCGACGCCGTCCTCCCACTTGTACCCGGAGACGAAGTTGCCGCCGGGATAGCGGACGGCTGTGACGCCGAGTTCGCGGATCAGCTCCAGGACGTCCGTCCGCAGCCCGGACTCGTCCGCGGCCGGATGCCCCGGCTCGAAGATGCCGGTGTAGACGCAGCGGCCGAGGTGTTCGACGAAAGAGCCGAAGAGGCGGGGGCTGACGTCGCCGACGGTGAATGCGGGGTCAAGGGTGAAGCGCGCGGTGCGGGTCATGTCCCTCCTTGGGAAGATGCCAACAGCCGCTGTCGGCCAGGACCAGATGGTCCTGGGTGAAGGGCGCAGGCGGCATGTTCTGGGGGCTCTGTCAGTTGCGGCATCTACATAGAGCTGCCCACCCAGTGTCCGTTCATCTTCGACGAGTTGGCGGAGTCGGCCGCCCCGGACGTACTACGGCCGCCCTGTGTGTCCTCGTGACTGACCGCGGACGTCGGCACGACGACGGCGGCCGTGAGGACTCCGACGACGACCGCGCTTGAGACCGACGACCATCTGCTGATGCTCTTCACAAGTGGCGGGCCCCCCAATGGGATCCCCGACAGGCAGCGGGTCTCGCCGCCTGTGAACCGCCACGTCTCGCGATGATGTGAATCGGAGGGACGCCACTGAGGCCGCATGTTGGGTGCAGTGACACTAAAGCGCCCTGAGAGGAAGCGTCAAGGACCGGGGACCTGCACTCAACCGGGTCCACTCGGGGCACGGATGAGCGGTCGTCCGCACATCAACACCGCGTTGCGGACGCCCTGTCGGACGCCACCGACATCGCAGGCCTAATCCTGCGGACGAACCGGAGTCCTCCTGTCGTGAAGTGTAGGTTGAGCCATCATGCAACAGCCCGCGACCAGCTGGTCGCCCGTGGTTCTGTACTCACCGAGAATCCCCTCGTTGCAGCCCCGCGGAAAGCCATACCGAGAGTCTTGGTTCGGCACGCCGAACCAAGACGGGGGAAAGCTACCTGAGGCCTGGCGACGCCCCACCGCGCCGCCGTGCGAATCACTCCCCTCCACGGCCCAGATCCGGACCACCCCACCGACCTGAGGGGTCAAGGCAGCTATGTCCGCTGGTCAACAGCCATGCAATCCCTGTCCCGCCAGCAGACGAAGAACCTGCTGGTGTCGTACGCGCCACAGAAGCTGGGCTTCTTCTAGACGCACGAAGAAAGGCGCCTGACGTGGGTTTTCACCTGTCAGGCGCCTTTCGCTCAGCCCGCTCTCGACCGAGTCCGGCTTGCGCGCCAACTCCCAATTCCTCCTACTGCTGCACCCCTTCCGACCAGCGCTTCCGGACCAGCCACGGACCACACCCCCCGGTTCAGCCCTCGAGTGCTTCACCTTGACTGACGCGCTGCCACTCGTTCATGGACTGCTCGATGAGGCTGTTCGCCTGCTCTCGCAGGCCGTCGAGGAACTTGACGTAGCGGCGGAAGAGCGGCGAGGCCGGCTTCGACAAGATCAAGAAGGTTCGCACAACCGCCATGCCATGCGAGGGGGCGCGACGTCCCGCCACGGTGCGAAACCGCCGGTCGCCCTCCGTCCCAGCCCTTGCTCAATCTATCGAAAGTCGATAGGTTTCCATCGCAATTCGATGGAAGGAAGGGTCATGGGAAAGCTGACAGTGGGTGCGCTGCGCGCCGTGCTCGCGGTGGTGCTGGCCGGCACCGTGTTCGTACAGGCAGGGATGGTGTGGGCGTTGGTCAGTGGGAGTGACCCGGAGGATGGGTCGCTCCCACTGACCCGACTGCGCGTGATCGTGGTCCTCGGCATGGCGTCGGCCCAGGTCGCCCTGGTCTGCGTGTGGCGGTTGGTGACAATGGTGCGACACGGCACCGTGTTCTCCCATGCCGCCTTCCGGTACGTGGATGTCGTGATCGGCGCGATCGTGGCGGCTGCCCTCTTGTGGTTCACGGTCACGGCCATCAATGCACCGGGCCAGCGTGACGACCCGGGCGTCACCGTCATCATGGGCGGGGTCGGCGTGGCCATCCTGGGGGTCGCGCTGATCGTGCTCGTGCTGCGGATGCTGCTTGCCCAGGCCGTCGCGCGCGATGTCGAAGCGGCGCAGATGCGGGCCGAGTTGGACGAGGTGATCTGATGCCGATCACCGTCGACATCGACGTGATGCTGGCCAGGCGCAAGATGTCCGTGGGCGAACTCGCGGACCGCGTCGGGATCACGCCCGCCAACCTGGCGGTACTCAAGAACGGCCGCGCCAAGGCGGTACGCTTCGCCACGCTCGCTGCACTCTGCGAGGTGCTCGAGTGCCAGCCGGGCGACCTGCTGCGCTGGGAGGCCGAGGACCCCGCCGACGGATGACGCGCCCCAGGGCGGGCAGGGAATCGCCTGGCACCACCGGCCCGTGACACGGCACGTGGACCACATCGACAAGGAACCCGGCGCCATCCCTAACTCGCGACCATCGCGTCCCACCGGGGCCGCGTCACTGGCCCGCCCCCACCGGCTCCCGCTCGCTCGCCCCCTCGCCGTGCTACTCGCAGGCGATCGCCGTTGGCCGTGACATCGACTCCCGACATCCCCGGTCCCGGTGCGGAGGAGTCAACCTGCCCGGAACATAGCCCACTACGGCATCCGCAGCTTCTGCGACTACATCACCGACGACGCGCGCAAGCACGGATCGAGCTTCTACGCGGACCTCGAACGCCTCGAACTCGCTGTCACCGCACGCCCGCCTTACATGCACACTGCCCGGCTCTTCCAGCTCACCGCCTGGAAGCGGAACGACTGACGTCGGGTTCGTATTCTCGCGGCGATGGCAGGGTTCAGGGGGTGTCGGACGTGGTGTGTTCACTCGCCGCTCCGCGGAGGGCAGCGAGGCGCCTCCTGCTTTCCTGATCTGCGGGGATGAGCACGACCAGGGACTGTTCGGGGTCCTGGGCAATGGTCAGGAGCTGCCAGGACAGGCGGATGTCACCGACATCGGGATGCCGGACGTGTTTGACTCCGAATGCGCCGCTCGCAACGCGGTGAGTGGTCCACCAGTGGTGGAACTCCGAGCTTCTTTCGCTGAGTTCGGCGACGAGGGCTGCCAGCCGAGGGTCGTTGGGGTAGCGTCCGGCATCCATCCGCAGGTAGGCGACGCACTCCCCCGCCGACTGGTCCCAGTCGGGGAGGCGTTCGCGCGCCTCGGGGTCGAGAAAGGTCAGGTGCAGGAAGTTGCGCTGCACCTCCGGCACTTGGGCGAAGTCGGTGAACAGCTCGACCGCGAGGTCGTTCCAGGCCAGGACGTCCATGAAACGCCCCAGGACGTAAGCGGGCGTGTTCTCCAGGTCCGACAGCAGGGCCTGGACCGTCTCCGGAACGGTCTGCCGGCGCGGCTGCCTCCGCCTGGCCGGAGCACGGTCGGCGAGCCGTCGGAGGTAGTCGCGCTGGTCGGGATCGAGCAGCAGGGCGTTGGCCAGCGAGTCCAGGACACCACCGGAGGGGGCGGGCAGGCGACCCTGCTCTAGGCGGGTGTAGTAGTCGACGCTGATCCCAGCCCGCTGGGCGACCTCCTCGCGGCGCAGTCCTGGCACCTTACGGGTTCCCACGAGCAGGCCGACCTGACTCGGTGAGACCTCACCCCGGCGGGCGCGGAGGAAGGAAGCGAGTTCCTGGCGCGCGTCCTTCCTCGTGCTGTTCACCTGACCACTGTGCCAGACCACGCCCGTGACCTGGGTGGTCATAACTTTCCCAGGAAGAAGGTGTCTCTTCCGGACCGCGGCGACGGCAGTAACGATGGTGGGGCACCAGGAGGCTGCACCCCCCGCCCCTCCTCCGCCGCCAGGCGGACAGGCCAGCCAGGCGGCCGAACCAGCGAACGGCACGCCCGTGGGCGGTGCGGACCCACACCTACCCGAGGATCTCGATCCAGAGTGAACCGGGTCGACCATCGCCGACACCACCGCAAGGAATGCACATGACCATCACACTGATCACCGGAGCCAACCGAGGGCTGGGCTTCGAGACCGCCCGCCGCCTCGTCGAGGCCGGCCACACCGTCTACCTGGGAGCGCGCGATGCCCAGCGAGGACGGGAAGCGTCGGAGCGGATCGGCGCGCGCACGGTGGAGATCGACGTCACCAGCGACCAGTCCGTCCAGGCCGCCGCACAACACGTGCGCGACGAGGCGGGCGTGCTCGATGTCCTGGTCAACAACGCCGCCATCGTCGAAGGACGCACATCCTCCGGCGACTGGCCCACCGTCGGTGACGTCACCGCCGCCGACCTGGAGCGTGTCTACGCCACCAATGTCTTCGGCCTCGTCCGCGTCACCCATGCCTTCCTGCCCCTGCTCCGCGCGAGCAGCCATCCGGTAGTGGTGAACGTCAGCAGCAGCGGTGGTTCCCTCACGCGTACCAGCGACCCCGACAATCTCGCCTCGCAGTTCACTCTCCTCGCCTATCCCTCCTCGAAGAGCGCCGTGAACATGATCACCGTCCAGTACGCCAACGCGTTCGCGGACATCAAGTTCAACGCCGTCTGCCCCGGCTTCACGGCCACCGGCCTCAACGACAACCAGGGCACACAGACGGTGGAGGAAGGCGCCGAGATCATCGTGCGCATGGCCACCGTGGGCTCCGACGGCCCGTCCGGAGGCTTCTTCGAAGCCGACGGACCCGTTCCCTGGTAACCGCGCCTACGAACGCCGGGAGGCGGGGCTGCCGCCTCCACGAGCGAAGGCGTCCGGATGCCGAGTCCTCCTCCGCAGATCCGACCGGACCCGATCCGGCTGGTGGCGGAGACTCCAAGTACAGCGGTGCCCGCGCTGGACATGGCAGGCAGCTGTAGCCCCGCGTGCAGAAGCCCCACCGGGATGGCGAATTCCAGGGGTCGTTGCAACACATGTGATCAACTGGCTGTGGCCAGGAGCTTAGCGAGACGCTCGGCTGGGGTTTCCCAGCTGAGCGTTTTGCGTGGGCGTCCGTTGAGTTCGGCGGCCACGTGTCGGCGTACGGACTTTTCTCCCCAGTTGCGTACGGACGAACGTCCCCGGCTCTGACTGCGGGCAGCGGCAGCACGGCAGGGGATCTCGGTTGAGATCGATGCCCCGACCAAAACACTCGCGCGATGAGTCACAACGCATCGTCTGAACCGATCGAGTGAGGGCGGGACAAGCCCTGGTATCGGGTCCGCATGGAGGGCTTCGAGGCGTCGTTCCTGCCCAGCGACGGCGAGGACTTGGACGAGGTCTGCAACGTCGATGTCTTCGTGACTCTGAAGGATGGATCTCGTTGGACCGCGACCGTGTTCACCGTCGGGGAAATCGAGCGCCTGAGGTTGATCCCCGGGAGTGGACACCGGGTTTCAACCTCAGACTCAGCTGCGCGGTGGGTGCTCCCCCGGTGTTCATGAGCTTCATCAGCAGCGCGGACACGGTGAGGTTCTGTACGTCCGCGGTCGAGACCGAGCCCAGCACCGTGGTCAGGTCGTCGGTGAAGGACGCCGAGCCGTCCAGCCACGGGCCGGCCAGGGCCCGAGCGGTCTCGGAGTGCTGCACGAAGCCGTCCACGCTCTTGCCGAGGGCGATCGACGACACCAGCCGGTCGAAGAAGACGGACTCGCCTCCGACGATGTTGATGTCGGCGTTCTCCAGGCCGGTGGCGAGCACGGTGGCCTGGGCCTCGGCGACCTGCCGCTGTACGTCCAGTCCGGCGAGGCGGATGTCCTTCTCCGCCTCCAGGCGCAGCCGGTACTCCTCATGGGTACGGGACGCCTCGTCCAGTGCCGCCATCGCGGCGGCCTTCTCGGTCAGTCCCGCGGCCTCCGCCTTGAGCTTCTCGCCGATGGCGGTGGCCTCGGCGAGAGCCTTCTCCCGGGCGCCCGCGGCCTCCGCCCTGAGCCGGGCCATGGTGGCCTCCGCCTCGGCCCGGCCGGCCTTCTCGATGGCGTCGGCCTCCTTCTCCCGTACCTGGACGGCGGCCAGGCCCTCGGCCGCGGACTCCGCCTGGACGCCCTCGGCAAGGCGGATCTTGGCGCGGGCGTCCATGTCGGCGGTCTTGTTGCGGGCCTCGGCGAGGGTGAGCTCCTCCGCGGCACGGTGGACCGCGGCCTGCTCGGAGGCCTCGGCCGCCATGATGTCCTTGACCAGCTTCTCCTGTGCCTCGGCCTCGGCGGCGATGACCACGGCCTGCCGGTTGCGCTCGGCCTCCTCGACCGCGCGCAGCCGCTTGATGGACTCCTCCTGCTCGGCGACGGTGCGGTCCACCGCGACTCGCTCCCGGACGACCTCGGCGATCTCGCGGCGTTCCGCCTCGACCTCCTTCTCGGCCGAGATCCGCGTCAGTTCGGTCTCCCGGTCCCGGGCGATGACTTCCAGCAGCCGGTCCTTCTCGATGCGCTCGTTCTCGACGGCGATGACGCGCTCGCGGTTCTTCTGGGCGACGGCGCCCTCGCGCGCCTGGTTCTCACGCTGGGTGCCGAGCTGTTCCTCGGTCTTGAGGAAGGCGCTCTGCGCGCGCAGTCGCTCCTCCTCCGCGACCCGGGCGGTCTCGGCCTCCTCACGGGCCCGTACGGTCTCGATCTCACGCCTCTGCTTGATCTCGGCGTCGGCCTGGCGGCGCTCGAGTTCCAGGATGGCCTCCCGGGCATCGACGTTCTGCCGCGTGATCTCCTTCTCCTCGTGCCGCTGGTACTCGTTGGTGCGCACGTGCTCCACAGCGGTCAGTTCGGTGATCTTCCGAATGCCCTGGGCGTCGAGGATGTTGGAGGCGTCCAGCTGCGCCAGCGGCGTCTGCTCCAGGTAGTCGATCGCGGCGTCCTCGAGGCTGTAACCGTTCGGGTCGGTGCCGATGACCTGGATGATGCGGTCGCGGAACTCGTCGCGCTTGGTGTAGAGGTCGGTGAAGTCGAGCTGCTTGCCGACCGTCTTGAGCGCCTCGGAGAACTTGGCGTTGAACAGGTCCTGCAGGGTCTCCTTGTCGCTGGCCCGTGCGGTGCCGATGGCCTGGGCGACCTTGATGACGTCCTCGACGGTCTTGTTGACACGTACGAAGAACGAGATCCGGATGTCGGCGCGAATGTTGTCCTTGCAGATCAGCCCGTCACAGCCGGTCCGGGTGATGTCGATGGTCTTCACCGAGATGTCCATGACCTCGGCTTTGTGGAGCACGGGCAGGACGACCTGCCCGGTGAAGGTGACGTCGACCTTCCGCATCTTGGACACGATCAGGGCCTTGCCCTGCTCCACCTTCCGGAAGAGCCGGCTGATCACGAACAGCATGGCGATGGCGATGAGCAGGACAACGGCGACGAGCACGCCGATGCCCACGGTTATGGCATCCATGGGAAATCCCCCGGGTGAGAGACGTGTGCTGAGGAACAAGGCGCGGCGTCAGCCGCGAGGGTCCAGCGCCTTGTCGTACGGAGCGACCCAGAAGAACTCGCCGGCGTCGTCGTAGGCGTACAGCAGGCCTGTGCTGCCGTGGCCCAGCACGTCATGGCCGGTCTGACGCACCTGGACGAGTGCCGTGGAGCCGTCCCGCGCGACGACCTCCGCCTGGCCGAAGCCCGTGTCCACCCGCCCCGTGCGGACGGTGCAGGTCAGGCCGACGAAGTCCTGCCGGGACGGCCCGGGTTCGTCGGGGAAGAGCTTCGCCAGCGGCCGCACGAGCGCTCGGGTGACCCACCACGACAGAGCCGGCGAGGCGACGAGCACGCCAACGCGCAACAGATGCAGAGGAACGCTGGGCAGTTCCGCACGGTTGAGCAGAACCGAGCCTGCGAGGCTGATGAACCAGCCGAAGGCGATCAGGAGCGAGGCCGCCACCGAGACGGGCACGCCGCCCAGGCTCAGTGCGTCGGTGTCGACGTCCGCGTCGAAGCTTTCAGGGGCGGCCGCGCCGGTCAGAACCAGCAGCCAGAAGCCGATGACGACCAGAAGTGCCGAGGTGAACAGCACCGTGGGGAAACCGGCGGCGCCTCGCAGGAACTCGGCCATCAGTCATCCCCCCTCGTGAACGGACCGGGCAGTCACTCGCCAACACCGAGGAAGCGAAAGAGATCCCTTCCTGCTTTCGGCAGCCGGCCATTCGTTCTCGCCCGGTCTCCCTGCTCCCGATCGGATCCTGACAGCGCAGCTCGTCCGTTCGCATTGCCGTCTTCCGGCAATCTTTACGTACTCTTGATGCCGTGCGGCGCACGCTGGGTGGGCACGCCCCGTTGATCTCCGCGCGCCAGAGAGTCGCTGTCGGCGCGACAAGGAACGGGAGAGGTCATGGCAGAGCAGGAGACGCCGGAGAAGTATCTGAAGGGGTATGCCGAGACACTCACGAGTGCCTGCGCCACCGGGCGGAAGCTCACCCGTGACGAACTGGACTCCCTCCGGATCCAGGGAGAGCGGGCCGCCGAGGCGGGCATCGGCCTGCGCGCCCTGGTCCGAGCCCACCTTGCCGCCGCCCAGACGGTACGGCGAGGGCTGGCGCCCGCAGGTGCCGACCACCTTCTCGCCTGCGTCGAACAGGCTGTGGACGCCTTCGTCGAAGGCCACGAGCGGGCACAGCGTCTCGCAGTGCGTCAGGAGGAGGCGGCCCGCCGTGAGTTCGTCGACGACCTGCTCTATGGCCGCAGCGACCTGGGCCGGCTCGCCGAGCGCGCCGTACGCTTCGGGCTCCTGCTCTCCCACGCCCACGCGGTCGCCGTGGCACAGGGCAACGCCCCCTATGACGACGGCCATCCGCTCACCCGCCGGGTCGAGTCCGCGCTCGTCGCCCGATTCGGTGACCGGCGCATCCTTCTCACCACGAAGGACGGACGGCTGATCTGCATCGCGCCGGGCGACCAGTCCGACGTACTCGGCTTCTTCGCGAAGCAGGCGTACGCGGCGACGGACGGTGGCCGGGTCGCTGTCGGCCGTCCCCACCCGGGCGCCGGCGGAGTCGTCCACTCCTACGAGGAGGCGCTGAACGCCTTGGACCTGGCAGACCGCATGGGGCTGGAAGACCCGGTACTGCATGCCTCGGACCTTCTGGTCTATCCGGTACTGACCCGCGACCGGCAGGCCATGGCCGAGCTCGTGCGCAGCGTCCTCGGCCCGCTCAAGGGCGCCCGCGGTGGAGCCCGGCCGCTGCTCGACACCCTCATCGCCTACTTCGACACGGGCTGTGTGGCGGCGGAGGCGGCACGCCGACTGTCGTTGAGCGTGCGTGCGCTGACGTACCGGCTCGACCGCATCCACAAGCTCACGGGGGTCGACCCGGGTGACCCCATCCACCGCTACACCCTCCAGACGGCGGTCATCGGAGCCCGATTGCTCGACTGGCCGAACCAGGACCTCTGAGGGAGAAGGCGCCTCCATGGCTCCGGGGCGGCCAGTGCCCAGCCGCTTCGCCGGGCCACACCCTGGCGGAGTTTTCGCGACTCAAGCGGATGAAATTAGACAGAAGCCGCTAATGAAGCATGGGAGGCGGAAGGGTGACAGGCGCACCCCTCGATCGTCACTGCCCGGATACGGCAATCTAGGCGCAGCAAACTCTGCCGGAGACCGGAATCGAACGCGCGCCATACCTGCATCGCCGGTGGTCGCGGCGCCCCCGAGGGTCATGGTCCGGAGTTTCTGCAGCTCAGAGTGCCCGCCCTGAGCAAAGACGGCCTTCATTCGGGCACGCTTCGCCAACGACTCGCGACGTTCGGTAAACAGGAGTTCGTCTCCGCATAACGGTCCAGTCACGCTCGCTGGCCGTTTCCCCGGTTACTCATCGTTATGTGATTCGCGTCACCCAAGGGTGCGTAAAGGACGTGCTAAAACTGCGCAACTCCGCAAACCGGCCCCACCCGTCGCCGTGGTGCGGAGGTGCCGGCACGCGCCGGCAGCACGACCAGGGTGATCACGGTCCGAGTCCGCGGACGGTGCCACCCGGGGTCGCCGATCGGACAACGGCGTTCGCTCAAAGACCGCACATCACCCGGCGCTCCTCCCAGGCGCCGGTTTCCTGCGCCATCGAGGTAGCCACTGTGTCACTCGACTCCATCACCAATTCCGTCGACAAGGCTGTCAGCGGATTCTTCGAGCCCATCGCCACCTGGCTCGGAGAGGTCGTCTTCTTCTCCGTTCGCGTTGGCGGAGCGGACCTGCCCCTCATCGTCGCCTGGCTCGTGATCGCCGGCCTGGTGTTCAGCAGCTGGTTCGGCCTGGTACAGATACGCAAGTTCCGCCTCGCGGTCGACGTGGTGCGCGGCAAGTACGACGAGAAGGGGTCGGCCGGTGAGGTCAACCACTTCCAGGCACTGACCGCCGCCGTCTCCGGCACGGTCGGCCTCGGCAACATCGCGGGTGTGGCTGTCGCCGTGTCCATCGGTGGTCCCGGCGCGACCTTCTGGATGATCCTCTGCGGCCTGCTGGGTATGGCCACCAAGTTCGTCGAGGTCACCCTCGGTGTGAAGTACCGCGAGGTGCACGCCGACGGCACCGTCTCCGGCGGCCCCATGCACTACCTCCCCAAGGGCCTCGCCGACCGCTTCGGCAAGAACGGCAAGACCCTCGGCAAGGTCCTCGCGGTCCTCGCCTCCTTCATGGTCCTGTTCTTCGGCCTCTTCGGCGGCAACCTCTTCCAGGTCAACCAGAGCTACGCGCAGCTCGTCTCCGTCGCCGGCGGCGAGAACGGCGCTCTCGGCTCCTCCGCCGGCGCCCTGTTCTTCGGCATCCTGATCGCCGCGATCGTGGGCATCGTGCTGCTCGGCGGAATCCGCTCCATCGCCAACGTCACCAGCAAGCTGGTCCCGGCCATGGCGGGCATCTACATCGCCGCCTGCCTGGTCGTCATCCTGGTGAACGTCAGCGCCGTCCCCGACGCCGTCGCCTCGATCATCGAGGGTGCTTTCGCCCCGGAGGGCGTCGCCGGCGGTGTCCTCGGCGCACTGATCATCGGCTTCAAGCGTGCCGCCTTCTCCAACGAGGCCGGCCTCGGCTCCGCCCCGATCGCCCACTCCGCGGTGAAGACCAAGCACCCCGCCAGCGAGGGCCTGGTCGCCCTGCTGGAGCCCTTCATCGACACCGTGGTCATCTGCACCATGACGGCCCTGACCATCGTGATCGCCAACCCGGCGAGCTGGGCCGAGGCGCGCGCGGGTGAGTCCATCGGTGGCGTCACCATCACCTCCGACGCCTTCGGCACGGTGCTTCCCTGGTTCCCGTACATCCTCACCCTCGCGGTGATGCTGTTCGCCATCTCGACGGTGCTGACCTGGGGCTACTACTGCCTCAAGGCCTGGACGCACCTCTTCGGCCGCAGCAAGGCCAGCGAGATCACCTTCAAGGTGCTCTACACGCTGTTCGCCGTCGCCGGCTCCCTGCTCACGCTGCAGACGCTGATCGACATGGCCGACGCCGTTCTCTTCATGCTGGCCGTCATCAACATCATCGGCCTCTACCTCCTCGCCCCGGTCGTCAAGCGCGAACTGAACTCCTTCCTGGAGTTCGTCCGCGCCCGTAAGGCCGGCGAGACGGACGACGTCGACGAGGACCAGGAGCCGGTGAAGACCACCGTCTGACCGCCCCCGCGGCCCGGCTCCCGAGGGGGCCCGCATACGCCCGCGCCTTGCGTATGCGGGCCCCCTCACCACATTCCCGCAGATCAAGCGCCGTCTGGTGACCGCGCTTCGTTCTGGATAGGGTGTTAAGAACGCGTCAAGGAGACGCGGGGTGTGCCGGGAAGTCTGGTCGGCGTCAAGGGCGCAGTGTGCCCGCTCCATCGACGGCCCGGAGGCCCCTCCTCATGTCAGACGCCCCGCGTCAGCGCACCACGTTCCTCGGTCTGCTGCCTCTGCCCGAGCGCAACGCCGTGGCCGACGCACTGCGCACCGAGACCATCGGCGGTCTGGTGCTGCTCGCCGCGGCCGTCGTGGCGCTCATCTGGGCGAACACCCCATGGAGCGACGTCTACGAGCAGATACGCGACTTCCACTTCGGGATTCCCGCACTCGGCCTCGATCTCTCGGTCGGACACTGGACCGCTGACGGGCTGCTCGCCGTCTTCTTCCTGGTCGCCGGAATCGAACTCAAGCGAGAACTGGTCGTCGGCGAACTGCGTACGCCCGCCACGGCCGCACTGCCCGTCATCGCCGCGATCTGCGGAATGGTGGTACCCGCCGGCGTCTACCTCGTCACCACGTTCTCCGGCGGTGGCACCGCCCAGGGCTGGGCCGTGCCGATGGCCACCGACATCGCCTTCGCACTCGCGGTCCTGGCCGTCCTGAGCACTCATCTCCCGGCCGCCCTGCGAGCCTTCCTCCTCACCCTCGCCGTCGTCGACGACCTCGGCGCGATCCTGATCATCGCGATCTTCTTCACCAGCGACCTGAACTTCTGGGCGCTGGGCGGCGCCTTCGCCGGACTGGGCGTCTTCTACGCCCTCCAGCGGTTCCGTGTGCGCGGCTGGTGGTGGTACGTACCGCTCGGCATCGCCATCTGGGCGCTGATGTACAACGGCGGAGTCCACGCGACCGTCGCCGGCGTGGCCATGGGCCTGATCCTGCGTACCACCCGCGACAAGGGCGAGGACTCCACACCCGCCGAGCGGACCTCGCATCTGCTGCACCCCGTCTCGGCGGGAGTGGCTGTGCCGCTGTTCGCCCTGTTCGCCGCCGGCGTGAGCGTCTCGGCGGCGGCCCTGGGCGAGGTGTTCACCCGCCCGGAGCCGCTCGGCGTCGTCCTCGGCCTCGTCGTCGGCAAGACGGTCGGCATCTTCGCGGGCACGTACCTCGCGGCACGATTCACGCGAGCCCGTCTCAACCCGGACCTGGAATGGGCGGACGTCTTCTCCCTCGCCGTCCTGGCCGGTATCGGCTTCACCGTCGCCCTCCTCGTCGGCGAACTCGCGTTCACCGACCCCGCCGACGCCGAACGCATCAAGGCCGCGGTGCTCGTCGGATCCCTGATGGCGTCGGGCCTCGCCGCACTGCTGATCAAACGCCGCAACGCGGTCTACCGCCGCCTCTACGAGGAGGAGACGCGCGACGACGACGCCGACGGGATCCCCGACATCTACCAGCGGGCCGGTTCCGCACCCGGCAGTGCCCGGACCGAAAGGTAAGGAGACGGGGATGCGGGCGTGGGATCCGGCTGCTCGCGATAAGTCGGCCAGGCCTCGCGGCCGTCGGCGCCGAGTTCTCCGGGAGCCATGGTGAACGGCCGGGCCTCACTGCTGACCGTCGCCATCGTGGTCGCCGCACTCGTGATCAGGATCGCTGTCGCCGAGCTGAGAAGGCCCGGAAGCGCTCGGGTCCGGTTGGCCTTTCTCTCCAACACCCGGGCGTTGACCGCAGGCGCGGTGACAGCAGCCGTGCTCGGTCTCCTCGGCTGGCAGAGCTCCGGATACGGCGCGCTGGCGTGGGCGGTTCTCGCGGGAGTTCTGGTCGCGTTCATCGTGGACCGCCGACCACCCGAGACCTGACACACGGATCCTGACACAGCGGGTCCCACGCCAACGTCACTCGCGTTAGTCTCTAACTAAAGTTAGTCGCTAACGCTTGGGGTCGGCATGTCTTCTGTGGTGGTTGTCGGGGCGGGACCGACAGGGCTCGCCCTGGCTTGCGGGCTCGCCGCTGCCGGGGTCCGGGTCCGCGTGGTGGAGAAGCGTCAGGAACCCGCGACCACCTCACGCGCGCTCGGGCTGCAGCCACGCGGCGCAGAGGTGCTCGACCGGCTCGGCGCTCTGGCCGACCTGCCCGAGCGCTCAGTAGGCATCGCCCGGGTGGTCACCCACGTCAACGGCAAACCCATGGCCGACCTGCAGGTCGGCCGGCCGATGAAACTGGTGACGCGGCCCGGTCTGCTGATGTCCCAGGTGGACGTGGAAGCAGCCTTGAGGCAGCGGCTGAGTGAGCTGGGGGTCGAGGTCGAGTGGGGAAAGGAACTGCTCGCCGTTGCACAGGACGTGTCCGGTGTGACCCTGTCGTTCCCGGGGGAGCAGATCCGGTCGACGTGGCTGATCGGGTGCGACGGCGCCCACAGCCGTGTGCGCAAGGCGGCAGGCATCGACTTTCCCGGCGTTTCCGTCATCGAGAACTTCCTGCTGGCCGACGTGCAGGCCGATCTGCCCCTACCGCCGGACACCGTGTCCGTGTGGCTCCGGGCGGACAGTATGCTCGGCGCCTTCCCTTTGCCCGGTCACCGTGTCTGGCGTCTCATGGCCCCGGCGCGAGCGGAGGACCTGGACCCCGGAGCCGACGGCATCGCCAACGAGCTGACCCGGCAGCTCCGGGACCATGCCGGCCTCGCTCCCTCGCTCGTGGCGAAGGTGCTGTGGACCTCTACCTTCCGTATCCACCGCCGTCTGGCGTCCACGTACCGGCGTGGCCGGATCCTTCTCGCCGGCGACGCCGCACACATCCACAGCCCCTTCGGCGGCCAGGGAATGAACACCGGGCTCGGAGACGCGGAGAACCTCGCGTGGAAGCTGGCGCTGGTCACCCACGGGTCCGCGTCCGACGCGCTGCTGGACACCTACGAGGCCGAGCGCAGGCCCATCGCCCGCGAGGTGCTGGCATCCACGAGTTCCCTCACCCGCATGGTCGTCGGTGACACTGCCTTCGCCCGGGTCGCGCGCGACCACGTCTTCGTACCGCTGATGAACCGGCCGCTGGTGCAAAGGCTCATCTGGGAACAGTCGTCGCAACTGAAGATCCACTACCGCACCGGTCCCCTTGGTGCCCGATTTGGCGGGCGGGGGCCGCTCGGCACTCCGCGGGCCGGTGACCGGGTGCCGGATCTGCCGTGCAGGCGCACCGACCGCTCCTCCACCCGGCTCCATGCGGAACTCGGAGCCCGCTGGGTGCTCCTGGTCCCCGCACCCGGCGACGGGGAGGCCTACCTCGCGGTGGCCGAGCGACACCTCGGACCGGCGATGGCCGTCATTCCCCTGGTGCCGTCCGCCTCCAAGCGCCGTTGCGTCATGCTGGTAAGGCCCGACGGGCATCTGGCCTGGAAGGGCGGCTCGACAACCTCGCTCGACACCTGGCTCAGGCACAAACTCGGCACCACGACGCATCACACCCCGGAGAGCGACGAGACATGAACCGCCCGGCGACCCCACCAACGGGCCTACGCGAACGCAAGAAGGCACAGACCCGCCGCACCATTCAGGAACAGGCACTCCGGCTGTTCCTGAGCCAGGGGTACGACAACACCACGGTCGACGAGATCGCCCGTGCCGCCGGTGTCTCGAGCATGACGTTCTTCCGCCACTTCCCCACCAAGGAATCGGTCGTCGAATCCGACGACTACGACCCCTTGATCGTCGCGCTCATCGAACAGCGACCGCCCGAGGAGACACCGCTCGCCGCGCTCCACCACGCCCTGGGCGAAGGACTTGCCGCCGTCTACGCCACCGACCGGGACGCACTCCTCGTCCGCACGCGCCTCATCCTGAGAACGCCGGCCCTTCGTGCCAGGCTCTGGGAAAACCAGCACGCCACAGAACAGATGCTCACCAAAGCGCTCGCAGCCCGCTCCGGACAGGAACCAGACCTTCCCCTCCGGGTGATTGCCGCCGCCGCCCTCGCAGCGCTCACAGCCACCCTTGCCATCTGGGTGGAAGGCGACGGCGAAGCCCATCTGCCGAACCTCGTCGACGAGGCCTTCACCACCCTCGACCGATAGAGCCCTACGGCGAGGGCTAAACCTACGCCAACTCACATGTGGATCATCGGCTTTGAGTGGGCTTGACCCAGAACGGCTCGGCCCCGCGCGCTGGGGCGATGTCGTGACGGCACGTGATGAGTCGGCGCATTCACTCGTATCGTCCGGCCGGCACCCCAATCGGGTGGAGCCGAATCGGCGATGAAGTGCGTCGCGTGCTCCTGCTCACCGACACTCTCACCGCCCTGAAGGCGCGTGGACCTCTTGGTTCACTAGCCCAGTTGGTGCCCTTATGTGATGATGAAGACCTCTCCGCGTCCGACGAGGTCTGACTGTCGCGAGAAGTCATCGAACGGTTCATCGCCCCGCTGACCTGACGCGCAGCGCAAGGAGGATGATTCATGATTCCCATGACGATCGGTACGGTCGTGGCAACTACAGGACTTATCTTCCTTGCCGACTCCAAGGGTACGGCGACGAAGGTGTACGCGTTCTACGCCGACTTCATGCCCGTCGGCAGGGCAACGGTCAACTCCATCCGCTTCGCAGGTGCCATTGCCGTTCTCGTAGGTGGCTTTTGGATAGCGACTGCCGTCATTTGAGTAGCAGGCGTCGCCGCTCCTCTCGCGGGTGCGCTTGACCGCACATCACTGGCCGGTTCGAGAGCGGGCTTGTCAGTGTGGTCTCGACGTGGGCGCGCCTCGGTAGTCGGACGGCCGTTGAACGCGCCCCCGCTGCCGGAGCCGCCGACGAGCCTGCGCGCCCAGAAGAATGGAACGGCTGCCGACCACCTACCACTTCTCTGAACTAGGAGTTCGTGTGCGCCGGATGAGCAGTCCTGCAAGAGACAACGAAGTGCCGAAGCATCAGATATGGGCTTCAGACGATGCGCACGTTGGATGCGGCGAGGATGCCGACGCGCATCTGCCGGTACTCATAGCGGGTGAGTTAGCCGTGCTCGGTGGCCACGCTCACCCCCTCTCATAGTGACGCCCGGCCACATGCGGGCGCGACCGGGCCGGAGTTGGTGGCTGATCAGGACTCGGGGCAGAGCGTCTTGCGCAGCCCGATGTTGAGGTGACTTCCGTCGTCATCGGTCAGTGTGACGCCGTCGTAGGAGAACCGCTGCGCAGCACTGTGGTCGGGGTTCGTCGCGCCGCCGTCGAGGGACGAGCACTGGTTGCGGGCCGCGTTGATGGCCTTCTCTTCGTCATGGGTGAGGTTGCCGTTGACGTCGTGGATGGCTGCGAGGACGGCGTCGCGCTCGGCGCCGGTGGGCTCGGGCGGTATGCCGGCGTTCTTGGCGGCGCCGCTGTCGTCTACGGCACTCGACGCCTGGGCTACGGTGCTCTTGATGGTGTCGGCCTTGCTCTCGCTGCCCTTGTCGCTGCTGCAGCCGACGACGGTGACGGCGAGTATGGCGACGATGGGCACGGTGGTAGTGCGGATGCGCATGATTCCCCCCTGGTATGACACGAGTAGGAACATGGTGCGGCACGTGGGGTGCTGGGCCTGCGGCGGTCATGGAGTTGTGACGTGATGCGGACGCGCTTGAAGCGATCCGCTTCCCGCGGCGGCGCTGCATCCAGGACGGATCGCCGTGCTGGTGCTCGCGATGCTGCGGCCGCAGGTCCCGTTGGGATGAGGCGAGGCGCGCAGAACCCCGGCCTGCGGTCCCGGCAGCCGGTCGAGTAGATCGAGCACCGGCAGGAGGAGCTGATGGAGCCCTCCGAAAGCGAGCTCCATCTCCGACTCGATGCCCTCGACCCGCAGCACGCGCATGCCGTCCGCGTGGGCGGCCGCATGCTCGAGGAGAGTGGTCTTGCCGATGCCGGCCTCGCCGTGCAGCAGCAGTGAACTGCTCGCTCCGCGCCGAGAGTTGGCGAGCATCCGCTCAACGTGGCGTCGTTCCTCTGCGCGCCCCTGCACCGTCCGCTCCCCCGCCCCGCCCCGCCCCGCCAGCAACCGAGCATCGTGATCGACACTCTACGTCGGGGGGGAGGGGCGATGCCGCAACGGGCCGTCCTCAAGCGCCTTCGAGCACCGGCCGGATCTCGATGGTCTCCAAGGTGCCAAGCCCCTTGGCGAGTTCCACGGCTTCCTCACGGTCGGCCACGTCGATGACGAACCAGCCGCCCAGGGTCTCCTCGCCGGCGTGTGCGGGCCCGTCGGTCACAGTGGCGGGCGCTCCTTCGGTGGTCTTGCGCACGGTCGCCGCGGAGGCCGACTCGGTGTCCAGGGCATCGCCACTGATCAGTTTGCCTGCCGCCGCGATCTTGCCGATCCAGGTCTCGTACGCCGCTCGGTGAGCGGCCCGGTCGGTCCGGATCCGGTGGCGCGACTCGTCTGTCTCGAAGATCACGAGTGCGTACTTCATGAGCGTTCCTTTTCGTTGCTTCGTTGTTCGGTGCTTCGTTGTTCGGTGCTTCGTTGCGTGCGGACACGGACGCCGATACGGGCGAGTGCGCCGATCTCCAGGGCTGTCCACAGAGCCCCGTCCGGGCCCAGGGCGATCCCGTGCGGCTCCGAGATCCGGGTCGCCCGCCATCTCGCTGACGCCCACCAGGACCTCCTGCCGGATTCGACCCGGCCTGTGCGCGGTGCGTGGGGCACCAGGGCACTGTGGCCCGGTGGGCCGATTCGGACCTGTACGCGGGTTCGGCGGGCGCGGCCCGCGAGCACCGGGCCCATCACCTCTTCGCACCGCCCCGTGCCGTCGGACGCAAGTGACGGACAGTCATTCCTCCGAGCAATCCACCACCAGTCACTCAATCGACTTCCTTCACCTCTCAGTCTGCGGCACTTACGGGCGAACCCCTCCGATGAATCCATGTCAGAGGCCTTGAGTGACGGGAGCGTTCACCCTTCGCCCGGAGCCGTTCGCCGCCTTCGGCCCCCCTCCCCCCCCACCCATCCGTGGACGACGCATGGTGCCCACGACACCTGAGGAGTTGTCATGACCACGCGCTTCCCGTACGGCAGAACCCTGCGCTCGATCGCCGCCGCCGCGGCGGCCCTCGTGCTCACCGTGTTCCCCGCGCTCTCCGCCCCTGCCGCGGCCCAGGAGGACACCGCGGAAGCGGCCGCCGGCTTCACGATGTACCTGAACGAGCGCGGAGCGAACCGCCCCGGCCTCGACCAGTTCGGCGCGGTCAGATCGACGGTCGTCTACGACGCCTTCGCCCTCACCTGCAGTTCGGCGGCGGGGCGACCGAGCCGGTCGCGCTCGACTTCGAGGCGATCCGCCGCCAGGAACGGTAGATGTCGTGCACACCGTCCTGGTCGTGGACCGGCGACCGTCCGTTCTCGGGCACGGACACCAGGTCGGGCAGGGCGGGGTCCTTGACGAGGTTGTCGGCGACGTCGATGCGGAAGCCGTCGACGCCGCGATCGAGCCAGAAGCGCAGGACGTCCTCGAACACCTCCCGCACCTCGGGGTTGTCCCAGTTGAAGTCGGGCTGCCCGGGCGCGAACAGGTGGAGGTACCACTCCCCCGCCGTACCGTCTGCCTCGATGACGCGGTACCAGGCCGGGCCGCCGAAGTGGGACGGCCAGTCGTTCGGCGGCAGTTCGCCGCTCTCACCGCGGCCGGGCCGGAAGTGGAAGCGCGCACGCTCGGGCGAACCGGGGCCCGCCGCCAGCGCCGCACGGAACCAGGAGTGCTGGTCGGAGCAGTGGTTGGGGACCATGTCGACGATGACGCGCAGATCCATCGCGTGGGCTTCGCGGATCAGCGCCTCGGCCTCGGCGAGGGTGCCGAAGAGCGGGTCGATGTCGCGGAAGTCGGCGACGTCGTAGCCTGCGTCGGCCATCGGCGAGACGTACCACGGGGAGATCCACAAGGCGTCGACGCCCAGGTCCCGCAGGTGCGCCAGCCGCGCGCGGATGCCCGCGACGTCGCCGACACCGTCACCGTTGCCGTCGGCGAAACTGCGCGGGTAGATCTGGTAGATGGCGGCACCGCGCCACCATTGCTGTGTGTCGGTCATCGACTGCCGGTCCTTTGCCGTACGGGGTGGGCTTCCGGTGGGTTCGGGCTCCCGCCGAGGGGTGTCCTCGACAGCCCGGAACACGGGCTAGTCGACGTCTGCCCTGGTGGTGCCCATCTTGAGGTCGTTGATCCAGTTGACCTCGTCCGTTTCCAGGACGTTGGTGTCGTACACGCCCCATCGCGGTTTGTTGCCCACGAGATCCCAGGTGCGTGCGTTGGCGACGTCGACGAACAGGTTGCCGTCCAGGTACACCTGGAACGACCCTGCAGTGCTGGACTGGGCGTTGATGCCCAGCTCGATCTTGTGCCAGGTCTCCGCCGTCCACGGCACGGCGCCCACCTGATTCCACTGCTCGCCCGGTGAGACGTACCACACGCGGAGGTAACCGTCGAGGATCATCATGATCACCGGGTAGTTCTGGTCGTGCTGCTCACCGGTGCCGTTCGACTTCCACTGGAAGGAGACTCCCCACCCGTCGGTGAGGGTCATCTGCTCCCAGCCGAACCAGTACGCCTTCCCACTGGTGAAGTTGTACTCGGAGCCGCCGACCATGACACCGTACGACTCGCAGCGCGTCGTGCCCGCCTTGCCGACGAAACCCCAGCGCTTGCCGCGTCCGTCACCCCAGTCCGGGGTGTAGACGTAGTTGCCCTCGTCGCACAGGAACTCGCGGAAGGTCATCCCGTTGTCGGCGTCGCCGTTCCAGACCACCGCAGCGTTCGCGGGTGTCGCCATGACGAGCGTCATCGCGGCCGCGACGGCGGCCGGTGCCAGCAGACGCCGGCGGAGAGTGTGGCGTGCCATGTGTCCTCCTCGTGTGGGGGGGTGCTGAGGGGATCTACTACTGCCAGACGCGGACGTAGTCGACGTACATGTGGGAGCGGCGGTCCAGGGGGCGTCGTAGATGGAGCCCACGGCCCACTCGGCGGCCTCGCTCGAGATCACCGGGAACATCGGCACCTGGCTGATCAGATTCGGGTCGGTGATGTCGCGCACCAGTTGTTCGGTACATGACAGGCATGAGGTCGGCTGACCGGCAGGGCCTCCCGAGCGGGGAGAAACGGAGGGCCCTGCCGGTGGTACGAGCGGAGGTCAGGCCTTCTGTGCGGCCTCGTGCTCCTTCGCCAGCGCCTCGGCGGCCTTGGCGCCGCCCTTGCGCTTGAACTCCTCGATGACCTTGGGCCAGTCGGAGAGCTTCTTGCGGCCGGTGATGATGTCCTTCATCGCGTCCTCGCGCTGCTTCTCCAGGCCCCGCGCGCTCTCGGTCCAGGCGTTGGCGCGGAGTCCCAGCTCGGCGCTGCGCACGCCGATGGGGATGACCTTCTGCTGGAAGTCGTACTGGCGCTGGACCGCCTCGGGCTGGCCGGCGACGTAGAGCGGCACCGGCGCCGCGGCGATGTACTTGATCGGCAGGCTGTCGGGCCCGTCACCGCCGGAGAGCGCGAGCTCGGTCGGTACCGGGTCGCCGCCGGCGTTGCGCTTGAAGTGGACGTTCTCCACACCGTAGTTGAACAGCTCCCACTCCTTGCTGCCGAACGGGGCGGCGAGCGCGTTCATCACGCGCAGGAGCAGCTCGATGCGAGCCTTCGGGGCCTTCTTCACCACGGTGTACCCGTTGCCGTAGGTGCCGCCGCCGAGCCAGTGCGTGGGGGACGCGCCGTTCGAGGGCTTGAAGGGCAGGGCGATGTCGACCGTGAACTGGCCCTTGAGCTGCTTGGCCACGTTGACGTAGTCGATGGTGCTGTTCACCCGGGAGTACACCTTCTGGCCCAGGAACTCCGTCTTGGCCTGCTGGCCGTCGATGGTCAGCGCGTCGGAGCGGAAGATTCCCGCCTGCTGCCACTTGACCATCTGCTCCAGACCTGCCTGGAACTCGTCGGTCTCCAGGTAGTTGACGAACGCGCCGTCCTTGACCGACCACAGGTTGGGCGTGCCGAAGTGAGGCATCCACGCGTTGAAGCCGAACGCGCCGCCGGTCTCGGCGCCGATGGCGAACTTGCCCTTGCCGGTGAGCTGCTGCAGGCCCTTGGTGAACTCGTCGACGCCGATCCCGCCGACCTCGGGGACCAGCAGACCGGCCGCCTTGAACTTCTCCTGGTTGACGATGTGCTGGTGGCCGACGATCGGACGCTCGATCGGGACGCCGAAGAGCTTGCCGGCGAAGCGGCCGGCGGTCGTCCAGGCGTAGGTGGGGATGTTGGCCAGGTTCGGGTACTTCTTGATGTTGTCGCCCGAGATGAAGTCGGTCAGTTCCTGGCACCTGGCCAGCACGAACTGCGACTCGTTCGCCGCCGGGACGATCTGCAGGAGGTCCGGCATCTCACCACTGGCCATGAGGCTGGTCAGCTTCTTGTCGTACTCCATGGCCGGGATCACGGTGATGTCGAGCTCGACGCCCAGGGCTTCTTCGATGGCCTTGAGGAACTGGTTCTTGCCGCGCGGCAGCGGAGTCGTGTTCCAGGAACTGAACCAGATGGTGATCTTCGATCCGTCGCCCGGCTTCTCCGGAACGGCCTCGACGAGGTTGCCGGGGTACTTCTTGTAGCCGGCCTGCACACCCTTGTCGGTGGCGGGCAGGTCCGGGGTGGGGCCCATCGTCCACGGTACGTACGTCGGGAACGGCGCCAGCGACTTGCCCGCACTGCCGACATCGCCGCCGGTCTTCCCGGAGGAGCAGGCAGTCAGCGAGAAGCCGGTGGCGGCGAGGGCGGTGCCTATACCGGCGGCCTGGAGGACGGATCTACGGGAGAGGCCAGAGCTCATGTCAGCGGATTCCTTCTGGTGAAGACCCCTGCAACGGGGCGTGAGCGATGACGCCGGTCACTCTTGGTGATCAGCTCTTGATGGCGCCGGTGAGCACGCCCTTGGTGAAGTAGCGCTGGATGAAGGGGTAGACGCACAGGATGGGCACTGTGGCGATGAGGACGAGGGCCATCTTCATCGACTGCGGGGCCTGGGCCACGCCGCCTTCACTGGAGAACTCACTGTTGAGGCCGTCACCTTGGGTGACATAACCGCGGAGCACGGTCTGCAGCGGGTACATCGACGTGTCGTTGAGGTACATCAGGCCGCGGAAGAAGTCGTTCCAGTAGCCGACCGCGTAGAACAGGCCGACCACGGCGATGACCGCCTTGGAGAGCGGGAGCACGATGGTGAAGAGGGTGCGCACCTCTCCCGCCCCGTCGAGGCGGGCCGCCTCGTACAGCTCCTCGGGGATGCCCTGGAAGAAGCCGCGGACCACGACCAGGTTGAAGACGTTGACCAGCACCGGCAGGAAGAGCGACCAGTACGTGTCGACGAGTCCGAGGCTGTAGACGACCAGGTAACTGGGGATGATGCCGGGCGGGAAGAGGAACGTGAAGAGGATGATCAGCATCATCGGCTTTCCCCCCACGACACCTGGGCGGGCCAGGGCGTAGGCGAGGAAGACCGTACAGGCGAGGCTGAAGAGAGTGCCCACCACGGTGATGCCGATCGAGACGAGCAGGGCGTGGGTGGTGACCTCGTTGGAGAGGACCTTGTCGTAGGAGTCGAACGTCCACCGCTCCGGCCAGAGCGCCCAGCCCCCACTCTGCGTGATCTGGTCGCCGGGGGCGAAGCTGGTGGCGATCACGACCCAGAAGGGCACGGCCACCATCAGGACGGTCAGTGCGAGCGCGACCGCCTTGGCCCCCTGCATGAGCGGGTGCGGCTTCTCCTTCCACGCCGGTCGTCCGCCCCGGTTCTCGGCCGCGGGCTTCTGCTCCTCGAGTGCGAGGCTCATCAGCGGTACACCCCCTGCTCGCCCAGGCGGTGGGCGACCTTGTTCGCGGCGAAGACCAGGCACGCCCCGATGACGCCCTTGAAGAGCGCCGCCGCGGCCGACATGCCCCAGTGCCCGTCGGTGACGGCGTTGTAGTAGACGAAGGTGTCGATCACCTCGGCCGTGGCGGGTCCGAAGGAGTCGCGCTGGAGCAGGATCTGCTCGAAGCCGACGGTGAGGATCTCGCCCAGACGCAGGATCAGCAGCAGGATGATCACCGGCCGTATGGACGGCAGCGTCACGTGCCAGAAGCGGCGCCAGGGGCCGGCCCCGTCGATCGCGGCCGCCTCGTACAGCCCTTCGTCCACGTTGTGCAGCGCGGCGAGGAAGATGATCGTGCCCCAGCCGCAGTCCTTCCAGACCAGTTCCAGGACCATCAGAGGCTGGAAGGCGGTCGGGTTGCCGAAGACGTCGACGAGGTTGTCGCCGCTGCCGCCGCCCCAGAGGCCGTTGAGCAGGCCGTCACCGCCGAGTATCTGCTGGAACAGGGCGATGACGATCACCCATGAGATGAAGTGCGGCAGATAGACCACGCTCTGCACGAACTTGCGCACCCGCCCCTGGCTCACGCTGTGCAGGAGCAGGGCCAGCGCCAGTGGCATGGGGAAGAAGAACACGATCTGGACCAACGAGAGCGAGAGCGTGTTCCAGGCCGCGCTCCAGAAGGCCGGCTCGGCGAAGAGCGCCGTGAAGTTGCCGAAGCCGACGAACGGGCTGTCGACGACGCCGATGAACGGCACGTACTCCTTGAACGCGACGACGTTGCCGAACAGTGCGCCGTAGTGGAAGACCAGGAAGTACAGCACTCCCGGGGCCATCATCAGCAGCAGCGCGCGGTCCCGGCGGATCCTCCCACCGAGCTTCTCCTTGCGCCGGGACCGTTTCCCGGTCGGCCCTTGCCGTGGCATCGGGACCGCCGACTCGTCAGCGGCCCGTGGCTCGTCGACTGTGACAGCCAAGGCTCCGCCCCCTTCCAGTAGCAGGTGCGGAAGGAAAGTAAATCGATTACACAGGCGGGTCAAGAGATTGGTTGGATCCATTTCACCGCATGAGGGTCAGCACCACTGGCAAACCTCCAGAAACATGCACGTAACTCCTGGTTCAGCGGCTCACATTCGCCCAAGTGAGCCGATGACTGAGCCGCAGATACCTTGACCGGACGGAAGTCCCGCGCCTAGCCTCGCCAGGCAAGCAAACGATTGCAGCATGCATGCACGCTACGCGTCCCCGCACTCCGCATCCTGCGGCAGCCCCGTTCCGGGGAGCTGCCCCCGTCCCCCACCGGCCTCCCGCCTGCCGGAGAAGGGCTGCCCCAGTGACCGACACACGTTCCGCGCCGCCGTCATACGCGTCACCCCGTCCCAGGGTCCTGGTCGCCATGGCCCCGGACGTACGGCAGTTGGCGCTGCCCGACGACGTGATGGCACGGCTGCGCACCCTCGCCGACGTGATGAAGGTCGACGCGGACGAACTCACCGCCCCGCACACCGGGCCGCTGCTCGCCGAGGCCGAGATCCTGCTGTCGGGCTGGGGCTGCCCGGCCATCGACGAACACGTCCTGTCCGCGGCGCCCCGGTTGCGGGCCGTCGTCCACGCCGCCGGGTCGGTGAAGCACCATCTCACCCCGGCGGTGTGGGAACGCGGGCTCACCGTCTCCTCCGCGGCGGGCGCCAATGCCGTTCCCGTGGCCGACTACACGCTGAGCATGCTTCAGCTCGCGGCCAAGCGCGTCTTCCGCCAGGCCAGTGCGTACGGCAAGCCGGGCACCCTCTGGCAGGCCCTCAACCCGGACTTCGGCCTGCACGGCCGCACGGTCGGTGTCGTCGGCGCCTCACGAATCGGGCGGCTGGTCCTCGAACGGCTCCGCGCGCAGCCGGTACGGGTGCTCGTCGCCGACCCCTATCTCGACCCGGCCGGGGCCCAGGCTCTCGGCGCCGAACTCCGCGACCTCGACAAGCTGTTGGGGGCGAGCGACATCGTGACCCTGCATGCCCCGCTCCTGCCGGAGACCACGGGACTGCTCGACGAGCGCCGGCTGGGCCTGCTGCGCGACGGGGCCATCCTGATCAACACCGCCCGGGGAGCGCTCGTCGACACCGACGCGCTGGTGCCCCACTGCGTCTCGGGCCGGATCGACGCCGTGCTCGACGTCACCGAGCCCGAGCCGCTGCCCGCCGGCCATCCGCTGATCGGGCTGCCCAACGTCCTCATCACTCCGCATGTGGCCGGGGCGATGGGCACCGAGGTGGAGTGCCTCGGCGCCTTCGCCGTGGACGAGATCGAACGGTTCGTCCAGGGCCGTCCGCTGCTCGGTGCGGTGAGCGCCGAGGACCTGAGCCGGATCGCCTGAGCCCGGCACTCCCTCAACGCCCCACGCCGCACCCGCACCCGCACCCGCACCCGCACCCGCACCCGCACCCGCACCCGGAAAGTACCGATCACCATGCCGATGCAGCCGTGGTTCCCCGAGGCCAAGCTCGGGATCTTCGTCCACTGGGGGATCTACGCCGTGAAGGGAGTCGCCGAGTCCTGGTCCTTCTTCGGCGGCGAGATCTCCCGCGACGCGTACATGGACCAGCTGGGCGGGTTCACGGCGGAGCGGTACGACCCGGACGCCTGGGCCCGGCTGTTCGCGGCGGCCGGAGCGAAGTACGCGGTCCTGACCACGAAGCACCACGACGGCGTCGCACTGTGGGACACCCGGGCCACGGACCTGTCGGTGGTGAAGTCCACCCCGGCCGCGCGCGACCTCGTCGGCCCGTTCGCCGAGGCGCTGCGCACGCAGGGCCTGCGCGTGGGCCTGTACTTCTCGCACAACGACTGGAACCACCCCGACTATCCGACCGTGCGCCCCTCACGGCTGCACAGGCCCTGGGTGGACAACCGCTACGCCATGCCCGCGGAGGGCGACGAGAACCCCGAGGCGTGGGAGCGCTTCCTGAAGACCGTCCACCGCGGACAGATCCGGGAACTGGTGGAGAACTACCGGCCCGATCTGCTCTGGTTCGACGGCGCCTGGGAGCGCGACGAGCAGCAGTGGCGCATGGGCGAGCTGCGCGAGGAGATCCTCGCGCTCGGCCCGGACACGGTCCTCAACGGCCGGATGCTGGGCCACGGCGACTACGCGACCCCCGAACTCGGGGTGCCGATCACACCGCCCGAGGGCCCGTGGGAGCTGTGCTACACGATCGGCGACGCCTGGGGCCACCAGCCCGACGACACCCGCCACAAGTCGGTGCGCGAACTGGTGCGGGTCTTCGCCGAGACCATCGGGCACGGCGGCAACCTGCTGCTGAACACCGGCCCGAGGCAGGACGGCACGATCCTGCCCGAGCACGTACGGCGTCTGGAGGGCCTGGGCCGCTGGATCCGCCGCCACGCCGACGCCGTGTACCCGACGACCGCCGGGCTGCCGTACGGCCACCACTACGGCCCCTCCACCCTGTCGAAGGACCGCCGCACCGTCTTCCTGGTCTGCTTCGACACTCCCCGCGAGTTCGTCGAACTGCGCGGCCTCCACAACAAGGTCCGCCGCGCATCGGTGCTCGGCACCGGCCAGGAGCTCGCCCACCGCGTGGTCGGCGGCTTCGCCGGCCACAACGTTCCCGGCGTCGTGCGCGTGGAGGCCCCGGCCACCACCGACCCGTACGCCACCGTCCTCGCCCTCGAACTCGACGGCGAACTCGACCTCTACCGGGGCCAGGGCTCGGGCTGACCTCGCCCCCGGCCCTCTCGCACCCCTCTCATCGCACCCCGCACCCCGCACCCCGCTCCCCGCTTCTCGCTCCTTCGCCTTTCCGCCCGAGTGGCACCACCAGGAAGTACCGACGCAGTTACCGACCTGGAGTCAACGTGAGCAGAGCCGCGTCCACGTCCCGCCGCCTTCCCCGCTCCGCCGTGCTCGCCACGGCCGTGGCGGCGACACTCGCGGCGACCCTCACCCCGCCCGCCTTCGCCGAATCACTGCTGCCCAACGGCGGCTTCGAGCAGGTGACGGCGGCCGGTCTGCCCGAGGGCTGGGGGCCCTGGAAGCCCGCCGGCAACGGCACGATCGCCGTCGTCGACGGAGCAGGACCCGACGGCAGCAGGGCCCTCGAACTCAGGGGCGACTCGGCCGACGACCGCACCGCCGTCGGCCGCCGCGTCACCAACCCGAACCCCGGCAAGGTGCAGTTCTTCCGGGTCTCCCTCGACGTCAGGGCCGAGAAGGTAGCCGGGTACGCCGCCGCCGTGCGCGTTCAGTACGTGGGCGGGGGCGTGCCGCTCAGCCTGGTCGGCCGTACCTCCGGCACCCACGACTGGCGGCGTGTGACCGAGTACGTCGCGGCCCCGGCCGGGACCACGGAGCTGTCCGTCGAGCCCATGCTCGACAGCGCAAGCGGCCGCTATCTGATCGACAACCTCACCGTCGAGGCCGTGGACGCCGCCGGGGTCACCACGGCGTCCCCGCAGCCGACCGGCGAGATCGAGCTGGCCTGGAACTTCGCCGGCCTCGCCGCCGCCCCGGCGGCGTACGAGATCCACCGTTCCGCCGACCCGGACTTCACACCGTCCGCGGACACCCGGATCCGTACGTTGAAGAACTTCACCGCCGCCGAGGACGCCACGACCGCGCCGGGCAGCGCATACACGTACAAGGTCGTCGCACTGGCCGCCGACGGCACACCGCTGGGCACGACCGCCCCGGCCACCGCCACCGGCGCCGCGGTCTTCGAGGACCAGCAGCGCACGGACGTGCTCTCCGCCACCGCCGTCGGCAAGGAGACCCGGCTCGCCTGGCGGTTCACGGCCGGCGCCACCGGCCCGGTGAGCGTGTACGCGGGCAGGCACAAGGTCGGTACGTACGACATCGCCGACGGCGGCGTCACACTCACCAACGGACAGCGCAGGGGCGCGGACGGCTTCACCGTCGTCCGGGACGGCAAGGTCGCGGCGACCGCCACGCGCGGCAGCCTCCAGCACCCGCGCGCCGAGGCGACCCGGGACCGGCTCGCCGACGCCCGCAAGGCCGTCGCCGTGCCCGGGAGCACGCCGCAGAAGGCGTGGCAGCAGCTCCTCGAACGCGTCCAGGCCGGGCCCTCCGCCTACGGCGGCAGCGTCTACTCGCAGAACTGCGTGTGGGGCAGCGAAGCCGCCCTCGCGCACCAGCTCACCCGTGAGGAGTCGTACGCGCAGCGGGCGTTCGAGGGCTTCGTCGCCTCCGAGCAGGACCTGCCCTACCTCACCACGACCAATCTGCTGGAGTCGGCCAACTGCATCGTCCGGCTCGCCCAGATCTACGACTGGTCGTACGACGCCTGGACGGACGAGCAGCGCGCCCGGGCGCACGAGGCGTTCCAGCGCATGGAGGCGTTCTTCGAGGTGGGCCACCACCCCAACATCGACCGGGCGAACGACAAGGCGTCCAACTGGGTCGCGGTCATCCGTGGCGCCGAGCTCGCCATGCGCCTCGCGATACGCGGCGACGGCCCGTTCGACCTGCAGGAGCGGCGGATCGCCGATCTGACCGACCAGCTGCGCCGCCACCTGGACGGGGCGTACGCCGACACCGGCTGGGACCAGGAGGGCCTGGACTACCTCAGCTACGGGCTCACCATCGCCGCACCGGGCATCAAGTCCTCCCTCGACGCCGGCATCGGCGCGCTGGAACGGTCGTGGAACCGGCCGCAGTTCGCCGGTCTGCTGATGCGCAGCCTCTCGCTGCGGGAGAAGACCGACCGTCTACAGTGGGGCGTCGGTAATCCTCAGGGCGGCGTCGCCGTCTCCCCGCTGTTCTTCGAGAGCACGCCGAAGGAGCAGCTTCCCTACTGGCTCTGGCACTTCGAGCGCACCATGGGCGTGGGCGGCACCACCCCGATGACCGCCAGTTCACAGGCGCTTGCCACGGTCCTGTACTGGCCGGTCGGCGTGACCCCCCGCGACCCCGACCGCGGTCCTGCCTCGGTCCGCCGGGCGTTCCTCGACGACCACGGTGGCGCCTACCAGTTCCGCAGCCGCTACCAGGACAAGGACGACGTCCTCGTCGGGCTCACCAACCGCAACGACACGCACCTCGGCTGGAACGGCTACGAGACGTTCGGCCTCACCCTGATCGCCGACGACGCGACCTGGGCCCGGTCGACCGCCAAGGATCTCACCAAGCGGGAGTTGCTCTCCAAGCCGCTCATCGACGGCCGCCCCGAGCGGCGCAGCGTCGCGAACGACGACTCGCTCGGTCAGGGCAGCACCCTGCAGTCCCGGGCGTACGAGGGCCAGGGCGGCGGCTTCGTCTCCCTCGACGGGCACCTCAACTACGAGGTGGCCAAGGCCCGGCGGGACATCGCCGTGGATCTGCGCCCGGTCGGCGGGGCCGACTCCGTCATCGCCGTCCACGACGCCTTCGCCGACTCCGTCCCGCACCGCTACGACTGGCAGCTCTCGCCCGAGGCCGGTGTCGGGATCACTTTCGGTGAGACCGAGTCGGGCGCGAAGACCTTCCTCTTCCGCAAGGGCGACTCCTACCTCAAGGGCTGGGTCCTCGACCCGGACGGCGCGGAACTCTCCGTCGACAAGGGCGCGTTCCGGGTCACCCGCACCGGCACGGACGCGGACTTCCGCATCGTCCTCGCCACCGGCAGGGGCACCCCGCCCGCGGCAGTGGCCGACGGCACCATGCTCACCCTCGGCCTCACCACATACAACCTCGACGACCTCGCGAGCCACCGGCCCTCCGCCCGCTGACCGCAGAGCGCAAACCGCAAACCGCTGACCGCTGACCGCTGAGCGCAAACCGCAGACCGCAGACCGCAGACCGCAGACCAGACGGAGAGACCATGTCCAAGCCCATACCGTCCCGCCTGAGCAGAGCCGCGGTCGTCGGCGCGGCCGTCGCCGGCGCGCTCGCCGTGTCCGTACCCGCGCCCGCGTACGCCGAGGACGCCGCGAACCTGGTCGTCAACGGCGACTTCGAGCAGACCGCGGCCGACGGCTCGATCCCCGGCTGGCCCCAGAGCGAGAACCGGGCCACCGGCCGTGCCACGATCGTCGACGGCGCGGGCCCCGACGGCAGCCGGGCCCTCGCCCTCGACCTCGGCGACCCGAACGACAAGGCCGCGATCGGGCAGGACGTCCCGGTACCCGACACCGGCACGTTCCGCGCGTACCGGATCACCTTCGACGAGCGTGCCGTCGGACTCGACGGCTACGGCGGCGATCTATGGGCCCGCAACTTCGGCCATGACGCCGTCATCGGCCGGCTCGCCGGTGACACGGGCTGGCGCAAGGCGAGCGCGGTCGTGCTCGCGCGGCCCGGCGCTCCGGCCGTCAATCTGCTCCTCGCCCTGGAGTACACGACCGGCCGGCTGCTCGTCGACAACGTCAGGGTCGAGCGCGTCGAGGGCAACACCGTGGGCGCCAACGTCCAGCCCACCGGCACCGTGCAGCTCACCTGGCACTTCGCCGCGCTCGCCGGGACCCCGGCTGCGTACGAGGTGCACCGGTCCGACGACCGTGGCTTCACGCCGAGCAGGAGGACCCTGATCCGGAAGGTCCCGGGCGCGTGGACCGCCGAGGACGGCTCGGCACGGCCCGGCAAGCGCTACACGTACAAGGTCGTCGCGCTCGCCGCCGACGGCACGAGACTGGCGACCACCGACGCCGAGCCCGTCACCATGCCCTCCCGCTTCCTGGACGAGCAGCGCACGGACGTGCTGACGGCGACCGGCACCGGTGACGACGCCCGGCTCGCGTGGCGGCTGAAGGCCGGCACCAAGGGCCCGGTGCATGTGTACGCGGGCGGCCGCGAGGTCGCCGAGGGCAAGCTCCACAAGGCCCGCAAGGTCGCCACCGCCGGCGCCCACGAATTGACCGGAGGCGTCACCCTGCGGGAGAAGGACCTCAGGGGCGCGACCGGTTTCGCGGTCACCCGGCAGCGTGGTGAGGTCCTCGCCACCGCGTCCCTGGCGGGCCTGGAGCACCCGCGAATGGGCGTGACCGACGGCAAGCTCACCGCGATCCGCTCGGCGATCCAGCAGCCCGGCATCCCCAAGGCCACGTACGACGGTCTCGTGAACCGGGTCGCCGCCGGTCTGCCCGCCTACAACTACCGCCCGGGTGAGGCACAGGCGTCCTGGGCCCATGACGCGGCCCTGCTGTACCAGGTCACCCAGGACCCCGCGTACGCCCGGACGGCCTACGACGCGATCATCGAGTCCGGCCGGACGATGCCGTTCCTCAACGGCACCGCGTACGCCGGGGCCGCCGCACTGGAGACCGCCAACGCCGCCGCTCCCCTGGCCACCGCCTACGACTGGGCGTACCCGGCCTGGACCGAGGAGCAGCGCGCCGAGGTGCAGAAGGTCCTCCAGCGCGTCGCCGCCTACCTGGAGGTCGCGTACCACCCCAACTTCGCCCTGCCGGTCAAGCAGAGCAACTGGACGGCGGTGGTGCGCGGCGCCGAGCTGACACTGCGGCTCGCGGTGCGCGGCGACGGCCCGTTCGACCTCGAGGAGGGCCGAATCGCTCACCTGGTCGACGAGGTCGGCCGGCACCTGGACACCGCGTACTCGACCACCGGCTGGGACCAGGAGGGCATGGACTACTTCGGCTACGGGCTCGGCGTAGGAGCACCCGGGATCACCGGCTCGATCGACGCGGGCATCGGGGCACTGAAGAAGAGGTGGGAGCGGCCGCAGTTCGCCAATCTGCTCATGCACGCCTTCTCGGCGCAGGCCGACAAGGCGCGCCTGCAGTGGGGCGTCGGATCGGCGACCGGCGCTGTGCCCGTCCCGGGCCTGGTCTTCACGCAGGTGCCGGCCGAGCAGCGGGCGGCCTGGCTGTGGCAGTACGAAAGGACCGTCGGCGGCGGGGGCGGCACCTACGGACTGCTCGAGTACCCGTACGGGGTGACCTCGCAGGACCCGGACGAGGCACCGGCCGCCGTGCGCCGCGCACTGCTCGACGACCATGTCGGCTCGTACCTGTTCCGCAACCGCTACCAGGACAAGGACGATGTGCTGGTCGGTGTCCAGAACCGCAACGAACACCACATCGGCTGGGGCGGCTCCGACACCTTCGCCCTCTCGCTGCTCGGCCAGGACGTGACGTGGGCGCAGCAGCCGGCCAAGAACACCGCGAAGCGCGAGCTGTTCTCGAAGCCGCTCGTCGACGGCGGCCCCGAGGGCATCGCCGGCAAGGGCAGGACTCTGGAATCCCGTGCGTACGCGGGTCAGGGCGGCGGCTTCGTCTCCCTGGAAGGCTCCGGCAACTACCGACTGGACACGGCGCGGCGGGACATCGCGGTGGACCTCCGCCCGGTCGGCGGCGCCGACTCCGTCATTGCCGTCCACGACGCCTACGCCGACTCCGTCCCACACCGCTACGACTGGCAGTTGTCCCCCGAGTCGGGAACGACGATCACCTTCGGGGAGACCGAGTCGGGCGCGAGGACCTTCCTGTTCAGGAAGGGCGACGGCTGGCTGAAGGGTTGGGTGCTGACCCCCGAGGGCGCCGAGCTGTCCGTGGACAAGGGGGCGTTCAAGGTCACCCGGACCGGCACGGAGGCGGACTTCCGGATCGTTCTGGCGGTCGGCAAGGGCGCCCCGCCCACCGCGACCGTCGAGGGCAGCGCCCTCACCCTCGGCACCACGACGTACGACCTCGACGATCTGCGGGGCCTTCGGCCGGCCGTCGGCTGACCGTCGGCGGTCACGGAAGTGGGCCCGCCCTCTGCACGAGGGCGGGCCCGCCTCCACGTGTGGGGCCGGTCAGGCGCGGTGCACCCGTGGCTGCACCGAGTCGCGGACCACGACATGGGTGCCGAGTACCACTTGCTGGGCGTGGCGGAAGTCGGGATCGTCCCGTTGCAGGGCCAGGTTCACCGCGGTGCGGCCCAACTGCAGGAAGGGGACCTGCACGGTGGTGAGCGCGGGGAAGAGGTGCTCGGCGTGGGGAAGCGCGTTGTTGAAGCCCACCACCGAGATCCGCTCCGGTACGGAGACGCCGTCCGCCCGCAGCTGCGAGATGGCGCATGCGGCGATCTCGTCGTCCCACGCGAACACGGCCGTGACGTCGGAGGGCATGGCCCGCAGGATCTCCCGTATCCCGGCCGGGCCCATGTCGTTGTGGTTGCCGCGGTTGACGACCAGCTCGGGCTCGGCCTTCCGGCCGTAGGCCTCCAGCGCCCTGCGGTAGCCGGCGACACGCGCGGCGGTGGTGGAGTTCTCGGGGCCGCCGAGGAAGAGGATCCGTTCATGGCCGGCCGACAGCAGATGGCTGGTGACCGCGAACGCTCCGCCCTCGTTGTCGTAGTCCACGACGGTGACCGGCAGGTCGGCGCCGGGGGACGGCCGGCCGACCAGCACCAGCCGGGATCCGGCCGCGTCGAGCTCGCGGGCGAGCGCGGCCACCCTGGTCCGGTAGCGCGGAGTGTCCTGGACGCCCCCGATGAGGATGACGATGTCAGCGTTCTGCTCGGCCATCGACGCCGCGAGTGACAGCTCGCGCTCCTGGTCCGCCTGGCTGGAGGCGACCATGCAGCGCATGCCCTCGGTCACCGTCTGCTGCTCGATGCCACGGGCGATCTCGTTGAACGGCCCGGCGCTGAGCGTGACGAGGACGATGCCGACGGTGTTGCTCCGGCCGCCCTTCAGGGCCCGGGCGTGGGCGTTGATGACGTAGTTGAGCTCCTTCGCCGCGAGCATCACCTTGGCCCGGGTTGACTCCGCCATGCGTTTGCCGGCCAGAACGCGCGACACCGTGGCCGTCGACACGCCCGCCTTGTCGGCGACATCCTGCATCGTGGCCTGCCGCCGTGCCCGCTTCGGACTTCTGCGTGCCTCCGTGGCCACCGAATCCTCCCGTTGTCACCGCTTTCCCCCGACCGAACCTACAGGATGCGGGTAATCGATTGCATCGTTTCAGCGGGAGGAACGTCAGTCAACACGTACAGGACCAGGGCGCGACACATCCCGTCGCCGGGAGGCCGCGTACGGGCTGCGGGGAGACCGGTGCAGTGGAGCTGAGTGCCCTGGCGAAGCACGCGACGGGGTCGTCGGGCACGCTGGCGCCGAAGGAAGCCCACAGGCACGGTGCCCCGAGTGCGGGCTCGGCCCATGCCTGCCATCCGGCCACGCCAGCCTCGTCGGCCTCAGCGGTCAGGGCGCGCGGGTCGGCGTCCTGGATGAGGGGCGGCACCTCGCCGAGGCGACCAGGCCGCGATCGCGCCAGCGGCGGAAGAACGCATAGACCCGGTCCCACGGCGGGAAGTCGGCAGGCATCGCCCGCCACTTGATGCCGTTGTCCACGAGATGGCCGATCGCGTCCGGCATCTCCCGGTGGCGGTACGCTTCCGGCTGCCCGCCCTGGCCCTGCATCCAACCTGGCACCGGCAGCAGCGGCCGCACCACCACCCACTCCGCGTCCGTCATGTCGCTCGGATACCGACGATCTCGCAGGCGATTGTCGGCAGCGTTTCCGAACCGGTGAGCCAGACAGTCGCACTCCCGAGTACCCGCGGTGGACTGCACGGGCATCGGCACGCAAGACTGCGACACGAGGGCCTCCTGATGCTCGGTGATGCGACAGCAGCGAGCTGTTCAGGAGGCCCTCCTCGCATGCGCCGAGCACCCGACGACCACCCAATCGAGACGGCCGTTCGAGCACCAAGTCCCCAGAGCATTACGACAAAAGCTACTTACGCGTCGGGGTGCTCCGGCAGGGCGAGCCAGTCCGACCAGGAGATCTCGCGGCCGAGGAAGCGCGGCTGCTCGAACGGCCAGTCGGCGGCGATCCACTGCGGCACCAATTCGTCGAGGGCCCGCTCGACCGTGCTGCCCACCAGCTCGTCCACCACCCACCAGGAGATCTCGCCGTCCGCGCCGGCCCTCTCCGGTGGGTCGATGTAGACGCAGCCGAGCAGAGACTTCTCCGCCGCGTCGAACAGCGCGTAGTTGAAGGACTGGTGTGCGGCGATCTCCTTCTCGTGCCGCAACAGGTCGGCCTGGTCGGCCTCGTAGGTCATGGTGGCCGCGGGCCAGCCCCAGGCCGGGCCGAAGATGGTCCACAGCCGCTCGCGCGAACCCATCACAGCCGGATAGTCGAGCGGGGTGTCCGCCTCCCGGATCGGCCGCAGGTGATGACCACTGCCCGGCAGCGGTACCAGGACGGGATGGACGAAGTCATCGGGGAGCCAGCTCATAGCGCCCGACCGTAGCAGCGCGCGGCCGTCCGCTCCCCTGGATTTTCCCGTATGCCGCCAGGCCCTGCTCTCATGCCGGGCAGTGCCCGGGATCACCCGATCGAGACTCCCGTTCGATCGACAGACTCCACGATCGGTATGGCAACGGCTTCTGACCTTCCACCATCCTGGCAAAGCATCACGCTCGACTACATGACTGCCGTCGCCAGTACTCGCTCGGCACAAGCGGGTTCGGCACGCTGACCGAGAAGGAGACTCCAGCGTCCGGCTGGATGCCTCGTGACACGCCGCTGAGCTTCGCGTCGGGGCGATGGCGGTTTCCGGGCCCGCGCTTCACGAGCGCATCTGTGACCTGCGTACTTGCGACGGAAACACAAGCGCTCGTCGTTCAGTCCATGGACGGGCCAAAGGTCGCGTGGAAGTGTTCGGCCACCTGCCATCGACCGCTTTGTTCCGGACACAGGAGAACAGCCTTATGTGGATTCCTGGTTGGGGCCCGAGAGCGCTGCTCGTGGTGGAACTCGCGTTCGCGGATGGTGCCCTGCCCATCCAGGCGGCATCGGCGCAGACCAGCGCCCGGGCGGCCTGAGGCAGCCGTCCACGGGCGGGGGGCGGGGCGAATGCCGTCCGCCCCCGCCCCGGCCCGTCACGCCCGATACCGGCGCCTCACCGGCGACGCCTCTCTCACGGACGGCGTCGCAGTCGGCCTCGACCACATCGTCCCCGACAGTACGGTGAGCGAGTACGCGGACCGGAGCACCGGGCGCACCGGATCGACCTCTGTAGCCCACCCCGCCCAACCCCGCCCGAGAGGTTCTGACGTGATCCGATACTCGCGCTCCGCGCTGCGTGCCGCCTTCGCCACTCCCGTGAACCGTGCCGTCCCCAAGCCGCTCACCGGCCCTCATCTCGACGCGCTGTGGGCCGAGATCCGGGCGGAGGCGTGTCGGGGCGCGGACACCGCCACCCCCTCGTGGTCGCGGTTCCACAGCTTCGAGGCGGACGGCGACCGGGTTCCGTACGAGCGCGTGTACTTCGGCCGGCGGGGCAGGCTGAACGCGCTGGCCGCGGGCGCCTGGCTCGACGGCGAGCCGGCGGGTCTCGCCGCCCTCGCCGACATGGTCTGGTCGGTCTGCGAGGAGTACACCTGGGCGGTGCCCGCGCACAGCTATCTGGTCACGTCGACGGATCGGCCGATGGAGCAGTGTGTCGACCTGTTCGCCGCCGAGACAGCCCACACGGTGGCAGAGATCGTGACACTCCTCGGCGGCCGGCTGCCCTCCGCCGTCACGGACCGGGCCCGCGCGGAAGTGCGACGGCGGGTCCTGACCCCGCTTTTCGGCAGCGATCAGCCGTGGTCCTGGGAGACCACCGCCAACAACTGGTCGGCTGTCTGCGCCGGAGCGGCCGGGATGGCCGCACTCGCACTCGTCGACGACCCGGACGAGCTCAACGCCGCCATCGAGCGCTGCCTGCGTGTCATGGACGTCTACCTGAGCGGACTCGGCACCGACGGCTCCTGTGTCGAAGGGGTCAACTACTGGGTATACGGCTTCGGTTACTTCACCTACTTCGCCGAAGCGCTCCGTGAGCGGACCGGCGTGGACCTGCTTCGCGACCTTCCGCAGGCGACCGCGGCGGCGGCGTTTCCCGCCGCTGTCGAGACCGGCGGCGGGCGGTTCGTGACGTTCGCCGACGCCGTCGATTCCATGCCGCTGCCGGCCGGGCTCGTCTCCCGGCTGCGCGAACGGCTGGGCTCACCCGTGCCGGGAGCGGCGTGCGTCCCCTCGTTCGACGCCGACCACTGCCACCGCTGGGCCCATCTCTCACGCACCCTGACCTGGACCGACCCCGCCGTACTCGACTCGCCCACCACCGACGCCGTGGCCTGGCTGCCGGACGCGGCCTGGCTCGTCGACCGGCGCACCGTCGAAGACATACAAATCACCTTCGCGGCCAAGGGCGGCCACAACGACGAGTCGCACAACCACAACGACCTCGGCCAATTCACGCTCAGCGCGGACGGCGAGGAGCTGCTCGCCGACCTCGGCGCCAGCAGCTACTCCCACGGCTACTTCGGCCCCGACCGCTACACCGCACACCTGCATCCCTCCGCCCGGGCCCACTCCGTCCCCGTCGTCGACGGAGTCGCGCAGGAGGCGGGCCGCCACGCCGAGGCCGTCGTCCTGGCCGCGCGCGCCGACGAGAGCGGCTCCGTGCTGCGCCTGGACCTGGCGGCGGCGTACGCGGGCCGGCCCGTCGTCCGCTCCTTCGCCTGGCATCCGGACGCCCGGTTGGTCGTCCATGACACGTTCGACGGCGCGACACAGGTGGAGGAGATCTTCATCAGCCGGCTCCGACCCCGGCTCGCCGACGGCGCCGCCACCTGGTCGGGTACGCGCGCCGCCGCGACCCTGGCCTACGACGAGACGGCCTGGAAGCCCGATGTCGAGCGGATCGAGACCACCGACCACTTCGACCGACCGGAGACCGTGTACCGGCTGAGGCTGCGCAGCGTGGGCCGCCCGGCCGCCGTCTTCGAACTCACCGTTCGGCCCGTCTGACCGCCTCGCAAATGGTGGCGCGCCAGTCAAGTG
Source organism: Streptomyces sp. NBC_00259 (assembly GCF_036181745.1). Taxonomy (NCBI): domain Bacteria; kingdom Bacillati; phylum Actinomycetota; class Actinomycetes; order Kitasatosporales; family Streptomycetaceae; genus Streptomyces; species Streptomyces sp. NBC_00259. Next base: position 7,791,831 of record NZ_CP108080.1, on the reverse strand, counting down.
GCGGTCGGCCTCGCGAAGCGCGCGACGTCCCTTGCTTGCGCCCTACCCAAGCCGAGGTCGGGGCGTGTTCCCGGGGCTGCCGCGCGACGCTTTGCGTTTCGGTCCCCCGCCGACGCGGCGAGGACAGTACTCGTCCTCAACGCGAACCCGAACGCCGTGCGGCAGGCAGCGATCGCCGATCGCGCAACGACCGCACCCTCGAGGTTCGGTCGCCGGGTCACCGGCGGTCCGCCGTCACGTGCACCCCGTGGAGGCCGAGCGGCAACGAGGCCCTTTCGCTGCGGTGTTCTGGGGGCACCGCCCGTGGTCAGTCCGCCGCCCAGCCGTCCTCACGTACCCGTGCCGCCAGGTCGGTCTTGGTGTAGGTCGGGCGGCCCGCCTGCTGGTACTTGTCCTTCACCCGGTCCAGGTAGTACTTGGCCGTGTGCGGACTGACGCCGACACGGCGCGCCGTGGCCTTCAGGGTGAGGCCGGACGCGTACTCCAGCAGCACCTGGCGCTCCTTCGGCGACAGGCTCGGGCGCGTAGGGCCGTCGTCGTGCGCCCAGGCGAAGGCCAGCTCCGCCGAGTGGGCCGTACCGCCCGCGGCCACCTCCTCAACTGCCCTGACCAGCGTCGGCAGATCATGGTCCTTGGTGAGATAGCCGTCCGCGCCGGCCGCGATCGCGGCGACGATCCGCCTCCGGTCCACCACGGTGCTGATGACGAGTACCCGCGGGCCGGCCGCCCGCAGCCGCCGGATGTTGTCCGGTGGCTGTGAGCCGTCACCGAGCACCAGGTCCAGCAGGACGACGTCGAACGGCAGCACGGCTCCCGCCCCTTGGGCAGCAGCCGTTTCGGTGAGGTGTGCTTCCACCGTGACCGCCGTTCCGGTGAGGAGCCCGTCCACCGTGCCCGCCGTCGCGGCCAGGTGTACGCCCGGCACGCCGTCCAGCCAGAGACGCAGTCCGTCGAGCAGCATCCGGTCGTCGTCCACCACGGCCACGGTGATCATGCCGGCCACCGCAGTTCCACACGGGTGCCCTCGCCCGGCGCGCTGTCCACGTCGGCCGCTCCTCCGCTCTCGCGCATCCGGGCCCCCATGGAGAAGCGCAGGCCGAGCCCCTCGGGGACGACGCGTGGGTCGAAGCCGACGCCACGGTCGACAACGGTGACCACGACCCGGCGGCCGTCGCCGGTGACCGTCACACAAGCGCGGCCCGTACCCGCGTGGCGCAGCACGTTGTTCAGCGCCTCGGCCGCCGCCTGGCCGAGAGCGTCCGCGGCATGGGCCGGTACGTCCGCCGGGCCGTGGTACTGGGCATTCACCCGCAGCCCCAGGCTCTCCGCCGACCTCACCGCGCGCTCGATCGCCGCCGCCGTCCCCGGGTCGCAGTCCTCCTCCGCCTGCTGCTGCACGAGACGCCGCAGATACGCCGCCTCCCTGGCGCAGCGCTCCCGCACCGGCAGCGCGTCGGCGTCGGCCCGCCCGCTCGCGATCGCGGTCAGCGTGGCCAGCACGGTGTCGTGCAGGGCCCGGTGGTGCGCGATCCGCTCCGCGTACCGCGCCCGTCCGGCCTCGGCGGCGAGGGCCTGCTCGGTGGCCGCGTCGAGCAGCGTGCCCTGCCGTCGCAGGTACCACCAGAAGACGCGGGCAAGCACGGCCGACGACACGATCGCGTTGAGGTGCGCGGCGATCACGGCGACGTCGGCACCGGTCGGCCAGTAACCGGCCGTGTGGGTCGCCACCAGCGCCGCAACCGCGCCGGCCACCGCAATCGGCCGTACGAACGCGACCGCCGCCACCGCGCTCGCCGACCCGCCGAGCAGCATCGCCCACGCGAGGTCCGCCGGCCGGTTCGCACCGCCCGCGTACACCGCGAACGGCAGCAGGCACCCCACGAGCACGACGTCCACCAGCGGCGGCCAGGTACCGAACCAGCCCCGGGACCGGGCGGTCCCGAAGACCAGCAGGCTCACGGACAGGGCGACCGCGAGCCCCGCCCAGGACAGGACACTGCCGCGCTGGTGCTGCACCACCGCGAGCACGCCGACCACCAGGTGGCTGGCCCGGTACAGGCCCGTCGCCAGAACCATGAACGTCCTGGCCCGGTGGAACCCCGGCCCCCCGCTCACGGCACCTCTTCCCCGCCCACGCAACCCCCCTGAAACGGCGGTACAGCCGAAAGGCCCGGGCCCGTAGGTTTCGAGGCGTTCCGGCACCGGACACGACGACCCATCAGATCATCGCGTCGCGTTCTGGCGCCGCTCGGAAACCAGGCAAAGAAGGAGGCAAAATGGCTCGAAGAGTGCGATGCGGGGGAATGATCGCGGTTCTGGCATCGATGCTGGTCCTGCTGCTCCCCGGGTCGGCCACGGCGGCCGCCGCGGCCGACCCGCCGGTCCGCTACACGGCGTGGATCGACAACGCCGCCATATACGAGATGCGCGCCTCGTATTCATGGCAGTGCATGGACGTGCGGGGCGAGTCCCAGAACCCGGGCGCGGTGATCCAGCGCTTCGACTGCAAGGGCCGGCTGCACCAGCGCTTCTACTTCCAGCCCTCCGGCACGCCCGGTCTCTTCATGATCGGTGTGTACGGGAGGTACTGCATCGGCGCCCAGAACGCCGCGGTCGCGGACGGCACCCCGATCGTCCTCGGCCACTGCCAGGGACCGGGCCAGCACTTCCGCTGGGTCGACCGCGGCAACAACCACTGGGAGATCGTCGAGGCCGCCAGCGGCAAGTGCCTCATGGACACCGGCCGTCGCAGCGCGATCCAGTTGGGCGCCTGCGGGAACATCAACGAGCCCTACCCGAGCCTGTGGACGCCCGTCTACGACCGTCAGTACAACTACACCAGCGTCTGGGGCTGACCGCTCACCGATCGAACCGGACGACGCCACCTGCGCCTTCCCCACGGGAGCCGTACGGGGCCGCGTGAGCCGCCCGCGCCGTCGACGAAGCCGGACCGCTGTGGCCGCGCCACCGCCCGGGAGCGACGGCGGTCGCAGCACGGGCACGCACCGGAACGTTCCCGCCAGTGGTGCCGTGGCAAGAGACGGAGCGCCTTGCCACGGCACCACCCGGTGCTCCACAAGAACCGCACGGCCTGCGGTGCACGGCGGGCCGGATCGCTGGGTGGCGAGTACGAGAGCACGTCACACGTGCTGTTCGGAAGCTTCGGCCGGGCTGTCGTGGCCGGTCCACGTCGCCCTGCGCAGTTGCATCCGGGTGAGCCTGCGCACGACGAGGATGGCGAGCACACCGGCGGCGATGTCGAGGAGGTCGGCGGCCATCGTCAGTCCCACGACCGCCTTGACCGGACCTGCCTCTTCGACACGGCGGGCGAACTGGGCGGCCAGATTGCTCAGCGTGGTGTCGCAGATCCACACCGTCCACCACGCATTGACGAGGTTGACCGGCGTGCGCGGCGCGTCGGGCAGGCCGGGCAGCAACTCGCTCGCCGTCCCGATGTCCAGGGCGATGCGGCGCGGGAACCACAGAGAGACAACCGGCAGGATCCAGCCCCACACCACCCAGTGCCGAGCCTTGCGGTGAGCGTCGGGCGCGAAGAGCTCGGCATTCTCCCGCATCTGCCGGAACCAGAGGATGAACACGATCGCGCACATCAGGAAAGTGACGGTCTGGATCACTCCCGCGAGGCTGTAGAGGCGCTCCCTCCGCCTCTTCGAGGCCGACCGTATGGAGCCCCTCTTCGCCGACGCGGCTCCAAAGGCTGTAGTACTGCGCCCCCGTGACGATCGCGAACACGTCGGCCACCATGGCCAGGCCGAGCAGCACACAGGTCGCCGTGGCAAGCCCGGTCGGCACCGGCACCCGGAACTCGGGTCTGGGTGTGAACCCGGGAAACGTGGACATGGAAGACAACCCCCACAGGTCTGCGACATCCACCCTGCCGGGGGACGCTCGCGGAACCTACGGGGATTTGCGGCGAGCTGTCCATGCGGTTTGCCCGCGGGAGTGGCCTTCGGAGGTCGGACAGACCACGAGGACCCCAACACCGGCAGCCATGGCTTTGCACAGCCGCCAGGGCTCGGTCGGAGATCCGTAGCCCCGTCGGCGGCCGGGGGGCGGGGAGCCCCGGCAGGAAGTGGCGCTCCAGAATCTCCGCCCGGCGATGGCGATGCAGGACGACGAAGCCGGTGGTGTCGGCCTGCGCCTGGACCAGCTCGCTCAGGCGGTCGACGAAGGGCTGGACTGCGGGAGAAGAGCCGGCCAAAGGCGCCTGCGGCGGCGTTTGAAGCTAGGGTGCCGCGACAGCACATCGCGAACTGGAACAAGGAGCAGACGTGAGCGAGCCGGCGTCCATCGCCCTGCAGCAGGAGATCGCCCAGGAACTACAGGTCACCGAGGCCTTCGAGGCCAAGCGGGAGATCGAACGCCGGGTCGCCTTCCTCGCCGAGCGGCTGACCTCGACCGGTCTGCGCTCGCTTGTCCTCGGCATCAGTGGCGGCGTCGACTCCACCACCACCGGCCGGCTGTGCCAGCTCGCCGTCGAGCGGACCCGGGCCGCCGGGCACGAGGCGCGGTTCTACGCGATGCGGCTGCCCTACGGGACCCAGGCCGACGAGCACGACGCTCAGCTCGCGCTCTCCTTCATCCAGGCCGACCACGTGCTGACCGTGGACATCAAGCCCGCGAGCGACGCCGCGCTCCAGGCCTCGCTGGCCGCCGGCGTGAGCTTCCGCGACGCCCACCACCAGGACTTCGTACACGGCAACATCAAGGCCCGGCAGCGGATGATCGCCCAGTACGCGGTGGCCGGTGCGCATGACGGCCTGGTCGTCGGCACCGACCACGCCGCCGAGGCGGTCTCTGGCTTCTTCACCAAGTTCGGCGACGGCGCCGCCGACCTGGTCCCGCTGACCGGCCTGACCAAGCGCCGGGTGCGCGCCGTCGCGGACACGCTGGGCGCGCCCGTCGAGCTGGTGTGGAAGACCCCGACGGCCGACCTGGAGACCCTCGACCCGGGCAAGGCCGACGAGGACGCACTCGGTGTCACTTACGACGACATCGACGACTTCCTGGAAGGCAAGCCGGTGGACGAGCAGGTCTTCAGAACGATCACCAGCCGCTACCGCCTCACCGACCACAAGCGCCAACTACCCGTCGCCCCCTGAGAGCTGCGCTCACCCTGGACAACTCCACCTGCCCCGGTCGACAGGGCCTCGTCCGGTCTTGGATCTCCCCGAGCGGATGTAACGGTCGTCCTCGACCGGCTCGACGTCTTCCGGACTCCCGGCGAGACACTGCTGGAGCGTCTTGAGGAACGGGGCCACACGGTCGAGCAGAACGACGACGGCGGGGACACCCTTCCCGACCTCGAGGTGATCCTGTCGAACGAGAGCGGCTCGACTACCCGACGGACGGGGAGGGAGACCCGAACCACTTCGACTACGCCCTCCTCACCTCGGTGGACTTCCGGGTGCCGCGCGGGGACTGAGAGTGGTGGGCAGGGGTACGCAGCGGGTTCCCGAAGGCTGCGGCACTGGACCGCACGGCAACTGGACCGCATTTCAGCTGGGCTGGGCAGCGCCGGGCCGCGGCGCGTCCTCCGCGCCGGCCGGTCTCGTACTCGATGCGCGCCGCTTCGCCGAGCTCGGCCGCGGCCACCTTCAGCGCGTCGAGCCTGGCACCCTTGACGGTGCTGTCGGCGGTGATGAGGACCTGGTCGGCGACCGGGTCGATGCCCCACGTGGTGCCCGCAATGTGCACGGTCCTGTCCAGAGTGGTCTTGGCCGCGGTGAGTTCGGCGCCGCTGCGTTCAACGAGCCTGGCCACCGCTCCGGTTTCCCGTACCGTTTCGGCGGCGGCCTCATCGGTGACCGTGACGACCATCCGGTCCGTCGCCGCGTCGCGGTAGAGGCCCGCCGTGTCGTCGGCGCCCAGCCTCGCTTCGAGCGCTCGCAGCGTGTCCGCGGACTCGAGTGTCGCCACCAGCGGTGTGGGGCCCGTGGCATGCGGTCGGGGCGGTGAGGCCCGTGACGGTCAGGAGCCCGGCTGCCACGGCGACCAGGCTGGTGCGCTTGCCCGCGCCTGCTCACGGCATCTCGCCGTCGATCAATGCCGTTCGGGCATTCGGTCATTATTCGATCGGACGGCCCGGCCTCGGGCTACGCTCCCTTCGACCCGGATCCGGCCGTGGTCGCAAGGGAGGGGGCGGGACACGCGGGAGAGCGTGGAGGACCGGCACAGGCGGATCCTGCGGCTGGTGCGGGAGCGAGAGAGCCTGCGGGTGACCGAACTCGCCTCCGCACTCGGCATCTCGGTGGAGACCGCGCGCCGGGATGTGACAGCGCTCGCCGAAGTGGGCCGTGTCCGCAGGCTTCACGGCTCGGTGACCTGGCCGACCGCCCCGCTCAACGCACGCGACGCGCGCCTGGCCCGCCAGGTGCCGACCCCGCCCCGCGGCGGCCCGGTGCTGGGCATGGTGGTGCCGACGGCCAACTACTTCTACCGGTCGGTCATCCGCGGCGCCCGGGACGCCGCCACCGCGGCGGGCGCACGTCTCCTGGTCGGCATCACCGAGTACCAATCGGACCGGGACGCGACGCAGATCACGAACATGGTCGGAGCCGGTGCCGACGGCCTGCTGCTGACTCCCTGCTGGGGCATCGAGGGCCCCAGCGAGAGGGACGCCGCACGGATCGCGGAGGTCAGGGTCCCCACCGTCCTGCTGGAGCGTCGGATACCGCTGGGTCTGCCGGGGGCGGACCTCGACCGGGTGGCGTCGGACCACGCCGGAGGCACCGCACTCGCGGTGCACCACCTGGCCGGCCTCGGCCACCGGCGCATCGCGCTGCTGTCCCGGAACACGCACACCTGGCCCCACATCCGCCGCGGCTACCACGCCGCGCTCGGCGCGCTCGGCCTCCCCGACGACGACATCTCCCCGGCGGACGCGGCCCGGCCCGGGCATTTCGACGAATTCGAGCGCCGCGCCGACTCCCTGCTGGAGCTCATCCGGTCCGAGGAGGTGCGGGCCGCGATCGTGCACACCGACATCGACGCGACCAACCTGCTCCAGCGACTGCTGGCCCAAGCGGTACGGGTACCCGAGGACTTCGCGCTCGTCTGCTACAACGACGAGCTCGCCGGGCTGACGGACACGCCCCTGACCGCGGTCTCCCCCGCGAACCACGCGGTCGGCGAGACAGCGGTGAAACTCCTGCTGCGCCGCCTGGAGGACCCCGAGGTGCAGCGCTCCACCATCGAGTGGCTCCCCGAGCTCGTGGTCCGGGAGTCGTGCGGCGCCCCGACAGGGACCTGACGCCCAACGATCGACCGATAATTGACCGTTTCGAAGTCACGCCTTGACGGCGGGAATTCGGGCACCCAAGCTGCGCTGAGTCGGCAACCCCGCCGTGCGCAGCAAAGGTTGGCTCCCCCCATGGCTCCTGCCTCAGGCCGAGTTGCTGGACGTCGCCGTGGCGTCCGTCACGCGCCCGGTGGCACCGCCACCGCGCTCGGCCTCACGGCCGGCTTCCGCCACCCGCCTTCGCCGCCGGCATCGCGTCCGACAGTCAGGAGTTCGCGGTCCTGACTGCCCGGTGACGCGGCCTGACCCTGGGCACGGGGTTCAGCCCGACCGGCCAACCCACCTTCCCCCTCCCCACAAGGAGAAGACGATGCAACGACGCAATCTCCGATCCAGGCTTCTGCTCCCCCCGGCCGCTGTCGCCGCCGCCATGACCCTCGTCACGGCGAGCCCGGCGAGCGCCTCCGTCCTGTGGGACGGCAACGCGGACAAGGGACTCGGTGTCTTCGCCTCGGTCCTCTGCGACGGCGGCGTCGCCCGCGTGCACACCTGGAACGACAGCCATGGCAACTTCTTCGAGTTCAACAAGGTAGCGGGCATCGACCGCTGCGAGGGCCACAGCCTGGCCGGAGCCGAAGGACAGTTGCAGAACAACAAGACCCTGTGGTTCGGCTGGTCGCTCGCGACGAAGACGGGCAACGCCCAGACCGTCTTCCAGTGGAAGTCCAACGGCACCAACGACCAGAACCAGCAGAACTACCCGGTGATCATGAAGGTCGAGGACGACCAGCTGAAGGCCTGGTACGTCTCGCCCGGCGAGACGTGGAACGCGATCGGCAGCCGCAGCTGGTCGGTGGGCTCCTGGCACTCCATCCAGATGAAGATCGCCACCAACTCGGCCACCGGCGGCTCGGTCGAGATCTACCTTGACGGCTCGCTGTTCGCCTCCCGCTCGGGCATCCGCACCTGGGACGACTCCGGCAACAAGCCCCGTTGGGGCAGCTACGGCTCGACCATCGCGGGCGTCGGCTCGCAGAGCTGGGTCGACGACCCCAAGCTGGGGACCTCGCGCGCCGACGTCGACTGACGCGGCCCCCTTCCCTCCGGGCCCCGGCGACCCTGGACAGGTCGCCGGGGGCCTCAACACCCTCGTGGGACAGGCTCTTCCCCTCGCCAATTGCAGGCGGGGCGACCGGACATCGTGGCCTGGACGCCAACCTGCCGCCCTCACCGCCTGGCCAGGCACGCTCACTCGTCGCCCACCGGCAACCGCCTTGCGGCCGTCTTCGTAGCCTCCGGGCACCCGCCCAGCTTTCGGCGCCGTCACTGCCCAGCGGACGCGCGGACCGCTCGCGTAGGCTTCGCTCGGCATGGGACGCGGCGGGGGCGGGCGGATGACGGCTGAGACAGCGCAGAGGTGGGAGTCGACTCTCGACTCGGTGGTGGTGTACGCGCAGGGCGCTCTCTGCCGCCGGCTGGCCCGGGGAAGCGTGCCGCCGGACGGCCGGGTGCGGGTGACGGGACTGCCCCGCTCGCTCGATACGGGTTCTCTGCGGGCCCGCGTCCTCGGCGCCTCCGGTGTACGGGTCGTCGAAGCTCGGGTGGAGGTCGAGGCCGAGCCGGCCACCTCCGACATCCCCGGCGACCCCGGCGGATTGCGGCGCGAGGTCGAACGGCTGCGCGACGCCCACACGGCGGCGAAGGGGCGCCGGGACCGGCAACTGGGCCTGATCGAAGAGGTCATGGCGCTGCGCCCGGTCCCGCCGCCCCGTAAGCGCGAGGAACCGCACCGCCGCACCCCGACCGACGCGTGGCTGAAGCTCGCCGACTTCGTCGACGATCGGCTGACGGCCCTTCATGCCCGGCTCGTCGAGCTGGAGGAGGAGCTGCGCCGGGTGGAGCACGAGCTGGAGGTCGCCGCGGACAAGCTGGACCGTGCCTCCACCGACGCCCCGTCAGCACACGTGGCGACGACGTTCTCCGCGGCCTTGACCCTCAGCGGCGTCGGAGACGGAGACGCGGAGCTGGAGGTGGAGCTGGAGTACGGGGTACCGGGCGCCGTCTGGGTGCCTGCCTACCGCCTCACCCACCGTCAGGGCGACGACAGCGGCCGTCTGGTGCTACGTGCCTCCGTCGCCCAGCGCACCGGCGAGGACTGGACGGGCGTACGCATCGGCCTGTCCACCGCCGACCTGCGTCGCCGCACCGACCTGCCGAGGCTGCGCTCGATCCGGATCGGCCGCCGTCAGCCCACCGCGGCGCCTTCCGGCTGGCGTGAACCCCCGGCGGGGCTCACCGACCTGTTCGCCGGGTACGACGTGGCGGGCCCGCGCCCTGCCGCCGCTGCGCGTGCCGGCTCCGCGCCCGTGGCTGTCGGGATCGGCTCCGCACCCGTTGCCGTCCCGCCACCGCCACCGCCACCACCGCCACCACCACCTCCGGCTCCTCAGGGCTATGGCGCACCGCCTCCGGGGCTCCCGGCCCCCGGCTCTGCGGCCGCCGTCCCCACCCGGGAGGTCGTCGGCGGCGGGGTGCCCGGCCTCGCGCCGCCGGCCGGGTCGCGTCCGGGCGGCGGGGCGCGTCCACGCAGTGCGTCCTTCGCGGCCGCCGCCCCCATGGCACCTGCCGCTCCCGGCAGTCCCGCGCCGCCTCCGCCGCCGGAGCCGGCGACCGGTCCGCCGCGGCCGAGCGGCGCCGAACTCGACTACGCCGCTCTCGTCCTGAGCGGCCCGGACGAGCAGCGCGGTCGTCGAGGCCGGCTGTTCCCCGCCTCCACCGACGACCTGGTGGCCGCCGAGTACCGCCGCCGCGCAGAGGCGGTGGCCGCACTGCCGCTGCCCGGGCACGCCGTGCGGCCCCGCGAGTCGGCGGGCTCCTTCGACCACCGTTTCGACGCGGCCGCGCGCGCCGACATCCCGTCGGACGGCGCCTGGCACACCGTCACCGTCGCCGACATCCCGGTCGGCTTGCGCACCGAGTACCTCTGCGTGCCGTCGGTGGAGGAGACCGTGTACGCGACGCTGGTGCTCTCCAACTCCACCGACCGGGCTCTGCTGGCCGGCCCGGTGGAGGTCACCGTAGACGACGACTTCGTGCTGACCGCCGCGCTGCCCACCCTCGCCCCCGGTGGGGTCCGCCGGGTGGGCCTCGGGCCGGCCGAGGCCATCCGCGTCACCCGCCGTACGGAGCTGCTCGAGTCGGCCTCGGGGCTGCGCAACCAGACCACCGTGCTCGACCACCGCGTCCACGTGGAGCTGGCGAACCGGCTCGGAATGCCTGTCGTCGTGGAGGTCCGCGAGCGTGTCCCGGTCACCTCGGAACCGGACGTCCGGATCGAGGAACGGGCCGACTGGAAGGCGCCCGTGGACGGTGAAGGGCCCGAGCATCACGCCCCGGGCACCCGCCTCTGGCGGGTGGACCTGCCCGTCGGCGCCACCGCCGCGCTCGACGGCGGCTACGAGATCCGCATCCCGGCCGCCAAGGCCCTGACCGGCGGCAACCGGAGGAGCTGACGTACGCCATGTCCACCGACCCGGGGCCGATCCCCCTTCCCGTCACCGCCGTCACCTGCCTGGAGGACCGGGCCCATGTCGAGCGCGCCACCGTGCTCGAACTGAAGGCCGGGGTCCAGCGGCTGCGCCTCGGTCCGGTCAGTGCACTGGCCGTCGACCGCACGCTGCACGCCGAGCTGACGGCCGATCAGTCCGATCAGTCCGGTCGTCCGGCGACCGTGCTGGACATGCGGATCGTCCGCAGTTGGACGCCGCGAGGTCCGCTCCCGCCCGGTGAGGAGGACTCGGCGCTGCGCCATCGCGAGCATGTCCTCGAAGAGGAGCGGCTTGCTCTCGGACAGCGGCGCGACCGTCTCCGGGCCCGCCTCGACCTGCTCGGCCGGCTCGCCGCCGATCTGCTGCGGGAGATCGGTGAGGGCGCCGGGTCCGGCGAGGCCGAGCCGGAGCGCTGGGCCCGTGAACTGGACCGGGTCGACACCGAGCGTGACACCTACGGCGAGGAACTCCGCACCGTGGACACCCGGCTGGCCGCTGTCGCGGGCGAGCTCGCGGAGACCCAGCGGGCGCTGGCCCTTGCCGAGGAGGAGCCCGCCGAGCTGGTCGGCCACGTCGAGCTGACGGTGGATGCCTCCGCGGCCGGGCCCGCCCGGCTGCGGCTGAGCCACCTCACCGCGTGCGCACTGTGGCGGCCCGCCTACCGGGCCGTATGGGACGGGGACTCCCTGACGCTGGAGACGGACGCGATGGTCTGGCAGCGCACCGGCGAGGACTGGTCGGACGTACGTCTGACACTGTCGACGGCACGGTCGGCACTGGCCACCGATCCCCCGCGGTTGGGCGAGGACCGGCTGACGCTCAAGGACCGCTCCGCTGCGGAGCGCCGCACGGTCGACGTCGAGCTGCGCGAGGAGGACATCGGAGATCTCGGCCCCTCCCCGGTGCTCGGCCTGCCCGGCGTGGACGACGGCGGCGAGGTGCGGGTGCTGAAGTCCCCGACGCCGGTCTCCGTGGCCGGCGACGGCCGCGCGCACCGGGTGCCCGTGTCCGCCTTCACCACGGCCGCGAGCAGTGAATACGCCTGCTCACCCGAGCTGTCCCCCTTGGTCACCCAGGTGGTGCGGTTCGACAACAGGTCCGGCCACGCACTGCTCGCCGGGCCCGTGGACCTGGTCCGCGGCAGCGGTTTCACCGGCCGCGGGACCCTGGACTTCACCGCACCCGGCGCCCCCGCCGAGCTGGCGTTCGGTAGCGCGGACGACCACCGGGTGGTCAGGGAGGCCGAGGAGACCCGCGACGGTTCCGGAATCACCCAGCGGACCGTGGTCACCCGGACGGTCCGGCTGCACCTGTCCCGGTTCTCCGCTCCCGGGGAGCACGGCGAACGGGTGGTCGTCCTTCGGGAGCGGATCCCGGTCTCCGAGGTCTCGGCGGTGCAGGTACGCCTGCGCAAGGAAGCCTGCTCCCCAGCGCCCGACGCGATCGACGCCGAAGGCATCGCCGCCTGGGACGTCGCCCTCCCTCCCGGCGGCCACCGCACGGTCACCCTGGTCTACGAGCTGACGGCGAGCGCGAAGGTAGCCGGACTCTGAGCCCGGACGGGGGCGCTGCACAGGACCGGCCGCGGCTTCGCGTCGCCACACGGCCGGAGCGCCGCTCTGGCCGGCCATGCGGCCCGGAACCGGCCGCGCTTCACCACGCGGGCATCATCCGGGTCGCGTCGATGCCCGGCCACGCCCCACGGGGCGAGGTCACACCTGCGGCAGACCGGCGGCGCAGGCCGGGCACAGTCCGCGGTAGACGACCTGGACCTCGGACACCGTGAAGCCGAACCGCTCCTCCTCCGGCAGGCCGGTCAGCGGGTCGCCGGTCGGGTGGACGTCGCGGATGGTGCCGCAGGCGGAGCACACCAAATGCTGGTGCGGGCGGTGGGCGTTGGGGTCGTAGCGCTTGGCGCGGCCGTCGGTGGAGACCTCCATGACCTCACCGAGGGAGACCAGTTCGCCCAGGGTGTTGTAGACGGTCGCCCGGGAGATCTCCGGCAGCCGCTGTGCCGCGCGGACGTGCACCTCGTCGGCCGTGAGATGCACGTGGTCGCCGTCGAGGACCTCCGCGACGACACGCCGCTGGGACGTCATCCGCCAGCCACGTCCTCGCAGTCGCTGCAGCAGGTCACTCATATCGGTTCACCTGTTCAGGCTCGGTGGGACGACGGAAGGTCACCGGTCGATGCCCGGCTCCTGTCGGAGAGCGGATGAGGTGGCCTTCCGGACATGGCCTCCGACCATAAGGGCGGTGGTGCCGGCAGAGCCAGCTTCACACACGTTGCCCGAGGGCACGAGGGCACCGCTCCATCAGGCGCCAGGCCGTCCTACAACCTTTTCCTTCCCGTCGTCTCGCCCGTCGGAGCGAGCAGGATGATAAGAAGAAATTCCGCCTCTGACATGTGCCGAGGGCCGGGAATTCCACCGCCGTAGAGCCTGGGCCCGGCCTCGAACGAATTCGGGCTTTCGAGTTCTTGTTGCCAGGGGCGCTCTGCGTGTTCTCGTAGCCGTGCGCTCCACGGTGCGCGACCATACGGACGCCGAATCCGCACATTCATCGGCGTCACACACGAGGAAGGACGGACGTGTCCGGCAGCGAAAGCGAGAACCCAGCGATCCCCTCTCCGGCCCCCACCGACACTCGTCCCAGGACGAACCGGGACTGGTGGCCGAACCAGCTGGATCTTCAGGTGCTCCACCAGCACTCACCTCGGGCCAATCCACTGGACGAGGATTTCGACTACGCAGAAGAGTTCGCGACCCTCGACCTCGACGCGCTCAAGCAGGACGTCTTCGATGTGATGACGACGTCGCAGGACTGGTGGCCCGCCGACTACGGCCACTACGGGCCGCTCTTCATCCGGATGAGCTGGCATGCCGCTGGGACGTACCGGATCGCCGATGGCCGGGGCGGTGGCGGCTCCGGCGCTCAGCGCCTCGCCCCCCTCAACAGCTGGCCCGACAACGCGAGCCTCGACAAGGCCCGCCGTTTGCTCTGGCCGGTCAAACAGAAGTACGGCCGTAAGATCTCCTGGGCCGACCTCATCATCTTCGCCGGCAACTGCGCCATGGAATCGATGGGGTTCAAGACGTTCGGCTTCGGCTTCGGACGGGAGGACATCTGGGAACCCGAGGAAATCTTCTGGGGCCCGGAGGACACATGGCTCGGAGATGAGCGCTACAGCGGCGACAGGGAACTCACCGGTCCTTTCGGCGCCGTGCAGATGGGACTGATCTACGTCAATCCGGAGGGGCCCAACGGCAACCCGGATCCGGTGGCTGCCGCCAGGGACATTCGCGAGACGTTCGGGCGTATGGCGATGAATGACGAGGAGACGGTTGCGCTCATCGTCGGCGGCCACACGTTCGGCAAGTGTCACGGTGCGGTCGCTCCCGAGTACATCGGCCCGGAACCCGAGGCCAGCCCCATCGAGCAGCAGGGCATCGGTTGGCGGAACACCTACGGCACCGGCAAGGGCGCGGACGCGCTCACCAGTGGGCTCGAGGGCGCATGGACCTCCAAGCCCACGACGTGGGACAACGGATTCCTGGACCATCTGTTCAGGTACGACTGGGAGCTGACGACGAGCCCCGCCGGTGCGAAGCAGTGGACTCCCACGGATCCCTCGGCCAAGGGCAGTGTGCCTGACGCCCACGATCCGTCGAAGACGCACGCTCCCATGATGCTGACGACGGACCTGTCGCTGAAGGTGGACCCGATCTACGCGCCGATCGCGAAGAGCTTCCACGAGAACCCGGACAAGCTCGCGGTGGCATTCGCCAAGGCGTGGTACAAGCTGCTGCACCGCGACATGGGACCGCTCTCGCGCTACCTCGGCCCGTGGGTTCCCGAACCGCAGCTGTGGCAGGACCCCGTCCCCGAGGTCGATCACGACCTCGTCACCGACGAGGACGTCGCCGCTCTCAAGGACATGATCATCGCCTCGGGACTGTCCGTGTCCCAGCTGGTCACGACCGCTTGGGCGTCGGCAGCGAGCTTCCGCGGCACCGACAAACGCGGCGGGGCCAACGGGGCACGGATCCGGCTCGCGCCCCAGCGGGACTGGGAGGTCAACGAGCCGTCCGAGGTGGCTGCGGTGCTGCGGACCCTCGAGCAGATCCAGCAGGACTTCAACCGCTCACAGGCCGGCGGAACGAAGGTTTCCCTCGCCGACCTGATCGTTCTGGGCGGGTGCGCGGCCGTCGAGCGAGCCGCGAAGGACGCCGGGCACGACATCACCGTCCCGTTCGCACCGGGGCGCACCGACGCCTCGCAGGAGGAGACGGACGTCGAGTCGTTCGCACTGCTCGAACCCAAGGCGGACGCGTTCCGCAACTACGTCCGGCCGGGAGAGAAGCTGTCGCCGGAGACCCTCCTCCTCGACCGCGCCAACATGTTGAACCTGACCGCTCCCGAGATGACGGCTCTTGTCGGCGGCATGCGGGCCCTGAACACCGGCTTCGGACACTCCCCCCACGGCGTGTTCACTCACCGGCCGGAAAAGCTGACCACCGACTTCTTCGTCAACCTGCTCGACATGGGCACGGAATGGAAGGCGTCGACTTCGGACGAGAACGTGTTCGAGGGTCGGGACAGTGCCACGGGCGACGTCAAGTGGACCGCCACCGCCGCCGACCTCGTCTTCGGTTCGCACTCCCAGCTCCGGGGCATCTCGGAGGTCTACGCGGCCGCGGACGGGGGCGAGAAGTTCGCGCGTGACTTCGTGGCGGCGTGGGACAAGGTGATGAACCTCGACCGGTTCGACCTGCGCTGAGCCTGATGTCCCGGTCGGCCGCTCATCGCCGGCCGACCGGGACTTCCTCGGGATCCGGCGTCCCTTCGGTTCGAGGGGGCTACTTCGTCGCGAGTACGACAGCAGCCGTTTGCGCGCTCGCAGTTGTTGGGTGGTGGTGACGAGCGTGGATGCGGCGAGCACCAGCATGGTCGCGCGGCACCCACGAACTCGTACATCAATCACCGGTTGACAGGCTGACCAGCTGCCGGCCGCCTCCGGTCGCAACCACCGACGTGAGGGAGCGGGTGCGGTCCCGGAAGTCCACCCCGCTTCTGTGGCGTTCGGTCAACTCATGGCGTGGCTCCGCCACCTACCGGCACCGGCCTTCACGTTGCCGCTTTCACCGTGATCCGCGACTATCGCGTCGCTTCTACGCTCGCGGGAAGCTATCTTTCCAGTCACCGAGAGGGCGGGGACCGAGGATGCGCTTGTCGGCGTGTGTGTCGTCCGTGATTTCTATCTTCACGTACTGGTTGCCGGAAAGGACCCAGTAGCGATTCGGGTCGTCAGGTGCCTGCATAACGGCGTCGATCCGAGCGAACCCTTCAAGGCTCGGCCAGTTGCTCAACGGACGCGGATCGGCCACCGGCTTGCCGGTGCGTCCGTCGTCCGCGACTTCGATCACCACGTACCGACTGCCTGAGAAGACCCAGTACCGGTTGCGGTCACGGGGCGCCTGCAGCACCGCGTCGGGCTGCGCCGGGTGCGCCGATTGCGTCGCGGTTGCGTCGTCTGCGTGCTGCACCGGCGGACGGCTCATCATGAACGCCGTGATGGCACCGCCCGCGACCAGCAGCGCGGCGAGCGACATCGCCGCCCAGCGCAGTCCCCTACGTCGGGGCGGTGGGGGAAGCGTGGGAGCCCGCAGCGTGTGCTTGAGGGTTCCCGGCTCGTGGGTGCCCATCGACCGCAGGGCATCCGCCGTATCGGCCGCGGAGAGGCGTCTGGCCGGGTCATTGTGGAGCAGCCCCTCGATGAGCGTGCCCAGCGGGCCCGCCCAGTCCGGGATATCGGGCTCCTCGTAGGCGACGGCGTGCAGTACGGCGGCGGGTGCCGGCTGTGCGAACGGGGAACGGCCGGAGACCAGCACGCACAGCGTGACTCCCAGTGAGAACAGGTCGCTGGGCGGGCCCGCCGGTTTTCCGTGCAGCCGTTCGGGGGCGATGAAGTCGAGGGAGCCCATGACCTCACCGGTGTGGGTCATCGAATCGCCGTCGGTCAGGGCCGCGATGCCGAAGTCGGTGAGGACGACGCTGCCGTTGCCGCGCAACAGCACGTTGGCCGGCTTGACGTCCCGGTGCAGGGCGCCGACTGCGTGCACCGCTTCGAGGGCGTCGAGAAGCTGCAGACCGATCTCGGCGACCCTGGACGGCGGCAACGGCCCGACCGAATCAAGGTGATGGGAGAGCGACGGGCCGTCCACGAGTTCCATGACGATCCACAGCCGGTCCTCGAACTCGACCAGATCGTAGATGTCGATCACGCTGGGATGGGAAACACGGGCGATGGCACGAGCTTCACGCAGCGCCCGCCAGGACCCGTCTCCGTCGCCCCCCAGGGGCAACTCCTTTACCGCGACGGTGCGCTGCAACAGTGAGCGGTGGCGCGCCAGACGGCACCCATGCCGCCGCGTCCTATCAGGTTGGTGAGCTGGTACCGATCGGCGACCAGCCACTGCTTGTCACTGGGAATCACCACGTCAACGTACGGCATCCCACTCGACGAGTGTCGCGCTGTTCCACGCGGCTGGTGTGGTCGGCGACTGCGGTATCCGGCAGGCGTGTGGTGAACCGTTCGCGGACTCTGCGTCGACGGACCGGTCTGCGCCTTGCTGGGGCTCTTCGCCGTGCCCGTGGCGGCTGGGGCGGGAGCCAGTGGCTCCAGGGGCCGTACGCCCAGTTGCCAGCTTGATGCCATTCGGCAACAACGGCTCCAGCCCAGCCCACTGGCCGTTCGTCAGATCTCCACGCCTCACGGCACGTGATCATCCGCGACCGAGACGAGTGGCGCCGACCCGTGGGTGGCGGCACAAGTGATGACGGCGGCGCCGCCTTGTCACCGCACGAGGCACCTTGAGCAGCACTTCCCCTACGCCACATGGCGGTGCGTGATGGGGAAGGCGAGCTCGGTGGGCCGCGGGGTGCAAGTTCACCCTGATGGAAGGGGGGAGCCCACCCGTACGCGTGCGCGCGTGACGCCGACACGCTGGGGACCGGTTCCCGAGCACAGAGCTTTTCCTTACATAAGGCGCCTTTCTTGGCGATTCGGACTTACTTGAGCATTTCGGATGGGATTATCACCGCGTCCAACGCAGGCAGGCGCATCAGGCACCTGCCGTGAAAGGAGCATGGAATGCGGGTTTCCCGCTTTGCCGCCGCACTGGGCGTCGCGGCCGTCGTCTTGCTGGGCGGCGCCACAGGCGCCAGCGCAGCCACCGCGCCTTCGGCGGTACCTCATGCCACGTACGACCGTGGTCACGACCGTGGTGGCGACCACGGTCGCGACCGCGACGGCCGTGACGACCGCCGGGGCGACCGTGACGACCGTCGGGGCCATCACCGCGGCGACCGCGACGACCGCCGGGGCGACGGTCGCTGGGGCCATCACCGCGACAGCCACCGGCACCACGGTCGCTGGGGTCACCACCGCGACGACCACCGGCACCACGGTCGCTGGGGTCACCACCGCGGGGACCACCGGCACCACGGTCGCCACTAGCACCACGACCTCGACCCCAAACCGCTGACCTTGTGGGTGCCCTTCCGCTACGGGAGGGCACCCGCTTTGCGACGGTCCTGGAAGCCGCGCGCGCTGTCGACGCAGTGATGTGCTCGGCTTCCGTCACGGCCGCGCTGTCCGTTGTGCTTCGACAGGCCGGCCAGGAGGTCAGCGGGCAGATGTGAGGAGCTCGCACGCGAGCGCGTGGAGTGTGGGGAGGCGGAAGGGGGTACAAGGCCGACCGCCAGGCCAAGACACCGCGATGACTGGCAGCCCGGGCCTTGTCAGATGCGGCCATTAGAGTCCCGGCATGATCTCGACCGGACGTTCTGTCCCCTCCACCTCCGCAGAATCAGCACGCGTCCAACTGGACCTCAATGGGCGCCGTCTGTCCTTCCTCGACTTCGGCGGACCCGGGCAGCCCCTGCTGGCCCTGCACGGCCACTTCTCCGAGGGGCAGACCTTCGCCCGCCTCGCTCGCGAGCTGGCCCCCGACTGGCGGGTCATCGCCCCCGATCAACGTGGACACGGAGAGTCGGACCGCCCGGCGGACTACTCGCGGGAGGGCTACATCGCGGACGCTGTCGCGGTCCTTGATCATCTCGGTCTCGGCGAAGCAGTCGTGCTCGGCCATTCGTTGGGCGGCGTCAACGCCTACCAGCTGGCCGCCCGTCATCCGGAGCGCGTTCTTGCCTTGGTCATCGAGGACGTCGGCGCCATCGTGGATGACGACCTGTCGTTCTGCCTCGCCTGGCCCGACCGGGCACCGAGTCGAGCTGCCCTGATCGAGGAACTGGGTGAGTCGGCCCGCTATCTTGGCGATGCGATCCGTGAGTACAGCAATGGCTGGGGTCTGGCCTTTCACCCCGAGGACATGATGGCTTCTCACAAACTGGTCAAGGGCGACCACTGGGACGACTGGCTGGCAACAAGCTGCCCCGCCCTACTCGTCCACGGCATCCACAGCGACACTCTCTCCGCCGATCACGCGGCGGTGATGACGGACCGTCGCCCCCACACCCTCCTGGTCCACCTGCCCACCGGTCACACGGTCCACGAGACCGATCCCGACGGCTTCGCCACCGCCGTGAGCGAGTTCCTCGCAAGCCTTGCGGCGGACGCGCAAGTCCGGCATTGATCGCATGACGGTCCCGGGTCCTTCCGAACCGCGCCCGTCAGGGACGCGGGCCGGCAGGACCCGGCACCGCCAAACTATCGGCCCCCACCGGAATCACCTCCGCAGATACTCCGACCCTCATCCCGGCATCGCGGATGTCACCAGATATGGGTGGCTCTCAATCTCGTTGCCGATCATGGACCTTCCATCAGGTGGAAGGACGAAGGCCGGCGGAACAGAGACTGACCGATCCTGAAAGAACCAGCCTGCTACCCGCCGATGCCACCCAGGCCAAGCACACACCGAGGCCCCGTCATCTGAGGCGAGACTGCATCGCACAACAGCGTTATCCAGAAGCGGCCACAGAGCGCTCCGGATAGCGTCCGCAGTTGCTGTACTCCACCACCCACCGATGGAGGATCCCGCCCTATGCCGCTCAGTCCGACCCCGCCGATCGCAGAATTCCCCGTCTCCGACAGGGACGCCGGCCCCTACGGGATCACCTGCGGCCCCGACAGCGCACTGTGGTTCACCATGGTCCACCACGGACGGATCGGCAGGATCACCCCCGACGGCGACGTCACCTCCTACCAGCTCGAACCCGCTTCCAGCGGACCGTCGACCATCACAACAGGGCCCGATGACGCTCTGTGGTTCACAGAATTCCGCAGCCACCGGATCGGTCGCATCACCACGACCGGCAACATCGCCTCGTTCCCGCTGCCGACGCCGGATGCCGGGCCGTTCGGCATCACCGCCGGCCCCGACGGCGCACTGTGGTTCACGGAAGCAAGCGCCGGCCCCATCGGCCGCATCACACTCGACGGTGACGTCACCGAGTTCCCTCTCCCGCTCTCGGAAGCCTTCCCCTCAGCCATCGCCAACGGCCCGGACGGCCGTCTGTGGTTCACGATGAACCAGGCCAACGCGATCGGCACCATCGGACTCGACGGTCACGTCACCATCCACCCGCTACCCACACCAGACGGCGCCCCGGTCGGTATCACCGACGGCGCCGATGGAGCCATGTGGTTCTCGGAGTGTGCTGTGCCAGGGCGTGACGTGCGCGGTCGCGTGGATCTCTGCCGCTTCGGTGATCATCGTCATGGTCTCGAGGACGTGCAGGGCCAGTTCACCCGAGGCACGGTGGTCCTGGCCGGTGCGCAGGGCGCGGGCCATGTCGAGGACTCCGAGTCCGCGTCCGGCGGTGGTGCCGTGGACCGGGAGGGGGCGCCAGTCGTCGTCTTGGAACCGCCGGATGCGCAGGGGGCCGGCGAAGGTGTTGGGGTCGGGGAGGGAGAGGGTGCCTTCGCTGCCGGTGATTTCCAGGAGCGAGCGGGGCTCGGGCGAGTCGAAGCTGAAGGTGGCGGTGGCGCTGGGGCCGTTCGCGAAGTCGAGCAGGGTGTGCAGGTGGGTCGGTACCTCGACGGGGAACGTGGCCCCGGACGCGGCGACCCGTCGGGTACGGGCTGTGCGGGCGGTGGCCGCCACCCGGGTGACCGGGCCGAGGAGGGCGACCAGCGCGGTGAGGTAGTAGGGGCCCATGTCGAACAGCGGGCCTGCTCCCGGTGCGTAGAAGAAGGCCGGGCTGGGATGCCAGGCGTCGGGGCCGGGGCCCTGGAGGACAGCGCTCGCGCTGACCGGTTCGCCTATCGCGCCTGCCTACAGGGCACGTTGGGCGGACTGCAGTCCGGCGCCGAGGAACGTGTCGGGTGCGCAGCCGACGCGCAGTCCGCGTGCGCGGGCTTCGGCGAGGATGCGGGCGCCGTCCCGGGGAGAGAGCGCGAGGGGTTTCTCGCCGTAGACGTGCTTGCCGGCGCGCAGCGACGCCAGGGCCACCTCCGTGTGGGCGGCCGGGACGGTCAGATTCACGACGAGTTCGACGTCGGGCAGGGCGAGGACGGATTCGGGGTCGCCGGCCTCGGGGACGTGATACTTGCGGGCCGCGGTGCGGGCACGCGACACGTCCAGGTCACCGATCGCGGTCAGGCGTACGTCGGGAAAGGTGCCGAGCGTGTCCAGGTACTGGCCGCTGATGTTGCCGGCACCTATCAGTGCGATGTTGAGGGGACCGCGGTTGCTCATGCGTGCTCCAGGGCGGTGAGGCAGGCGTGGCTGTGGGCGAGCGCCTCGTACACGTCGCCGTCGCAGGAGTCGAGTTCGACGATGCGCCAGGCGTCGGAAGCGGCGGCGAGGATGTCGGCGACGGGCATGACGCCTCGGCCGACCGCGGTGTTGGCCTGTCCGTGGACGCCGGGCCCGTCCTTGACGTGCAGGGCGAGGACGCGCCGGCCGAGTGAGCGGAGCAGCGCCGGCACATCGGCACCGGCGACGGCGGCCCAGTATGTGTCGACTTCCAGGAAGACGTCGGGGTCCAGGAGTTCGGCCAGGACTTCGAGGGCATGCCGTCCGTCGAGGCGCGGGTCGACCTCCCACCAGTGGTTGTGGTAGCCCAGGCGTATGCCGTGTCGGGCGGCCTGTACGGCCAGGGAGTTGAGGCGGTCGGCCGTGCGGCGCAGGCCGTCGAGATGGGTGAACTCCGCGTGTTCGAAGCCTGCGGGGATGATCGCGAGGTCGGTGGCGAGTGCGGCGACGGCGTCGTAGACGGCAGCCGGTTCCACCGCGGGGTCGAGCAGGGCGTACGCATGGCTGCTGGTGACAGTGCGGCCGAGCCTGTCGGCAGTACGCCGGAAGCCTTCGGGGTCGTCGAGCGGGTCGAACGGTTCCACTGCGGTGTAGCCGAGCTGTGCGAGCCGCGTCAGAGTCGCCTCACGGTGCTCGGCCATCTCGGTGCGCAGTGTGTAGAGCTGGACGCTGATGGGACTGGCCAAGGAGGTGCCTCCTGGGATCGACTGGACGGCTACGCCAAGGGCTCGGGGGACGACGTAGGTCGGCGACTTCGGGCCGAGCGGGCGAGCAACGCGGGAACGTCCGCGTGACGGAACAGCATGCGCCAGCGTTCTCCTCGGATCATGTGACCTTGAGCAATACCTCTTGGTGAGGGGAGAGTTCCAGCACGAATCTCGTCAGGTCCATGCACAAAGTGCAGTCGCTCTTGTGTTTGTGTGCGAGCCCGTCCCCCTCCAGTCATCCGATATCTCTGACGCACCACAGCCATATGCCCGATATTGACAGGTCAAGCGATCCTGTCCGTCTGGATTCCTCCGATGAATCTGGGCACGCATCTTGTTCCCCGCCAGGCGACGGCCCAATACTTCCCTCATCCCTCGCAAGGAGCGGCATGCCTTGCGAGGGACGGCCACTGCCCTCCCCGTAGAAGGAGCCGGAAGCATGGTCACGTCACACGAACACGGTCTCGCCCCCGCCGAGTCCGCCGCCGGGAGCAGACGCCGCGCACGCCTGCTGTGCGCGTCGGTCGTACTCGCAACCGTGACCGCACTGGCATCCGGCCCCGTCCATGCCGAGCCCCAGAAGGCTGCGGCCATGGTCGACCCCAACACCCCGAACGGCGTCCGGCCCGTCGGCGGCAGCCCGCACGCCACACTCGTCTTCAGCGACGAGTTCTACGGCGCCGCACTCGACACGTCCAAGTGGACGGCCAAGGACGAGGAACGCTCGGACGGCTCGTACTTCC
The DNA here is from genome assembly GCF_036181745.1 of Streptomyces sp. NBC_00259. Taxonomy (NCBI): domain Bacteria; kingdom Bacillati; phylum Actinomycetota; class Actinomycetes; order Kitasatosporales; family Streptomycetaceae; genus Streptomyces; species Streptomyces sp. NBC_00259. The sequence goes on along the minus strand of NZ_CP108080.1, from coordinate 7,768,791 downwards.
GCGACTGGTGGAAGCCCGCCAACGTCAGGGTCAACCCCAACCCGCAGCAGATCAACGGCGGCAACCTCTGGATCAATCTCTCTCAGCTCGCCACGGACCAGTACGCCACCGGGGAGATCGAGAGCCGCGGCAAGTTCGACCACACCTACGGAACGGTCGAGTGGCGGGCCCAGATGCCCCCGACCGAGGACCACTTCGGTGCCTTGTGGCGCCAGCCGACCAACGGCATCTCCACCGTCGACGGAACCGCACGCGACGGCGGCGAGTACGACGTGGTCGAGAGCTACTACCAAGGCGACCGATACGCGAACACGATCCACTACGACGGATACGGCGCCGACCACAAGGTCCCCACGGCCACGATCAACGCCCCGAACCTGCACACCGGTTACCACACCTACGCGATGGAATGGACGCCCACCTCCATCAAGTACCGCTACGACGGCGGCGTGATCCGCACCATCACCGACCCGAACCTCATCAGCCAGGTCCCCCAGTTCCCCGTCATCTCGCACGAGGCAGGCGCCTGGGTGGACGGCGCGATCGCCAACGCACCCATGGACTGGCGCTCCAACATGTACGTCGACTACATCCGCATCTGGCAGTAGCACGAGGCCGCCGCCGCGGGCGTCGAGGCTCACCCGGGCCGCTTCCGCGTACGAGGTATCTGGTGGCGGTGTCGTCGCAAGCGGCGCCACGCCTCCCAGGCCGAGATCGTCAAGGTCAGTGTCGACGACCTGAAGGTCAGTGTCGCCGACCTGTCGGGAGCCTGCTCTCCAAGTGCCGCAACGCCAAGCTCAACAAGCCAAGGGCCTCCGGCAGGGCGCTCCCCGCCTCCCGACTCAGGGAGGCCCTGCCGGTGAGCGCGGACCGCGGCAGTGCGGTCCATTCCCCCCTCAGGAGGACACATTGCACCGTCGCAAGGTCCTGACCGCACTTCGCGCGCGCAGCGCGAAGTCCCTGGCGGCCACGATGGCCGCTTTCGCCCTGGCCGCCCTGCCGACCACGGCCCCACCCGCGGCAGCGCAGAGCCCGGAAGCACCGAGCGCCGCAGCAGGCTTCACCGTCTTCACCAATGAGCGCGGCGCCCACCCGCCGGGCATGCCGCAGTACGGCGCGACCAAGGCCACCGTCGTCTACGACGTCTTCGCCTACCGGTGCGACGCGGCCGGCTGCACCTCCAACAGCGGCGCGCTGCCGTCCCAGGCCACATACGAGGCCAAGGTCAAGGAGTACATGGGCACGGGTCAGTTCGGCGGCGCGGCGACCGCCCCGGTCGTACTCGACTTCGAGGACATCGAGCTCACGCAGGTGCCCACCGGGCAGGCGGCGACGAACGCGTACAACCTGTGGCGCCAGCTGCTCACCTGGACCCGCAACGCGGCCCCACAGGCGCCGATCTGCCACTACGGCTACGACTGGCAGACCCGCAACCAGGAGCTCATCAAGCAGCTCCACGACGACAACCTGCTCAACTGCTTCGCCCCGCGGGCCTACTTCGATGACGGGCAGTCGCTGACCGCCTGGACCGGCAGGTTCGACGCCTCCGTCGCCAGGGACCGGGCCATGGCGCCGAGCCACCCCATCTACCCGTACGTCAACCCGGTCTCGTTCCCGTCGGAGACCTACCAGCCCGGCAACTCCTGGGCCCACATGTTCCAGAACGTGAAGGCCAAGGCGGACGGCGTCGTGCTCTGGGAGACCAGTGCCAAGAACGCCAACGCCTGCGCCTGGGTGTCGCAGAACTCCTACGAGATGGGCGTCGTCACCGGCACCGGCAGCAGCGGGCCGCTGCGCGCGAGCGCCACACCGCCGAGCGGCAACTGCACCGTCACCCGCGGCTCCCAGGTCGCGATCCCGGTCACCATCACCAACACCTCCACGTCGACGACGCCTGCCACCCAGATGCAGTCCATCGGCGGACAGGCGCCGGGAGTCGGCACGTACGGCACCGGATGGCAGTACTGGAACATCCCCTCCCTCGCGCCGGGGGCGACGGCGCAGACGACGCTGTATCTCGACGTCGCCGCGACGCAGGTCACGAGTACGGTGCTGCTCCACCTGAAGACCGGTGTCAGCGACACGCGTCTGGCGCTGATCGTCCTGTGAAGCGGCCGCCGAAACGCCTGAGGAGGCTGCTGCCCACGGCTGCCGCGGCTGCGGCCATGACCCTGGTCGTGGCCACGCCCGCGCACGCCTCGCTGATCTGGAACGGTGACGCGTCCGGCGGCACCGGGGTGTTCGCCGGGGTCCTGTGCGACTCCCCGAACTACGTCTACACCACTGACTGGAGCGACGGCCGCGGAGACATCTTCGGCTTCGTCAACAAGGCGGGCGGTACGCGCTGCGAAGCGCACAGCGTCCGCGTCGGCGGGTCCGAGTACGCCTTCACCGGCGGGCGGGCCTACTGGTGGGGCTGGGAGTCGATGACCAGCACCGGGAACACCGCGACCGTCTTCCAGTGGAAGTCCAACGGCACCGGGGAGCAGCACCAGCAGAACTACCCGGTGATCATGATGGTCCTGGAGAACCAGCTGCGCGTCTGGTACGTGGCGCCCGGTGAGCAGTGGATCGGCGTCGGCAGCGGCGCCTGGACACCGGGGGCCTGGCACAAGATCAAGCTGGGCATCAACGCGCAGTCCTCGACGAGCGGTTCGTTCCAGGTGTACCTGGACGGCACCCTGATCGTCGACGCGAAGAACGTGCGCACCTGGGACGACCTCGGCAACAAGCCCCGCTGGGGCGTGTACGACTCGAACGTCGCCGGCACCGACCAGGTCAACTGGATCAACGATCTGAAGATGGGCACCACCAGCGGCGACGTGTAGCCGCTCACTCTCCCCGGTCGTGGCGGGCGGTCCCTGACACCGCCCGCCACGACCGGCACCACGTACGTCGCACCCGCCGTCCGCGCCTCTCGCTCCCGGACCATCGACGACCGGGACCACGGCTGCAGTGTCAGTCCGCTGAAGTATCCTTCCCGCCACCACACACCGACTGGGAGGACCAAGAGAATTGACTGGCCTGTCTGCATTCCCGCTGCCCTTTCATGCTTCCCGTTCCATATCGTTCGCGACACCCCGAACGCTGCGGGAACTTCAGATGATGCAGTGCAGCTCACACATTCGGGCGAAGCCGGGCTGGTTCAACAAGATGAACGATGCCGACGTCGTGGCCAGGTGGACACGAGAGGCGGTCGCCCAAGGCCTCACCGAAGCGCAGGTTCGTTATGTGCTTGCCGAACTCGTGCATTACGCCGCGCTGCGGGACGAACGATCCGGCATCGAGGTGTCCGCCGTCGACGGGGTGTGGCAGTCGGACACACTGGTCGACGAGAAGCTCCGATCCCGGCTGCGCGAGGCGGTTCAGGTTCTGGAGCAGGTCCCCCAAGCAGAGCAGGACTGGCATCCCGGATCCGACGGCCAGGTATTGGATCTGGTTCATCCCTCACTGTTCTGCCTGGTGAGAGAGGTGAGTGGCGCGCCCGAGCGGGCTTGGGAGAACCCGACGGACCGCTACTCCAGGTACGAGTTCTCGGAGAAGTTCCAATGGCTGCCCACGGACGTCGACGTCAGTGGCGACGGCGATGTCGCCTTCCGTTCATACATCAACAACGTCCACCCTGAAATTCACCGCGAACTTGTCTCCGTCCTCGCGGACTTGTTGGCATGCCTGCGCCCGCTACTGGAGAACGTGCTCACCGATCTGCGCCACCCCCCGCCCCTGCGGATCGAGGCCGATCCCTTCGGGTGGTACGACTCGGAGCCGGAGTATCCGATCAAATCCTCCTACAGTGATGACGAGGCCTACGCAGAAGCCCTTCGTGCATGGGAACAGGCCCAGGACGACTGGTGGGAGAACCGCCGCCCGGTCATCCCGGACGCCCCGGCCTTCACCCCGCCCGAGTTGCCCGATGCATCCGCCCGAGTCGACCTGCGCGGCCGCCGTCTCCAGGTCATCGTCAAGCTCGCCACCATCCATCTCACCCCGGACAAGCCCGAGTACCACGGCGGTTCCTGGCACGTCGAGGGGATGGTGAACGAGCGGATCGTCTCGACCGGCATCTACTACTGGGACAGTGAGAACATCACCGAGAGCCGGCTGAGTTTCCGGGCGGCACTCGATGACCCGAACTACGAACAGAACGACGACAACGGTCTCCGTGAGGTCTACGGACTGAAGGACGAAGACGCACTGAACCAGATACTGGGATCGGCCTCGACCCCAGCGGGCCGCTGCCTGGCGTTCCCGAACATCCTGCAACACCGGGTCGACTCATTCCGCCTCACGGACACCACCCGCCCGGGGTATCGCAAAATTCTCGCGTTCTTCCTGGTCGACCCGTCGGAAAAGATCGTCTCGACATCCGATGTGTCACCGCAACAACCATGGTCCGACACCTCGACCATGACGCTCGAACAGGCGAAGAACTACCGCGAACAACTCATGCAGGAACGCAAGTTCTTCGTCGCAGAACACAACGAGCAGCTCTACGAACGAGAATTCTCCCTCTGCGAGCACTGAACCTCATTCATCCTCCATGCGTCCAGGCCGGGACTGGTCGATCCGTTCCGGAACCGCGACCTTGGCTTCCCGCCGGCGAAGGTAGCCGGGGAGATGCGGTTCCGGTGTTCTATCCAGGTCGGTGCTCCCCGGTGTCCGCTTTCGCGCCCGTCACGGGCAGCGCCTGCAGCACCAGGACCGAGAGGTCGTCCTCGACCGGATCGGGACCGAAGTCGTGCGCCGTCCGGCGGATGCGCTCGGCCACGGCTTTCGCGCCCAGCCCGGCGCATTCGCGGAGCACCGCCGACAGGCCGTCGCCGTCATCGAGCTGCCGGTGACCGTTTCGTCGCTCCGTGACACCGTCGGTCACACACAGCAGCGTCTCACCCGGAGCAAGGCTGAAGGAGCTGGCCTCGAAGACCGCGCTGTCGTCGATGCCGAGCAGCATCTGGGGTTCTGCCGCGGCCACCACCGAGCCGTCGGTCAGGAGGCGCAGGGGCAGCGGGTGCCCGGCGCTTGCGATCGTGCAGTGGGGGCCCTCGGTGCCCGGGCCGAGCTGCAGTTCCCCGTACAGCATGCTCAAGAACCGCGGGCGGGCCCGTTCGCCCCCGTTCACGACGGCTTCCGCGCTCTCCTCCGCCATGGCTGCGTTCAGCCGCCGGAGCACCGACTCGACGCCGTGGCCTTCGCGTGCCAGCAGTCTCACCAGGTACCGGGCCAGACCGGTGACCGACATCGCCTCCGGGTCCTTGCCCTGCACGTCTCCGAGCAGAAAGCCCCAGCGGCGCTCCCCCATCGGGAACAGATCGTAGAAGTCTCCGCCGACCGTCTGGCCCTCACCGTACGGCTCGTAGACGATCGCCGTCTCGACGCCCGGAATGCTGGCCAGGAACGCGGGCAGCTGATTGCGCTGAAGCGCCCGGCTGATCGACTTCTGCCGGGTGTACCGGCGGGCGGTGACCAACGACTGCGCGATCCGCCGCGCCACGTCCTGCACCACGTTCGCCAGGTTGTCGGTCATGCGGAGCTGCCCGGTCCTGCCCAGGAGGAGCATCCCCTGGCAGGCGCCTGCGGAGACCAGGGGGAACGCCAGTGCCGAGCCGCGCGTCCCCGCGTCCCCGGCAGTCTCCGGCCACGGCCACGGGATGCTCGCCGTACTGAGGATGGCAGGCGGCATTTCTCTCGCCAGCTCGTGGCGCAGCTCGTCGATACGCCACTCTTCGGCGTGCCAGACCTGGGACAGCCGCATGCGGCCGCATGCCACGGTCAGCCATACGCCGCACCAGTCGGCCAGCCGGGGCACCAGTAGCTGTCCTGCGAGTGCGGCCACGAGATCTTCGTCGAGCTGGCCCGCGAGAAGCTCGCTGCCCTCGGCGAGGAAGGTGGGACCCGCCTGGTGGGGCCACTCGGCAATGAGCCCGCTACCACCGACGGCCGGTACCGATGAGTCTGTCCCGAAGTTCCGCACGGCGCGCCGCGGCGACGCCGGGGGCCCGGGAGCCGCGCGGTGCGCCTGCCCCGCGATCTCCAAGCGGAACCACACCGACTTCTGGTCCTGGTCGTAGGTCACCCCCCATGACGAAGCCAGCGCGCCTACGATCCGCAGGCCGAGGCCCCGTCGGCCGGGCAGGTCCTCGTGGGGGCGCAGCGCCCGGGTGGGGTGGCGGTCGGCCACCTCGATGATCACTGCGACGGATACGTCCTCGTCGTCCGCTGGTGCCGAGGGGCCGGGCTCCTCCTGCGGACGCGCATGACTTTGGCCCTGTTCCAGCGAGCAGATGACGTCGATGTCCGTCCCGGCGTGCATGACGGCATTGGTGGCCAGTTCGCTGACGAGCAGTTCGGCGTCCCCCCTGGCCTCTTCGAACTCCTCGGTGATCGCCTGGGGCGCGTCGACGACCGCCGCGGCCTGCTCGGCGAGGGCTGCGCGGACAAAAGCACGCGCCTCTGAGGCGGCCCGCTGGTTCGCCTGGAGCGTTGTACGCGACACGCACCTGTCCGGTCGCGACATCAGAACCGATCCGGACGGATGAGCCGACCTTGGAGGCATAGTAGCCATTTATGCCCCAAAGGATCTTTGATCGGACACTTCGCCAACCACCTATAGTGTGACGTATCTACCCAGGTCGAGGATAGGGGTGGACTGTCATGGCGCTCGACCCGGTTTCGGCCGACCGCAGATCCAGGGCTGCGGACCCGCCCGAGCCAGCGGATCTCGCGGGCCCACCCGAGGTCCCGGGAATCGCCCAGTCCACCGCGCCCCCCGGCGACGCATGGGTGCGCAGCAGCGACTTGCGCCCCCTGCTCAACGGTCTGCGATCACTGCGCGACGGTGACTTCACCGTCCGCGTCGACAGCACTGAAGACACTGTGCTGACGGAGATCGCCGACATACTCAACCAGATCGCCTTGCGCAACGATCATCTGGTCAGCGAACTGCAGCGGGTCCGCCGCGAGGTCGTACGGTACGGCCGGCTGGACGAGCGGCTCTCGGCAAGCCCGGGGCAGGGCTCGTGGGTGACGGGCGTGGACTCGGCCAACACACTGCTCGAAGCCCTGGTGGCTCCGGTGTCCAACGCCACGCGCGTGCTGGACGCGGTGGCTGACGGGGAGCTGACGCAGCGCATCGACATGCACGACGGCAGCCGCCAGCTCCGGGGCGATCTGCGGCGGCTGGCGCGTTGCGTGAACCGCACGGTTGACCAGCTCTCGCTGTTCACCGGTGAGGTCACCCGGGTGGCCCGCGAGGTCGGCACCGAAGGCCGGCTGGGCGGCCGCGCCCATGTGCGTGGACTGTCCGGTGACTGGCGCCTCGTGATCGAGGCGGTCAACACGATGGCGTCCCGGCTGACGTCGCAGGTCCGGGACATCGCCGTTGTCACGACAGCGGTGGCGCGGGGCGACCTCACCCAGCACGTGACGGTGGACGCCACCGGTGAGGTGCTGGAGCTGAAGTTCACGGTCAACACGATGGTCGACCAGCTGCGCGCGTTCGCCGACGAGGTGACCCGGGTGGCCCGCGAAGTCGGCACCGAAGGACAACTCGGCGGCCAGGCACACGTGGGGGACGTCTCCGGAGTCTGGCGAGACCTCACCGACAACGTCAACTTCATGGCGTCCAACCTCACCTCCCAGGTCCGCAACATCGCTCAGGTCACCACCGCCGTCGCCACCGGCGACCTGAGTCAGAAGATCACCGTGGACGCGAAGGGCGAGATCCTGGAACTGAAGTCGACGATCAACACGATGGTCGACCAGCTCTCCGCGTTCGCCGACGAGGTCACCCGCGTCGCCCGCGAAGTCGGCACCGAAGGACAACTCGGCGGACGCGCCCAGGTCCGCGGCGTCTCCGGCGTCTGGAAGGACCTCACCGACAACGTCAACTTCATGGCCGACAACCTCACCTCCCAGGTCCGCAACATCGCCCAGGTCGCCACAGCCGTCGCCCAGGGAGATCTCGGCAAGACGATCACCGTGGAGGCGAAGGGCGAGATCCTGGAACTGAAGTCGACGATCAACACGATGGTCGACCAGCTCTCCGCGTTCGCCGACGAGGTCACCCGCGTCGCCCGCGAAGTCGGCACCGAGGGCCAACTCGGCGGTCAGGCGCACGTCCGGGACGTCTCCGGCCTTTGGAAGGATCTCACGGACAACGTCAACTTCATGGCGTCCAACCTCACCTCCCAGGTCCGCAACATCGCCCAGGTCACCACCGCCGTCGCCGACGGGGACCTCTCGAAGAAGATCACCGTGGACGCCCGCGGCGAGATCCTGGAGCTGAAGGACACGGTCAACACGATGGTCGACCAGCTGCGGGCGTTCGCCGACGAGGTGACCCGGGTGGCCCGCGAAGTCGGCACCGAGGGCCAACTCGGCGGACGCGCCCAGGTCGGCGGTGTCTCCGGCGTCTGGAAGGACCTCACCGACAACGTCAACTTCATGGCCGACAACCTCACCTCCCAGGTCCGCAACATCGCCCAGGTCGCCACAGCCGTCGCCCAGGGAGACCTGTCCAAGAAGATCGACGTCGACGCGCGTGGCGAGATCCTCGAACTCAAGACGACCATCAACACCATGGTCGACACGCTGTCCTCGTTCTCCGCCGAGGTCACGCGCGTGGCCCGGGAGGTCGGCAGCGAGGGCCAACTGGGCGGCCAGGCGCGAGTCGAGGGTGTCTACGGCACCTGGAAGCGGCTGACGACCAGCGTCAACGAACTCGCCCTCAACCTGACCACGCAGGTACGCGCGATCGCCGAGGTGGCCAGCTCCGTGGCCCAGGGCGACCTCACCGGCTCCATCGCGGTCGAGGCCAGCGGCGAGGTCAACGAGCTGAAGAACAACGTCAATCTCATGGTCTCCAACCTCCGCGAAACCACCCGGGCCAAGGACTGGCTGGAGTCGAACCTCACCCGTATCGCCGGTCTCATGCAGGGCCACCGCGACCTGGTCGAGGTCGCGGACCTGATCCTGCGGGAGCTCACCCCGCTGGTCAACGCGCAGTTCGGGGCCTTCTTCCTGGCGGAGGCCGGTGCCGAGCCCGGCCGGGGCCTGCAGTTCATCGCCGGTTACGGCAGCGCCGAAGGCCCGGGCGACAGCACACACCCCGATACCAGAAAGCCGGTGCGGGGACTGATCGCCCAGGCCGCCCTGGAGAAGAAGCGCATCCTCGTCGACGCCGTCCCGCCGGGATACATCAGCATCGAGTCCGGGCTCGGCTCGGCACCGCCGACCAGCATCGTCATCCTGCCGATCCTGTTCGAGGACGAAGTGCTCGGTGTCATCGAACTCGCCTCGTTCAGCAAGTTCAGCGAGGTCCACCTGGCCTTCATCGACCAGTTCGTGAACACCATCGGCGTCTCGATCAACACGATCCTCTCCAACGCACGCACCGAAGCACTGCTGTCGGAGTCCCAGCGGCTCACCGCGGAACTCAGACGCTCCAACGCGGAACTGGAGGACAAGGCCGCCCTGCTGGCCACCTCCTCGCAGTACAAGTCGGAGTTCCTGGCCAACATGTCGCACGAGCTGCGCACCCCGCTGAACTCGCTGCTGATCCTGGCCCGCCTGCTGGCCGACAACCCGGACGGGCATCTCACCGAACAGGAGGTGGACTTCGCGGCCACCATTCACCGGTCGGGATCGGACCTGCTCCAGCTGATCAACGACATCCTGGACCTGTCGAAGATCGAGGCGGGCCGGATGGACGTCCATCCGAGGAAGCTGCCGCTGACGAAGCTGCTGAACTACGTGCATGCCATGTTCCGGCCGCTCGCGAGCGAGCGTGGACTGTCCTTCGACGTCACGGTCGGCGACGGAGTGCCGGGCGAGTTGTACTCCGACGAGCAGCGGCTCCAGCAGATTCTGCGGAACCTTCTGTCGAACGCGGTGAAGTTCACGTCGTCGGGCAGTGTGGAGCTGCGCGTCGAGCGGGCAACGGGCCAGGAGATCGAGCGGGAGGGACTGCCGACGAGCGAACCGATCCTCGCGTTCTGCGTCAAGGACACCGGCATCGGCATCCCGCGGGAGAAACTGACCGTCATCTTCGAAGCGTTCCAGCAGACCGACGGCACCACGAGCCGCAAGTACGGTGGCACCGGGCTGGGGCTCTCCATCAGCAGGGAGATCGCCGGCATGCTGGGAGGCCGGATCGTCGCCGACAGCGAACCCGGCGTGGGCTCCCGGTTCACGCTGTACGTGCCCGCGCGCCACACCGCGGCGACTGCGCCGGTGGCCGAACCCCCGCCGATGCCCGACGGCCCGGCAGCGGAGACCACGGCGCCGCCCGTCCCCGTGCTGCCGGCCGGTCCGATCGACGCTCCCCCGGCGCCACGGCCGACGAGCGTCCCGGAGCCCCCCGTCGGCATGGCGGCAGCGGCCACCGGCCGGGACACGACGAGCTGGGCGGAAACAACTCGGCTCAAGGAGTGGATCACCGGCCGTCCGCGCAAGGTGCTGGACGGGCGCACCATCCTCATCGTCGACGACGACATCCGTAACGTCTTCGCGCTGATGCATGTGCTCGGCCGCGTGGGCATCACCGTCAAGTACGCCGAGAACGGACGCGAAGGTCTCGAGATGCTGGACCGCCATCCCTCCATCTCGCTGATTCTGATGGACATCATGATGCCCGAGATGGACGGCTACGAGACGATCGGCGCTGTGCGGCACTCCCCCCGCTTCGCCGAACTGCCGATCATCGCCCTGACCGCCAAGGCCATGCCGGGCGACCGGGAGAAGGCGCTCGAAGCGGGCGCCTCCGAGTACGTTCCGAAGCCCGTGGATGTGGACCACCTGCTGTCCGTGGCCTGCGATCTGCTCGACCCGCGGGGCCGCTCCGCGGATCCGGGGCCCGAGCAGGCGCCGGACGTCGCCGAGGAGAACGCTGAGGACCCGTCGAGGCGGACACCATGACCACATACCCGACCGAGAAATGCAGCATCCTGATCGTCGACGACATCGAAGAGAACCTGATCGCGCTCGAGGCCCTGCTCGGCCCGCTCGGCCAGGAGTTGGTGCGCGCCCATTCCGGAGAGGAAGCACTGAAGGCCATGCTGCGGCAGGACTTCGCCGTCGTACTGCTCGATGTCCTCATGCCCGGCATGGACGGCTTCGAGACCGCCGCGAACATCAAGCGTCTGGACCAGACCAAAGACGTGCCGATCATCCTCCTGACCGGGGCCGAGGTCGAGACGGACTACGCCTACCGCGGATATTCGATCGGCGCCGCGGACTTCCTCACGAAGCCATTCGACCCGTGGCTGCTCCGTACCAAAGTCAGCATCTTTCTCGACCTGCATCGAAAGAACCGCCAACTGGCCGCCCAGGCCGAGCAGTTGCGGCGTCTCTTCGCCGAGGCCAGGACCGCCCCTGCCCCCGCCCCCAGGGGCCGTGCCGCGTCGGCCGAGGCCGAGGCCACTGCCGAACGCCGCGAGAAAGGAGCGCGCGGGAAAGGACCGCGCCCGCCAGAGACCTCACCCCGTACCGCGACTGCACCGACCGAGGAACGGCTGGCGGAGATCGGCGGACAGTTGGCACAGATCGAACTCCTGCTCCGCGATACCAACGCCGCAGAGGCCCCCACCCTCGCCGACCGCGTCGCCGAACTCGAACGAGCCGTCGGCAGCCTCCGCCTGAGGTCCGAGTGACGCCGGGGGTCAGCCAGCGGAGGACGGCGTGCACTGGCCTTTCGGCGACCAGGCCGGTCCACATTTCCTCACCCCGGGTGACGTCCGGTCACCGTGCACCACCCCACGTCGTACGCGGCCCTCCGCCTGGCCCGCGCACCGTACCTCGCCGCACGGCACCGAGCCAGGCGGTCCGGGTCACGGCGGGACGTGCTCCCCGGCCGCAGCGTGCGTCGGATCCGGGACGTGTTCGACGGTCACCCTATGTGAACAGGGGGGAGATCGCGCGTGCGGTTGTCCTCCGTCGTGCGGCACGGGATCCTGGGGGAGCACGAAGGGAAGCGGTGTTATGGATCGTTTTCCGAATGCGGCCAACGTCGATTTCCACAGTCCTTTGGACCCCAACAAAGCCGCCACCGCGGTGCTGGACGACAAAGGCCGCATTGTCGGGTGGGGTTCCTCGGCCCAGCGCCTCCTCGGACATTCTCCTGAGGAGGTACTCGGCCTGCCGGCCGAGCGGCTGCTGGCGACGACCTCTGAGCAGCGACTGTCTGCCCTCTGCAAGGCGCACAGGACCCGCAGCATCGTCCTGGACCTCTGCCACCAGGACGGACACACAGTGCGCGCGGTAGTGACGTTCAGCCCGCTGTCGCACCAAAGCGGCGCTGCGGTCGTCGTGGTTGCCGCCGAACTGGAGGCGCTCCGCAGCTGGGAGGCGCAACTGGCGATGCTGCAGGGCCTGGCGACCGAGTCTCACGTGGGCCTGACGATCTTCAACACCGACAGGCGCGTCGTCTGGGGGAACGTCTCCACCGATCTGGAGCTCGGAGGGATCGCCCAGTACACCGGTCGGCCTGCCGCGGACCTCTTTCCGGAAGGCGAGTTCATCTCACGCCACCATCCCCCGGACGAGGACCAGGTGATGGATCACGTGCTGACGACGGGGGAACCGATCGTCGGTATGCACTATCGCGGGCGCGCCCCCGCCGACCCGGTGCGCGAGCACGTCTGGTCCTGCTCCTACCACCGGATGCTGGACGCCCGAGGCGAACCGCTGGGGCTGTTCGAGGAGTCCCTGGACATCACCGACCGCTACCGCGCCCAGGAACGACTGTCGCTCCTGGTGCGGGCGGGAAAGCGCGTCGGTGCCTCGCTGGACGTGCGTCGCACTGCGGCGGAACTCGCCGACGTGGCGGTACCGCAGCTGGCCGACGAGGTGCAGGTTGATCTGCCCCCGGCCGTCATCGAGGGACGGCAGCCGCCGACGCGCTCGGCGCCGGGACACGGTCTGCTGCGGATGCACGGCCGGACCCCGGAAGAGTTCCGGACCAGCCCCGTCTCCTACCCACCCTCGTCACCGCAGGCTCTGAGCCTTGCCACCGGCCGCTGCGTCGTCGACGCCTGCCCGAGCGAGGCACCGGGCGAGGCGGGGTCGGCCGCCTCGCACTCCTGCCTGTTCGTCCCGCTGCTGACCCGCGAGGCCGTCCTGGGCCTTGCCACCTTCCGGCGCAACAGCAACCCCGACGCCTTCGGGCCGGAGGAGCAGACACTCGCCGTGGAGCTGGCCGAGCGGGCCGCCGTCGGCATCGACAATGCCCGCCGGTACACCAGCCAGCACGCGGCGGCCCTGGTACTGCAGCGAAGCCTGCTGCCGCGGCATCTGCCTCAGCAGAGCGCGGTCGACGTTGCGTACCGCTACCTGCCTGCCGACAGCCGCGTGGGCGTGGGCGGCGACTGGTTCGACGTGATTCCGCTGTCCGGGGCCAGAGTGGGACTGACCGTAGGTGACGTGGTGGGCCACGGTATGCACGCCGCCGCGACCATGGGCCGACTGCGCTCCACCGTACGGACCCTTGCTCTGCTGGACCTGGACCCGGCCGAGTTGCTCACACGGCTGGACGACCTGGTGACGCAGGAATCGGAGCCCGACGCGGAGGACGGGCTGGGCAGCGAGGCGATGGTGGTGACCTGCCTGTATGCAATCTACGACCCGGTCAGCGGCCGGTGCGTCTGGGCCAGCGCAGGCCATCCCCCGCCGATAGTGGCCGATGCGAGCGGCTCGGTGGCCATGTCCGCTCTGGCGCCGGGACCGCCCCTGGGGCTGGGCGGCCTGCCGTACGAGGACGTTGATCTGGACCTTTCCAACGGCAGCGTGCTGGCGTTCTTCACCGACGGCGTCGTGGAGGATCGGGGCCAGGACATCGACAGCGGGATCGACCGGCTGGCCGAGGTGCTCACCTGGCAGCGATGCCCGCTGGAGGAACTGTGCGACCGAGCGCTGTCGGCCCTGCCGCCCGGACCACAGGTGGACGACGCCACGCTGCTGCTCGTCCGCACCCGGCGGCTCGACGCCGACCATGTGGAGGACCTGGAGCTGCCGTCCGACCCGGCCATGGTGGCTCAGGCGCGAATGCTCACCGAGCGCCAACTGGAGACCTGGGGCCTGTCCGAGCTGTCGTTCACTGCCTCACTCGTGGTGAGCGAACTGGTCACCAACGGCATCCGGTACGCCACCGGACCGGTCGTGCTGAGACTGATCAGGGATCGCTGCCTGCTGTGCGAGGTCTCCGACAGCGCGCAGACCGCACCACACCTGCGGCGAGCGCGCCGGGACGACGAGGGAGGCCGCGGCCTGTTCCTCGTCGCCCAGATGTCCCAGCGCTGGGGCACGCGGTACACCTCCACCGGGAAGACGATCTGGGCCGAGCTGGCCATCCCCAAGGCCTCTGCCGGAGTCGGCGGCGGGATGCTCCGTTGAGCGCAGCCCGCGGCAATCAGCACCTCGCCGGTCACGCACGGTCCTGCTGACCGAGGGCGGCATCGTGCCTGCAGACGGAGACCTCCCCGTCCGACTCCCCTTCACCCTGCGCCCGATCCGCTCATCGGGCCTGGCACGGGCTCTGCCCGTCGTCTGTCTTCCGTTCGCCTCACTCGGATCCAGGAGCCGGACGCCCTCCCGGAACCGGGCGGAGTCCGACGACCTGGTGGCCACCGAGCAGCGCCGCCGCGCCGAAGCGGTGGCCGCGCTGCCGCTGCCCGGACACGCCGTGCGGCCCCGCGAGTCGGCGGGCTTCTTCGACCATCGCCTCGACGCCGCCGCGCGCGCCGACATCCCGCCGGACGGCACCTGGCACACCGTCACCGTCGGTGATCCCGGTCGGCCTGCGCTCGAATCTCGCCCTTGACCTCGTGGTCGCGCGGAACAAGGTGATGGACCTCGAACGCTTCGACCTCCGCTGAGCCTTGAGGTCCCGAAGATCCGGACCATTCCCGGGCCAACGTCCCGCCACTCGCTGCTCGTCGGGCCCCGTGACAGCGCAGGACATCGACGACCGACTACCCGACCACGCTCGCCTCGTCACCGGAAACCCGGCGTTCCCGCGGAGAAGTTGACGCCCGCCTGCAGGCCCCGTAGCGGATCGGGACGGCGGTGTCAGACGCCGTCACGCCTCCCACTCGGCTTGATCGCGCAGGCGCTCGCCGTGAACGTGGGCGGGCCGGGCGGGGCTCGAGAGGATCAACGTCGTCCTGCGCTTCGTCGCCGCCACCAAGAGCATCAGCACTCGCCCCTTGCCCCAGTGCCACGGGTACGAACGGGGTGAACCTGCCGCGCCCTCGTCGGTTCAGGTCGCAGGGAGCGGCACGCTTGTCGTGCTCCGCGAGGCAGCCGTTCTCGCCGCCGGCCCCTCGACGCGGCGTGCGCGCGAGGAGCGGCGGTATGGGGCTCAGGCGGACATGCCGGTGCGTAGCTGGGTGAGCGCGCGGCACAGCAGGCGTGAGACGTGCATCTGGGAGATGTCGAGTTCGGCGCCGATCTGGGACTGGGTCATCTCCTGGCCGAAGCGCATTTCAATGATGCGTCGGTCCCGGTCGTCGAGCTGGTCGATGAGCGGGGCCAGCGTGTGCAGGTCTTCCAGCAGCTCGATGGCCGGGTCTGCTTCTCCGATGACGTCGGTGTAGGAGCGAGTGGTGCTGTACGAGTCGTCGCTGTCGCCGGGCATGTCCAGCGAGCCGGCGGTGTAGCCGTTGGCGGCGACCATGCCTTCGATGACCTCGTCCTCGCTCAGCCGCAGGTGATCGGCGAGTTCCTTGACGGTCGGGTCGCGGTCCAGGCGAGTGGCGAGCTGCTCCTTGGCCTGGGCCAGGTCGACACGCAGTTCCTGGAGGCGGCGGGGCACGTGGACGGCCCAGCTGGCGTCACGGAAGAAGCGTTTGATCTCACCGACGATGTACGGCACGGCGAAGGTCGTGAACTCCACTTCGCGGGAGAGGTCGAAGCGGTCGATGGCCTTGATCAGGCCGATGGTGCCGACCTGGATGATGTCCTCCATGTCGCCGCTGCCGCGGTTGCGGAAGCGACGGGCCGCGAACTGGACCAGGGAGAGATTCATCTCGATGAGGGTGTTGCGGGCGTACTGGGACTCGGGCGTGCCCTCTTCCAGCACCTGAAGCTCGTCGAGGAACAGCTTGGACAGAGCCCGGGCATCCTTGGGCGCGATCTTGCCCGCGTCCTCGACCCAGGGCAGGCCGACGGTGGCTGCGGCCGATGCACCCGGCGTACGCAGCTCTGCTGCATCGGCCCGCTCGGTATCGGTGATCGGCGCAGACGTCGCTGCCATGTCCCCATCCCTCCCCTGGTGGTGCGCTCTTCCTGGACCGCTCCTGCCCCGGGACGGCGCGCGCACGCCTGACCTGCGGCAGGAAGATGAGACGAGGCGGCAGCCTGATCTCACAACGGCATGCGACCTCGGGCACGACGACCCGCGGAACCGCTACGGCCCACGGCCTTGGAGCTGCTGCGGAAGGGCTTGCTGAAGATCCGTCCCAGGATGCCGGGGGCCTTGGCCCCAGCGCGTGATCCGGCTCCCAGGGTGCGCTGGGTGCCACGTTCGGGGTGCCGGGACAGACGAGGTACGAAGAAGGCGAGAACGGCGAGGACGATACAGACAGCAATGATCCCAACAACCATCATGAAGGCTCCCTGAGTTGAGGTGTGCCCCTCCGTTTGCCCTGCGGATCCAGGACCATGCGCCTGGCTCGTGCCGCCCGCCCCAGGGATACGGTCGCCGCGCCGCTCAGCCCGTTGCCGGACCGGGCACCGCGGCCTGACGTTTCCTCGCCGTGTGCAGGCCCCAAGGGGATGTCTCCGATCCCCGCCCGGACGAGCAGGTACCGCCCTTGGCACGTGTTCATGCGGCGCGGCGACTCGGGGCCACCGAAGCCGATTGCGCGCAGGTCCGGAGCGCGTGCCGACCTTACGGGTGTACCTGAATCTCCCCCAGGAACCACCCGCTCACCGCGTCGATGCCAATACGGAACAGCCCACCGTGTTCCGGGTACGCGGTGCCGGCGCTGACGACCTTGCCGCCGCTCAGATGAAGGTAGTTGCCGTCGCGCTCGGGCTGGTCGTGCTCCCACACGAAGTCGGTGGCGAAAATGCTCGCCCGGCTCTCCGAGCGGGAGAGCTGATCGGCGATGTGCTTGGCCCAGACGGCGTGTGGCACCACCTCTCCGGTGATGGTGGTGCCGTGGATGACGAGGGTGATCGGCAGAGCAAGTTGTTCTCGCTCCACGCGGTCGGTCAGCCTCTTCAGGAGGGGGTCCACTGTGCTCATGTCGGGACCCTAGCCCGACCGCAGCCCCGGGCGAGCTGCCTTGGCGGGAGGCGACCTGGCTGGAAGCGGTGATCCGATGCGCATGAGCGGTCGAGAGCGGGGCACACGGAGGGAGCACGACACAGGCCGCCTGGCAGCCGCCGAGCGTGGTTGGCGGAAACTGCACCCGATCCGGATCAGGAAACCGATGGAAACGGGACGCTGTGGGCTGCCAAGAAGCAGGTCCACACGTCGAAGTGACTCGACAAATCGGAGTGGTCATGATTGTTCTTGGGCTGATTCTGCTCATCATAGGGATGCTGATGGGCATATCGCTGCTGACGACAGTGGGCGGCGTACTCATCTTGGTCGGCGCGATCCTTTGGATCCTCGGAGCGACTGGACGCACCGTCGGTAGGCGCAAGCACTACTTCTAGACGAAGCGGTGACCACACGGCGACGCGCCATGTACAGATCGGGGCTCTGCGGAGAACTACCTTCCGTCGAGCCCCGTCTGCGATCGCGGGTGTTGGACCAGGAGCCCGAAGGCGGCAGGGCTGGCCAGGACGAGACATACGGCGACCATGCCCACCATCACCGTGGCCTTCCCTGGGCCCCGTCTGCCGGGGGTCGGAGGTACAGTCTGCTCGCCGCTCCAGCCCGTGCCGGACCGGGTGCCGCGGTCCGACGGTTCCTGTTGTGTTCCGGCCAGGGGGATGCGATGACCGGTACGCAAGAACCTTCCGAGCTGACCCAGCAGGACCCCGAAGCACCGGACGCGTCGTACCTTGAGGCCCGCGTCGTGCAGGCCCGCGTGGTGCGGATACGGCGGCGTCTGGAGCGGCTGATAGGGATCGCGGCGACGGAGGGCAACAGTCTCGTTCCCTTGCGCAACGGGGATGAGATCTTCGGCGCGATGCTGGCCGGGATCCGCCGCGCCGAGTGCACCGTGGACATGATGACGTTCGTGTACTGGAAGGGTGACATAGCCCGCCAGTTCGCCCAGACACTCGCGGAGCGAGCCCGTGCCGGTGTGCGGGTGCGGCTGCTCTTGGACGGGTTCGGCAGCCGGCTGATCGAGACCGAGCAGCTGGATGCGATGGAGCGTGCCGGGGTCGAGGTGGCGTGGTTCCGCAAGCCGCTGTATCTCTCTCCCCTCAAACAGAACCACCGGTGCCACCGCAAGGTCCTGGTCATCGACGAGGAGACCGCGTTCACCGGCGGGGTGGGGATCGCCAAGGAGTGGTGCGGCGATGCGCGCGACGAGAGCGAGTGGCGCGACACGCACGTCGAGGTCCGCGGGCCGGCGGTGGACGGGATCGCTGCCGCGTTCGCGCAGAACTGGGCCGAGTGCCACGACGAACTCTTCGACGAGCGGGACCGGTTCATCGAGCACCGCCCGCAGGGCGATGTCGTCGTGCAGGTGGTCCGCGGCTCGGCCGGCTTCGGCTGGCAGGACATGCAGACCTTGATCCGCGTGATGCTGGAATCCGCCGAGGAACGCTTCCGGCTGACCACCGCCTACTTCTCGCCGGACACGTACTTCGTCGAGCTGCTGTGTGCCACCGTGCGGCGCGGCGTCGAGGTGGAGATCCTGCTACCGGGGCCGCATACCGACAAGCGGGTCTCCTTGCTGGCCGGCCAGCACCACTACGAGAAGCTCACCGCGTGCGGAGTGAAGATCTACCAGTACCAGCCCACGATGATGCACACCAAGGTCATCACGGTCGACCACGTCGCCGCTCTCATCGGCTCGACCAACTTCAACCGCCGCTCCCTCGACCATGACGAGGAGGTGATGCTCGCGGTGCTGGACCAGGATTTCACCGCAACACTGGATGAGGACTTCGAGACGGACAGGGCGGCCAGCGAACTGATCCGGGAGGGCCGATGGAAGAGACGCTCTGTCCTGCAGCGGGCCCGGGAAGTCGCCGTCCAGCCCATCCGCCGTTTCCTGTAGCCACAGCCCGCCTCGACTCGTGCCCCGGCGGGCACCATCAAGGCACGCTCCACGACTGCCTGGGCAGTACAGCTAGGACAGTCTGCGGTACTCCAAGAACGCCACCGAGTCGAGACCCTTAAGACCGGCACTCCACGGGCTGGCGTCCCTCGCGTCGGGCGGGCACCGGCACGTCCCCTCAGCAGCCGGGCGGGTCCATGCCGCTTCGGCTGCCTGCGCGATGGGCCGGGAGGGGAAGGCTCTCTGCGAGGCCGACAGTGTTGTCGATCATGGCCGTCCGATTGCTGCGCTCATTGGCGAGCGCACGCTGACGGATCTCGAAGAGGGCGCCTCCCGGCGATGCGCACTCGCCTGTACGGCGTAACGTCGTCCTTGTGGACGTTACCGCGGACAGCATTGTGTACCGTGCCGCGCACGAGCTCAGCACGAGCGCGGACAGGCTGAGCGCAGAGGTGGCACAGTGCCTGCGACGTGAAGTCCCCGAACTGTGGGAAACCTCGGACATCGCCCGCATGACATCGGAGAACATCACCGAGCACATCGTCGGCATATTGGCCGGCCTCGAGCACGCAATCGAGCCGAGCCGGATCGATCCGCCCGTCGCCGACGTGGAACGGGCGCGGCGGTTGGCCCGGCGTGGGATACCCGTCAGCGCGGTGCTGCGCGCTCACAGGCTCGCACAAGGCATCGCTCTCGACAGATTGCTCGAAAAGTTGCCCCGGCTGACGAGCGATCCCGAGCTGATCAGCGCAGGGGCGCGCCAGCTGATCGCGACAATGACCGGGTACATGGACCGCACGTCGGAGCAGGGCGTCGTGGCGTTCCAGGAGGAGCGGGACCGTCGGCTGCGGTGGCGGCTGACGGTGGTGAACGAGGCGGGAATGCGCATCGGCACCACGCTGGACATCGCCCGCACCACTCAGGAGTTGGCGGACGTCGCCACCGAGCACTTCGCCGACCTCGTCACCGTCGATCTGCTGGAGTCCGCACTCCACGGACACACCACTACGGCGGAGGACCCGCTCCTGCTGCGCCGGCTCACCCAGCGATCAGTGACCGACGGTTACCCGGAATCGACGATCGCGCCGCAGCAGCTTCACACCTACCCTGGCGGATCGCCGCCGGACCGCGCCCTGACCACCGGGCAACCCTCACGGCACCACCTCGGCGGGCCTCCCGACCATTCGGCGGTGAACCCGGAACTCAACCGCGCTGTCGACGCCCAGCCGGTCCACTCGACGCTGGTCGCGCCCCTGTGCGCCCGTGGCACCACGCTGGGCGTCGCGCAGTTCTCTCGCGACCGCAACCCCGACCTCTACGACGACGATCTGCTCCTTGCAGCAGCACCACCCCGCACATGCGCCGTGCCCGTGTCTTCGACGAGGGCGGGCGCGGCCTGCTCCTCGTCGCCCAGCTCGCCGAGCACTGGGGAACGCGCCACGCCCGCCACGGCAAGACGGTCTGGGCCGAGCTGAACGAGAGCGAGTGTCATGAATCAGAGGTTGCGCAGATAGGCGGCAACAAGTAACCCAGTGCGGTTTCGTGCTCCATCCGCTGGCTTCGTCAGTTGGCCGCCGTCGGTGGACCAGGATTCGCTCTCCTGGTCGGGCCGGCCCGCCCTCCGCCGTACGACGGAACTCACGGTTCTGGCCGCCCTCGATCTACATCAAGCACCACCTCGGTCTGGCTGGCCGAAGCGATCAACTGTTCACCGATGACACGGTCACATTGATCCACACCACTTCGCGCAGCTTCCCTCGCGCGGTCAACACCTCTGCCTGCCATCGCTCGGCGCACGTTCGCGACCGGGGAGGGCAGCGGCCGGTGGGTCGGCGTCGTCGACCCGCCGGCCTCGCGTGGCCAGCTGGATGGCCGTGGTCCGCCCGACCGGACCGGCGCCGACGACGGCACGTCGTATGCATCCGCGGCGCGACCTTGGGCACAGGTGAGCATGACCTGTTCCGTTCCTTTCATTCAGCTGCCGCCGTGCGCGCCGGTCATCATTGCGGCGAGGTCGTCGGGGCGGATGAAGGACGGCGGCACGGGCGGGCCCCAGCTGTACAGGGCGCTGGCACCCTCCCATGTCTCGGGGGTCCACAGCTGGTCGTCCACGATGCAGTCCATGTCGGAGTAGTACTCGGAGAAGTTGCCGGCCGGATCCTTGAGGTACCAGAAGAAGTTCGCCCCCAGGTGATGACGGCCCAGACCCCACACATGGCGCTCGGGGTGGCCTTCCAGCATCCGGGTGGCGCCGCGTCCGACCTCATCCACGTCGTCCACCTGCCAGGAGGTGTGGTGGAGGAAGGAGATGGGGGCCTTCTGGACGAGGACGTTGTGGTGGTCGGTGGAGCAGCGCAGGAACGCCGCGCCCGGTACCAGGTCGCTGACCTTGAAGCCGAGCCCTTCGGTGAAGAAGCGCTGGGAAGCCTTCTGGTCGGTGGAGCCCAGGACGACGTGTCCCAGGCGACGGACGCGCACCGGCCCCTCACGCAGTACACCGGGGGCACGCATGCCTGCCCGCTCGACCCGCCCGGGGCCGTTGTAGGGCACCGGGGCGGCCGGGGACTGCACGATGCGCGGCTGCACCTCCACGGTCACCGTCACTTCGGTGCCCGGGTCGACCGCGCGCAGGCGGTGGGAGTCCCGGACGAACGGCTTCTCCAGCCGGTTCAGTGCGGAGGCGATCCGACTCAGGTCGTCGGGGTCGTCGGCGCTCAGGGTGAGCTCCTCCAGGCGGCGTCGTGCCGCGTGAATGATCTTGAGCTGTTCGCCACCGTCAGCAGTGGCAAAACGGCCGTCGCCGAGGTCGGTCAGCCCGAAATCGGCGTAGTAGGCGGAGGTGGCGGCCACATTGGGAACGCCGATCGTGATGTGTGCCACGCGGTGCAGGGCCATGGCAGTCTCCTCGAAAAGCTTCAGTGGGCGGTGATGTACGCAGCAGGTCGATGGGCCGCGCGTCAGGCGGCCTGCGGGCCTTCGGGATAGCTGGGGCCGGCAATCAGCGGATTGCGCAGTTCGCCGATGCCTTCGATCCAGCTGCGCAGTTCCTCACCAGGGGCGAGAAAGCGGCGCGGATTCCGGGCTCCGCCCACGCCGGCCGGTGTGCCGGTGAAGACCAGGTCGCCGGGCAGCAGCGGGCAGATCGCGGAGATCCAGGCGATCTGCTGGGAAACCGAGAAAATCATCTGGGAGGTGCGCGAGTCCTGCATGGTCTCGCCGTCCACCGAGCAGCCGAGTGCGAGGTCGTCGGGGGCGTCGAACTCGTCCGGGGTGACCAGCACCGGCCCGGTCGGGCTGAAGCCGGGGAACGACTTGCCCAGCGAGAACTGGGGCGCCGGCCCCTGCAACTGGACGCCGCGCTCCGAGAGGTCCTGGCCGAGCGTGAGACCGGCCACGTGATGCCACGCGTCCGGGACGGCGACCTGGTACGCCTCGCGACCGATCACCGCTACAAGCTCGACCTCCCAGTCCACCAGGGCACTCGGCAGCGCGATCGTGTCGTAGGGCCCGGTCAGGGACGTGGGGTACTTGGTGAAGACAGCGGGACGCTCCGGTACGGCGGTCGCCGACTCCGTTACGTGGTCGGCGTAGTTCAAGGCAACGGCGAAGACCTGCCGCGGACGCGGAACCGGCGCGCCCAACTGCCGCTCCTCCAAAGGCGTCCGCTGGTGGCCGGTCGCGGCCGCGGACCGGGCCCAGTGGCGGAACTCGGCCCAGCGGTCGAAGACTGCTTGCGGGTCCGAGGAGAACAGCCCGTCGCTGGCCTTCTCGACGTCCACCACACCGTTGTCGAGGACGAGCACCAGACGGCCGTTGAAATTGGCTGTGCGCACGGCACAACACCTCCATGAGAAAGGATGAAAAGGGTGATCAGCCGGGCAGCCGTTCTCGCGCTGCTCGGGGTTGCGGGGCGTGTGGTCGGCCGAGTTCCCACGAAGTCAGGCCTCGGCCCGGCACCAGGACAGTCGCGGCCGCGATTCATGTGGCGTGGAAGCTGTCAGCTCCAGCCTTCCAGGACTGAGCCGGACATCGCCGCACCAGGGTCGTCCCACCCCCGGTGCGTAGTGACTGGCCTGGACGAGGTGCCGAGCAGGGCCATCGCCCTCGCGTTCCTGGGGCCGGCATACGCCACGGTCCGGCCCACTGCCTCCTGGACGTGGGAGGCAACCCGGGCCACATCGGTACGGGGACACCGGTCGGGCACCGACTGGTGTCGCAAGGCGGGAATCATCCGAACAGCAACAGGATCTGGGCCCGCGGCCTGGGCCCTGCCTGTGATGACGTGTGAGCGAGTCAGGCGGCGGGGCGTTGGAACCGCTGCTTGAGCGCCTTCCCGCGCGCCTCCATCGTCGCTTCCAACTGGACCTTCTTCTGCTCCCGGCGTGCCTTGGCGGCATGGCGTTCCGCCGCCGACTCCGCCTCGCGGACCGCTTTGACCTCGGCTCGCACCCGCTCCGCCGGCCTGCGCTCAAGCACCGCACCGAATCGCATGGCGAACACGTCGATCGCTGCCGTGTCGCGCTCGGCGACCTCGGCAACCAGCACCGTGCTGCCAGCGCTGACCTCGTCGGCCACCAGGGCCACCAAGCCGGAACTCTCCGTCGCCCGCCGCCAGTCGGCGCCGCCGCCCACCAGGGCGCCGGTGCCCCAGCCCAGCACCACGCCAAGCGGTCCGCCCAGCAGGCCCACCACCGAACCGACCAGCCCGCCGACCAGGGTGCCCTCTCCCGCCCTGGTGTCCACGCCCTCCGGAATCCGCACCGTCCCGTCCTCCTGGCGCTCGACGAGCATCGCGCCCCGGACCTCCACGGTCGAGCTGCCAAGCCGCTGCAGCTCACTGAGCGCCTGGTAGGCGGAGGCCTGCTCGGTGAAGCGGAAGACGACGATGTTCTCGGTCCTGTCCATTGCCACTCCTCAACTGCTCATAGGTCCTGTAATCGGCGGGAGCCTCGCCTGTGAGACAGTATGTATCGGAGATACTTTGTGAGTCAAGTCGTCTCATAGATGTCGAGTGACGTCGTCGGCAGCAGGCAGCCGGCGCCGGGCCACGGTCTACCCACCGGCCGCAGCCTGACCGGCTCCGACCGCAGCGGGCGGGCGCTGACACATTCGCCACGGCGAAGCCCGGGACCGCCTTCCCGCTCTAGCGATTCGTGCCGGTGTCGCCCTCGTCGTTCGAAGAGCCTCGCCCCTCGGTCTCGTCCTTGGCGGAAGGGCCCTTCTCCCGCCCCTCCAAGAGCTCCAGGAGCGCAGCGTCTGCCTTCTTCTGGTCTTCCTTCGTCAGTTCGAGAGGCGCGTTGTTGTAGACGGTGTACCGGTCCGGATAGATGATGTTGGTGGTCCTCAAGGTGAACGTCAGAAGCGAGCGCCAGCCCTTACGGTGGCCAACCCTCACTTGGATTTGAACCTTGTAGTCACGGGCCTCCGGAACAAACCCGGAAAACGGCGCCTCGAACTCGATGAAGCGTTGTTGCGCTTCTCTGCCAGCCACAACGAATCCGGCCGGCAGCTTCCGCTCCTCGTCCGGCCCGGGCTGGAGACGGGATGGTGAAGACGTCCACAGGAGTGGCAGATGAGAGGCGGGCTCATCGGGGAAGCTCAGCATGAGATCCTGCACAACTATCGGCTTGGCACCGGTGTTGTGAAGGACGAGCGGGAGCCGCAGGCGAACCATGGATCCGTGGCAAATCGCCGCAAAGGAATGAGGCTCCCACGTCTCCAGGCGCCCCTGTCTGGCGTTGAGCCACCAGAATGAGGCAACGGTGAAGACCAATGCGCTGACCGACACAACGCTGGCAGCAGAAAGCGATGAGAACGCATTCTGATCAGCAGCGGCCATCAGCGGAAGCACAAATTCAGTGTGCCAGCCTCAGGGTGGGCACGCTAATAGGACTCGATGACGAGGGACCCTTGAGTGACCCAGCCTCTCGATGCGTCGCAGCTGGGCCACCCTGGGCCGCCTGAGTGTCCTTAAGGCGGCGGGGACACCGCCGGCAGGTAACCGACCGTGACGCCGTCATCATGCCGGGTCCGCTTCTTCCGCCCGCTCGGCCCTTTCCGGGCGGTGGGGCAGCAGGGCCACCGTCAGGGCGGGTACGGCGGCGAGGACCAGCCAGGGTACGGCGGCCGGGAGGCCCAGGTCGAGCAGCGACCCGATGGCTGAGCTGCCGATGAGGACGATCAGGCCGGAGACCGAGGACAGCGCGCCGGTGTACAGGCCGATGCGGCCGTCATCGGCGAGGTCGGGCACCCAGGCGCGGGCGGCCGGGACGACCAGCATCTGCCCCAGAGTGAGCAGCACGACGTAACCGGCGGCGGGCAGGAGCCCGGTGATGCCCGTCCAGTCGGCAGGGCGCGCGGCAGCGACGACCGCCGAACCGGCCGCGACGAGCAGCAGCCCCGTAGCCATGGAACGGCGAAGATCGAGCCGGTCGCCCGCCCAGCGAGTGACCGGGAGTTGGGCGAAGACGACCAGCAGGGACGACAGCGCGAACAGCCAAGGCAGGGGCGCCTGGGAGCCCGCCGCGCGCTGCACCTCGTCCGGCAGGATCAGGTAGAGCTGGTTGTAGGCGAGCAGGTAGCTGCCGTATGCGCAGCACAGGGCGAGGCAGCGGCGGTTGCGCAGCAGCCCGCGGACCCCGCCCCGCTGCCTGGTGCGGATCCGGCCGGGGATGTGCTGCGGCAACAGCCACGCGTGCCCGGCCAGCACGAGGACGAAGACCGCTGCCCCGGCGAGGCAGGCGGTGCGGAAGTCCACGGCGAGCAGCAGGCCGCCGAGCAGCGGGCCGACGAACGCGCCGGCCTGGCCCGCTGCGGAGAACAGGGCCAGGACGCGGGTCCTGGCGCCGTGGCCTTCTTGCTCCCAGACCACTGCTTGCCGGGCCACTTCGGACTCCACCGCCGGGGAGAACAGCGCTGCGGCGAAGCCGATGGCCAGCACCGCGCCGATCACCGCCCACGTCTGCTCCGCATATCCCAGCCAGGCGAACCCGGCGATCCGCAGCGCGCAGCCGGCCAGGACGACCGGGCGTACCCCGTAGCGGTCCGCGAGCCAGCCGCCGACGACGAAGAGGCCCTGCTGGCTGAAGGTGCGCAGGCCGAGGACGAACCCGACCAGCCAGCCCGCCATACCGATCGCGGTGCCGAGGTGCTCGGCGAGGAACGGCAGGACGGCGTAGAAGCCGATGTTGAAGGCGAGCTGCGTCAGGATCAGCAGCCGCAGCAGCGGTGACAGGTACTTCCAGGTCCGCTCGCGTGGGGACTTCGGTGTCCGCGATTTCGTCGTGTCGACGGGTCGGCGGGTCAGGACACGGGAAAGGAGGCCCGTCATCGGGTTTCTGCCCGGGAGATCGGTGAGGCAGGGGCGGGGTACAGGCGTGTGTCCGCGCCCGCCGACTCCGGCGTAGGCGGGACTTGCTCGGCGGGTGCACCGGGGCGAGCCCCGGACCGCTTCCGCAGCCGGGGCAGACGCATGCCGCCCGCCGTCACGGCGAGCGCGCCGAGCAGGGCGAGGACGGCGGCCGGGGCGAGGACTGCCCAGGGGGCACGCTCGGCGGTCGGCTGGTTCTCGGCGAGGAGCAGACCCCACTCGGGGGAGGGCGGCTGGGCAGCCAGGCCCAGGAAGCCGAGGGCGGCCAGGGACAGGGCGTTGCCGGGCAGTCGGACCAGGGCGTGACGGACAACCGGTGACACGACGGCCGGCAGCAGTTCGTGGGTCAGCAGGTACCACTCTCCGGCCCCCAGAGCGCGGGTGGCGGTCAGGTGGGTAGTGGCGCGTTCTTGCCGGAGGATGGCAGATGTGTGAGTGGCCAACGGGGACCAGGCGACGACGGCCACCGCGATCGTAGGGGTCCACGGTCCGCTGCCGGCGGCACCGGTGACGAGGAGGCCCGCCAGGACAGGCGGTACGGCGTTGACTGTGTCCACCACCGGGCCGGAGAACCGTGGTACCAGGCCCAACAGCACCCCCATGACCAGGGCGGCGGCGCTCACCGCGAGGGCAATGCCGAGGGTGCTCAGTGCGCCGTGGGCGACGCGGGCCAGGAGGTCACGGCCGAGGGCGTCGGTGCCGAACGGGTGCGACCAGGAAGGGGCCTGGAGGCGGGCGCCGGTGTTCAGCGCGAGCGGGTCGCGTGGCAGGCCGTAGCCGATGACGGCCAGAAGCAGCGCCCCGTACAGCAAGGGCAGGATGCCGCGCGCGCGGGGGACGGGCGGCTTCAGGGCGTGCAGGGCGCCGTCGCGCAGGGCCGGCCCGATCAGCACGTGGGCAGCGACCCGCGCCAGGGCGCCCGCGGCTGCCGCGAGCAGGACGAGGGCAAGTGTGCCGGTTTGGAGCACGGGCAGGTCCTGTGCGAGGGCGGCGCGCAGGATGAGTCGGCCGAGGCCGGGGATGTCGAAGATCTGCTCCACAGCGACGGCTCCGCCGGTCAAGCCGACCGTGAACAAGCCCAGGCTGGGCAGCAGCCCGGGCACGCAGCCCCGCAGCACCTTGCGGGCCACGGAGTTGGGCTGCAGGCCGCGGGCGGCGGCGGCCATCGCCCACGGCTCGGCGAACGCGGCAGGCAAGAGGTCGTCCAGCATTCGCCCAAGAACCGCGCCGGAGGGCAGGCCAAGGGCGAGGGAAGGCAGGATCATCCACTGCGGCCCGTACCAGCCGAGGGCGGGCAGCCAGCCCAGTTGTACGCCGATGACCGAGGCCAGCATGGAGGCGACCAGGAACTCGGGAAGCGCGGCCAGAACCCCTGATGCCGCGCCGCCCGGCACCTGTCCGCCGAGCCGACGCCGCGAGCCCAGCCACAGAGTGCGGGCGCAGACGGCCACGGCCGTGCATACCGCCACGGTGAGGGCCCCGGCCATCAGCAGCAGAGAGACTCCGAGGGCCTGCGCGGTGGACGGCAGCACCTCGCTGCCGGAGACCCAGGACCGGCCCGCATCCCCGTGCAGAAGCCCGCCGAGCCAGCCACCGAGCAGCCGCAGCGGACCGTCTTCCAGGCCGAGTTCGCGTCGTACGGCCCGCAGTGCCCCAGGAGTTGGATCGCGCTCCGCTGACCGTGCCTTGAGCACGGTCAGCGCGGGGTCGGTGCGCGACAGCCATGGCAGTAGGCCGATCCCGCACACCAGGGCGGCGGTGAGCGCGGCTCGCCACAAGATCGTGAGGCCACCGCCCCGCGCGAGAGCGAGCAGGGCGGAGCGGACGCCGGGACGGCCGGACATGCGGCTCAGCGCCGGGTTCCTGTTCCGATGATCTTCCGCTCGTACGGGTCGAGCAGCGCGCCCTTCACCGACGTACCTATGCCGGTGACGACCTTCAGGTGGGCGAGGGGGATCACCGCGTCGGTACGGAGGATCGCCGCCTCTGCCTTCATGGCGGCGTCCTGCCGCTTGGCGCTGCCGGAGAGGGCCTGGGCCTCGGCGGCGGCCTTGTCGACGTTCTTGTCGCACAGCAGCGACAGGTTGTACGTGCCGTCACAGGTGAAGTCGCTGGTAAGGATGGAGACGGGATCGCCGGTGTCGAGCATCATGTTGCGGGCTGCGACGGCGGCGTCGAACTTCCCGGCCAGCAGGTCGCCTTCCAGGCGTGCGTAGTCGCGCACCTCCAGTTTCACCCCGAACCCGGCCTTCTGAAGCTGCTGTTGCAGCACCTGCGCCACCTCGGCCAGCTCGGGACGGCTGCTGTAGGTGGCGATGGTGATGCTCTCGCCGTCGGGATCGGTGGCCGTCGCCCGACCGGTCGCCTCGACGTGCTTGCCGGCCGCCCAGGTCAGGGCGCGGCCGTAGATGCCCTGGCCGGGTTCGGCGTACCCCTCGTACACGTCCTTGGCGATGACGGACGTGTCGATCGCCTTGTGTGCGGCGGCCCGGAGGCCGCCGTCGGTGAACACGCCGGACTTGGTGTTGAGGTGCAGGCTGACGTTACGGGGCGTGTTCGTCTCGTGGACGGTGTCCTTGTCCATGGAGGCGATTTGCGCGACGGGGATCGCCTCGGCGATGTCCGTCTGGCCGGTGCGCAGGGCATTGGCACGAGCGGTGCCGTCAGCGATGAACCTCGCGTCGACGCCGGAGGCTTGGGCGCGGCCGCCCCAGTAGTCGTGGAAGCGGTCCAGGGTGGCTGCCGTATCGCCGGTGATCTTGGTGAGTTCGAAGGGGCCTGTGGCGGTGCCCACTGGGTTCACGGCGCCCTTCTTCCCGTACGCCTTCGGGGAGAACACCGCCAGGCTCGGGTTCGACAGACGCAGCGGCAGCACCGGGTCGGCCTCGCCGGTGCCGACCCGGACCTGGTCCTCGCCCACCGCCTGGGCGGTCACCTTCACGCCTGACAGAGCGGCGGGCGCCGGCTCGGCCGCGGCGGCGTGGGTGAGAGCGGAGGCGACGGCCTTCGCGGTGACCTCGGTGTCGTCCTGGAACTTGGCTCGCCGCAGCGTGAACAGCCAACTCTTGCCGTCCTTCTCGCTGTTCCATGACTCGGCGAGCGCGGGGACCGCAGTGCCGTCGGCGTCCAGTTGGGTCAGCCCCTCGGCAACACCCAGCCGGGACAGGTGGAGGGCGTCGCCGCCGTACGGGGAGAAGTTCTGTGTCGGCGTGAAGGCCAGCGCCACACGCAGGCGTCCGCCCTCGGCCGGGCCTGACGAATCCGAGGACAGCGAGGCGCCGCCGGAGGCGAAGCAGCCGGAGAGCAGCGGGGTGAGCAGCAGGCCGGCCACCAGCCGACGACAGGAAGTTCTCGTTCGCGTTCTTGTCTTTCGGGTGTGTCGATCAAGGGATCATCTACCAGAGTAAGTGATTACCGTTTCCATTTAGCTGGCAGTCAAGCCGTCGGGATCTCGAAGTGGACGATCCCGGTACCCCCGCCGAGCACCCCGTCACGCTCGTCGCACACCACCTTCCCCAGCGACCGCCACAGGTCCATCGCGCCGGGCGAGTCCGGATACGCGTGCAGGTAGACCGACCGGTAGCCGCCGTCGGCCTGCGCGAATTCCAGCAGTTCGGCCACCAGCCGCCGGGCCAGCCCGCGCCGTCGGTGCTCGGTCCGTACGTACACCCGCCGCAGCTGCGCGGTCTCGCCCGACGGGTAACGCTCCGCCAGCCAGCGGGGGTTCGGTGGATGGGCAGGACCACGCGCGTCCAGCGCGGCCGTTGCAGCCACCGCCCCGTCCCGCTCATCTATCGCCACCAGCAGCGTGTGCCGGGGCGGGGCCAGGTAGAAGCACTCCGGATCGATGATGTCGCCGTGCCAGCGGGGCACATACCCGGTACCGAAGTCCCGGTAGACGGTGTCGAGCATCACGGCCCGAGCCCCGTCGATGTCGTCTGTGGTCGCGGCTCTGATGCGATAAGTGGGCATCTGCAAATCCCATCAGGTAAGCCCATCGGTGTGGCTGGAGCTGCCCTGCGTACGGAAGGGTCTTCCACGCGGAGGCAGGTCCGGCGCCCGATGAACTTGGGTGGTCGTGGTTGCAGTGGCTCGCCTCGTCGCGGCCCCCACCAGCTCGGCGACGCGGCCCAGCTGCCTGGTCACACGTGGCATCGCGGTGACGACAGGGCTGGGCCATGATGTGATGGGAGTCGGCCGTCAGCCCGCCGTCAGCTCCGTCAGCGGCAGTGTGTGCTGAGTGCGGACCACCTTGGTACGGAGGTAGTGGACGTTGTGGGCCGTGGTGAAGACGCCCGTGGGAACGTGCTGGGTCACGGTAAGGCCCAGGGTGCGCAGCTGGGCCGCCTTGTCCGGGTTGTTGGACAGCAGGTCCAGCTCAGAGATGCCGAGAGCGGCGAGCATCTGCGCCGCGGCGGTTTAGTCGCGGGCGTCCTCGGGGAGGCCGAGGGCCGTGTTGGCCTCGTACGTGTCGAGGCCCTGGTCCTGGAGGGCGTAGGCGTCGAGCTTGTTGTAGAGGCCGATGCCGCGGCCCTCCTGGCGGAGGTAGAGCAGAATGCCACCGCGGGCGGCGATGCGCTCGACCGCCTCGCGCAGCTGAGGACCGCAGTCGCAGCGGGCCGAGCCGAGGACGTCGCTGGTCAGGCACTCGGAGTGCAGGCGCACCAGCGGGGGCCGGTCGGCGGGAGGTTCGCCGAGAATGACGGCCACGTGTTCCTGGCCGTCGGCGAGGTGGTGGAAGGTGGCGAGGTCGGCGGTCACCGCATAGCCATCGCCGAAGCGGAGCGGGACCGTCACGCGGGTGCGCACCGCGGCTGCCGACAAGCCGGTCGGATGGCTGCTGTCGCTGGGTGCGGTGGCGTTGCGTGAGTCGGGCATGTCGGTCTGCTTCTCCGCGGTGGCGGTTGCGAGTGTTCGTCGCGCGATGGGCCGACGCCGTTGCCGGGGCGGCCCACGCGCTCGGTCGAGTCGTCAGGGAACGAGAATGAGGCGGATCGGATCGCCGATCTTGTTCTCCAGGCGGTGGAGCGCCTCG
This sequence comes from Streptomyces sp. NBC_00259, assembly GCF_036181745.1. NCBI lineage: Bacteria > Bacillati > Actinomycetota > Actinomycetes > Kitasatosporales > Streptomycetaceae > Streptomyces > Streptomyces sp. NBC_00259. The sequence continues at coordinate 7,737,206 of NZ_CP108080.1, read as the reverse complement.
GGGGCGTCAGGCAGGGAGATGTGGTCGGTGATGGATGGGGCCAGGTCGAGACGGCCGCTGCCGGCCAGCCGGATCAGCTCGTAGACGTGGTCGAACGAGGATCCGTAGTGTCCGTACACCTTCTTGTTCTTCAGGTTGAAGGTCATCTTCTCCGAGATCTTCAGCGGCTCCATGGTGATACCCACCAGGACGAGCGAACCGTGGTCACCGAGGAGGGGCGACGCCTGCTCCCGGACCCGGGGAACGCCCGCGAAGTCGAAGGCGTAGTCCAGGCCCAGGCCGTCGGTGGCCCGCAGCACGGCTTCGGCGAAACCAGGATCGGTCGGGTCGAGCGCGATATCGGCGCCGAACGCGAGGGCTCGCGCACGCGCATTGGGCAGCGGGTCGACGGCGATGATCGGCGTCGCACCCATCATGCGGGCCAGCCGGACAGCGTGGGCGCCCACCCCGCCGACTCCCCAGATGCCCACGGCCTGGGCGGAACGCACCTGCACGGTCTCGACCAGGGCCGCGTACGAGGTGGAGACGGCGTCCGGGATGATCGCCGCCTGGTCGAAGGGAAGTGTGTCGGGGATGGGGACGACGGTGTCCTCACGGGCGATCGTGTACTGGGACCAGCCACCGTCGTAGTCGACGCCTCGGCCGCGGAACGACGTGCACGTGCCGCCCCTGACGCAGGTGGCACACTCGCGGCAGGGCTGCCCCGCCTGAAGGGCGACGCGTGTGCCGACGGTCAGGTCCCGCTTGAGGCCGGGTCCCAGGGAATGGATGACACCGGAGATCTCGTGCCCGAGGGTGAGCACATTGGAGTTCAGGTGCAGCGGAGAGATGCTTCCGTCGATGAGGTGGAGGTCGGAGAGGCACACGCCCGCCGCCTTCACCTCGATCAGTACTTCACCCGGTCCGGGTACGGGTACGGGAATCTCCTCCATGACGAACTTCTTCGTGTCCAGGTGGACGCGTCCTGCCAGCATGGTGTCCATCGTTGTGCGCTTTCTCGAGTGGTGGTTGCGGATTCGGAGGGCTGTGGCAGTCCGTGGGACCACAGAGGTGTGAGGGACGCTGCGAAGGGTCGAGAGACGAGGGCGCAGCCGGTGAGAAGCCGGGCCACGATCGCCCCCGGCCGGCTGGTGCGGGGTCGGCCGAACGGCATGCCGGTCCGTCCGGCCGACCCCGTCGGTGCCCCCTATCGCCGACATCGCCGTTCGGCGGCTATGGAGCAGCCTCTGCAACCCAGTTCTGCGCGAGGACAGCTCGCTGGAACAGAGCATGTGCACGGGCCGTCTGACGGAATGTGAGGTTCTGCAGAGCCAGCTCGAGCCCTCTGTCGGCATCGGCCCCCACGGTGAGCCAGAACTCGGCCGCGTGGTCGGCGTACGCCTCCGGGTGGCGCACCACCAGATCGTCGTAACCCGTCACAGCGCGCTCGCGCCACTGTTGCGCCTCGTGGACGCGGCCGCCTGCGTGCAGCGCGGCCGCGAGGTGACTGGCGTACTCGGGGTCGTCGCTGGTCCGGGTGAGGGGACGCAGGAGGGCGACCGCGGCCGGAGGGCTTCCGCGCAGCAGCTCGACCTCGGCAAGGTGGCCCAGTGCCGGCGCGTAGTCGGGCACACGGCGCCGGGCGGCCTCGTAGCATGCGCGGGCCGCATCGAGGTCGCCCTCGCGGTGCCACATCACACCGCGTCGGAAGTCCAGCTGGGCGAGTGGGAACGGCGAGGTCCCCCGATAGTGGCGCCTCGCGTCGCCGAACAGATCCTCTGCCTCGGTGACCTCCCCGCGCTCGGCCTGAAGTACGGCGAGCGCGCCGAGCGTCGTGAAGTCGCTCTGCCGGTCAGCGCCTTTGCGGATCAGGGCCATGGCATCCGCGTAGTAGCCGAGGGCCTGCAAGACGACGGCGCGTTCGGCGTCCAGTGCGGCTTCGTCGGCGCCGCTCCGGCCCGCTTCGCCGAGGTCGGCAACGGCCTCGGCGAAGCGGTGCAGGGTCGCCCGCGTCCTGGCGCGGGCGAGCAGGGCCGTGCCGTCCTCGGGTGCAACGTGCACGAGCCGCTCAGCGAGTTCCGCGGCCCGCTCGTAGTCGGCAACGCGGCCCAGAATGTGGCCTCGGAGGTTGAGAAGGTCGATCAGACTCGCCCCTTGCGCCACCGCCGATGGAGCCGCCGGCCTCTCCCCGGTACCCGCACGGCTGAGCCGTACGGCCAGGCCGTCGATCTGCCCGTGCAGATTCGCTACGGCGATGGTGCCACTCGTCGTCACCGGCTCGCACTCCTGGAGAGACGCCCCGGTCATGCCGCTGCCTCCCCGGGAGGGGCCAGCGCGGCCAGGCGGGCCCCCAGGTCCGGCGGGGTCGGGTTGGGAGCGTTCAGGTAGGGGAAGCTGCGGGTGGCCAGCTGCGTCGGGTGGTCGACGCCGTCCCTGATGCGCTCGCCGTCGATGCCGCCCACCAGCAGCGTGAAGAGGGTGTCCACGATGTCGTCGTTGAACGACCGGCCACCGCAGGTCGTGTGCGGGCGGCCAGCGAGCAGGGCCGTCTCGATCTCGAAACAGCCGTCCTCGGAATAGGGCTTGGACAGGTCGACGACGAGGAAGTCCGCCATCAGCAGCTCGGTCAACGGGTGAGCACCCTGCTCGTCCAGCGGCCAAGCGGTCTTGCCGTCCAGGCCGTCGTAGAAGGCCAGGTTGGCATTGAGCCGTGCGCGGTAGGTGCCCGCATAGTCCGGCCGCATGCTGAAGGCGTCCTCCTCGTTGAAGAGGTCGCGGATCTCCAGATCGCTGTTGACGGTGTCGAACTTCTTGGGCGACATGACGACGTTCTTGATCTCCGGCCGGCCCATGCGCTCCAGCCGGTACGGGCGCCCGCCGGAAGTCACCGTTTCGCCGACGACCGCCACCAGCGAGCCGGCGGCCGGACCGAGCACCGCGGCGTCGACTTCAAGCACGATGCTCAGCACGTTCAGGCCCTCCAGAACGTTGCTGGCATCAGACCTGAAGCCCAGCTTCCCCGTCGCCTCGGTGACCATCACGCCCACGAAGTCGATGAAGAACGGGTCGAGCCGCGATCCGGCGAAGATCTTCAGTCCCTCGGCCTCGGTGGGCACCTCGTTGCCGACCTGGAAGGCGACCTTCCGGCCGTCGGGCGCCTGGCACGTGCCCACCTGCACGAGGGTGTCCGTGCCGTCGACCTTCTGGGGGGCGTCGAAGGTGAAGTCGAAGACGTACTCGTCCGCGCCGACATTGAATGCCGCAGCGGCACCCTCGCTCACGGATGTGATCGGCCGGACGCGGAAACGGTGAGTGATCGCGTCGGAGAACAGGGCCGTGGGGGCCGAGGCCGGGAGCACGTTGAGGACGAGCACCAGCTTCCCCGGCCGCTCCGGACTCGGGAAGGCGTACACGTCGCAGATGTCGGACGCAGGGTCGGCGATGGCACGCGGCCCGGAGAAGTGGTCAGCCATGAGAAACGCTCCTTGTCGTGTTGATCGTGAGAGATGTCAGGTGTCCAGGTCGGCGATCCAGCGCAGCGCCGACAGTCCGGGCATGAAGCAGTACTCGCCACCCCGGTTGACGACGAACGGCGGCAGTCCCTTGAAGCGGCGGCGGATCGGCTGGCGCGGGACCGTGAAGCCGCCGTCGTCGTTCACGCCGATCAGCGGGTCCTTCTCCGCGGGTGCCCCGATGAACTTGCCGTCGTTCACCCACTGCCGCTGGACGAACTCGAACTGCCGGTCCAGATGCGCTCCGACAAAGGCGAACATGATGCCGCGGTCGGTGCCGTCGTCCTCCAGCACTCCCTTGGCCAGCGGCGGGCCATAGGTCGTACCGCGCCGGATCATGCGGTGCAGACGCACCTCACCGGTGACGACCGCGTCCCGCGGGTTCATCCGCCGGGCGTGTGCGCCCACCGGGCACTTGAGGCCCTCCGGGTCGTCGCCGTACATGAACGCGTTGTTGCGCTCGGGATCGGCACCGAGTTCCGGGTCGTCCTTGTCCGGCGTCAGCGTCAACGGGGCACCACTGGGCCAGCGACCGACGAACTTGGCCGCCAGCAGCTCCTCGTCGGCGGGGTCCTTGGCACGGTCGCGGAGATACTGACGGAAGTCGGCGACTCGCGTGTGCAGCTTGCGGAAGGCCACGTACGTTCCGTTGCGCCCAAGCACCGCGGGCTGCGGAACGGGTGCGATGCCGTGGGTCTCGTCCTTGTATCCGAGAACGAACTCGCCTGCCCTGAGAGGCTCTTCGTACGGATTGGTGCCGGGGATCCCCGTGCCCTCGATCGCCGGCTGACCGATGCCGTCCCGGAAACCGAACGGCTCCTTCTCGTCCGGTCCGACGTGCACCTCCTGCTGCCAGATGGCAACGACGCCGGGCAGATCGCGCAGGGCGTCGCGGGCCAGGAGGAGGACCGTCTCCAGGCGGGCTGCATCCGGGGCGAGTCCGGCCAGGATGAGGTGCACGTCGTTTGAACCGAGCGGGCCCTCCCAGTTCTCCGGCGCGCTTTCTCCAACGTCCCCGATGTACTCCGCCCGCGCGGCCATGCCCTCCCGGAATTCCTCCGGGAAGGTGGCCAGCGACTCCTCGGGCACCCCCAAGGCCTTCAGGCCCTGGAAGCTGAGTGCCACGGCGAGCGAGACCTGACGCTCGAGGTCGAACGAGGCCACCGAGTCGAGGACAGGGGTGAGCCGCCGCAGAAGCTCGCGCCCCTGCCGCCGGTCGTCGATGCGCAGGGCGAGGTAGAAGCCCGCGTAGGGCGTCGGCCGTGGCTGGAGAGCAGCGGCCTGGATGTCGCCGAGCTCTAGGGCGCTGCCCTGATCGATGCTCATGATGCCTTCCAGAACTGTCTTGCGTGGACGGAGTCGTCACGTGGGTTGTGGAGGGGGTGGGGGCCGGAGGGGGCGGGATGGTGCCCCCTCCGGGGTGTGTGGTGGGTCAGCTGGCGGCCTGGGCGAGCAGCGGCTGGAGGGCCGGGTGCTGGAGGGCCTCCTCGGCGGCGGGGTCGTCCAGGACCTCCTGGAAGGCGGCGTTGATCCGGTCGGCCTTGGTGATCTCCGACATCGTCAGGAAGCTGACCGGGTTCCAGTAGGCGGCGGCCTTCTGCTGCCCGTCCTGCAGGATCTGCCTCATGCCGGCCATGTTGGCGAGGATGTGCTCCTCGAAGCCCTCGCGCGTCTTGTCGCCCGTGAGCGACTCGAGGCCGCCGGACTCCTCGATCCACGGGGCGATCTTGGTTTCCCACTCGGTGGTGTGCTGCATCCAGTCCACGAAGTGCTCGAAGCCGACGGTCAGGAACGCGTCGTCGATGTAGGGGGCCCACTCGGTCTCGAAGGTGGTGGCCCACAGCAGTTCCGTGCCGTTGTTGAAGAGCACGTGGCGGGTGTCCCGCAGACCGGTCTTGATGGTGGCGGCCATGGGGGCCTGCTTCAGGGCTTCGACCATCCGCTGGCAGGCCGCCGCCACCTCCTGCTCGTGCCCCGGCTTGACGTGGAAGTAGGTGGCCATCTCGGAGACGACTCCGTCGGTGTTGCCCTTGCCCGCCTTCGTCGTGGTCGTAGCGGTCATGGTTTCCTCCATTAGAGACCTCATGCGCGAATGCGACGGCATTAGCGATATCTGTAGATAGTCGCGATATCTAGCTATTCGCGAACCCTTGTGTGAGACAGATTGACTCACAGAGAGCCTATGAGTCAACTTGTCTCAAAGTGACCTGCGTCACACCGGTTCAGTTCGAAGGTGCGCATGATCGGATCGGTGACACCCGCCCGCGACGGACTGCGAGCCGATCGGTTGGTGCCGACAGGCCGGCCGGCCGCTACTGAAGCGTGGGGGAACCCGAGGTGACAGGACCCTCGCAGCCCTGCACGGATGCGAAGGACTGCCACCTCGATGAGCCCCGGCCGAACGGCGGACATTCAGCCACGCCGGGGATTCAACGACGCTAGGACCAGCCCCGCATGGCGGCATCCACAACGGCGTCCACGGTGTCACGCCCCAGGCGGTTCCCGGCGAGAAAGCGCTCGAAGAACAGGGGCCCCGCGGTGGCCATGGCAAAGGTTTCGGGGGTGACGTCGGGCCGGAGCTGGCCGCGCTTCACGGCCTCGGCAACAGCGGGACGCAGGGCATCGGCGATCTGGTTCAGCAGCGAATCGCGGAGGCGACGCATGCCTTCGTCATGCCGTGAGCCGCCGAGGACCGCAGCGAGGACGGCGCCTGCTCGCTCGTCGTCCCATCGCTCGGCAAGCACGCCCAGACGGTGAACGAGCTCGGCTCGCGGATCGTTGCCCGAAGCGACCCGAAGCTCCTCAGGCATTGGAGGCAGAGGCGGCATGCCGGCTTCCAGCGCGGCCAGCCGCAGGTCGAGAAGGCCGGGCCAGTGCCGATAGACGGTGGCCCTGCCAACGCCGGCCCGGGCGGCAACCGCTTGATGCGTCACGGCCTCCAGCCCGCCTTCCGTGAGCAACGCGGTGGCCGCCGAGACCATGGCCTCACGACTGCGCAACAGACGCGGATCGGTTCTGTCTTCCACCTCTCCGTTTCCCTTCTGTGAGACGATACGGCTTGCAGTTTACTATGAGACATCACGTCTCATAGGGAAAGAGAGGTAAGGCGCAGCGAATCTGCACGACTCTCCCGGGGCTGCCCCGTCAAAGGCGCCCTGCCACCTCCGTCGTTGCTTCCGCGTGCACGGCAGATGGTCGCAGCAGGTGACTGCAACACGGCCCGCGCCCTTTCAGACAGACCCGGCCATCGGTCACATGTGAACGACGGGTGCAACGTTCTCGTCCTGCTGGGGCACACCGCGGCGGTAGAGCAGGGCGGTCACGCCCAGGCCGATGACGAAGATGGCCGCCGACCACCAGTAAGCGGTGGAGTAGCCCTCCAGGCCGGCCTGGGCCAGGACGCCGGGGTCCTTGGGGTTGCGGTCTGAGAGGTAGTCGGTCACTGCTTCGGAGGCCATCGTGCTGAGCAGGGCGACGCCGATGGATCCGCCGACCTGTTGGACGGTGTTGACGGCGGCGGACGCGGATCCGGCGTCGGCCGCGGCCACGCCGGAGGTGGCCAGGCTTATCGCGGGCGCGATGACCGTGCCCAGCCCTACGCCGACCAGCACCAGCTGCGGCAGTACCTGCGTCATGTATCCGCTGTTCAGGTCCAGCGTGGTCATCCATACCAGGCCGGCGGCCGCAATGGCCATGCCCAGTGGTACCACCGGCTTGGGTCCTATGCGGGGCACCAGGACGTTGTTGGCCACGGCGGAGGCAGACGACGATGCCACGATCATGGGCAGGAAGGCGAAGCCGGTCTTCAGGGCGCTGTAACCGAGGCCCTGCTGCAGGTAGTAGGTCAGGAACAGGAACACGCCGAACATGCCCGCGCCAGTGACGAAGAGGGCGGCGAAGGAGGCGCCGCGGTTACGGTCCAGCAGGACCCGCAAGGGCAGCAGCGGATATGCCGCCCTGCTCTGCCGCCAGACGAAGAGGGCCACCAGTACGGCACCGGCCGCCAGCATGCCCCAGGTCGCCACCGAACCCCAGCCTTGCGTCTCGGCGTTCGAGAAACCGTAGACCAGGCAGAACAGGCCGGCGGAGACCAACATGGTGCCGGGGACGTCGAGCTTCGAGGATGCGTCCCGCGGGGTGCGGTGCAGCAGGGCTGCGCCACCGACGAATGCCACCACCGCGAACGCCACGTTGACGTACATGGTCCAGCGCCAGTCCAGGTACTGGGTCAGCACCCCGCCGAGGATCAGGCCGATGGCTCCACCCGCGCCTGCGACCGAGCCTGCGACGGTGAAAGCCTTCGCCCGCTCGCGAGGATCGGTGAAGGTGGTCATCAGGAGCGACAGCGCGGACGGGGCCAGCAGGGCAGCGAACAGGCCCTGGATCGCGCGCGCGGTGACGAGCATGCCAAATCCGTTCGCCGCGCCTCCCAGTATGGAAGCGGCCGCGAACCCGGTCAGACCCACCAGGAAGGTCACCTTCCGCCCGACCAGGTCTGCGACCCGGCCGCCGAGTAGCAACAGGCTGCCGAAGGCCAGCGCGTAGGCGGTGACCACCCACTGCCGGTCGGCGTCCGAGAAGCCCAGGTCGCGCTGGGCGGACGGCAGGGCGATGTTCACGATCGTGCCGTCGAGGACGCCCATCAGTTGGGCGAGGGAAATGACCACCAGGATCCACCAGCGGCGCTGGTGTGACGGTTCGACGGGCGAATTCTCAGGTGCGGTCTCAGCGCCGCGAGCGGCGGCGATGACGTTCTGGGACATGGGGACAGCCCTCCAGACAGCGGACGGGGGTATGACGGAAAGAGAAAAGGAAAGAACGGGCGGAGAGATCAGGTACGACTGTGGGACGGCGTAGCCGCCTCGGTGAACGGGGCGCGCGGCTGGTCCAGTTCGATGAAGCCGGCGGTTTCCCGATTCAGCAGGGAGGCCAGATCCAGCCCACGAACACGGGCATCTCGCGGATCAGCGTCGGCAGACGGCTGCCGCGCCCAGGTCCTTGTGCCGCAACTCCTTCAGCGGCCTGCCGCACAGAGCCGCGACCACGTTGTCGGCGAGCACCGAGGCCTGACGTACGGCGCGCTGCTCGTTGGGCTGGCACTACGCGCCCTCTCCGGCGGCCAGGTCGGGACCTGGGCGCGTTGTCGCCCGCGACTCACCCGTGGTCGAGGCCCCACTCCTGGAGGGTGGGCAGGGTGTCGACGTGCTCACGTGGGTTGTGGAGGGGGTGGGGGCCGGAGGGGGCGGGATGGTGCCCCCTCCGGGGTGTGTGGTGGGTCAGCTGGCGGCCTGGGCGAGCAGCGGCTGGAGGGCCGGGTGCTGGAGGGCCTCCTCGGCGGCGGGGTCGTCCAGGACCTCCTGGAAGGCGGCGTTGATCCGGTCGGCCTTGGTGATCTCCGACATCGTCAGGAAGCTGACCGGGTTCCAGTAGGCGGCGGCCTTCTGCTGCCCGTCCTGCAGGATCTGCCTCATGCCGGCCATGTTGGCGAGGATGTGCTCCTCGAAGCCCTCGCGCGTCTTGTCGCCCGTGAGCGACTCGAGGCCGCCGGACTCCTCGATCCACGGGGCGATCTTGGTTTCCCACTCGGTGGTGTGCTGCATCCAGTCCACGAAGTGCTCGAAGCCGACGGTCAGGAACGCGTCGTCGATGTAGGGGGCCCACTCGGTCTCGAAGGTGGTGGCCCACAGCAGTTCCGTGCCGTTGTTGAAGAGCACGTGGCGGGTGTCCCGCAGACCGGTCTTGATGGTGGCGGCCATGGGGGCCTGCTTCAGGGCTTCGACCATCCGCTGGCAGGCCGCCGCCACCTCCTGCTCGTGCCCCGGCTTGACGTGGAAGTAGGTGGCCATCTCGGAGACGACTCCGTCGGTGTTGCCCTTGCCCGCCTTCGTCGTGGTCGTAGCGGTCATGGTTTCCTCCATTAGAGACCTCATGCGCGAATGCGACGGCATTAGCGATATCTGTGGATAGTCGCGATATCTAGCCTTTCGCGAACCCTTGTGTGAGACAGATTGACTCACAGAGAGCCTATGAGTCAACTTGTCTCAAAGTGACCTGCGTCACACCGGCCCCTTCAGTCGCATGCGGTCACAGAAGCAGGCAGCCCTGGCATCCCCAGCCAGATCGGCGCGTCGACCGGGGATGCCATCAGCAGGGCGGACCGACACCGCACGACCGCCGGTCCGCCGCAAACCACGCCTCGACTACTCGACAGGCTCGCACACCCAGGTCGCGACCAGATTCAGCCAGCTGCACCTCGACTCCGCGAACCCCGAGTTGGACATTTCCGGACATACTCTGATATCACTGTACTTCCATACAGCGTATGGAACGCAGAAGGAGTGCCGCCAGAAGGCGGCCTCTGTTTCGACTGGTGGCCGCCGGCTGTGCCCTGACAAGGGTGAACCTCGCCGATAACGGCTTAGACATAGATGGCGCACCGCACCAATTGCATGATCAATCGCTGGGTTTGCGGACAACGCCAACACGAAGGAGATATCCATGAGGAAGCTCACGAAGCGCATTTCTCTCGCTGCCGCCTCCGCCGCGGTCGCGAGTGGAGCCGTACTCGGCGCCGGGGGCACCGCCTCGGCCGCGGTTCCTGAGTCTGCGCACGTGCAGCGCCCGACCGTCGGCGTCAAGACCGACGACCACCGCGGGGACCGTGTTGCCTACCGGCACGACTCCGAGGTGGACTACCGCTGGGACGGGTATAACACCCGACACCACAGCGACTGTTACGCGAACTCGGACCAGTACGACCGTCGCGGTCACTTCAACTACTGGGATGACGAGGACTGCGGCTGGAAGCACGACAGGTCCGACCGCGACTGGGAGCGGAACGACCGCGACTCGAACCGGTCCGACCGCGACTGGGAGCGGAACGACCGCGACTCGAACCGGTCCGACCGCGACTGGGAGCGGAACGACCGCGACTCGAACCGGTCCGACCGGGGCCGCGACAACCGGTGAGACAGGCGCCGTTGGCACGGGTGGCCTCAGACCGTGCACGTCGCCGGTGATACCCGTTGGCGGTAGGGAGGCGGCGAGCTGATTTAAGGATCAGCGACTCCTGACCGTGTCCGGGGCGGCAGGCAGGAGGGGCTCAACGGCACCCTCCTGCCTGCCTTCGTCGTAACCTCCGCGATTTTGCCGGTGCCGTTCGACGCCAGATCTGGACAACCCCCGGCATCTGCTGCTGGTGGCCGTGCAGGGCGGCGAGGTGGTGGCCACGACCGGCGTGCGATCGGCCGGTCCGCTCGTCCACTGCACCCGCGCCGGCTCGCCCAGCGCTACCCGCCGGGCTCGACCGCGCAGATCGTCCGTATCTGCGTCAAAGCGAGCACCGGCGGCACGGTCTGGCTCGGGCCCTGGTGCGCAGGGCATGCGACTTCGCCACCACCCCGGGCTACGACAGCCTCTATCTGCACACCAATGCCATGCGGAGGGAGCCGAAGCTTTCTGGCGGAGCCATGGCCAAGGAGGTCATCGATGCCCGGACGACCGGTGAGCACGGTCCCGGTTTCCGCACGGTGCACTTCGAGGTCCCGATGCCTCAGCGACACAACGCCTTCATTGGAAATGGAACCCATTTTCATGTAGCGTCTGCGTCGCCGCCCAGAGAGGACCCGAACCATGGCTGTACCCAAGCGGAAGATGTCCCGCAGCAACACCCGTCACCGCCGCGCTCAGTGGAAGGCGATCACGCCGCAGCTCGTGCCGATCACGGTCGACGGCGTCGCCTATCTGGTGCCGCAGCGACTGGCCAAGGCGTACGAGCGCGGTCTGCTGCGCCCTGAAGGCTGACGGGCATGGCCGAACGACTGCCCGTCACCGTCCTGTCCGGCTTCCTCGGAGCGGGCAAGACCACTCTGCTCAACCACGTTCTGAGCAACCGCGAAGGTCTGCGCGTCGCGGTCATCGTCAATGACATGAGCGAGATCAACATCGACGCCGCACTGGTGCGCGGCGGCGAGGCCGCCCTGTCGCGGACCGAGGAACACCTGGTCGAGATGACCAACGGGTGCATCTGCTGCACCCTGCGCGACGACCTGCTCAAGGAGGTCGACCGCCTCGCCCGCGAGGACCGCTTCGACTACCTCCTCATCGAGTCCAGCGGCATCTCCGAACCGATGCCCGTCGCAGCGACCTTCACCTTCCCACGCGAAGACGGTGCCACCCTCGGCGACCTGGCCCGCCTCGACGCCATGGTCACGGTCGTCGACGCCGCCAACTTCCTGCCGGAACTGGAAAGCGGGGACGGGCTCGTCGAGCGGGGACTCGAGCAGTACGAGGACGACGAACGCACCGTCAGCGACCTGCTGATGGACCAGATCGAGTTCGCCGATGTCATCGTGCTCAACAAGCTCGACCTTGTCGATGCGGAGGCCGCCGACCGGCTCCGGGCGGCTCTCACTCGTCTCAACCCGGCGGCCAGGATCGTGGCTGCCACCCGCGGGCGGGTGGGCCTCGGCGATGTGCTCGGCACCGGCCTCTTCGATCTGGAGCGTGCGCAGCAGGCCCCGGGCTGGGTCATGGAACTCAACGGCGACCACGTCCCGGAGACCGAGGAGTACGGCATCTCCAGCATGGTCTTCCGCTCCGAGGTGCCGTTCCACCCGGGCCGCCTGTGGACGTTCGTCACCGAGGAACTCGACAGCGGAACCTTCGGACAGATGCTGCGCTCCAAGGGCTTCTTCCGGCTGGCGAGCCGTCCCCACGTGACGGGACTGTGGTCGCAGGCCGGCTCCGTAGCCCGTTTCGAACCCTCGGGCATCCGGGACGCGGACAGCGACGCCCAGAGCCAGGAACTGGTCTTCATCGGCACCGGCCTGCGCACCGAGGCACTCCAGGCCGCCCTCACCGACTGCCTCATGGAGGAAAGCGAGAGCCTCCCGGCCGTCGATCCGTTTCCCGCGTGGGACACCTACGGCATCGACGACGCATGCGAGCACGAGCACGTGTCCGAGCAGGGGTACGGGCACGGTCGCGGCCACGAGCACGCCGAGCTCGTACCGCGGATGTAAAGCCTCCGGGTTGGGCAGTGGTCGCAGCCACGGCACTGCCCAACCCGGTACGGGGGTAGTAGAGGCTGCCATGCCGGTTCGACCGTGTGCCGACGATCGCGGGATCGACCAACCTCTGGGAGCAGCGGATCCCACGGCTATCGTGACGCCTCTCCCAGACAACCGCGAGCCGACGTGAACGAACCCGACGGGTTGCTGAAGATCCGTGCCGATCCACCATGCCTGCGAGGTCGTCCTCGGCATGGGCATGCGCGCCGAACTGGACGGCACCCGGCTACTGGTCGGCAACCCCGCACTGCTCGGCCACAAAGGCGTCGCTCTGACCGACGAGGCCCAGGGATGGACCGAACGGCTCCGACGGGGCGGCGAGACCTTCATCTGTCTCGCCCACGACGAAGACCTCATCGGCTTGCTCGGGGTCTCCGCGCCGTACGCTCCGAGGCCGGGACCGTCATCCAGCAGCTGTGAGATCTCGGCGTCTCCCGCCTGGTGCTGCTCACCGGCGACGCACCCGAGGCCGCACAGGTAGTCGCCGACACCCTCGGCATCACGGAAGTCCACGCCCAACTCCAACTGATCCGCGACCTGCAGGGCGAAGGGCACACCGTCGCCATGGTCGGCGACGGCACCTATGACGCCCCCGCCCTCGTCCTCGCCCCCGACTCCGCCCTCGGCCTCGCCCTCGCCTCGCCGGCAACGACCTGCGCCAGGTCGCCGCCTTCCTCGAACTCAACCGGCACACACTGCGCGTCGTGCGGCAAACTACGGCCTGGCGATCGGCGTCAACCTCGCCGGTCTGCTCGCCAGCGCGGGCGGATCCATGAATCCCGTCCTCGCGGCCCTGCTCCACAACACGAGCAGCATCGCGGTCGTCGGAACTCGGCCCGACTGGTCAACCACCATCTGCCCCGCACGACAGAGGAGCTGAGGGCGGCTCCTCTGGAAGACCGTCGGGTGCATTGACGCACGCCGCACGGAAGAGCCCAGCGTGACGGCCGCATTGGGGCGTCCACAGGGCGGTTTCCGGCACGCTGCCGGCCGTGACTCCGCCGAGTCACGGCCGACAGCGCATCGATTGCGAGGATCACCAGGAGGACTTGGTGACTCCGGGGAGGAAGCCGGCGTGGGCCTGCTCGCGCATACGGACGCGGGACAGCCCGAATCGCCGCAGGTGCCCCCGGGGCCGGCCGTCGACACTGTCCCGGTTGCGTACCCGGGTCGCGCTGGCATCGCGTGGCTGCCGCCGGAGCTCCGCCAGGGCAGCGGCCCGCTCCGCCTCCGGGGTGTCCGGGCGGCGGATGGTCTCCTTCAGTTCGGCCCGCCGGGCCGCGTACCGCTCGACGATCGCCTTGCGTTTCTCGTTCTTCGCGATCTTGCTCTGCTTGGCCATCAGACCTTCACCCTCCGGGCGCGGATGCGGGCCACGGCCGCCTCGATACCGATGCTGTCGATCGTCTTGATCGCCTTGGCGCTGAGCGTCAGGCGTACATGCCTGCCCTCGCTCGGCAGCCAGTACCGCCTGCGCTGGATGTTGGGGTCGAAGCGCCGGGACGTACGCCGGTGCGAATGGGAGATGTTGTTGCCGAAGCCCGGCTGGGCGCCGGTCAGTTGGCAGTGGGCGGACAAGGTGTTACCTGCCTCTCTTCAGACGGCTTCTTCTTGGTAATGGAAACCATTGTCATATACTAGCGCCCATGGCCCGCAACGAAGTACGCCCGATCATCAAGCTCCGCTCCACCGCGGGGACCGGCTACACCTACGTCACCCGCAAGAACCGGCGAAACGATCCCGACCGCATGGTCCTGCGCAAGTTCGACCCGATCGCACGCAAGCACGTCGACTTCCGCGAAGAACGCTGACCCCACCACCCTGTCCCTGACCCGGCCCAGAAGGACACCGTCATGAAACCCGGAATCCACCCCCCGTACGGCCCTGTCGTCTTCCGCGACAAGGCCGCCGGCTCCGCCTTCCTCACCCGCTCCACCATGACCAGCGACAAGAACATCGAGTGGGAGGACGGCAACACCTACCCCGTGGTCGACGTCGAGATCTCGAACGTGAGCCACCCCTTCTACACCGGCACCGCCCGCGTCCTGGACACTGCCGGCCGCGTCGAGCGATTCGAGCGCCGTTACGGCCGCGGCGGGGCGAACTGATGCAGAACAGGCCCCGACTGCCCGTCGTGATCGTCGGCGGGCTCCATTCCGATGCCCGCAAGGAAGTAGTCGACCGTCTCCTGCGCACCGTTCCCGGCAGCGTCGCCCTTCACCATGATCTGGCCACGGCGGCCGAAGGCACCCTGCGGCGCCTGGTGCGCGACTCCTCGGGCGAGTTGTCGTACGGCGATGCCCCGCTCGTCAACGACTGCGCCTGCTGCGCGCTGCGCGAAGACCTGGTCCCCGAGTTGGAGCGCCTGGCCGCCGACGGTCTGGCCCGACTCGCGATCGTCGAACTGTGGGACTCCGTCGAGCCCAAGGCGATGGCCGAGGTCGTCGTCGCGCACGGCGGCGACGCCCTCGAACTCACCAACGTCATGACCGCCGTTGACGTCTCGCTCGTCCTGCCCTACCTCGCCAACGGCGACGACCTGGCCGAAGCCGGTCTCGCCGCCGCGGCCACCGACCAGCGCACGGTCGGCGACACCTGGGCCCGACAGCTGGAGTACGCGCCCGTGCTTGTTCTCGTCGACAGCGAGGACGCCGGCGACGAGGACCACGCCCTCCTTGCCCAACTCCACCCCACTGCCCGCCGGGTGCCCGCCGGGTCCGGTGAACTCGCCGAACTGGCCTTCGCCGGCTTCGACGTGGAAGCGGCAGCCGCCGCCCAGCACCCGGCCTGCGCCCTGCTGCCCCAGGACGCGGACGAAGCGGGAGTCGCCACCCTCGTCTGGCACCGACGCCGCCCCTTCCACCCCGAACGCCTCTACCAGGCACTGGAAGACCTCTGCTGCAGCGCCGCCCGCAGCCGCGGCCGGTTCTGGCTCGCCGACCGCCCCGACACACTCCTCGCCTGGGACGCCGCAGGCGGCGCGCTGTGCGTGGAGAACGCCGGCCCGTGGCTGGCCTCCCTGCCCGACGCCGCATGGGACATGGTGCCCCCGATCCGCCGGGCCGCTGCCGCCCTGGACTGGCACCCCGAGCACGGCGACTGCTGCCAGCACCTCGTCTTCACCTCCCCCGGCCTCGACCGCGACGGCCTGACACAGCTCCTCGAGTCCTGCCTGCTCACCGACGACGAGTACGCCGCCGGCCCCGAAGCGTGGAAGCACCTGCCGGCCGCGTTCGACACCCTCCTCGCCCCCGTCTCATAACCCCCGGCACCAGACACCCGTCCGAAGTCCGCACCGAAACAGGAGCACCCATGGCCCGCCGCCACGACCCCCGCAAACCGATCACGTCCCGCCCCAACCCCCTGGACGCGGCCGGGATCACATACATCGACTACAAGGACACCCACCTGCTGCGGAAGTTCATCTCCGACCGCGGCAAGATCCGCAGCCGCCGCGTCACCCACGTCACCGCCCAGCAGCAGCGGCAGATCGCCGCAGCGATCAAGAACGCCCGCGAGATGGCACTCCTGCCGTACGCCGCCCGCGCCGGCGCGCAGTAGGCGACAGGGGAAGTGGGCGCCGGTACTCAGGAGAGCACCGGCGCCCACGGCATAGCACTTTCACCTCTACGCCGACCGCGCTCGGGTACTAGGACTTCGGATCTCGATCCCACGCAACCAGGCGGCGGCGGTGCCGTCAGGCCCAGGCAACGGCGTCCTCGACAGGCACGCGGGGCAGCCGCGGGAACCACGGGTCGGCACCGGGGTGGCCGATGTTGACCACCAGATGCGAGCGCCAGCTGGTACCGGCGAAGAACTCCTCGTCCACGCCGGCCCGGTCGAAGCCCGCCATGGGGCCGGCCGCCAGCCCCGCTGCGCGCACCGCGAGCAGGAAGACCCCGGTCTGCAATGCCGAGTTGTAGGCCGCGAGGCTCTCGCGCTTCTCCGTCAGGTCGGCGAACGCCGCTCGCAGCATCTCGCCGCGGGCCGGGAAGACGGTCGGCATCTGCTCGTGGAAGTCGACGTCGTACGCCAGGATCGCCACGGCCGGTGCACTGAGCGTCTTGGCCCTGTTGCCCTCGTCGAGGTGCCGGACCAGTCGCTCCTTGCCCTCGCGGGTGCGCACGAAGAGCACACGCAGAGGCTGACCGTTGGCGGCGCTCGGCGACCAGCGGGCGAGTTCCCAGATCATGGCGAGTTCGTCGTCCGCAACAGCCCTTGCGGCAAAGGTGTTCGCGGTGCGGGCCTCGGTGAACAGCACCTTTCGCCCTCCGTCGTCAAGGACATCGAGGGCCTGCGGTTCGCGGTCGGTCGTGCTCATGGTTTCTCTCTCTTACTTCGGTTGTGCGGGGGTGCGGTGCCGGGGCGGGTTGACCGCCCCGGCACCACGTGGTGGGGACCGGGTTTGCGGAGCCGGGCGGGGCACAAGGACCCGGTGCTGCCACGTGGGCTTGTGGCCCCGCCGACGTCATGTGTGGTCTGCTGACCGCTTGTTCCGCTCCGCGCCCAGGCGGGCGAAGAAGGCGATCAGGTCGGGGTTGTCGACCGCCGAAGGGTTCAGGACCTGCTCGGCGGGAGCACCCTGGAGCAGGCGCTTGACGGGAACCTCGAGCTTCTTGCCGGTCTTCGTGTGCGGGAGAGCCGGTACGGCGAGGATCTCGTCGGGCACGTGGCGGGGTGAGGCGCCGGCGCGGATCGTGTCGCGGATCCGGTCGCGCAGGGAATCGTCCAGGCCGACCCCGTCGGCGAGGACCACGAACAGCGGCATCCAGTAGCCGCCGCCGGGTTCCTCCGCGCCGATGACGAGGGCCTCGGTGATCTCGGGGAGGCGCTCGACGACATCGTGGATGTCGGCACTGCCCAGGCGCACGCCGTTGCGGTTGAGGGTGGCGTCGGAGCGGCCGTGGACGATCACCGAGCCGTGCGAGGTGAGCGTGATCCAGTCGCCATGCCGCCATATACCGGGGTAGGCGCCGAAGTAGGCGTCGCGGTAGCGGCTGCCGTCGGGGTCGTTCCAGAAGTACAGCGGCATGGACGGCATGGGCCGGGTGACGACCAGTTCGCCGACCTGATCGAGAACCGGCGCTCCCTGGTCGTCGTAGGCGGCCAGCGCCACGCCCAGGCCGGGGGCGGACAGCTCCCCCGCCCAGACCGGGGTCGTGGCGGCACTGCCGGCGAAGCCGGAGACGACGTCCGTGCCACCGCTGGTGGAGGCCAGCTGGACACCGGGGCCCACATGGTCACGGACCCAGGGGTAGGCGGAGGCGGGCAGAGCGGAGCCGGTGCAGCCGATGACGCGGACGGCCGAGAGGTCGTGCACGGAGGGTTCGATGCCCAGCTTGCTCATGGCCAGCAGGTACTGGGGGCTGGTGCCGAAGACGGTGACCTTGTGGCGGGCCGCCAGCTCCCACAGGATGTCCGGTCGCGCGAGCGGCGCCGGGCTGCCGTCGTAGGTGCAGGTGGTCGCGCCGGTCAGCAGGGTGGAGACGACCAGGTTCCACATCATCCAGTGGGTGGTGGTGTACCACAGCAGGCGGTCCCCGGTGCCCAGATCAGTCTGCAGGCCGAGCATCTTGAGGTGTTCGAGCAGGATCCCGCCGTGCCCGTGGACGATGCCCTTGGGCACTCCGGTGGTGCCGGAGGAGAAGACGACCCACAAAGGGTGGTCGAACGGCACCGGGACGATGGTGAGGTACTCGGTGCGGGTGACGGCGTCCTCCCAGGGAACCGTCAGCCCCGGGTGCCCGCCCTCGGGCCAGGCAAGGCCCACGTGCTCCACGAGCACCGTGGCCGTCAGCGTCGGCAGGGCGGCGGCCAGTTCGAGCGAGGCGGTCCGGCGGTCGTGTGTGGTGCCGTTGAAGAGGTAGCCGTCCGCGGTGATCAGCACCGTGGGTTCGAGCTGGGCGAAGCGGTCGGCGGCGGCCTTGGGTGCGTAGTCCTGGCCGCACACCGACCACACCGCGCCCAGGCTGGCGGTGGCGAGGAAGGCGATGACGGCGTGGGGGGTGTTGGGCAGATAGCCCACCACCCGGTCGCCCTGTCCGACGCCCAGGTCACGCAGGGTGGCTGCGACGGAGGCGACCCGGGCACGCAGTTCCCGGCCCGTGATCTCGTAGCCGGCTCCGGTCTCGTCCAGCGCGGTGATGGCGGGAGCGTCCGGCTGCAGGTTGCGCAGCGCGTGGTGAGCGTAGTTGAGGGTGGCGCCGGGGAACCAGCGGGCGCCGGGCATGGTCTCCTCGGCCAGCACCCGCTCGTACTCGGTCGTCGCGTCGATGTCGAAGTACTCCCACACCGCGGCCCAGAACCCTTCCAGGTCGGTGACGGACCAGCGGTACAGGGCTTGGTAGTCGGTGGGGTCCTGGATCCCTTCGGCGCCCTGGTGCCGGGCCGCCCATCGGGCGAAGTCCGCGATGCGGCTGCGGGCGGCCGTCTTCGGGTCGGGGGTGAAGAAGGGTTCCGGGTACGGCGTGAGGTGCGGGCTGGTCATGGAGTGGTGTTCCTCGTCAGGAGACGCGCCGGACATCGGCGGTATGGCGGACCGTGTGCAGCAGGGGAGCCCAGGCGGCGGTGTCTGTGAAGTCGCCGGTGCCGGTCCGGACGGTGTCCATCACGACCCGGTCGGGGCGCAGCAGGACGGCATCGGCCCGCCCGCGTGCCAGCCAGCCGGCCAGGGTGTCGTCGTCGCCCAGGTCGTCGACGTGGATCGTCGGGGCGCCCAGTGCCGTGGCCACGGCCGTCATCTGCGCCGTGGGCGGCACAGCGGTCAGGACGGCGAAGGAGTCCCCGAGGACGTCATCGAGGCGCACTCGCCTGCCGTCGTGCCGTACCCAGGGCTGCGGGCAGAAGGTGCCGGCCAGCACGCGGCCGGTCAGCCTGGGGCGGCGCCGTACGAGTGGACCGGCGGTCAGGGCGGGGCTGAGGTCACGGCTCACCGCCGCGGTCACGCCAGGGATGCGACAGACCGTGCCCACCACGGCCCGGCGGAACGCCGCACCTCGGTCCTGCCCGCCGGTCATGGCCCAGCCGACGGCGACCGCCACGCGGATCACATGGCGGGCGTGCGGCTTGCGCTCGCGTTCGTAGGTGTCCAGCAGCCCCTCGTGTACGCCCTGTTGGAGCACGCGGGCGAGCTTCCAGGTGAGGTTGTAGGCATCGCGCAGGCCCGCGCACAGACCCTGCCCGACGAAGGGTGGGGTGAGGTGGGCGGCGTCGCCCAGCAGGAAGACACGCCCCCGGCGCCACCGGTCGGCGAGACGGGCCCGGAAGGTGTACTGCGCCTGACGGATCACCTCGAAGTCGTCGGCCGCCGAGACATCGGGCGGCAGGTCCACCCAGGGGGCGACCAGCTCGCGCAGGCGCCCCCACCCGTCCGGGCCGTCCAGGTGCTCGTCCTCGGCCAGCCGGAACTCCCAGCGGTAGCGGTCCTCGCCGACGCGCATGAACGTGCCCGGCCGGTTGGCGCAGCAGATCTGCTCGGCGCCTTCCCAGGTGCGTACCGGGCGGCTGGTGCGCACGTCGATGACCCGCCAGCTCTCCTCGAAGTGCAGGTCCTCCCACACGGCGCCGATGGCGTCTCGGGTGAGACTGCCCGCACCGTCGCAGCCGAGGACGGCATCGGCCCACACGTGCTCCACCTCGTCGCTGCCGTCGCGGCGGAAGGTGACCCGGACCGGACCCGTGGGATCGTTCGATCCGTCGGTGTCCTGGGTGACGGACACGACCTCCACCCCGCCCCACAGCTCGCACTCGGGGCGGCGCGCCAGGGCGTCGCGCAGCAGGCGTTCCAGCTCGGGCTGGTCGAACATGCTGGTCTGCGGGAAGCCGTGGTGCCCGTGCAGGGACCGCGGGAATTCGGTGATCATGCGGCGCTTGGCATCGAGCAGCCGTAGCCCGCGCGCCGGGCGTGCGAGGGCGGCGAACTCCTCGTGGACACCGACGCTCTGCAGGATCCGGCGGATCTCGTCGTCCACGACGACGGCGCGCGGCTGGGGGTAGACGTCCCGGTGGCGTTCCAGGACGACGCTGCGCACTCCGTGCCGGGCGAGCAGGAGGGCGGCCGTGACCCCGACGGGTCCGGCACCGATGATCACCACCGGTATCCGGGATACGGCCTTCATGGTGCGTCCGTAACGGGGGTCCGCTGCTCGCCGAGGTCGATCTGCCCGTCGGGACTGGCGATCGTGGCGGTGATGAGGTCACCGTCGCGCAGGTAAAGGGGGTTCTTGGCCTGGCTCTTGAAGAACGCCTTCCACCTCACCGCGGGCGACAGCAACGCACTGATCTTCGCGATCGGCTTGGGCGGGGCCTTCAGGGCCGTGCCGCCGGGCGTGCCGGTCAGCAGCAGGTCGCCCGGGTCGAGGGTCTGGAAGCGGGCGAGCAGGGTGAGCGCCTGCGCGGGCCGTACGATCATGTCGGCGAGCGTGCGGTCCTGGCGCGACACGCCGTTGACCGACAGCCGCAGCCGCAGGTTGAGCAGCAGGGCGAAGTCCTCGGGCTCCAGCAGGGCCAGGTACGGCCCCGTCGGCGTGAAGGTCGGATAGGACTTGCTCTCGTAGAACTGGGTCTTGGTCAGCTGGACGTCGCGGGCGCTGACGTCGTTGGTCAGGACAAGGCCGGCGACGTAACGGGGCAGGTCCTGCTCCTCGACGACGGTGCCCACGGGCAGGGTCGCGCCCATGACGAGGCCGAGTTCCACCTCGTAGTCGAGGAACTTCACGTGCGCGGGGCGGATGATCGCGTCACGGGGGCCGCTGACCGAGCCGGACGCCTTGCGGAAGAAGGTGGGCGGGATGTCGCCGGTGAAGCCCGAATCCTTGGCGTGGCTACGGTAGTTGACCATCTGGGCGACCACCCGGCACGGGGTGGTGACCGGAGGCAGCGCCACCAGGTCGTCGACGGGCGTGCCGCTCTCGGCGGAGGCAGCGGCCTCGCGGACCGCGTCCCGGTCGGCGAGCAGCTCGGCGGTGGTGGCCGCCTTGGTCTCGACGCGGACGGCGCGCTCGTCGCGGACGACCCACCAGCCGTCGGAGGTGCGCAGAACGTTGGTGCTCATGAGCTCATCGCTTTCATCAGGCCCAGCAGGCGTGCGGGGTCGAGTTCGTTGTCGCCGCGCAGGGCCGCCATGACCTCGCGCAGCTTGGCGGGGGACGGGCTGGTGCCCAGGAAGTCGCGGGTGACGGGCGGGCCCCACTGGGACAGGCCGCTCGCCGACATCGGTGCCCAGCCGGGCTCCAGGTCGCAGGAGAAGAGGTCGCCGTCGGCGAAGTGCTCCAGCATGAAGTGGTCGGGGTCGCGCCAGTAGTCGAACAGCTGGCTGCCCTGGATGTGCCGGCCGATGCCCCAGCTGCGCTTGTAGCCGCGCTCGGCCAGGTACTCCCCACCGGCGCCGATCGCGTCGAGGTCGGTGACCTGATAGGCCGAGTGGACGTAGCCGGTACCGGGCCCCAGGTGCAGGGCCAGCGTGTGATGATCGACGGCCACGCTCCCCTGGTCGCACCGGATGAACGCCATCGTCGGCCCGCGCTCGCGCTGCCCGTCCAGGAACAGGAAGTCGGACACGATCATCCCGAGGGTGTCCAGGTACCAGTCCAGGGTGCGGGCGAACACCCGTGTCTCCAGCACCACATGGCCCAGCCGCTGGATACGGGACGGCTCACGGGGCGGACGCTGGGTGGCGTTCGTACGACGGTGATCGGTACCGAAGTTGAGGATCAGCGGCTCCTGCTCGGGCAGCGCGGGCAGCTGCTCGGCGCAGTGCACGACCCGGACCGGCAGGCCCGAGGGATCGAGCAGGGCGACCGACTGCCCACCGCCCGGTACGCCGATGTCCCCGACGGTACTGCCGGTGGCGCGGGCCAGCCGGTCCAGGTCGGCCCGTTCGGCCGCGCGGAACGCCGGGCCGATGAAGCGGGATGTACGCCCCTTGCGGATCACCATGCACGGCGAGCCGGCGAACGTGCCGCGCAGCCACAGCTCGCGCTCGGTGCGGGCGGCGATCGCGAAGCCGAAGTCACGGGCGAAGACCTCGGCCCGGTCCAGGTCGGGCTTCTCGAACTCCAGCCAGGCCAGGTCGGCCACCTTGACCACGGGATTCCGGGACCGTCCGGGGTGCTCTCCGCGCGAGGCGCCCTGCTCACTGTGGAGGTCTTGGTGGGGCGTCTGGGGAGCGGCCCTGTTAACGGGAGTGTGGGACATGGTGTCCTCCAAGCAACACTGCTGTAATGAGGAAATCATCAACTTTGCCGTTACCCATCGTCAATAGGGTGGACCCAAATATTTGATGATCTCATCAGTAATGGCAGACTGATCGCGACGGTTGTTACACTCGCCGTATGCCGACGTCAGCCCCGCCCAAGAACCGCTTCGAGCGGCGCCGCGCCGAGACCCGTCAGGCGCTCGTCCGTGCGGCCCGGCAGATCCTCGCGGAGACCGGGGACACCAGCGCCAGCATCCAGGCCATCGCCGAGCGCGCGGACGTCGGTTTCGGCTCCTTCTACAACCACTTCGAGTCCAAGACGGAGCTGTTCGACGCCGCGGTGACAGACGCCTTGGACGAGTTCGGGCAGGTCATCGACGAGCGCGTACAAGGAATCGACGACCCGGCCGAGCTCGTCGCCGTGGGCTTCCGGCTCACCGCCCGGATGGCCGACTCCCACCCTGAACTCATGCGGATCCTGCGTGACCGCGGTCTGGCCCAGATCCACACCGACCGGGGCCTCGCCCATCGAGCCCTGCGCGACCTGGAGAACGGCATCGCCTCGGGCCGCTTCACCTGCCGCAACGCGACCACCGCCCTGTCCGCCTTGGGCGGCACCCTGATGTCCCTCGTGGCGCTGCGGCTGGCCCGCCCCGACCTCGACGGGGACGAGGCCGCCTCGGACCTGGCCGAGATGGTCCTGCGCATGCTCGGCGTCCCGCCGGAGGACGCCCATGAGGTCACCCGGCGCACCCTGCCCGGCCTCGACTGACACCTCAGGGGCCCGGCGTCCAGAAGGGATGCCGGGGGCCGCGTGTTTGCGCTGGGCGGCTACTTCATGGCCGCCAGGGCCGCGTCGACGCCCGCGATGGGCGAGTCGAGGCCGGTGACGGTGTCGCAGCCGGGGCCGGCTGTGCACTCGGCACCGCAGCGGCCTTTGGGACAAGGCCGTGAAGTTACGGCGTTGTGCCTGATCGCAAGGTCGGCTGTGGATCTCGCGGTTGGGCGGACGCAGGAAGCGGAGCTCCGGTAGAACGGCTTGTCCTCCAAGACGAGTCGTTCACCACAGGAGCTCCGCAAGGCACAGCAGCGCATGCTGCTCTCACGACGGCAAGGGCGGCGTCATGACGGCTCACCACACATCCGGTCCCGCCGACTGGATCTACCGGCTCGCTCCCGGCCGTGGGGACGCGCCGCGTACTCCCGCCAGTTCGGCGCAGAGCATCACCGAGGCGACCGACCGCCTCGGCCCCCAGCCCGTGGCCTGGGCCATCGCTGTCGGTGACGAGCTGGCCCGTGTCATCATCCACGAGGTTCCCGGACTGGGAGGCGGACCGGCGCCCTACGAAACGCTCCGGATGGGGACCGAAGCCGCGACGCTGTACGCGCTGCTCCTGCTGGCCGACCCTGCGGCCGACCGGGTTGTCCCGGAGGAATCCCTGCTGGGCGACCGCGAGTTCGCTCGCAGGCGCCTCGGCCTGGACAAGGTGCTGCGCGGCATCCGCGTCGCCCACGCTGCGCTGACGAACGCCCTGATGGCCGCGTGCCAGGAAATCGTTCCGCTGCCCGAACGCGCGGAGCAGTTCCGCCGCGTCTCCGAGCTGCTCTTCGGCTTTGTCGACGAGTTCTCCTCGCGGATGACCGCCGAGTACCTGGCCGAGCACGACCGCTGGCTCACCAGCGGCGCCGCAGCCCGCGAGGAGACCGTCCGCTTGATCCTCGGCGGTCAACCGGTACGGCAGGAAGCCGCGAGTGAGCTCCTCGCTTACCGGCTGGAGGGCCGCCATCTCGCCGTCATCGCCTGGTGTGACAGCCCGACCGCGGACGCCGCCGGCGATCTGCAGCGGGCGGCGGCCGAACTGTTGCACCGGCGCGGCTGCACGTCGACCCTGGTCATCCCCACCGGCCGGACCACTGTGTCGGCGTGGGGAGAACCGCACGCCGCGCCCCCGACCGGCACGCCGGGTGAGTTGCCGTACCAGGAAGGCATCCGCTTCGCCTGCGGCTCGGTACGGCACGGGCTGCCGGGGTTCCGCCAGTCGCATGAGGACGCCCAGCACACGGTCCGAGTCATGCAGCTCAATCCCGGCAGCACGGGCTCGGTCGTCGACTACCCGGATGTCGAGCTGGCGGCCCTGGTCTCGGCCGACCTGCCCGCCCTGCGCCGCTTCGTGAGTGACGAGCTGGGGGCGCTGGCGGCGGACAGCCGGCACGCGGGCCAATTGCGCCGGACGCTGCGCCTGTACCTGCGCAACGAGCGGAGCCTGACGGTCGCCGCGACGCAGCTGCACGTGGCGCGCAACACCGTCACCTACCGGGTCAAGCGTGCTCAGGAACTGCTCGGGCACGACCTGACGGACCGACTGCCCGAGCTGATGACCGCCCTGGAGGCCGCGCAGACGCTGGGCCCCGCCGTGCTCCGACCGGAGGAAGACGGCTCGCATGACGGTGCTTCCCGACGCTCCTGACGATCACGGCTGATTCGCTCAGATCAGGGGAGTGACCTGCTCCTCGATGCCCAGCAGCGCCCGCCCGTACAACTCGCCGGCGATGGCCGGGTTGATCACCGCATGCCGGCTGCCCGTCTCCTGGTCCCGCCAGATCCGCTGCAGCGGATTGGCCTCGGCGAAGCTGCCGGCGCCCTGGATGCTCAGCAGCAGATCGAGGGCCTCACGGGAGCGGCGGGCCACGTAGCCGGTGTCCATCCGCACCCGGGCCCGAGTCTCGAAAGGCATGTACTCGCCGTGGGCAGCACAGCTGTCGATGTCGTCCGCGGCCCGCATCAGGTGCAGGCGGGCGGTGTCGATCAGCTGGGCCGCCTCGGCCAGCTGGATCTGCGTGGACGGGGCCTCACTGGCGCGCTCGTAGAAGGTGTAGGAGATGCCCCTGCCCTTGGCGAGGGAGGCGGTGACCACATCCAGGCCGGCCTGCGCCAGGCCCACCTGCGGGCCCGCCAGCACCAGCGCGAGCACCGGAACCAGCGCCGAGCGGTACAGCGCCTCGTCCTTGCGTTCGGTCGCATAGGTGCCCTGCACGCCCTGGGTCACCGACAGGATGCGGTGCGCGGGTACGAAGACCTCGTCGGCGACGAGGGTGTTGCTGCCCGTGCCCCGCATGCCGGCCACGTACCAGGTGTCCTCGATCGTCAGCTCCTCCATCGGGATGAGAGCGGAGCCCTGGTCGATCTGCTGTCCGGAGGCGTCCACGACGGGCATGCCGAGGCACGCCCACTGGGAGTGCAGGCTGCCCGAGGCGAAGCCCCAGCGTCCGGTGACGACCAGTCCGCCCTCGACGGCCCGGCTGGTGGCACTGGGGGCGAGCACTCCGCACACCCGCGCGTCGGGGTTCTCGCCCCACACCTCCTGCTGGGCCCGCTCGGGGTAGAGACCGACCATCCAGTTGCAGACGTTGATCAGCGTTGTCACCCAGGCCGTGGAACCACATCCGCGCGCGAGCTCGGAGGTGATCTCCAGGAATGTCCTGATGCCGGCCTCGTGGCCGCCAAGGCGCCGCGGCACGGTCAACCGGAACAGCTCCGCCTCGGACAGGGCCGCGATGTTCTCCTCGGCCACCTTGCGGTCCGCTTCGGTGCGGGCGGCGTTCTCGCGCAGCAAGGGCACCAGTGCCGCCGCACTCTCCTTCAGCGCCGCGGCGGACGCGGCGGTCACCTGCGGGGCGGATGTGGTCGTGGTCATGGGGTCCTCCGGAGTTTCGCGGCTCATCTGGCGCACCTCACGTGGCGAGGTGCCGCTCCCGGCATTCCACGCCCGGTCCGCATCGCTGTCGTGTGTCCGGGACCGCAGAGTTCGTCTTGCCGGTTGGGCTGCCGGACCAGTTCGGCGACAACTTGATTCCGTGGCCCTAAGTCGTGCGCCCGACTTGGCCGCCCGGCCCAATGCCATGCGGAGGCAACTGTGGATTCACTGGAGCGAAACCCGCGCCGCCGACGCCGCGAGCGACGGCAGGCGGCGCATGGTCCGGCTCCCGCTCCCCTGGAGATTGCTGTGTCCGCAACCGCCCTTGCCGCAACAGACCCGACCGCCACCACGGCCGAGCCCGCGGTGTTCCGCCGCGTACTCGGCCATGTACCGACCTCGGTGTGCGTGGTGACCGCCACGACGCCGCAGGGCCCGGTGGGCGTCACGGTAGGCAGCTTCACCTCCGTCTCCCTCGACCCGCCTCTCGTGGTCTTCTACTGCGGCCGGCAGTCAGCCAGCGCAGAGGCGATCATCCGCTCAGGGCACTTCTGCGTGAACGTGCTGGCCGAAGACCAGCAGCAGGTGTGCGCGGCCTTCGCAGGCCGCTCGGCCAACCGGTTCGCCACCGGCGACTGGGAACTGACGGACCAGGCGGCTCCGCGCCTCGGCGGGGCGGCGGCCTGGATCGAGTGTGACGTGGAGGACAGTTTCCCCGCAGGCGACCACGTAGCGGTGGTGGGCCGAGTGCAGCGTCTGGCCGCGGCCGGCGGCCCCCGCAAACCCTTGATCTTCCACCGCGGCCAACTGGTCCGCCTCGATCGTGCCTGCGGCAGGCACGTGCCCACCCATTCCTTCGACTGGTGGGACATCTGACCTCCGGCCCGCACGCCCCGCCGGTGATCCGGCACGACGGCGACCGACACCGCGACGCCGGTGGCAGGAGGTGTGCCGCCCACCTTGAACCACACGGACCTGGTGGTGTCACCGGACGTCGGTCGGGCTGCGTGCCGTCCCGCGCAGAGCTGCTGGAAGTCGAAGCAGTCCGTGGTCCAGGGGGCCTTGAGCAAAAAGCCGTGGGCGCCGGTGTTCCCTCAAGCACCGGCGCCCACTCACCCCTGCCCGAGGTGGTTGTGGTCGTCCTTCTGCAGAGTTGTCAGGGGACGAGGATGAGGCGGATCGGGTCGCCGATCTTGTTCTCCAGCCGGTTGACCGCGTCGGCGGCGTCGGCGAGGGGGATGTGGTCGGTGATGGAGGGGGCAAGGTCGAGGCGCCCGTTGGAGGCCAGCTGGACCAGCTCGGTGACGCCCTCGGGGGTGGCGCCGTAGTGGCCGCGGACCTGCTTCATCATGTAGTTGAAGGTCAGGCCCTCGGTGATGGTGAGGGGCTTGGGCGTGATGCCGACCAGGATGAGGGAGCCGCCCAGGCCGAGTGCGGCGGCGGCCTGCTCGCGGACGGCGGGCACGCCGGCGCAGTCGAAGGCGAAGTCGAGGCCTCGTCCGGCGGTGGCCGCGCGGACCTGGTCGGCGAAGTCGTCGGCGGCCGGGTCGAGGGCGAAGTCCGCGCCGAATTCCAGGGCGCGGTTGCGGGCGCTGGGCAGTGGGTCGATGGCGATGATCGGCGCGGCGCCGACCAGGCGGGCGAGGCGTACGTTGTGGGCGCCGACTCCGCCCACGCCCCAGATGCCGACGGACTGGGCGGGGCGGACGCCCGCGGTGGTGACGACGGCGGCGTAGGGGGTGGAGACCGCGTCGGGGATGATCGCGGCCTGGTCGAAGGGGAGGCTGTCGCCGTCCCATCTACGTGGCGATGGCGGTGACCGTCGAGGGCACCCGCGACATCCTCGGGATCTGGGCCGGCGACGGCGGCGAGGGCGCCAAGCACTGGCTCCAGGTCTTCACCGAGCTGAAGAACCGCGGAGTTGAGGACGTCCTGATGCTCGTCTGCGACGGACTGAAGGGGCTGCCGGACGCGGTCGAGTCCGTCTGGCCCCGCACGGTCGTGCAGACCTGCATCGTTCACTTGATTCGCAACAGCATCCGCTACTGCGCCCGACAGGACTGGGACAAGGTCGCCAAGGACCTGAAGCCCGTCTACACCGCCCCGAGGGAGGCCGCCGCGACCGAGCGGTTCCTGGAGTTCTCCGAGAAATGGGGCTCCAAGTATCCGGCCGTGATCAAGCTGTGGTCCGACGCCTGGGCCGAGATGGTGCCCTTCTTGTCCTTCGACGTCGAGATCCGCAAGGTCATCTGCAGCACGAACGCGATCGAGAGCGTGAACGCCCGCATCCGCAAGGCCGTCCGGGCTCGCGGCCACTTTCCGTCGGAGGCCGCCGCGTTGAAGTGCGTCTACATGGCGCTGATGAGCCTGGACCCGACCGGCAAGGGCCGACGCCGCTGGACGATGCGCTGGAAGGCCCCGCTCAACGCCTTCCAGATCGCCTTCGACGGCCGCCTGACCCCCACCGACCAGCGATAACTCAACAACCAAGATCAGCCATTAACTTGACACACCCTCAGTCGCCGTGCGTCCCCTTCCGCCCTTATGCGGGAAGAGGGGGTGAGACAACGGAGGAAGTGGTGAAGATGCGGACCGTTGTCGAAATGACGGTACTCACGGGCGGAGGGCGATGACGGCGCGTCCTTGGATCTTGCCGTCGTGCAGGAGCTGGTATGCCTCGTTGGCGCGTTCCAAGGGGAAGCGTTCAACCAGCATCTTGATCTTTTGCTGCTGGGCGAGGGTGATCACTTCCATCAGTTCGGGAAGGGAGCCCCAGTAGGGCGAGGCGACCGCGCACTCGTGCGGCGGGCTCGAGAAGTTGACTGGCAGGGCTCCGCCGCCGAGACCGACGATGGTCAGGTGGCCGAGCACCCTGGCCACCTGAGCAGCCATCCGCAGAGTCGGGTCGATGCCGACCATGTCCAGCACGAGCTGAGCGCCCTGCTGCCCCGTCATGTCCTTGATGCGCGTGACCGCTTCCTCGCCCGAGAGCAGCACCTCGTCCGCGCCCATGCGCTTGGCGGTTTCCAGCTTGCCGGCATCGGTGTCCACGGCGACGACGGTGGTCGCCGCGCTGAGCGCGCGGACCATCTGGATCGCCATCTGGCCCAGACCGCCCACTCCGATCACCACCGCGGTCGAGCCCGGCCCCAGCAGGTGCAGCGATCGCTTGACGGCGTGATAGCTGGTCAGCCCCGCGTCGCTGAGCGGGGCCGCCTGGCGGGGGTCGAGGGTGCCCAGCGGAATCAGGAATCGCGCCGCCGGGACCAGCAGGTACTCAGCCATTCCGCCGTCGTGACCACCTCCCAGGCCCCCGCCCTGACCACTGCCCTTCTGGCAGTAGTTCTCCCGGCCCTCCCGGCAGTTGGCGCACACCCCACAGCCCCAGGGACCGTAGACCATCACAGGGTCTCCGGGCGCGAACCCGGTGACACCCGATCCCAGCCTCTCCACCCATCCCGCATTCTCATGGCCGAGCGTGAAGGGCAGTCCCGTGGCGAACCCTGGTGGTGGTCCGGGTGCCTCCATGATGTGCAGATCTGAGTGGCACGCACCGGCGCCCCCGACCTTCACCAGGACCTGCCCCGGCCCGGGCTCGGGCACCGGCACCTCGCGCAGCTCGGGCGGTTGCTGCCATCCGACCAGTTGAAAAGCCCGCATAGCGATCCTTTACGCACGCCGATTCAGTCGCGGATCCCGTCGATGTCGACCAGGACGTGGCGCGGGCCGCGGAAGATCTGGTTGTGGCGGTACGGCGGTGGGTCCTCCACGAGCCGGGGGTTTTCCACCCGGCGGATGAACTCGCCGACGGCGACCTGGACCTCGAGCCGCGCGAGCGGAGCGCCGAAGCAGAAGTGGATGCCCTGGCTGAACCCGAGGTGCTGGTTGTCGGGGCGTTCGAGGTCAAGCTCGTCAGGGTTGGCGAACCGCTTCGGGTCGCGGTTCGCCGAGCCGTATGCGAGGAAGATCGGCGCGCCCTTCGGGATGGTGGTGCCTGCGATATCGATGTCTTCCACGGCGGAGCGGGTGTGCCAGAACTGGACCGACGACTCGAA
Organism: Streptomyces sp. NBC_00259; assembly: GCF_036181745.1. Lineage (NCBI taxonomy): Bacteria > Bacillati > Actinomycetota > Actinomycetes > Kitasatosporales > Streptomycetaceae > Streptomyces > Streptomyces sp. NBC_00259. Next base: position 7,706,699 of record NZ_CP108080.1, on the reverse strand, counting down.
GCGCAGCAACTCCTCGACCCCGGGCACGATCAGCTCGGGCCGGCGGCGCAGCTTCTCCAGCGCGTCGGGGTGCCGCAGCAGGGTGAGCACGCTGTGGGCGATGAGATTGACCGTGGTTTCATGCCCGGCGAAAATCAGGAGCAAGGCATTGCTCACGAGCACGCCCTTGGACATCCCTCCCTCCGCGCCGTCCTCGTGCACCATCGCCGAGAGCATGCCCGGGCCGGGCTGCTGGGCGTACCGGTCGAGCAACTCGGCTGCGAACCGCCCGAACTCCTCCACGGCCTCGCGACCCCCGGCCAGTCGGCTCTGCATCTCCTCGGAGGCAGCCTCGGGGCCGAAATCCAAAGAGTCCAGGGCCGTCTCGATCCAGCCGTGGAAGCGTGACTCGTCTTCCAGCGGCACGCCCAGGACCTTGCAGATCACGCTCACCGGCAGGGGGTAGGCGAACTCGTCGACGGCATCGATCCGGGTCTTGCCCTGCATGTTGTCCAGAAGGCCGTCCACGATGCGGCGGATCTCGGGTTCCAGGTCGGAGATCATGTGAGGGGAATGGGGCGGGCCGACGAAATGCGGCGTCATCATCCGGCGATCTCGATCGTGCTCGGGTGGATCCTGGGTGATGATGTTCGGCTCCAAGGAGATGACCGCCTCCGTGATCGGCTCGGCCTCCGCCGAGCCCTCGGCGGGGGCCGCGACCGGGACAGGGAGCTTCCTGGGATCCGAACTGACCCGGGGGTCGTGCAGCAGCGCGACGATCTCTTGGTAGGTACTGACGACGTAGGTGCCGTCCGGCTGCCGCGCCACCGGTGTCCTGCGGAGTTCCTCGTAGAACGGGTACGGATTGGCGCGGTTGGCGTAGCGGAGGGCCTGCTGCCAGGGGGTTTCCTCGACCACGAGGCTCCCCTCCATTCCTGTCGATGCTGTCGGCTTGCACGCCCGACCCGGCGCGCGCGTCAACGGGGGCGAGACCGGAACTCGGCCCTCCGCTCGCTCGGGTCGTGGCCGGTCAGGACGACGTCGGGGACCGCCGTGGGGACGCCGGGTTGCGGGAACTCGGCCGGGATCGGCTTCATGCCGGGGGGCTGGTCCCAGCCCGGCGGCGGAGGCGGGAACGGACCCGATTGCTCGATCAGCTTCCCGTAGTACTCCAGCCACTTGCCGTGATCGAAGGTGACGGCGGCGACGATGCGGCCCCGGCGACCGTAGGCAGCGGCGAAGTGGCGCTCCTTGACGGACCCCTGCGTGAAGACGATCTCGTCACCGAAAGGAGGCACGCCGACGGACTTGATGTTGACGCCGAACTGACCGGACCAGAAGCCGGGCAGCAACAGATGCGGGCGATAGTGGGGCTCGAGGTTCACCATGTTGTGGGCCGCGACCTCGGCGCCGAGCACGGCATTGTCCCAGTGCTCCATCGCGAGGAACTGGTACTCGTACAGCACGTGGGGCGCGCGCGCCACGTCCCCTGCCACGTAGATGCTGTCGGTGATCACGCCGTTGACGTCGAAGGCGCGACCGCCGGCGTCGCAGCCGACGCCCCAGAAACCGGACGCCAGCCCGGCGCCCTCCAGCCATTCCACATTGCGGATCGACCCCAGCGAGGCCACCACCACGTCGGCGTCGACGGTGGTTCCGTCCGAAAGATGAGCACGCCGCACGTGCCCGCCGGAGTCGCCCTCCAGTGACGACACGCCCAGCCCGCAGCGCAGGTCCACGCCGTGGTCGCGCTGCATCTCCGCGGCGATCTCACCGATCACCCCGCCGAGCGCGCCGACCAGCGGCGCCGAGCCCCGCTCGACGACGGTCACCGGGAGATCGAGTTCCCGGCAGACGGAGGCCACTTCCGAGCCGATGAACCCGGCCCCGATGACCATGACCCGTGACGGCGGCGCGGCCAGCGCCTTCTGCAGCCGTGCGGCATCATCACGCGAGCGCAGTGTGTAGACCCCGTCCAGGGCGGCCTCGTCCGGGTTCGGCCACTGTCGCGCCCGGGTGCCGGTGGCGATCAGCAACCGGTCGTACGGGATCTGCTCGCCGTCGGCCAGGCGGACCTGCTTCGCGGCCCGGTCCAACCCGGTGGCGGCCACCCCGAGCCGCCACTCCGCATTCACTTCTCGCAGGCGGGGCAGCATGGTGTGGTCGGCCGGCACCCAGCCTTTGAGCACCTGCTTGGACAGCGGAGGACGGTCGTAGGGCTCGTACGGCTCGTCCCCGATGATGGTCAAAGACCCGGTGAAGCCCTCTTCACGCAGGGCTTCGGCGGCCCGCAGTCCCGCCAGGGACGCACCGACGATGACGATCCGGCCGTTGGCCCTGAACTCGCGCACCAGCTCTGCGACCGTTGCCGGCACCGTCATGACGTCGCGCTCCCCTCCGCGCCGTCCAAGCGGTCGAGCACGATCGCCTGCACCGGACACGCCGCAGCGGCTCGCTCAACCTGCAGGCGCCTCTCGTCCTCGGGGTTCGGCTCGTAGGTGAGCGCCTCCTGACCAGTCAATCTGAAGACCTCGTGCGCCAAATACACACATTGTGCGTATCCCTGGCACCGATTCAGGTCCACGGCGATCCGCATGGGCAGACTCCTTCCGATCTGCCGCCCAGCTGGACAGCCCACCCGTCGCCCCCGCCGACGCCATCGGCTGAGCACCCGTATGTTCGATCTTCTTCGCCACGGCGGCACCTTCGCGGTGACGCTTACTGCCGGTGAGCGTCAGTCCGAAGGCCATACACATTCGATTGCGTCGGCATCAAGGTTCGCCTCGGCCGTTCCGCTCCTAAAAAAATCCTCGCCCCGTCTTCCGACGACCGCAAATCCGCTGTTACGGAAGACATCTCTCAGGGCAGCTGTCGTTCTTGATCACTGACCGGTTCGTGCAGGTCCGGGGGCTTCCGGAGTGCCTGCCCGCAGGGAAGCGGCCACCGTGATCAGGAGCGTCTGTGGAGACAATAAGGCCCGGCCGACCGAGCCCGCTGATCACGCCTTGCACGCCCGGTCACCAACCCTCAAGGACCTCACGGTCGGGTGCCACTGATGGTCCCGGGCCAATGTTGTTGGGCAGCGAGCGGAGTACGGCCGTACGTTCTGTCATCTGCTGGCGCAGGAGTTGGTTCTCGACCGTCGCCTGGCGCAGGGCGCCGATGAGGGCTTCGACGATCCGCGGACGACGCGACGAGGAGCAACATGTGACGTCGTCGAGATGCCAGCTGTAGCGCAGGCCGCGATCAAGACTGTGACGGCGCCCGCACCACTGTGGGCGCCCGCCGCTCCCGCGGACAGCGACCAAAAGACGTGCCGACTTCGACCGCAGCCGACTGATCGTCAGGTGTTCAGGGCGCTGAGGAATTCCAGGAGCGCCGCATTCACCTCGCCGGGGCGTTCCTCGGCGATCCAGTGGCCGCAGCCGGGCAGGATGTGCGCCGGTCCGACGGCCGGGTGGACCGTGGGCAGGGCGGGAATCAGTTGGTCCATCCCCGGGAACCCATAGACCAGGTCACGATCGCCGGTGAGGTAGCGGCCGGGCATCCGGTACTGTGCGCCCTCCCATGGGGCGGTCAGCTGCCAATTGCGGTCGAAGTTGCGGTACCAGTTGAGTGCGCTGGTGAACCCGGCTTCGGTGAACTCCGTCGCGAGTGTGTCGATGTCGGCCTCGGTGAGCCAGGCGGGTAGTTCCTCGGGGTCCTCGAAGAGGTCCAGGAATCCCTTGCCCGGTGGGACGAGCGGCTCGACCGGCGGGTCGCTGTGCGGTTGTCGCCGCAGAGGCCGTACATCACGCGACGGAAGGTGGCGTGCGGGTCCTTCGCGAGCTCGGCGTCCGCGACGCCGGGGGACTGGAAGTAGTTCCAGTAGAACTGGCCGCCGAACAGCTCGCGCATCGCCTGCAGCGGAGGAACCGGACCGCGCTGCGGCGGCGGGACGCTGAGGCCCACGACCCCCCGGACGACATCGGGCCGCATCAGCGCGGTGGACCAGGCGACCATGCCGCCCAGGTCGTGGCCGATGACCACGGCCTGCTCTGCGCCCAGTTCGCGGATCAGGCCGATGGCGTCGCCGACGAGGTGCAGGATGGTGTATTCCTCAACCGCGGCTGGCCGGTCGCTGCGGGCGTAACCGCGCTGGTCAACGGCGACGACGTGGTATCCGGCCCCGGCCAGGGGCGTGAACTGGTGGCGCCAGTTGTACCAGCATTCGGGAAAGCCGTGGAGCAGGAGAACCAGGGGTCCTTCACTCCTCCGCGATGTGCAGCCGACGCCCTCCAACCGTGACGGTGCGGTGCTCGACCATGGTCACACACCCCTTCCCGGTGGGTTGGTCCGTAACCCACGCTACTCGCGAGTACAACGACAGCCGAGTGATCGCCCGACGTGGTCGCGGGGCTGTTGCTCAGTCTGACGCGCACCGCCACGTCCGGCAGGCATCGCATTCCCACGATCAGGCGGTGACCGGGCCGGCAGCGGAAGGGCCGGCGCCGCCGCCGGCAGGTGCCCAGTCGCTGGTGATCTCGGTGCACAGGCGGCCCTACGGGGGCTCGCCGGGCACCACCGATTCATGGCACACCACCGAAGGGTGCGTCTGCCCTTCTCGTCCCCACCACAGCCACCGGCCGCAGGCTGTGACGGACAGCCGGGTTGTCGGTGGTCGTCCCTTGTTCAGCGGTCTGATGATGCCTCCGGAGCGGTGGCCCCTCCCCTGGGCCATGCGTTCGCCGTGCGTTCACGGCATGGGGACGGGACATGTCGGCTCCAGGACCCCTATTCGCACTTCTGGACCAAATGGACTAATAATGATAAAAATCTCATGTATGAGGCTTTTGTCCTACGGAGGAGCTCGTCCCATGCCTGCAGTTCTGATCCACGGCGTCCCCGACACCCACCGTGTGTGGGACGGCGTCTGCCAGCACCTGAGCCGAAGTGACGTCGCGGCCTGGGACCTGCCCGGCTTCGGCGCAACGCGGCCGCATGGCTTCGGCTCCACCAAAGAGGAGTACGTCGATTGGCTCATCGATCGGCTGGAGCAAGTCGGCGAGCCGGTGGACCTGGTCGGCCATGACTGGGGCTGCATTCTCACCGCGCGCGTCGCTTCGATACGGCCGGACCTGGTTCGTACGTGGGCCGGCAGCAGCGCTCCGGTCAGTGCTCAGTACGACTGGCATCCGCTGGCCAAGATCTGGCAGGACCCGGTCGAGGGGGACCGGTTCATGAACGAGCTTGACCCAGCGTCCTTCGCCGAGGACCTGAGCAAACTCGATGTCCCGGCTGACGTGGCCGAGGAAATGGTCCGTCGCGTGGACGGGTCGATGAGGGACAGCATCCTCAAGCTGTACCGCTCCGCCGTGACGGTGGGCGCGGAGTGGGAACCGGAACTGGCGAACGTGTCCGCGCCGTCCCTGGTCCTCTGGGGGACGCTCGACCCGGCCTGTCCGATCGCGTTCGCCGATGAACTCGGCCACGCTGTGCGAGCGTCCCGGGTCGTCAAACTCGACTGCAGCCACTGGACGTTGATCCAGAAGCCGGCCGAGGTCGCCGCAGCCCTTGAGGCGCACTGGAATGCCTGAGGAGCTGTTGTCTTTCCGGTGTGATGAGCGCGTTTTCTCCGATGGGGCATGGGCTCGGTGATTCCGTGGGAGTGGTGGCCTGTCGTGTCGCCGTTGGAAGCGACCCGTATCCAGGCCCCCACACTCGGACATCCACTGCCGGGCGTGGTCCGCGTGAAACGGACGGCCAGGAGGAGCTGGTGGCTGTCCCACTGCCCCACTGACTCCTCGATGTCCGGAGTTTCTTCTCCTGCCCCCTGACGCCAGGCGGGGCGGGAGCGCCTCGTTGACGTGCCGGGCACGTCGCCGTCCCCTGCCCCTCATGCCGGGCGCCATGCACCAGCCTTCGAGGATGGCGGCCGCAGCCTGTACTGCTCACGAGCAACGTTCGCAATCAAGAAGATCTCGACTTCGTTGATTGCGTGTGGTGCCTCGGTGTTCCGTGACGGCCGTTCTCGGACACTGCGCAGGTCCCAGTCGGCGATCCAGTTCGCCACGCGGGGTGCCGGCTTCCCGTGCGACGCCCGGGTTCCTGCGCCGCGACGCCGCCCACCACGAGCGAGAGGTGAGCCTCTCCCGCTGCTGGTGGCGCCGCCATCGACTTTCCATACGGCGTATGGTATGACTGAAAGGGAGGTTTCATACATTGTATGGAAACTGAGGGTGTTGCCGCATCGGCAACCTCTATCGCGCCCGGTGGCGCTGTGCAGAGCCGGCTGACGCTCACGAAGGAGAGCGACCCGCGCCGCTGCATCGAACAATCCCAGTGAATTGCACTAGTGATCTCGGCGTCCGTCGCACTGACGGATGGCTTTGAACCGAAGGAGAAACTTGTGAGTTACCTCGCGAAGCGCGTGTCTGTCGCCATCGCCTCCCTGGCGGTGGCCGGCGGAGCCGTTCTTGGTGCCGGGGGTACTGCGTCGGCTGCGACGTCGACGTCAGCGCACGTCCAGCGCCCCGCCGCCGGTGTCGAGGCCAACGACCACCGCTGGGGCGGCGACGACCGCTGGGGCCGTGACGACGGCCGTTGGGGCGACGGCCGTTGGGTCCGTTACGACGACGACCGCTGGGACTGTGACGACGACCGCTGGGACCGTCGCGACGACGACCGCTGGGACTGTGACGACGACCGGGACCGCGACCACGACCGCCGGGACGGTCACAACGACGACGACCGGGACCGCGACCACGACCGCCGGGACGGTCACAACGACGACCGCCGGGACCGCGACAAGGTGAGCCGCCACCACGACCGGTAGAACTCCGGTCGCTGATACGAAGGTCGCCGTGATCCGGCAACCGACGTTGGTTGCATCCCTGTGATGCTCCCGGCCGTCAGTGGTGGCTTCGCCTGCTGCTGACGGCCGGGCACCCTCGCGACGGCAGGAGATGTAGTCCTGCGAGCGTTCTCCTGCCGTCCGACACCGGTCCCCGTAGTACCCACTTCTCTGTTCAGGCCTCCTTGACAGACCCTTCCGATGGCCCTCCCGGTATGACTCGAGGCAGCAGGAGTAAAGACCAATGAAGTCGTTGAGAACCGTGATTCAGGGGCTGCATGTGCAACTTGACGTTGCGCATGAGCTGTCCTTGCCTGTGAGCATGAGGCTGCGGTACGAGCCCAGTGATCCCTATGTCGTCCGTGCCGCATTCACCGCTGTCGACAGCGACGAGACGGTGGAATGGATCATTGGACGAGATCTTCTGATCGACGGGCTGGAAGGCCCCGCCGGCGAGGGGGACATACGCATATGGCCCGCCGACGGGCCTGACCGCTGCGACTCGTACATCCTTCTCGACCCGCCAGCTGGTACGGCCTTGCTCAAAGCCCGGACGCACGAAATCAAGACGTTCCTGGAGGGAACGGAGGCCGTGGTGCCCCGGGGAGCCGAGCTCGGGCACATCGACTTCGACGCTTCGCTGGCGCACTTCCTCGCCGAAGGATGAAGTCGGCCCAGCTGCCACTCATCAAGACGCCGGGTCGCTCGAGGCCCTCGCCTCACCGACCCCTGATAGCGTGCCCACCCTGAGGTGAATTTGTGCTTTTCATGATGGCCGTTGCTGATCAGAATGCGTCCTCATCGATTTCGGGTGCGGGCTTGCTGTCGATCTGCGCATTGCTCTTCACCATCGCCTCGTTCTGGTGGCTCAACGCCAGACAGGGGCGCCTGGAGTCGTGGGAGCCTCATTCCTTTGCGGCGATCGTCCACGGCTCCATGGTTCGCCTGCGGCTTCCGCTCATCCTTCACAACACCGGTGCCAAGCCGATAGTCGTGCAGGATCTCAGGCTGACCTTCCCTGATGAGCCCGCCTCTCATCTGCCACTCCTGTGGATGTCTTCACCATCCCGTCTCCAACCCGGGCCGGACGAGGAACCGGAGTTGCCGGCCGGATTCATCGTGGCCGGCAGAGAAGCGCAACGACTCTTCATCGAGTTCGAGGCACCGTTTTCCGGGTTGGTTCCGGAGGCCCGTGACTACAAGGTCCGAATCCAAGTGAGGGTTGGCCACCGCAAGGGGTGGCGCTCGCTTCTGACGTTCACGTTGAGGACCACCAACATCATTCATCCCGACCGGTACACCATCTGCAACAACGCCCCTCTCGAACTGACCAGGGAAGACTGCAGAAAGGCAGACGCTGCGCTCCTGGAGCTGTTGGAGGGGCAGGAGAAGAGCGCTTCCGCCAAGAGCGAGACCAAGCGGCGAGACTCTTGGAACGACGAGGGCAACGCCGATACGGACCTGTAGGCCGTGAGGATGGTGCTGAGCTCGGCCAAAGCGCACCGTGTCGGCACCCGCCCGCTGACGCCGGAGCCGCCGATCCTGCTGGATCGCCCTCAACAGGAGGGCGCCGCCGGGTCACGTCTGCCCGCTGTCGTGCTTCGGCTCACACGGGTGCCGACCAGTCCCGGAATGAGCACGGCGGCCACGGCAAGGTGCATCAGAGCCGGCGATGCGCGGGTTCCGAGGTTCTCCATTCCTGGGCTGGAGCCGGAGGTGAAGGCTCCGGAGTATGCGTGCCGCGCCGGGCCTGCGGGCACACGGACTGGGAAGACGGGGGTGCCGGGTGCCCCGGTGTCAGCGGAACTGCAGGCGGGCCTGGTTCGGGATGTCGCCGAACCCGCCGCTGTGGAAGTCGCGGAAGGCCTGCTCGATTTCGCTCGCGCTGTTCATGACGAACGGGCCCCCCATCGTAACCGGCTGACCGATCGGCTCACCGCTGTAGACCATGACCACGCTGTGCTCGTCGCCGTCGGTGGTCTCAAGCGCGATGGTCGAGAGCGAAGACTGGGGAAGGGGGTCGGACCAGGCGATCTCCCCTGCGCGCACGGGACGCCCGGCGACCGTCACCCTGCCAGACAGGACGTAGACGAAGGCACGATCCCGGCCGGGCAGCAGATGATCCAGGCGTCGGCCGGGCTCAAGGGTGATCACCGCTCCGGAGATGGGCCAGTTGTTCAGTGCGGGGCCTCGGACGCCGCCGGCCTCGCCCGAAATGAGGTCGATGCGGGCGCCGTCCGTCTCGATGACGGGTCGACGGTCGGCCAGCAGGTCCTGGTAACGGGTGTCGACCATCTTCATCTCGCCCGGCAGGTTCACCCACAGCTGCAGGATGTGCGCCCGTTCGTTGCGGAAGGCGAGCTCGCGATGGATGATTCCGCGCCCTGCGGTCATCCACTGCACGTCTCCAGTGGTCAGCGCGCCAACATGACCGATGTTGTCACCGTGCTCCAGGACGCCGTCGAGGACCAGTGTGACCGTCTCGAGACCGCGGTGGGAATGCCATTCGAAGCCCGGTGAGGAGAACCAGTCCTCGCTCAGCAGCAGGAACGGATCCGTGAGTTCCGGCCGCATGGGAGTGATGACCACGTTCCTGTCGTCGACCTGCGTGTCCCCTCCGAAATGCATCTTTCTCTCGACGCGGACGACGCTACGCTCCGCTGCGCCTTGCAGGGCTTCCATGACCTACGTCCCTTCAGAAACACCATCGAGTTGACGTGTCACCTCACAGTACTCGGTCGAGTAGACATGTCAACTCAAAGGTATGATGGGGCCATGGAGCGGCAGGGATTGAGCGAGCGCGAACTGCGCGCCTGGCGGGCGTTCGTTCAGATGCAGGAGGTTCTGCGGTCACGTATCGAACAGCAGCTCCAGGCGGGCAGCGGCCTGTCGAACGCTGATTACTCGGTACTCGTCGCCCTGTCGGAAGCACCGGGCGGGCGCTTGCGTGCCTATGAGCTCAGCGATGAGCTGGGCTGGGAGAAGAGCCGCCTCCACCACCAGCTCACCCGCATGTGCAAGCGCGGCCTGGTGGAGCGCCAGAGCGGCGCGTCACGCGCCATGTATGCGGCGCTCACGCCAGAAGGACGCACAGCCTTGGGAGAAGCAGCCCCCAGCCATGCCCAGGAGGTGCGGCGCCTGGTCATCGACCGTCTCACAGCAGAGCAGATCGACCAACTCGCGGAGATCTCCAGCGCCATCCTCGACCATCTGCACACGGATCACCCGGCTGTCGGCGGCTGACTCTGCAACGGGTTACGCGCTGACGGGCGGGCAGGGCCCGCAATACGCCCGCCGTGCTCGCCGCCGTTCGCGACCTGATCCGCGGCGCGCTCAAGCTCGCCGAGTACGTCCACACCGCCGCCGGACGCCGAGCCCACACCGATCGCCACTCGAACTCTCCCAGGGGGAGGCGACGGTCTTCGCCCTCGACCGGGTCAGCGGCGAGACCCCGCCGCGCGGGTGCCCGCACGCCGAGGCCGAGCAAGCGTCGGCAGGGCACGCCTGGTCGAGGACCAGGCGTGCCGTGCCCGTCCAACTGTGAGGCCGTCGTCGTGGGTCATGGCGGGTCGTCAGGATCCCACCAGAGATCGCGGCACCTTGATGCTCCGGGAGCGCAGCCATTCGCCGAGTGCTTTGGCCTGCGAGTCCAGCCGCAGTGTCGAGGTGGCTCCGGTCCCGAGCAGTCCTCGGACGAGGAAGTTGACCGCGCCCAGGTGGGGGAGTTCGTGGCGCGAGATCTCCAGTGCGCGTGTTTCGGGAAGCAGGCGTCGCAGTTCGTCGACGGTGAGGGTGGACCTGAGCCAGTCCCATGCCGCACGGTCGCGTACCCAGACGCCCAGATTCGCGTCGCCGCCCTTGTCGCCGGAGCGGGCGTGCACCATCTCACCGAGTGGGGCGACGACGAGTTCGTCTGCCCGCGGCGCAGGCACCGATGGCGCGAGCGCCGGCTCGGTCTGCGGCATTGCCTCGCCACCGGCTCCGTCCGGGTTGCCGGGGGCGATGATCTCGGTCGTGCCGTCGTAGTGGTGGACCGTGTGCTGGAGCATCCGCTGGTCGAGCAGTGCGGGCCAGTAGACACCGAATGCGGACCCCGGTTGCGGAGGGCCGAGGGAGTACAGCCCGGGGTAGCCGGCCAGGGCCAGCTCGACCACGCGCGACGAGAAGGCGCGCCCGGCGGCCTGCTGCGTCCCCTGCACCGTGATCCTGAGCAGCTCGGTTCCCGCGTTCTGGGTGTCGGGATCGGGCTGGGCCCGCCCGATGCGCTCGACGGCGACCGCGTCGAGCCCGTCGGCGGCCTCGGCGTAGCGGTGGACGAATCGCTCTACGAGGGCGGCCTTCGCGTCGAGGTCCGCGCCGGTGAGCGCGAGGATCGCGCTGTTCGTCCAGCCTCCCACCCCTGTGATCGCGACCTTGGTCGTCCTGGACGGCGCCGTACCTCGCACGCCGCTGATCCGGACGCGGTCCTCGCCGAGGTCTGTCAGCGTCGCGGTGTCCAGGTGGGCGGTCACGTCGGGGTTGAGATACGCGGGTTCACCGATCTCGTAGAGCAGTTGGGCGGTGACCGTGTCCTGGGTGACCACGCCGCCGGTGCCCGGGTTCTTGGTGATCACCGAGGAGCCGTCGGCGGCGATCTCGGCGATCGGGAACCCCGGCTCCACGAGGTCGGGGACGGAACGGAACCCGGAGAAGTTGCCGCCGGTCGCCTGAGGCCCGCACTCGATGACGTGTCCGGCGGCGACCGCGCCGGCAAGGGCGTCGTGGTCGTCAGGCGTCCAACCCCACCACCAGGCGGCGGGACCGACGACCAGGGATGCGTCGGTGACGCGGCCCGTGACGACGATGTCGGCGCCCTCGTGGAGCGCGCGCGCGATGCCGAAGCCGCCCAGGTAGGCGTTGGCCGTCAGCGGCTGGTGCGGCCAGTCCGACAGCGGCTGACCACTCGTCAGGTGCGGTAGGCAATGGCCCGCTTGCCGCAGACCGTCGAGGCTGCCGAAGACATCGTCGCCTTCGATGTGGGAGACCCGCAGGTCGTGACCGTGGCGTGTGACCAGTTCGCGCGTCGCGGCGGCCAGCCCGGCGGGGTTGAGTCCTCCGGCGTTGACGACGAGCCTGATCCGGTTGGCGACGAGGTGCTCGAGCGCCGCGTCGAGGTGCTGCAGGAAGGTGGTCGCAAAGCCTTTCGTGCTGTCCTTGGCGCGCGCCTTCCCGAGGATCAGCATCGTGACCTCGGCGAGGTAGTCACCGGTGAGGACGTCGATGCCGCCCGCTCGGGCCATGTCGGCCATGGCCGAGGCGCGGTCGCCGTAGAAGCCGGAGCAGTTCCCGACGCGGAGGGGGCGCCGGCCCCGTTCTGATGCTGACGTCATGCCAACTCTTCCGGTGTAGAGGTGCGAAGACCGCCGCTGTTCTCTCCCTCGGCGCTGCTGACCCGTACCGTCCCTTCGAACCCCACCTCGCCGGAGGGGTGTTCTTCGGCCAGTTCGAGGGTCATGCTGTCGCCCTCGATGTGGGTCACCCGGGCGGTGTAGGCGAGGTTGGCGGGCGCACAGACGGGCTTGCGCAGGCGGTAGGCGACCTTCGTCACGCGCCACTTGGGGCCGAGAGCCTCGGTGACGCAGCGCAGGGCAAGCGCCGCTCGCAGGTGGGAGTGCACCACGAGACCGCCGTGGCCCTCCTCGCGTGCGTAGGGCTCGTCGAAGTGGATGCGGTGGGGGTTCCAGGTGACCGCGCTGTAGCGGAACAGCTGAAAGGTCGTGGCCGTGTGCTTGAGCCGTGGGAGTGTGTCCCCGACCTGGTAGTTGATGGACACTACGACTCCTGCAAGGGGTTGCGCAGCACGACGGTGCGCCGGTTGCGGTTGAGGACGGCACCCTGGGCGGACGTGAACGTGTGGAGGGTGGTGACGAACACGCAGTCGCCGACGCGGGTCTGCTTGGGAGTGACCGCCTCGAGGGTGGTTTCGAGCATGACCTCCGTGCCGGCGGTCACGGGACTGACCAGCTCCATCTCCTCGCCGGCCCCCATCACGCGCAGCCCGAGGTCGCCGTCACCGAGGGGTGTGTCACCGCTGAGGGGGGTTCCGTCGGGCTGGAGCTGGGCCTCGGGGGTGCCGATGCCCCACTCCACGATCGCGGCGAGCATGTTCGGTGGCGCCACGACATCCGCGTACCCGGCCGAACGTGCGGCCGCGGCGTCGTAGTGGACCGGGTCCGCGGCGCCGATGGTCAGTGCGTACCGGCCGATGCTCACCGCGTCCAGCGTGCCCAGGCTCCGGCGCGAGAGGACGGCTCCGGTCCGCGACTGGGTCTGGTCGTAGTACTCCGCCAGCGGAGTACCGGGTTCAGGTGTGAACATGCTTGGGATCCTCACCATTGATCTGGGTGCCGGCTTCGCAGGCCGCATCCGCGTGGCCGGCGAGCTCCGCGAGAACCTCCCGTGTCGACTGGCCCAGCGGCGGGGCGGTCCGCAGCGGGCCCACCGGCGAGTCGCTGAGCCTCAGAGGGCATCCCGCAACCGGCACCCGGCCCCTGGCCGGGTGCTCGACGTACTGGATCATGCCGCGCTGGATCAGGTGCTCGTCGGAGTCGACCTCACGGATCGACTTGACCGGCGCGCAGGGCACACCGGCGGCCTGCAGGTCCCGCACCAGCTCGGCACGCGTCCGGGTCCTGGTGCAGGAAGAGACCTGCTCGTCGACCGCATCGATGTGGGCGACCCGGTCCTTCTGCGTGCGGAACCTGGGGTCGTCGATCAGCTCGGGCCGGCCCAGTGCGGTTGCCACGCCGCGCCAGTGCCGCTCGGCGATGCAGATGATCGCCAGCCATCCGTCGCTCGCCTCGTAGATGTTGTACGGCGCGACCGCCATGCCCGAATGCCGGTTCCCGGTGCGCTCGGGGAGTTCTCGGCCGGGGTTGTTGTGCAGGCCGCCCAGGCTGGATGCCAGCATCGGGTAGATGGTGTCGTGCATCGAGACCTCGACGATCTGCCCCCGTCCCGTGCGCTCGCGCTGGAACAGGGCCGCGCTGATCGCCCCGAACAGGTGGATGCCGCCCGAGAAGTCCACGAACGCGGCGCCGGCCTTGGTCGGCGGCCCGTCGGGCTCCCCGGTGGACGCGGCGCTGCCGGACATCGCCTGCACGGTGATGTCCATGGCCGACATGTGTGCGTACGGGCCCGTGGACCCGTAGCCCTTGCCGGAGGCCACGACCAGACGCGGGTTGTGTTCGAGGAGCCGCGCCGGGCTGAGCCGGAGGCGCTCCATCGTGCCCGGCGCGTAGTTCTCGATGAGCACGTCGGCGGTCTCGACCAGGTCGAGCAGCGCCTGGCGACCGGCGTCGGTCTTCAGGTCGAGCACCACACTCCGCTTGTGGGAGTTGAGCATCACGAACTCGTGGGACTCGATCGGCTCGTGCGAGCGGAAGCGCAGTGGCTCACCGCCGGGTGGCTCGACCTTGATGACGTCGGCGCCCAGTTGTGCGAGCAGGAGCCCGCAATAGGGGCCGTTGTAGATCTGGCCCAGTTCCAGGACCCGGATGCCGTCGAACGCCGGTCGCATGGCTGCTCCCCTGCCGATCAGGACTTGATCACGCCGGCGGCGCCGCCGTGGATGTAGGGGATCGGTCCGGTGCCCTGCGCCGCCGACACGGTCTCGGTCCGGTACTGAGCGGAAACCGCGTCCAGGGCCGAGTGGAAGGTGCCGTCCTCGTTGAAGTTGACTGCCGCGCCCTCGATCCAGGCCAGGGCGATGGTGTCCTCGGTGTTGTCCTCCGGGCAGTAGAACGTGTGCACCGAGCCGCCGGGCTCGTACAGGTAGGAGCCCGCCGTCTGCACCTGGTCGGGGTACTCGCGGTACGTCCAGCGACCCTGGATCGTCCACACCTGAACCGGGCCGGTGTGGTAGTGCAGGGGCAGCTCGCTACCCGGCGCCAGGGTGCCCAGGACGACCCACTCGCCGCGCTCGGGGTCCAGGCGCAGCGGCTGGATGTGAACGCCAGGGGCGATGGCGTCCTTGAGCAGCGGAATCTGGTCGATGTTGACGGTCAGAAGCTCACCCTGCGGCAGAGCGACCAGCGGCAGCGGGGCGCCGCTGCGGGTGGTGGCCACGCCGGGAGAGACGGGTGCGGTCATTTGATCGGTCCTTTCAATGTGAGGGCATGGGGTCGATGTGAGGGCATCGGGCATGGACAGCGCTGTCAGGTTTCGGCGAGAGCCGGACTACCCCTGTACCGGAGCCGGCGCATCGAGCGGATCGGCGTGCCGGG
Source organism: Streptomyces sp. NBC_00259 (assembly GCF_036181745.1). NCBI lineage: Bacteria > Bacillati > Actinomycetota > Actinomycetes > Kitasatosporales > Streptomycetaceae > Streptomyces > Streptomyces sp. NBC_00259. The sequence continues at coordinate 7,691,624 of NZ_CP108080.1, read as the reverse complement.
AGAACAGGTAGGCGGCGAGGCCCGCCGGCACGAACATCAATACTCCGTAGACAGCAGCGGGGACGGCCATCACTTCGTCGCCGATCACCGAGACGCCGACAATGATGGCCAGCGTGGAGTTGTGGAGGCCGATCTCCATCGCCGAGGCGATCGACTGGCGGCGGCTGACCCGGAAGAGACGGGCCACGACGTAGCCGATCGTCAAGCTCAGCGTGCAGAGCAGCAGGGCGATTCCGCCGAGCCTGCCCACGTTCGCTGTGAGGACGTCGAAGGATTGCGCGAGGGCGCCAAGGGTCACCAGCGCCAGCACCGACATCGAGGCGATCTTGACGGGTTGACGCATCCGGTCTGCCCAGGCGCTGAACCGATGGCGTGTCCAGACCCCGATGGCGACCGGGACCAGCACGATGGCAAGCACCTGGACGAACTTCCCGAACTGCAGACCGATCGAGGCCTCGTCTCCCAGGAATCTGAACGTCGCCAGCGCGACGACGACCGGCAGCGTGAACGCGGCCAGCAGGGAGTTGATCGCGGTCAGCGTGATGTTCAGCGCGACATCGCCACCGGCGAGATGGCTGAACAGATTTGCGGTGATGCCACCCGGGGCGGCCACCAGGAGCATCACGCCCACCGCCAGCGCGCCCTGCAGCTGAAACGCGAGAACCAGACCGAAACAGACCGCGGGGAGCAGCACGATCTGGCACGTCAAGGCCACGGCCGCGGCCTTGGGGTACTTCAGTACCCGGGCGAAGTCGGCGATGGTCAACGTCAGCCCCAGGCCGAACATCACCAGCCCGAGAGTGAGCGGCAGAAGGACGGTGAACACGAGTGACGCCATGGGTGGCTCCTATCGGGATGGGCCAACTCGGGGGCGGTCCCGGCGGGACGGTTGGGTCACTCGAGCGGGAGCCCGCAGGAGGAGCCGTTGTAGATCTGGCTCAGTCCGAGGACCCGGGTGCCGTCGAACGCCGGTCGCACGGCTGCTCCCCTGCCGATCAGGACTTGATCACGCCGGCGGCGCCGCCGTGGATGTAGCCGACCGGTCCGGTGCCCTGCGCCGCCGCCGCGGTCTCGGTCAGGTGCTGGAGGGTCACCGCGTCCATGACCGAGTGGAAGGTGCCGTCCTCGTTGAAGCTGACCTGCGCACCCTCGATCCAGGCCAGGGCAACGGTGTCCTCGGTGTTGTCCTCGGGGGTGTAGAAGGTGTGCACCGAGCCGCCGGGCTCGTACAGGTAGGAGCCCGCCGTCTGCGGCTGGTCGGGGTACTCGTGGTACAGCCAGCGACCCTGGATCGTCCACACCTGAGCCGAACCGGTGTGGTAGTGGACCGGCAGCTCGACACCGGGTGCCAAGGTGGACAGGAAAACCCACTCTCCGCGCTCGGGGTCCAGGCGCAGCGTCTGGATGTGAATGCCGGGGGCGACAAGATCCTTGAACAGCGGGATCTGGTCGATGTTGACGGTCAGAAGCTCACCCTGCGGCAGAGAGACGAGCGGCAGCGGGGCGCCGCTGCGGGTGGTGGCCACGCCGGGAGAGACAGATGCGGTCATGTTTTCGGGCCTTTCGTTGCGAGTGCTGACCTTCCGCGACATGCGACATGCGAGGTAGTGCCTAGGGGTTCATGAGAGAGCGTACGTATTTACGTATGCTGAGCCGGATTTCCGGATGACTGGGACGCTACGGCGACCCACGCCTCCCTGACAAGACTCGTGCACGGACTTTCGGCGGACAGGGCGGTGCTAGCATCAGCCGCATGCCCGTCCGCCCGCATCGCACGGTCGACCGAGTGATCGGGATCCTCGAAGCCGTGGCCCTGAGCCCGCGGGGACTGACGCTGGCTGAGCTGGCAGCCACCCTGGACGCGGCGAAGAGCTCCGTTCAGGAGCTGACCAACGGACTTCTCGCCCGCGGCTACCTCATCGAGGACGACCGCCGGTTCCACCTCGGACCAGGGCCCTTCATCCTCGCCGCTCGCGCGAACAAGCTGGCCGCGTTGTCTCTCGATCACCAGTTCCTGGCCGAGTTGAGCAAGGTCCTCCGCTGCACCGTCCTCGTCGGGGTGCGCGTCGGCGACGCCCTCGTCTACGCCGACCATGCCGGTCAGGAGTCGCCCAACCTGACTTTCGTCGCGCGCACCCACGCCCGTCGCCCCCTCTTCACGACCGCTGCCGGCAAGGCCCTGCTCGCCAGCGTCCCCGACGAGGAGATGTACCGGCTCCTGGAGCTGGCCGGTGCGGAACAGGCAGGAGAGGCCCGGCAGTTCCTCGCCGAGCTCCCCGAGATCCGCTCCCGCCGACTCGCCTTCAACCGCGGAGTCACGTTCAAGGACGCCTTTGCCGTGGCCACGCCCCTGCTGGCATCCGACGGCAGTCCGATAGCGGCGATCAGTGCAGCCGTCGACCCCGCAGAAGCGGATCGTCTCGACGACCTCGGCGAGGAGCTCAGGAAGGCAGTCGCCGTTCTCGGCCCCCGATACGGGCTCAACCGCGCCTGATCACCTGCGCTGCTGAAGCCGTGGTGGGCCGACGTCCCGCACCCGGCCCGCCTCCGCGACCAGCAGGGCGAAGGCCTGCGCGTGCGGCCGCCAGGCCGACGCCCGACCGGTTTGCTGCTTGACGGCGGGTGGGCGTGCGTGGGCGCTGCCCCTGCCGTCCGTGCAGATGGCGGGTTCAGTGCTGGGCGAACTGGACCCGGGTCGGCTGCACGACGCCCGGTCGCAGTTCGATCCCGTTGACTGTCAGTCGTTCTCCGTAGATGTCGGTGATCCTGATCGCACCGCCGCACCCGCTGCCGTCGGCGGAGAGGAAGTAGTTGTAGTCGGTACGGGGCAACTGCCACCAGCCGCTGGTGGTGCGGACCTCCAGCCGCGCGACGGGATTCCGCTGGCCGATCGCCTGGATGCCGCACCAATAGGGGCTGGACCCGGTCTTGTACCGGATGGAGATCGTGTCGGACGTGCTGGGGCTCAGCAGGCTCCAGGTGATCGGCTGGGCTAGATCCGCCCTGCCGACGAAGCCGCGTTGGACGTCGTCCGCCGGGCCTGCGTGGCCGACGGCTGCGCCGCCGCCGTCGCACCAACCGTCGGGGGCGGGCTCCCTGTCGTGGTCGGGCTGCCTGTCGGGGCCGGAGTGCTCGTCGCGGCCGTGGCTCTCACTTGAGCGCTGGCGACGGGTGCGGCCGCGGTCGGCCCCGCACCGGCCTCGCGGTCGGGGAGCAACCCCATGGCCAGGTGGCGAGAACGCCCGCGGCGGCCAGCGCCGCCGTGGTGCCCAAGAACATCAGCCCGTGTCAGCGCCTGCGCTGCCGCGCGGCCTGCCTCGCTGTCTCCATGCCCGTCAGTTCGGAAGATCGAGTCGACGGTGCACTGCTCAGTGGGCCACAGGAAGCGAAAGAGTTGCCGACGACTTCTCAGTGAGGACTGGTCCCCGGTTATCTGGACACCGAGGGGCTTCGGCAAGGCGACCGGCAAGCTCGCCGACCGGCTTGAGCTGACCGCCTGCCCCCGCGCAGAACGCGACCTGAGAACAAGGGCGTCGATGGCAAGTGTCTACCAGGCCGCCCAGCAACGTGTACAGGCCGAGCTCCTGGGCGAGCGAGCCCGCCGGCGGGGGGACAGGGCGCCCAGGACGTCGCTGTCGCTCGCGCGGACTGCCAGGGCGAGGGGGCGCCGGACGTGCTGCAGGAAGAACTCCCGGGCGAAGGCGCCGACGCACATGCGGCCCGCCGAGGCGCTGCGCCAGGCGTTCGCAGGGCCCGGCGGCAGTGTCGTACCCGCCTTGCTGGACGCGATGCACCGCAGCGAATCCGTCCTCTTCGACCAGGTCAGCCAGATCCACATCAACCGCTGGAGCCAGGGCCGGGGTCGTCCTGCTCGGCGACTCCGCCTGGTGCATGACCCTGCCCTCCGGGCAGGGTTCCGGCGTGGGCATCGCGGGCGCCGAACTGCTGGCCCGGCTGCTCGCCGAACACGACCACCCTGCCCGCCGCCCTCGGCGTGGGGGGGGAGCAACGGCTGCGCCCGTTCGTCACCCGCCACCAGAGGGAGGCCCTGCGCATGCGGCACTCCTTCATGCCCGCCCACCGCTTCGGGTAGGCCGCCCGCCGCACCCTCATCCGCGCGGCCAAAGCCCCTGTCGGCTTGTGAACTGACCGTCCGCACAAGACCGTGGGCGCCGGTGCTCCCTCAAACACCGGCGCCCACTCACCCCTGCCCGAGGTGGTCTTGATGAACTTTCTGTTCAGTAATCAGGGGACGAGGATGAGGCGGATCGGGTCGCCGATCTTGTTCTCCAGCCGGTTGACTGCGTCGGCGGCCTCGGCAAGCGGGATGTGGTCGGTGATAGAGGGGGCCAGGTCGAGACGGCCGACCTCGGCCAGCCGGACCAACTCGGTGACGGACTCGGGGGTGCCGCCGTAGTGGCCGCGCACCTGCTTACCCAGGTAGTTGAAGGTCAGGCCCTCGCTGATGGTGATCGGCCTGGGGCTGATGCCGACCAGGATGAGGACTCCGTTCAGGCCGAGCACGGCGGCAGCCTGCTCACGGACCGCCGGCACGCCGGCGCAGTCGAAGGCGAAGTCCAGGCCCCGTCCGCTGGTGGCCGCACGGACCTGGTCGGCGAAGTCGTCGGCGGCCGGGTCCAGGGCGAAGTCCGCGCCGAAGGCCAGGGCACGCTCCCGGGCGCTGGGCAGCGGGTCGACGGCGATGATCGGCGCGGCGCCGACCAGGCGGGCGAGGCGTACGTTGTGGGCGCCTACTCCGCCCACGCCCCAGATGCCGACGGACTGGGCGGGACGTACCCCCGCGGTGGCGACGACGGCGGCATAGGGGGTGGAGACCGCGTCGGGGATGATCGCGGCCTGGTCGAAGGGGAGGTTGTCGGGGATGGGGATGAGTGTGTCCTCGCGGGCGAGGGTGTACTGGGCCCAGCCGCCGTCATAGTCGATGCCTGCGGTAAGCATCTGGGTGCAGGGGCGGCGGCGCACGCAGTTGGCGCACTGGCCGCAGGTCTTGCCGGCCTCCAGGGTGACGCGGGTACCGACGGTCAGGCCGCGCTTGAGGTCGGGGCCAAGGGTGTGAATCACACCGGAGACCTCGTGGCCGACGGTGACCGTGTCGGAGGTGGCGAACAGCGGGACGAGGGAGCCGTCGATGAGATGGACGTCGGAGAGACAGACGCCTGCGGCCTTCACCTCGATGAGGACTTCGCCCGGGCCGGGCACGGGGACGGGGACCTCCTCCACGGCGAACTTCTTGCTGTCCAGGTGGAAGCGTCCGGCGAGCATGGTGTCCATGGAGCTCTGCTTTCTCTGAGCGGCACTCCCGGCGGTTCGCGCCGATGGGCGCCGTGTGGTGCCTCGCGGGTGAGTGGTGGCCGGGAGGGTGCGGGGTGTCAGGACCGCCGCACCTTCCCGGCGTCTGGGGGTCAGGCGAAGACGTCCTGCTGGTAGCGCTCGTCCGCTTCGAGCTGGGCGAGCCACTGCTGGGCGGTCTCGTCGTCGCTGTCGGTGTGCTTGCGGTAGATGGCGGCGAGCGCCTCGCGCACGGCGGGTGCCATGCGGCGGCCGTCACCGCAGACGTAGATGTACGCGCCGTCCTGGATGGCCTGCCACACGGTGTCGGCGGCGCCTGCAATGGCGTCCTGGACGAACCGGGCCGGGTGGCCGGTCACCGCGGAGTAGGCGGTGTGCACCTGGGCGATCCCGGCCTGCTCCCAGTCCTGCATCTCCTGGCGGTAGAAGTAGTCGTGCTCCGGGTGACGGCAGCCGACGAAGACCTCGGACAGGCCCACCTCGGTGCCGTTCGCGTGCTGCCAGGCCCGCTCCTCCAGGAACCCGCGCAGCGGCGCGATGCCGGTGCCCGGACCGATGAGGATCAGCGGCGTGGCGGGGTCGGCCGGCGGCGCGAAGGTCGGGGAGGGCACGCGCACGTAGCCGTAGAAGACATCTCCCGGCTCCAGGCCTGCGATGTAGGACGAGCAGGTGCCGCGGTACTGTCCGTCGCCGGACAGAGCCGGGCCTTCCAGTAGACCCACGGTCAGGCGCACGTGGCGCGGGTTGGCCAGCGGGGCTGAGGAGATGGAGTAGAAGCGGGGACGGATCGGGCCCATCATGTCCAGGAACACCGCCAGCGGCAGCTCGACCGCCGGGAAACGCTCCAGCAGACCCAGCACCGAGACACGCTTGTTCAGGATCTCTTCCTGGTAGCGCTTCTCGGCCTCCTCGGTGTCGGCCGTGTACGCCTGCAGTTGCGGCCGGGTCCACGGGCACTGGGTGTGCTCGGCCAGCGTCTGTATCTGGGAGCGGGTGGCCACGTCCTGCAGCTCCAGGAACTCGGTGAACAGCAGCCCTGCGGTGACGGGCGTGCCCACCGGCAGGTGCGTCCGGCCGCCGGCGGGCTGGTCCAGCCGCAGCACCTGGTCCCGCTCCACGTCGAGCCCCGCCAGGGCACGGTCGACCAGGGCCGGCTCGTTCTTGGCGAAGACGGCCAGGTGGTTGCCGGTGTCGTAGGTGACACCCTCGGGGAGCTCGATGGTGATGGACTTCGCGGCCGGGCGCGGCGGCTCAATGCTGAAGTCCCACAGGCCGGTGGCGTCGGCCACGAGTTCCTCGTTGGCGATCACGGTCAGCGGGTAGGCCTGCTCGGAGACGATCGCCGGGCGCACGTCGGCCTCGGTGAGCATCTGCACCTCGAAGCGCGGTCCGCTCGCCTCAGAGGTGTCGGCGGCGTATTCCTCAGCCAGGGTGGTCCACAGGGTGTCCATCCAGCGGGTGGCCATGCCGTCGAAGTCACCGGCGGCATCCGCGATGCCGCGCTCGATGACGGGGGTGGCGCCGGCGGCCAGCAGGCCTTCCTCGATCCGCTTGGGAAAGGCCTGGTAGGTGGCCACCCACTGGGTGTTGCCGGCGCCCAGCAGCGCGAACCGCACGTTGGACAGCGAACCTTCCGGGAGTCCGGCGGCGAGCAGGTCGTCGAAACGCTGAGCGTTGTCAGGGGCCTTGCCGTTGTAGCTGGAGGCCACGACCACGAGCAGGCCCTCGGTGGGCAGGCTGTCGCCCAGCTCGTCCAGGCCGACCAAGGTGGTGCCGAACCCGGAGCGCTCACCGCGGTCGGCGATGGTGCGCGCGAGGTCCTCGCTGCTGCCCAGGCTGGAGCCGTAGGCGACGGTCAGGTTCACCCCGACACCGCTGACCGCGGTCTGCTGCTGCGTGTCGTTGGTCTGCAGGTCCGCGGCGCCGAAGACGGTGCGCTCGTGCTCCTGGCGGGACCGCACGTTCAGTTCGAAGCCTCCGGGCTTGCGCGTCAGCGCCTCTTTGACGTCCATCTTGTAGTCGGTCGTGTCGGAGAACTTGAACTTCTGCAGCACCAGCGCGAGGGCCAGGCGAGCCTCGGTGAGCGCGAACTGCCTACCGATGCAGGCACGAACGCCGTTGCCGAACGGCTTGTAGGCGTGCGGGTGGTGGTTGACCCGGTTCTCCGGCAGCCACCGGTTGATGTCGAACTCCTCCGGCCGGTCCCACGCCTTGGGGTGGGTGTGCAGCGGACCTTCGAGGATGTTGACCCTTGCTCCCCTTTTCAGCTCGTAGCGGCCGCCGATGACGGTGTCCTCCAGCGGGGACTTGCCAATCATCGGGATGGGAGCCCACAGGCGGAGGGTCTCCTCCAGGATCCGCGGGATCACGTCCATCTGCATGATCGTGTCGTAGTCCGGGACCGTGTCGCCCGGCAGCAGCCGGTCCACCTCGGCGTAGGCCTGGGCCAGGATGTGCGGGTTGCGCATCAGCGAGTACGTGGCGAACGACAGCAGACCACTGGTGGTCTCGTGACCGGCGATCAGGAACGTCACCACCTGGTCACGGACGTTGTCGTCGTCCAGCCCCTTTCCGGTCTCCGGGTCGGTGGCCTCCAGCATCAGACCCAGCAGGTCCTCGTCCTCACCCGTGCCCTTCCCCTCGCGGCGCTCCTTGATCACACTCTCGACCAGGTTCCGCATCAGCTGGATGTTCTCGCGGTACTTCTTGTCGTCGGCCTTGCGGAGCTTGGTCATCATCGGCAGCTCCTGCGAGCGCCGCAGTGACTCCACCAGCGCCTCCAGCAGCGCGTTGAGGAAGGGGTGCAGATCCTCCTTGGCGAAGGAGTCGAACCGGTAGCCGAACCCCGACAGGGCGATGGTGTCCAGGGTGAGCCGGGTGTAGTCGTCGGTGATGTTGACCGGCTGCCCCTCCTTGCGCTCCCACTTGCCCACCAGGTTCTGCGCGATCTCCAGCATCTGCCCGTAGTAGGCCTTCATGGCCCGCTGGCTGAACGCCGGCAGGAGGATCCGGTGCGCCGTGCCCCATTCCTCCTCGTGCTGGTGGGCCGTGAACAGGCCCGCACCCGTGAAGTCCCGGACATGGGTCAGCGGCGTCTTCTCGATCTGCTTGTAGAACCGCGTCTCGTCGCAGACCTCGGCCACCAGGTCCGGGTCCCAGACGAAGACCTGCTCGATGCCGGCGATCTCCATGCCGTAGAGCCCCTCGGGGAACTGCTTGGACAGCTCGCCGAAGTACTCCACGGGGTTGGTGCTGGGGATCTGCGGCGTGTGGCCGAGGAACGGGACCCCGCGCGGAGACCGGATGGGTCGCAGGTCGTGCTTGGACTGGGTGGTCATGGCTTGCTCCTTTAGGCAGGGAGGGGATGGGCAAGGGCGCCGATCGATGCCGCGGTGCACCACAGAAACATACGCCGTATGGAAGTAGTACCATACAGCGTATGGAAAGTCGACTGCAACCCCTCTCCATGCGGGCGACCATCTCTCCGACATGCGGTCGAGGTCATTTCCATACACTGTACGAAACTGATAGCGTACGCGGTATGGAAAAGGCGAAGCGTCCCCCGCGGGGAACCAGGAAGCGAGACGTACCTCTGACCGAGGCCGGGATCTACGTCGCCGCCCTGCGGCTCATCGACGCGGACGGGGTCGAGGCACTAACCATGCGCAAACTCGCAACCGCTCTCGACGCGAACCCGATGTCGCTGTACCACCATGTGCCGAACAAGGACGCCGTACTGCGAGGCGTGGCGAGAATGGTCGGCACGCAGTTCCGCACCGTGACACTGGAGGACGCTCCGTGGCAGGAGCGCATCCGCCTTCTCGCCACGGATTTCCGGACCCTGGCGCACCGCCACCCCAAGCTCATGGCTTACTCGTTCAGCCATCAGGCGGACTTCATCCAGCCCGAAGACCCGTTCTGGGCTGCGCTCACCGCGATCCTCGATGCCGCAGGGGTGCCGCAGTCCGAGCTCCCACAGATCACCGCTCTCGTGGGCGCCGTCATCACCGGTGTCCTCACCGCCGAACTCAACGGCGCGCTCCACCGGTGGCTGAGCCTCGCATCCCCCACTGTCGGCGAAGACGGGCCGATCCATGATGAGAACTGCATGTTCCGCCTGACGCTGGACACGATCATCACGGGTCTGGAGGGCCGGCTCGCCACCAATGGTGACGGCCGAGGCGCCGACCATTGATTACGTGCCGTCCTGAAGCGTTGCAGCCTGTGGTCGCCCCGTGTTCGGGCGGGTGCAGGCTGCACGCATGAGGAGGCACCCATCCCACCGGAAGGACCCTCGCCGTGCGGCCGCTGCAGATGCGCGGTGTGCTGCGGCCGGCCGGGCGACCGATCCGCGATGGCGATCGGCGGCTCCGGATAGGTGCTCTACAGGCAGCCTGCCTGTACCACCTCGCGCTCACCCTTGCCGCGGGTTCTCCCGCCTCGATGGTGTGCACGCTCCCCGGTCTCAGACGCTCCCGGGAACCGCGGCATCTGGCGGCGGCCAGGGCTTGGCGGCTGCTGTGCGACTCGCTCGCACTCCGGACGACAAACCTGCGCATGAATCGGCCGGCCGAGCCGCGGACGAAGCAGCAGCCGAGCCTGGCGCACGGCGTCGCAGGTACGCGTTCGCTCCCCGGCCGGCTGAGCCTCCGTATCACTGGGTGTCGGCCGCCAGAGGTCGCCGCAGACTTCGAGCGGCTCGGCACCTGTCAACGCAAGGGTGAGTCGGCGGTGGGCGCCAGCACGGACTCGGTGAGGTCGACGATCTGACCGATGTCGAAGCCCTCCATGTCCGCACGGAATTCGGGGCTGGACAGGTACGCATCCAGCCGCTCCTGAACGTCGTCGGCGTCCCGGTAGGAAACAAGAGCGTACAGCTGGGGGACCTCACTCCCGGGCGCTGCGGGCCCCGTCCAGACGCCGTGTGTGGTGATCCTGTGCTTGGCCATACCGGGAATGTGCTTGGACCAGATGCTCTCGTAGGCGACGAGCGCCTCAGAGCTGCGCAGTGTGTAGACACGAAGCTGGTACTGGGACATGAACGATCGTTCCTATCTTCTGAGCATGATTGTCAGCGGTCGGGCGTGACGCAGTGAGGGCGCCGTGTCCGGATCCTTCGCCCGGCCACAGCAAACAGGGCGTGCGCAACGGATTCATTCCGCACGCCAGTTGGGAGTTCTCTCAGCCTTTTGCGAACAAGTTCGCCACTTCGAGATTCCAGTCGATGCGTCCGGACTCGGTACCCCGAGGCACCAGAGCCTCCGTGTTCTCCAAGAAGGTCATGACGTCCTGCACCGGAACCTCGACCAAGGCGGTGCCCTCGGGAGACCCGAGAACGATGTACATCGCTTCGTCACCACGGCCAACGGCCGGCCAGATCCGGATGTCGCCACAGCCTGCGGAACCCCTCAGGCCATCGGCCAGAAGATCACGCCCCAGGACCCATTCGACCGGCTTGTCAGCGTCGGCGAAAAAGGCGGCACGGACGACGTAGGGATCAGTGGGTTCGTAACGCAGGCTCATGCACATGGACAGCGAGTAGGCGCGCGAGATGACCACACGCACGGCCACCGCCTGCATCACGGTCTTCAAAGACTCCATCGACTTTCGCTCCTGCCTGGGCCGCGGTTCAGCGACCGCTGATCTCATCCCAGCCGTAGTCGTGCCAGCCACGGATCTCGTCCCAGGAGTAGCCCAGCTCGAAGAGCAGGTAGCCGACACCGTGGTCCCAGCGGTAGTCGTCGGCGATGACGACCGGGCGCTCGACGTGCGCGGATGCAGAAGTCGCCGCCGAAGCGGTGCCCCCGGCACCGAAAACGGCAACACCCGCGACCGCCACGGAGGCGGCGGTGATGGCAACACGCCTTGTGAGCTTCTTCATGATCTTTCCTTCCTGATTGGTGCGACCTGCACCATCGGCATGCAGGCGATGTGCGGCGCCTGCGCGGCCCGAGCAAACCTTTCCGTACGTTGTACGGAAGTACCCTCTCAGGATTACCATACGATGTATGGAACTGTCGAGGCGGCGAAGAATGGCTCGCACAGCCCGCAGCGGCACGAACAGCCCGACGTCCTTACCGGGACCGCGTCGACCGGCTGGCGAAGTTCGCCTGACCGTCGAGGAGATGTCCACCAGCGCAGACCATTTCGGGCTCTACACGGAGGAGATCAACCACAACCGCAGCAACTGGGCAGCAATTCAGGAATGTTCACCCGCCTCCCTCGTCAGCGCGGCCTTCGGACTCGACGACGCCCTGGGCTGAGCCGTCGCCCCAAGGGGACGAGCTGCGCGGGATCTCCGTCTCCGGAACCGTGGCGTGCGGGCGCCCAGGTCCGACCCCACGGTGAAACGAGGGGGTGCCACAACGGAGAGAGTGCTGGGGATGCAGACCGTTGTGGATCTCACGCGCTGCCATGGCTATGCGCAGTGCGTGTTCCTCGCGTCGGAGGTGTTCCAGCTCGGGGTGGCTCATCCCCGCCGCACGCGAACAAGCTGGCGGCACTGGCACTCGATCAGGAGTCACCCGGCCTGACGCTCGTCGCCCGCACCCAGGCCCGTCGCTCCCTCTTCACGACCGCTGCCGGCAAGACACTGCTCGCCAGCGTCCCCGACGAGGAGATGCACCGGCTCCTGAAGCTGGCCGGTGCGGAGCAGGCCGGAGAGGTCCGGCAGTTCCTCGTCGAACTCCCCGAGATCCGCTCCCGCCGGCCGGCCTTCAACCGTGGAGCCGGGTTCGCGGACGCCTTCGCCGTCGCCACCCCCTGGCATCCGACGCCAGCCAGATAGCGGCGATCAGCGCAGCCGTCGACCCCGCAGAAGCGGACCGTCTCGACGACCTCGGCGAGGAGCTCAAGAAGGCAGTCGCCGTTCTCGGCGCCCGGTACGGGCTCAACCGCGCCCCCTGACCCGGCGCCCCCTCACGCCGCATCGCCAAGGGGCCGCCGGGCGGTATGGCGGGCCTCTTCGCGGGAGAGTCCGAGCATGTGCAGGATCATCTCCGCCATGCTGCCCGCGGCCTTGTTCCGATCGAGCCCGGGCTGGGTGAACGACAGCTCCAGGAGCGCCAGCATGCTGCCGTTCAGTGCATAAAGGGCGACGACCGGGTCGGCCACGGTGAAGCGGCCCGAGGCGATGCCCTGCTCCACGTCGCGTCTCGCGCTTGTAACCAGTCGTCCGCGGCTGGCGTAGATGCGCACGAGCGCGCAGTTGCACAGGATCCGCATGATCTCCGGGTTCGACTCGGCGACGCGTGCGCTGAGCCGCACGCCCGCGGCGACGCGCTCGGCGGGATCGTCGAGGAATCGCAGGCGTTCGTCGATGGCTTCGGTGTACTCGTCCAGCGCGTCGGCCAGGGCCGCGGCGAAGAGGTCCGGCTTGGACGTGAAGTGGTTGTAGAAGGAGCCGGCGCCCACGTCCGCGAGCTGCGCGATGGTCTGGACGCTGACGCTGGTGTCGCCGGACTCGGCGAGAATGCGCCGCGCGGCGCGAACGAGTGCCTGCCGGGTCTCTGAACGACGGCGTTCGAATCGACTTTCATCCATGGGCGGCATGGACATGCACCCCAAACACATCGAGCACTTCTGATGAATCCATCATCACACCGCCACCCTCGTCCGTCCACCCGTCGGCACGCGGCCCCACCGAAGGGACCCACCTGACTCCAAGCGCGTCTGCTGCAGGCGAGATCGCAAGCGCTGGAGTCGCATGTCCAATTTCGCCACACTTGAGGGTTTCGTCACCCTTCGGTGGGGTTGACGATTATGCTGTCGTATCTGACGATTTCATCAGAAATGAAAGAAGTGGCACCTGCCGCGCCAGGTCCGGTGCTCTCGGCACCCGGCACCCCGATGGGATGATCCAGATGACGAACACCGACCAGACGCGACTCGCCGAGCCGGTGAGCCTCCGGGAGATGCCCGACGCGGCGATAGCGATGATCGATGCCGAGGGGACGGTGGTCGGGTGGACGCACGCCGCTCAGGAGCTCGTCGGGTACTCGCCCCGGGAGATGGTGGGCCGGTCCGTCACACAGATGCTGCCGTCCTCCCACGACGCCCTGCGCGCTTCGGCGTACGCCGAGGAGTTCCGTGCCCAGGGTGGATGGTCCGGCACCGTGGCGGTCCGCCACCGCGACGGCCACACACTCACCATGGCCCTCCGGGTCTCGTTGCTGTGGGGCCAGGACGCCGGCACCCGGTGGCTGGTGTCCGTGACCGACATAGGTTCCTCGTCCTTGGGGGCGACCGACGGACCGGTGCGGGAGTCGCTCCTTGCCCACGCACCCATCGGCATCGCCGTTCATGACTCGCAGCTGCGCTGTACATGGGTGAACGACGCCATGGAGCGTCACGACGGCACTCCTCGTGACCGACGGTTCGGACGCCGCCTGCAGGACTCACTGCCCGCCGTCGAGGCCGAAGCGCTCGAGGTGGTGATGCGACAGGTACTGAAGAGCGGCACCACCATGGTGCACGAGTACCGGGCGTGGCCGCCGGCGGACAGGCGCCGTGAGCATGCGTTCTCGGCCACGTTCTTCTGCCTCCAGGGCGCGGACGGCACGCCACTCGGAGTGTGCTCCATGACCGTGGATGTCACCGGAAACCGGCGGGCGCGCGAGCGCCTTGCCATACTCAGCGAGGCCAGCACGCGCATCGGCAGCAGCCTCGACCTCATGCAGACCGGGCAGGAACTGGCCGAGCTCGCCGTGCCTCTGCTGGCCGACCACGCCATCGTCGACCTGTTGGAGTCGGTTCCGTTCGGCGTGGAGCCCTCGGCACAGATCGACACGACGACTGGCCGCCCGCCGCTGCTGCGCCGTGCCGGCGCGGCCTCCATCGAGCTGGGTCTCCTGGAGTTCCCGTGGGCGCGCGAAGAGGTGATCCGCCCCTTCCCGACCTCGCTGTTCGCCACCGCGCTGCGCACGGGCACGTCTTACCTGGAACCGGTGCTGGACAGCCATTCCGGCCCCTGGGTCGCTTCCGACCCGGAGCGGACGCAGCAGGTACGGGACAGCGGCATCCACTCCTTGATGATCGTACCCATCCGTGCGCGGCGCTGCGTGCTGGGGCTGGCGGTGTTCGGCCGCTCCGTGGGACAGATGCCGTTCCAGGAGGACGACCTGCTCCTCGCCGAGGGGCTCGTCACCCGGGCCGCGCTCTCCCTCGACAACGCGCTCCGGTACGCGCGTGAACGCGCCGCCGCCCTCACGCTCCAACGCAACCTGCTCCCCCACCGTGTGCAAGGCGGTGCCGCCGTCGAGGTCGCCACGCGCTACGTGCCGGCCGACATGGACCACGGCGTGGGGGGGGACTGGTTCGACGTGATCGAGCTGTCCGGCGCCCGGGTGGCCCTCGTCGTCGGCGATGTGATCGGGCACGGCATCAACGCCGCGGCGACCATGGGCAGGCTGCGCACCGCCGTGCGCACGCTCGCGGACCTCGAGCTGCCTCCCGACGAACTGCTGGCGCAGCTCGATGACACGGTCCGGCGGTTGAACGACCAAGACGCCGACATGTCCGACCAGGTCCCCGCGGAGGTGGGCGCCACCTGTCTGTACGCCGTGTACGACCCGGTCACCCGACGGTGCACCATGGCGCGGGCCGGGCATCCGCCGCCCATGATCGTCGACGCGCAGGGCCAGGTCACCATCCTCGACCTGCCCACCGGAGCCCCACTCGGCCTCGGTCTCGGCCTGGTTCCCTTCGATTCCGTGGAGCTGGAACTGCCCGAGGGAAGTGTGCTCGCGCTCTACTCCGACGGCCTGATCGAGTCCCGCGACGAGGACATCGACGTCGGCCAGGACCGCCTGGGCGCCACCCTGGCACAGCCGGGTGCATCCCTGGAGGACCTGTGTTCGCGCGTGATGGAGAGCTTGCCGACTCAGGCACCGGCCGATGACGTCACCTTGCTCCTTGCGCGGACCCGCGCACTCCAACCCACCCAGATCGCCTCCTGGGACCTGCCGAATGACCTCGCCACCGTCTCGACCGCCCGGCAGCTGGCCGCCCGGCAGCTCGGCGAATGGGGGCTGGAGTCGCTCGTGACGCCCGTGGAGCTGATCGTCAGTGAACTGGTCACCAATGCCATCCGCCACTGCGACGGCCCGATCCGCCTACGGCTCATCCAGCACCGGGTTCTGACCTGTGAAGTCTCCGACACCAACGTCAGTCAGCCACGCCGCCGCCATCTCCGCACCCTCGACGAGCACGGCCGCGGCCTCCATCTCGTCGCTCAGCTGTCGCGCAGGTGGGGCTCCCGCTGCGGGCCGGACGGCAAGGTCGTCTGGGCCGAACAAGACCTGCCCCCCACAGCCGGCGCCGCGTGACGTGCTGCCGAGCCGGGCGGCCCGACGGCCGCCGCAGGATGCCGATCTCTCGTAGCCGCAGGTTCTCGTAAAGGAAGCCAGAGACATGAATGCAGGCAATGCTGAAAACACCGGCCCCGGTACCGGTCCCGACGGCAGGCGATACGCCTGTGACGGCCTGGCAGCCGCCGTGCTCGACGATCGGGGCACGGTAGTGGGGTGGACCGGGACGGCAGAGGACCTGACGGGGTTCCGCGCCGAGGAAGTCTGCGGCCGCCCCGTGCAGGAACTGGTGGCCAACCTCCCGGACGAACTGCGCGGCGCCACAGAGATGCCGGAATCCGGCCAGGTACGGCTGCGGCACCAGTGCGGCGACACCATCGATGTCACCTTCCGAACCACGAGGGTAGAGGGCTCGGCGGAGGTCCTCGTCCTGGTAGCGCCTACACACCACGTCGCCGACCGCGAGCAGGGCGCAGCGCTCCTGCGGGCACTGTCCGCACAGAACCGGATCACGATCGCTCTGCACGACACGGATCTCACCACTGTGCAGACGAACGCCACGCCGGACCCGCTCGACGGCCGCCCGGTACAGCCCGGCACTCAACTGTGCGACGTGCTGTGCACCGAGGACGCCGAGAGCCTCGAGGCAGTGCTGCGCCAGGTGCTAGAGACGGGTGTCCCGGTGGTCCGCAGAAACCAGCAAGTGAGCTGGCGGCACGATCCGGTGCGGCGAC
This sequence comes from Streptomyces sp. NBC_00259, assembly GCF_036181745.1. Taxonomy (NCBI): domain Bacteria; kingdom Bacillati; phylum Actinomycetota; class Actinomycetes; order Kitasatosporales; family Streptomycetaceae; genus Streptomyces; species Streptomyces sp. NBC_00259. Next base: position 7,675,273 of record NZ_CP108080.1, on the reverse strand, counting down.
AGACGCTGTCGCTGTCCGCCTTTCGTCTGGAGGACATGCGAGGACGCGCCACGGGGGTCGCAGCCCTGTACATCGACAGCGCCGACGATCGTGCCCGCCGTCATCTGGATCTCGCCCGCGAGGTGGCCGAGCAGGTCGGAGGATCCCTGGATGTCGTGCGCACCGCGCAGGACCTTGCGGACGTTCTCGTACCCGCGTTCGGGGATCTCGCCGCAGTCGACCTTGCGCACTCCGTTTTCGACGGGGAAGAACCCTCGAAGCGGCTGAGCGGTGGAGACATGGGCAACGCGGCCCTTGCGCCGGCCACCGCGGTGTGGCCGGCCGGCATCACGCGCGGCGACCCCGTCCCGCCCCTTCCCGACCACCCCCTCCTGCGCAGCTTCCGACACGGCGAGACACTCGTCTTCGGCCTTGACGACTTCATCGCCATGGTCGGCGACCCGCGGGTGGTCGAGTATCTCGTCCCGAAGGGCGCCCATTCGGTGATGGTGGCACCGTTGCATGCCCGCGGGCTCACGCTCGGCGCCATATCGGCCTGGCGCTGTGGCCGGTCCGACCCCTTCACCGAGGACGAGGCCGATCTCATGACGCAGATCGCCTCACGGGGTGCGCTCGCCATCGACAACGCCCGCCGTTACACGCGCGAGCACAGGGCGGCCGTAGCGCTGCAGCAGCTCCTCCTTCCCCCGGCCACGACCGACACTCCGGCAGCCGAGACCGCCAGCGCCTACCTGCCCGCAGGCGGCGGAGCCGAGATCAGCGGCGACTGGTACGACGCCATTGCTCTGCCCTCTCTCCGGCTGGCTCTTGTCGCCGGAGACGTCGTCGGCCACGGTATGCCCGCAAGCACCACCGTGGGCCGCCTGCGGGCCGCCATCCAGACGCTCGCGGACCTGGAACTCGAACCGGACGAATTGCTCACCCGGATCGCGGACCTGGTCCAGCGCCTCGCGGCCGAGGCACCACTCGGCGACCAGGACAGCGTCGGCGCCACATGCCTGTACGCGGTCTACGACCCGGTCGCCCAACGATGCGCCATAGCCAGTGCCGGACACCCGCCACCCGTCCTGGTCCGGCCCGACGGGACCGCCGAAGTCGTCGGGATCTCCCCCGGGCCACCACTCGCCCTCTGCGGCATGCCGTACGAGACCACCATGATCGACCTCGAGCCGGGCAGCGTGCTCGCCTTCTACACCGACGGCCTGGTCGACCAGCACGACCGCGACATCGACCGAGGCCTGCGGCGCCTGACGGATGCCCTCGCCGCGTCCTGCCGTCCGGATCGCGCTCTGGACGACACAGGCCGGGCACTCCTCGCCGACCTGACAGACCAAGCGCCGCGCGACGACGCGACGCTGCTCCTGGCCCGCACACGCGCCGTCCCGGCGGAGAACACCGCTCACTGGGAAATCCCGGCCGACCCTGCCGCCGTCTCCAAAGCCCGAGAATGGACAACCCGCCAACTCACCGCGTGGGGGCTGGAAGACCTCCTCTTCACCACCGAACTGATCGTCAGCGAACTGGTCACCAATGCCATCCGCTACGGTCGTCCACCGATGGACCTCCGCCTGATTCGCCACAACGTCCTGGCGTGCGAGGTCACCGACTCCAGCAGCACCCAGCCCCGCCTGCGGCGCGCCCACACCACCGACGAGGGAGGGCGCGGCCTGTTCCTTGTCGCCCAACTCGGCGGACGATGGGGCTGCCGCCATAGCCAGAACCGCAAGACGATCTGGTCCGAACAGATCATCGAATGTCCCCGCTGACCGGCCTTATCGCTGCGGGTGGGTCGACCGGCAGTCGACGACGCGGCGGGTGCGTCGGTACACGAAGAGCACGTGGCCGGACCGGCGAGACGTCGACACCTTCCATGGCGGTTACGCACCTTGCCGTTCCTGGACCTTGAATCCACCGACAAAGCGGCAACGTGTTGCGAGTCGCGATCGATGACGTCACAGGACCCTCCAGCGAGCCCCACGAACACCTATTGCGATGCGCGGTGCGCAGCGCGGGTGCATCGACGATTCCGACGTCAAAACGGCAGGTTGCGGATCGGCGCTGTTCACATGGGCGCCGGCAGCCCAGAACAGGCGCACGTTCTGTGTTCCGGAACCAAGAGTCGGTGCCTCGGTCGCGGGTTGACGGCTCAGTGTGGGTGGCAGAAGCCGGCCATTTCGGCCCGGCTGCTGGGCGTCACCGTGGACCCGCCCGCACAGGGCCCGACCGCTGGCCTTGCAACGTCCGGACTCCTGGCTCTGCGATTACCCGGGCATCCGCCTGGCGGCCCTCGTCACGGCTGGCTCCGAACACGCGCGCTGGTTCGTACAGGAGGTCCTCGGGCCGCCGGCTTCCGAGGGAGCCCGCCTGCGTGAAATGCCCGCGGCCCCGCTCACACCCGGCGCCGCAGCCGCAAACCGACACTCGCGCACAGGGTCGACCAAACCCTCCATGCTGGTACCTGGTTCACCGTTCAGCTTTTTCCACCGCCTGCTTGATACCGCTCAGCGCCTCCTTGAGGCCGTTCTCGACCTGCTCGCGCGTGTGCCCGGTGTGCAACTCCACGGTCAGTCGGCAGGAGCCGGCGTCTTCACCTTCGTCGACGTGCAACCTACCCCGGTAGTCGTGCGGGCCGGGCGCGCCCCATTCCAGGCTCTTGCCCTCCTCGACCACATGCAGGTAGGCCTCGCTGGTCACGTCCTGCTCGGGGGCGTCGGCGGGTTCGATATGCGCGGTGACGGTGACCTGGTCGCCTTCATGAGGGTGCACGGAAGTCAGTCGCGGCATGTAGGAGGGCAGGTGCTCCACATCAGACAGATAGGCAAAGAGCCGGTCCGGCGGCACGTGCACGGTGATGCTGTCGCTGTATTCACCCATAGCCAACCCGGTCCCCGAAGCGTTTGGTTGGCAAACGGAAAAGCTCACGCTTCGCCCGGCAAGCCCACATCTCAAGCTACGACGGGCACGTGGGCCTGGCGCCGCATAGCCCAGACCAGCCAGTGGCTCGGCTGCCGCCCGCAGGGCAGCCACGCTGCAAGGGCAGCGCACCCATCGTCGTGGCTGAGCCGTCCGCATCAGACGGGCCGACGACTCGTGTTCTCTTGCAGTGAGGGGCCCCTGACCGGGCGCGGCAGGGGCCCTCGGCGCGCTTCCGGTGGGGCCGGAGTGTGCACGCGTCATCCGGACAACGAAGGTCCATCCGACGAGGCACGGCGATTCACCCCTCTGCCCGCACGCCGACTCCGGACCACCGTCCTGAGTGCCAGGGCCGCTGTTTCCTGTGCCGGGTGAAGTGGGTGCTCGGCACTTCCACCTGGCCCAGCCGGGCCGCCGCCCGCACCGCGATCTTCGATTTCATCGAGGGCTGGTACAACTTGCACCGACTGCACAGCAGCCTCGGCTACCTCAGCCCCGCCGAGTACGAGACCGCACTCGCAGCCTGACCACCACACCAATGGTGTCCGTCAAAGCGGAACAAGCTCACTGAACCATTCGGTGTCCGGGAGGCCGATGCTGCTCAGCAGGAGTGCGGCGCGGTCGTTCATCCGGTTGTGCGGATTGCTGTAGCGGGGAAAGCAGACGACACGCGTCAGCCCGAACGCGGTGCGTACCTCGTCCGGGGACACGACGAAGTTCATAGCCTGCCGATACCTCCGAGGGGACCGTCCCCCCTGATTACCCGCTGGTTATGCGTGGCCGGAAGGCGGCTTTCACCACATTCCGTGTTCCAGCTCCTCAAGCGCAAGGTTCCATTGTGATTCCTCGTCGGCGTCGCCCCCGAAACTGTAATCCAGCCAGCGTGCACACTCGGACGTCGTGAACAGGACCCGCATCCCCAATTCCTCCGCCAGTGGCTTCCGTTGGGGAGGTCACCGTAGGGGCGGGCCGGTGGATCCGGCTCGTATCGCGCTGGAGGTGCCCCCGCGCAGGTCGGAGGCGCCGGCGGTCAGCGGAAGTCGTCGGCGTGGTCGTGCGCCCATATGGTGTACGAGCGCGCGGGTCGGCCGGTGACCGCGTCGGCGGTGAGCGTCCCCGGGGCCGTCTCCGGTTCCGCCTGCTCCGCGTCGCCGGGCTCGCTGGGGACCGATTCGACGCCGGAGTAGTCCTCGTAGCCGAAGAGGAAGTCGGCGTTCGCCGCGGCCCAGCCGCCCTGCTCGTGGTAGAAGGCACGGGCCTCGGCCGCGGTCGCCGTCTCGATGCGGACCTCTTCGCCGATGGCCTCGGCGATCGCGGCCACCTGCTCGCGGTGGGTGACCTCCTGCGGACCGGACAGGGTGTAGGCGGTGCCGACGTGCCGGTCCTCGACGAGCGCGGCGGCCACGACGTCAGCGATGTCCCATTCGTGGATCGGGATACCGACGCGGTCGGGGTACGGCTCGACGACGGCGCGGCGCGCACGGGGACCTGGTGGCAGCGCTGCGCATCGCGACGATCACCCAGGACCGGGACAAGGAGGACGCGGCCGTGACGAGCTGACCGGACCCGGCGGCGGCCGGGCGCGCCCCGGCGGGCGTCCAGCCGTCGTCGATCGGGCTGCGACGGCATCCAAGCCCGAACTGCCGCCGGCACCTGATGCCGCATCAGGCAACGTTCGCCTTGCTGCGATGTGAGAGGGAGGAGGTGTACGTGGCATCTGGCGTGAGCACCGCTTGGGCCCGTCGATGCAGGTCCGCGTGGAGCACGCCAACGTCAGTGGACCGCCGTCAGGGGACACTTAACTCGGTGGCGACTTCGGGCCAGCCTTGGAGAATGCATCCATGCATATCCGATCCGTGCGCATAGACGAACTGCCCGCCCTCCAGGACATCGAGAGGGCCGCCGGGCAGTGCTTCCGAGACATCGGCATGCCGGAGATTGCCGACGACGAGCCACTCACGCTCGGCGAGCTCGCCCGCTACCACCACGCCGGGCTGGCATGGGTCGCGGCCAACGACGCCGACACCCCGGTCGCCTACCTGATCGCCGACCGCGTCGACGGCAACCTCCACGTCGAGCAGGTCTCGGTGCACCCGGACAGCGCGCGCCGCGGCATCGGACGGTTGCTGCTGGACCATCTGGCCGCCCAGGCCAGGAGCGAGAGAGCGCCCGCGCTGACCCTCACCACGTTCACCGAGGTCCCGTGGAACGCCCCCTACTACGCGCGCTTGGGTTTCCGGCTCCTGGACGACAACAAGCACACCCCTGGTCTGCGGGAGATCCGTCGGCGCGAAGCGGCACACGGCCTGGACCGGTGGTCGCGGGCCTGCATGCGCCGGGAACTGTGACGCCGGCTCAGTCCGCGCATCGAGGGCATGCAGCAACCGCTGCCCACAAGAGCACTTGTGGGCAGCAGTTGCGCTCACGTGGGAAGCAGGTGCCTACGGCTTTGCAGGATCACCGTTCCCCAGTGCCAGCCACCACACATCGTCGTACTGGGTGAGATCCACCACCTGTCGCCGCCCGTCGCCGAAGCGAAGTTCGACGGTGGCCAGACCCGGTGCAACGGGGTCCGATACGACTGCTTCGACCGGCTCTTCGGCGTGTACGCCGTACCTGGCGATCAGGCGCTGTGCCGCCCGCTCCTTGTCGGTGTACCACGGAGCGCCGATACGGGCGAGGTCCGAGGCGTCACCGGCTTGAAGGCGCTGGACGTACACCTTGACGAGTAGTTCGACCTCACGAGCGACCTCCTCCGCCTCGGGGTAACGGGACTCCACGGGCCGGACGGTGACGTTCAAAGCGGGCGTATCGCGTAGGGGGCGGGCTCGCGGACCAGCCACCAGGTGGCGCCGGCCGCTCCGATGCACAGGGCCAGGACCGCCGCCATGACCCATCTACGTACGGAAGTCCGGGCATCAGTACCACCCCCGCTTGACTGGACGATGTGCGACCACGTGCCTCTCTGGCTGTTGACGTCGACGTCAAGGCGCTGGTTCAGACGGTTGTTGCTGTGTGCGCTCACGTCGGCCTTTCCGTTGGCCATCTTGGTGACGACACCGGCGTGGTCCCATCCGCCTCTGCCGCCCGAGTTGAAGAAGACCATGTCACCGACTTTTGGCGTACCACTACTTGGTCTCCGTGTTCACCGCCCCGTTGCTGTGCCGGGCCAGGAGATGCATCGGCTGCTTCTCCACCAGCTGTGCCGACGGGTCGCGCATGCCGCAAGCCGACCGCCTCGTCCACGTGCCACAGCTGGTCCCCGCCTACGGGCGGGGTCTCCGACCGGGGTCAGCCCAGTTTGCCCCAGAGGCAATCTCTTGGGCCCCGGTGTCACAATCTCCGATCCTCTCGGTCTAACAGTGGAGATCGAAACGCCGGGACAGAGAGGTGGTGGGACTCATGGCGAACGTGGCATGGAGATCAGGCTGGGCCCCTTTCGCGTCGGCTATGGCCGAGGCAGACCCGCCTCCAGATAGGTCATCCCAGCCGCGGACAACGTCATCCCCGCCCTCGCACCCGTCGCATCCGGCGATGAGGTCGCGCCTTGCCTCGCCTCGTCCTTCGACACCCATGACCGGCCATCGGCCCCCTCCTAAGGAGCACACTGATGCAACCCGACACCATCGTCCTCGTCCACGGCTTCTGGGTGACGCCGCGCGCCTGGGAGGGCTGGATCGACCACTACGAGAGCAGGGGCTTTCGCGTCATCGCGCCGTCGTATCCTGGATTCGAGGTGGAGGTCGAGGCCCTCAACGCCGACCCGGCCCCGATCGAGTCCGTGACCGTTCCGGCGATCATCTCCAGCCTTGAGAAGCTGATCACGGGACTGAGCCGGCCGCCCATAGTGATGGGACACTCTGCCGGCGGCGCCTTCACCCAGATCCTCCTGGACCGCGGCCTCGGCGCCGCCGGAGTGGCGATCAACTCCGCGCCCGCCGAGGGCGTGCTGGCCGTACCGCTGTCCCAGATCCGGTCCCTCTACCCCGTCCTGAAGAACCCGGCCAACCGGCACCGCGCCGTCGGGCTGGACTTCGGCCAATGGCGCTACGCCTTCGCAAACACGTTTCCCGAGGACCAGGCCCGCACCACGTATGAGCGCTACCACATCCCCGCACCGGGCAGCATCGTATGGGGCAGCGCTCAGGCCAACTTCCGCCCCGGCCGCACTGACACGTACGTGGACTTCCACAACGCCGAGCGGGCGCCGTTGCTGTTCCTCTCCGGTGAGCACGACCACCTCATGCCGCCCAAGGTCCAGAAGTCCAACGCCAAGCGCTACAAGGCGGAAGGCACCACCACCGAGGTCAAGGCGTTTCCCGGCCGCTCCCACCTGATGCCCGTCCAAGACGGCTGGCAGGAGATCGCCGACTACGCCCTTGACTGGGCGCTCGCCCACTCCTGAGCCGTCCTCCCCTGCGGAGGAGTACGCGAAGGAGTCCTGCGGGTCGTACGGGCCGGGGACGGCTCGACGGGTCGTGCGGGCCGACCTGGGTCAGTCCCTGCCGGTCCTTTCGCCGCTGGGCCACACACCCGTCGCACGGTGCACAACCTCGGCCCCGGAGCGGTCCACCACGCTGCGGACGACGGCGAATATGGCGCCCTGCGCGGCGGCCGCCAGCAGGATCTCGGCCCAACCCCGGTCACGGTCCAACGCGTCGGGCGCGTTGTCCTCGTTCCGCAGTACCTTCCACGCCTTCTGGAACGCCATTCCGGCGAGCGCGCCGCCGCCCCAGCTCAGGGCGAAACCGACCGGCTTGTAGACGAGCGGTACCTTCCCCTGCCTCTTCAACTTCATCGTGCTCATGCGTCCCCCTTCACCGTTTCCTTCACCGATTCCGTGGCGTCCGCGCCCCGTCGTTCCCGTGGGCGAGGCGCTGCGGCGCGCATCGCCCGCGGGCGGGGCACGAGTGTGCGCGTGCCCCCCATCGCACCCCGTACACGTGCAGTTGTGCCACACGCCATGTGGCACCCGCCCCGTCCCGCAGCGCCGTAGGCGAGCCGCCGCGTGCGGTGGCACGACCGCGCCCGCGTACTCCACTGCAACCGCCCTCAGGCCCGCCCCGCCGCCCCGCGGCCGGGCGCACCCCCCAAGCCTTCTCCGGGCTGGGTGTACGTGCTGTCGGCGGTCCAACTGGCAAGCAGGCGCAGGGCGTTCTCGGACGGTGATCCGGGTTCGACGGTGTACAGGCCGAGTGTCTGGTCGAGGTCTCCCATGGGCGTGAAGGCTTCGAAGCCGAGGGTCAGCTCCCCGACGAGTGGGTGGTGGTATCGCTTGGAGCCGTACTTCGGCTGGTACACGTCGTGTTCCGCCCACCACGGGCCTTGACCCGGAATCTTGGGCACGGGCTATGCGGCTTGGGCCAGGGTAGTTGATGTTGTGTCGAGTGCTGTCTCGTAGGCGATGGGGCTGCGTTGTCCGAGGCGGGAGTGACGGCGTCGGGTGTTGTAGCGGTTGAGCCGGCCGAACGCGTCGAGGCGGGCCTCGCGTTCACTGGACCAGGTCTTGCGGCCCTGAAGCGTCTCGCGTTTGAACGTCGCGTTGAAGGACTCGGCGAGCGCGTTGTCCGCCGAGCTGCCGATCGCGCTCATGGACTGGCGGACGCCGGCCTGGCGGCAGGCGTCGGTGAAGGCCCGGCTGGTGTACTGAATTGATCTGCTCGGACTCCTCCGTCGTCGTCCCCGGATGCTGTCCGGAGTCGATCTGGTCCTGCCGGACCCACTTGCGCAGCGTCTCGCGCGAGCCGATGCCCAGCTTCACCATGACCGCGTTGATCGCGGCGGACTCGGTCGGGTAGTCACCGCGGACCTCGGCGACCATGCGCACCGCGCGCTTGCGCAGCTCAGGCGGATAGGAGGAGGGACGTGCCATGACTCTGATCCTTACATGGAATCGAGTCTCCATTCGAACCGGGGCGGTTCAGGGTCTGGGCAGGACAGGGGGTGGGACAGCGCAGGGAGCGAGGAAGCCTTCTTCGCTGCTATGCAGCGGCTCGGAGCCATCCATGGCGAGCACCTCGCGCGGCGTGTCAGTCTGCGGGCCTTGTCACGGGGCGCTGGGAGGCCTGTGGCGACGACGATCGGGGCTTGGCTGGATGGCAGCCGCTTCCCCTAGAAGGTCGATGCTCTGGTCAAGATGGTGGAGCAGTTGCGTGTTGCGGCTGCTGCCGAAGGTTTTGAGCCGACGGCATCCGAAGCGCATGTGCTCGACCCCCTGTGGTGGCGTGATCAGCACTCGGCGGCGGCGCGGCACAGGGCCAATACCGTGCGGGCCGACGTGCAGCAGGCCCAGGCCGAAGCCGCACTTGGCAAGCACCACATGGCCACGGCCGTGGGGCGTGCCATCGACCAGTTGGACCCATTCGACCTGGAAGTCCACCACAGCGTTGACGCGACGCCGGGGCAGTGGTTCCAGGGCAGCCGCACCCTGCACTACGACGACGACCCGATTGTGGGCGCCGCAAGGTCGAAGGGTCTCTCGTCGCTGCCCGCCCTTACTCCGTCCATCCCGCGGTCCCACGACGAGGATCTGCGTGGGCTGGTACTTCGGGGCGAGACTGGGCACAGCGGGATGGCGATGCTGGTGGGCAGTTCGTCGTGCGGAGAAACCCGAGCGTGCTGGGAAGCAGTTCAACTGCTCCGTGAGGGCTGGCGGTTGTGGCATCCCTTTGATCCCACCCGGCCCGAGTCCGCACTGGCTGACATCCAGAAGGTCGGCCCGCGCACCGTTGTCTGGCTGAATGAGGCGCAGCATATCCTGCGCAAAGTATGGACTGGAGGTTCCGGTCTGCGGCGGAGGCTCAACACTGATGATCACCGGAGTCACCAGGGAGCCCGCAGCATGACCGGCACCACGGAGGCCCTTGGCGGGGCGGCTGTAGTCGACAATGAAGCACGAAGTGTCACGCGCCCGTTCTACGTATACGCCGTGCTCGCCAACACGCTGTTCCAGCGCGGCGTATTCGTCCTCTTCCTTCAGCAGCGAGGCTTCTCCGCCGCGCAAGTGGCCCTACTCCAGACACTGCTCTACCTGGTCAGCGGACTTGCGGAGTTGCCGACGGGAGTCATCGCCGACCGAATCGGCAGGCGTGCCAGCATCGTGATCGGCCAGATGCTGATAGCTGGATGTCTGCTCGGCCAGGGGACGTTCTCCCATTACTGGGTGTTCCTGGCCCTGTTCATCGGGCAGGGCGTGGGCATGGCATGTGTGTCCGGCTCGGACACCGCCCTGCTGTACGACCTGCTCGTGCGTCGTGGTGCAACGGCCGGCTACGTCAAGATCAAGTCCCGGTTCACCATGCTCGGGACGGTCACCTCGGGAGCCGCCATCGTCCTCGGCGGCCAACTGCAGCAGATCTCCTGGGGAGTCGTCTACGTCGGTTCGGCGGCGTGCCTCGCCCTCGCTGTGGTGGTGCTGATGTCACGGGTGCCGGAGATCCGCGGCGCGGACGCGGTGGACGAGCAGGACGGAGCCGGGGAGCGCGGCGACGCCACCGCATGGCGGGCGATGCTCCGGGTGGCCACGCCGGCTCTCGTCACGCTTGTCGTGGTGTCCGGATTGATGCATGCGACATTGACGCCGTACATCATCTTTGCGCAGAAGACCCTCTCCGATCAGGGAGCGGGCACCGCATGGGTCAGCGTGGTCATTTCGGCGGGATTCTTCGCCGGCGGGCTCATTCCGCTGTTGTCGGACCGCGCGGACCGGCGCATCGGGTATCGGGTCATGGTCCCGGTGTCTCTCCTGACGCTCGCCGCGGCTCTCGGCCTGAGCGGCCTCGGCCTTGTCTGGGTCACCATCGCCGCGTTCCTGGTCCTGGTCGGAATTCCCGAGATCACCGCCGTGATCGTGGACAACGTGTTCAACGAGGCCGTGCCGTCACGCCACCGGGCGAGCCTGCTGTCGATGATCGCATTCGTGGAGTCGGCGCTCATCGGCATCGGCTATCTCGCCCTCGGCGCGCTCATGGACGGACTGGGCTCCAGTGCGGGCATGGCCACCTACGCCGCGGTCCCTCTGCTGGCATGCCTCCTGTGGCTCCCGGTGCTCTTCCGAAGGGCACGGGTGACCACCGAGATCGAGAAACCCGCCGATCAAGAGGCATCCTGAAACAGACCATCTCGAGCAACGCCCTGCCCGATGGCAGGGGCGTCGCGCACCGGGGGTCACTCCTCCCGGTCCTCATCGGCCTCGTCCTCCCATTCGTCTTCGTCGACGTCCTCTTCTTCGTCTTCGGTGTTGCCGTCCTCGTCGTCCGCGGCTTCGTACTCGTCGTCGTTCTCCGCGTCCTCGTCCTGGGCTGCCTCTTCCTCTTCCTCCTCTTCCAGGGCTTCTTCGTGTGACATGACGACTTCGCCGTCCCGGATCTCGCCGCGCCAGCCCTCCGGCTCTTCCTCGGTGAGAGTGACGTACCGCTGGAAGTGCTTGAAGTCCAGCCGCATCCGGCGGCCCTGAGCCCGCCACAGGTTGCCGGTCTTCTCGAAGAATCCGGACGGAAAGTACTCCACGACCAGGACGATGCGCGTCAGTGTCGGTGCGAGTTCGTGGAAACTGACCGCACCTTTGGTCGACCCTTTGGCGCCTTCCGAGGTCCAGACGATCCGGTCGTCCGGGATCTGTTCCTGGACAGTCGCTTTGAAGCTGCGGGAGGAGGGGCCGACCTTGACCTTCCAGTCACTGGTCATCTCGTCGCTCTTCGAGACGCCGTGAACACCCTTGGTGAAGCTGCTGAACTCCTCGTACTGCGTCCAGTAGTCGTAGGCCGTGCGAAGGGGCACGCCGACGTCGAGAACCTCGATGATGTTCATGCTCTTGCCGCTGCTACCGGACTTGCCCTTGCCGCCGCCGAACGCTTCCTTGGCCTTGTCCACCACGCTGTCCTTGATGCCCTTGGCCTTCTCGGACAAGAACGCCTTCACGGGGGACTCGCCCCCAAGGATGCGCGAGCCGACTTTGAGCAGCGACCCGCCGTTGTCGGCGACGTCGGTGAGCTGATCAGTGACATCCGTGAGCTTGTCGCCGGCCTTCTCCGCAAGCCGTTCGACCTGTGAACCGACGAAACCAGACAACGCTTCGCCCAGTCCGCCCAACCCCGCCTCCACGTCCGGCTGCTTCGTCTGCTTCCCGGCCATGGCGGACTACCTCCGGCGATCGGCGCGCGTGGACGTCTTCTTCGCCGCCCGCCCTGAAGCCGCCGCCTTCTTCGCGGGGGCCCGCTTCGTGGTGGCGGACTTCTTTGCCGGGGCTGCCTTCTTCGCTGCCGGCTTCGACGCGGAGGTCTTCTTCCTCCGGGCCGGCTCCTTCGCCGCTGCCCTGGAAGAACTCCGGTCGGAGGGTGGCCTCTCACGCCTGGACCCGGTATCCCTGCCGGACCGAGTCGGCTTCCGGGAGCTTCTCCGGCGCTGCGGGCGCTCGCGTTCTGGTTCCTCCTCCTCTTCCTCCTCCTCTTCCTCCTCCTCTTCCGGCTCTTCCTCGTACTCCTCCTCCGGTTCCTCCTCGTCCTCGTACTCCTCCTCCGGCTCTTCCTCTTCTTCCTTCATCCCGAGGCTGGCCGTGCGGTCACGCAGCGTGTCCGCAAGCGTCCCCATGCTGCGCGTGGCAGCAGCTGTCACTGCCTTGCGGCCGGCCTCGAGGACCTCGCCCTTCAGCTGGTCCTGCAGTTCGGCGACCTGGGGAATCTCCCCCAGCCTGCGCATTCCCTCGACAGCGAGCTGGCGCGGCTCAAGCCCGAACCGTCTGCCCGCCAGATACGTCCCCAAGCTCAGGGCGAGCCTGCCCTTCTTCGTACGGCCCAGCACGTAACCGCCGGCGATCGCCGCGGCGAGAGCCATCTTGGTCTGATCGTCCATGCGCACGTCACCTTCATCGTTCCCTCAGGGACCCGCCCGTGCCGCACAAACTGCTGCTACCAGTGGTCTCTGCCCTACGGCGGCCCACAGCAGCCGATTCTTGGAGCGCACCGAAAGGAACCTGGTCCTGCTCACGTCGGGCGGGGCCGGCCATCTACGGCTCGGTGATTGCGGCCACGACGGGGTCGGTCGCCTCGGCACGAGAGCCATCGCTCAATGCCGGTCCTCTACTCACCAGTTTCGCCCGAATCCATGCGGTCGCATCTTGAGAAGTTGCGCGTCCTGCTGGGGACGCGGGGCAACTGCGGCAGTCCGGGGTCGTCGCCGGTCGCCGGCCGTCAGACCAACTGCTCCACCAGACCCGTGGACGGCAGACACTTGATGTGTGCCGTGACGATGACGCGGCAGTTGTGTCCTACTACTGCCCGGCGCGGTTCGGCCGGCGTTCCAGCAGGTCCGGGAGACCGGTGTTCCAGCAGGTCCGGGAGAAGGGCCCGAGAGCATGCCTGGCGCAGGAAGGTTGTGCAGGTGACATCGCCTGCCGGTGTCGGTTCACATCCCGCCTCCCCCACCCCGGAGGTGGCACTGGACGACGCCACCTTGGTGGTCCGTGCCCGCGACGGCGACATACGGGCCTTCGAGGTGCTGGTGCGCCGCTACCAGGGTCCGATGTACCGCTTGGCACTGCATATGCTCGCGAGCCGGGGCGACGCCGAGGATGTGGTGCAGGAAGTGTTCCTGACCGCCTGGCGACGACTCGGGCAGTTGCGGGACGGCAGAGCTTTCGTGGGCTGGCTCTACCGGACGACGACCAATCGGTGTCTGAACATCATCCGGGCACGCAGACCTGTCACGGAAGCCGACCTGGACCGTCGCGAATCCATCGATGCAGCGGGGTCGCCCGAGCGGGCGGCACAGGTCAGTGAGCAGTTGATCGCGCTCGCAGCGGCGCTCACACGGCTGACGCCCGAACAGCGTGCCTGCTGGCTGTTGCGGGAGGTTCACGGGCTCTCCTACGAAGACATCGCCAGGGCCACGGGCACGACTCAGACGGCAGTGCGCGGACGCATAGCGCGCGCTCGAGCGCAGTTGGCGGAGGCGATGTCCCCATGGAGATGAGCGACGCCCGGAGCTACGTGCTGCCGTGCGGCCGCGATGTCGAGACGGTGTGGGAACGGCTCGATCCGACCAACGACAACGTCGCTGACGCGCATCAGCTCACGTGCGAGTACTGCACTGCGACTCGGGAGAGCCTGATGGCGCTTCGGGCGGTGACGGGCGAGCTGGCATCGCAGGAGACCGGGCCTTCGCTGGGCCTGACCGGCCGGATCATGTCCGCGGTACGCGCAGAGGTCCGCCGTCACCACATGCTCCCGCTGCCCAGCACGGAGCCGGGCGGCGTGCGCATCAGCGAGCAAGTGGTCGCTGCGGTGCTGCGGCGCGCCGCCGATTCCGTCGACGGTGTACGCGCTCGTCGCTGCCGGATCGCCGTCATTGAGGCGGGCCGCGCGATGGAGGTGTCGATGAGCCTCGCGGTGGCCTACGGCAGGTTCTCCGTCAACGCTGTCGACGAGGTGCGCGAGCGGGTACGGGCAGCCGCCGCAGCGCGGGTCGGGATGCCCCTGGCGCGTCTGGACCTGACCGTGGAGGACGTCTACGACGCATGACACCGCCGCGATCGGGCAGCAGACCGTTGAGAGAGACCGCAGCACAAGGACACGGTGCTCGCCATGACAACGACCGTGCCGGACGACAAGGCAGGGGTTCCCCGCTTCCAGTGGGTCATCGCCGAGCCCGTGATCGCCGCCGTCGCCGCTCGAGCCGCTGTCGGCGTCCCGGGTGTCGTGCGCCTCGAACCCGGCTTGACCGGGCTCGCCTCCCAGGTGGCCCGATCAACACGCCAGAAGATCAAAGGCCTTGCCCCGGCCTCGACCGAGGGCGTGAGAGTCACGGCCGACCGCCGCTCGGTCGTGCCATCGATACTGCGCGTGTCCGTCGACCTGGTCAGCGCCGGTGGGCACCAGGCTGCGGCGGTGGCACAAGCCGTCCAGCGCGAGGTCACGCGTGCTGTCGCCGACGCCACAGGTCTCACCCCACAGGCCGTCGTGGTGTCGATCATGGACATGGAGATGGACATGGACATCGGCATGGACGGGACCGGTGTGTGGTGACACCGCGAACAGAGATGACCCGCTCGCTCCTGGCCGCCCTGGGCAAGGTCCCCGGCTTGCGCCCGGCAACGCCCTCAACCACCCACATCGGCTCGCGCGTGCCGTGGAACCTCGACTCCTTGGCCGTGGGCATCAACCACGGGTTCATCGAGATCCGAGTCGTCGCCCTGGCGCTCCCCCTGCCTCCGGTCCTTCGCGAAGCCGAGGCCGCCGTGCACATGGCCGTCAGGGACACCCGGTGGAAGGACGCCAGGCTGCGCCTGGTCGTCACCGACATCGACGCCGCCGCCTTCACTCCTCTCGATCACGCCGGCGACGCCGCTGCCTGAGAGGGCCATGACGTTCTCCCTCGGCACGGGTCCTTCAGGTGTGACGAGCGCGGAGCTGCCTCGTCCAGACCAGGGAACCGAGGAGAGCACCATGACGAACCCCTCCACCGCGAACAGCGCCGAGCACTCCACTTTCGCCGCGGGTGACTCGGCCAAGACCACCGCCGGCGCACCAGAGGCCTCCACTGCACAAGCATCCGGGCAGGGCAACACTGCCATCGCCGACGTCGTCGTCCAGAAGATCTCCGGGATCGCCGCCCGCGAGGTACCCGGCGTGTACGAGCTGGGCGGCGGAGCGGCGCGTGCGTTCGGTGCGGTCAAGGGACGTATCCCCGGAGCCTCCGCCAGCGCCGGCCAGGGTGTCTCCGTCGAGGTCGGTCAGAAGCAGGCGGCCGTAGACCTGCAGATGCTGGTCGAGTACGGCGTGTCCATCCCCGATCTGGCCCAGGACGTCCGCAACAACGTCATCGACGCCGTTGAGCAGATGACCGGCCTGGAAGTCGTCGAGGTCAACATCAATGTCAATGATGTCCATATCCCCAGTGAAGACGGTGACGGCGACGACCAGGGGACTGGAGACCGCGTGCAGTAGCCGCCAGACACGGACCCACACCAAGGAGAATCCGACATGACGTCCACTCAGATGGGGCTGCTGACAGGTCTCGTACTCGGCCTCGCCGCCGCGTTCGGTGGTTTCGACGCTTTCCTCATCGTCCTCGTTCTCGGAACGGTCGGGCTGCTGGTGGGGCGTTACCTCGACGGCAAACTCGACCTCGCCCAGTTCACCGGCCGTGACAGGGACGACTTCCATGGACACCGCGACCACCACGTCGGTTGAGGCCGAGACCCGCGCGGCCACATCAGTCGAGGCCGGGACCGGCACGGCGCAACGCGGCCGCACAACCATCTCCGACCGCACTGTCGAACGCATCGCCGCCCGGGTGTTGACCGAAGTCGAGCACATCGGCGGGACCGTCGGCCGGGTGCTCGGCATATCGGTCCCTGGGCAACGCCCGGAAGACCCTGCCCGGGTCACCGCGAAGGTCAGTGACGACTCGGACGTGGCGCTCGACGTTCGCCTGTCCGTCGTCTATCCGGAATCCGTCGCCCACGCCACCGAGGACGCCCGCGCACACGTGGTGCGCCGGGTTGCGGACCTCACCGGTCTGACCGTGACCCGCGTGGACATCACCGTCACAGCGCTGCGTCCCCCCGACTCCTCCACCAGGAGGGTCCTGTGAAACGCCGACCTCGCCGCACCATTCCCGCCACGCTCACCGCGCTGGTCCTGCTCGCCGCGTGCGTCCTGACCGCCATCGTGGCCATTCAGTCGATCATCGGTCGGCGCCCGCTCGTCAGCTACCGCTCGGTCACCGACGCCCTGAACGGCCTCCATTGGAACGACACCGCCGTCCTCGCCGCGGGTGCCGCAGCTGTCCTCCTCGGTTTCGTCCTGCTGCTTGCGGCATTCCTGCCGGGGAAACCGACCGTCCTGCCGCTCACCGGGGACGTGGACGCCGGCGTCACCAGGCGAAGCCTGCGCCGCGCCCTGCAGAACACCGCCGCGAGTGTCGACGGGGTCAGCAGAGCAAAGCTGAAACTGGGACGCCGCACGATCACCGCCCGTATTCGCACGGACCGGACCAACACCGCGGGACTCACCCGTGCTGTCCGCGGCGCCCTCGACCAGCGCCTCGACGAGGTCACCCCACTCACCCGTCCGGCAACGAAGATCAAGCTCCATGCCACCAGGAACGCACCATGACCAGCCTCAACCGCCCGGCCCGCCTCAACCGCGCCCTGCTGGCCGTCTTCGGCCTCCTTCTGCTCGGCTCGGGCTTCTTCGCCGTGGCGGCTCACTTCAGCCGACTCGGCTTCCTCGATTCAGGCGCCCCACTCATTCCCGCCACCGCCGACCCGCCCACCTGGATGCTGTGGGTGACCGCCGCCACGGCCGTCATTCTGGGACTGCTCGTCCTGCGCTGGCTCGCCGCACAACTTGCCCGCCGCCCCAAGACCCGCACATGGCATCTCGAGCACAACCCCGAAGAGGGCAACACCGAACTGACCGCCAACACTGCCACCGCCCCCTTCCTCAGCGACGTCGCCACCTACCCGGGCGTCCACCACGCCCGCGCCACCCTCGCCGGAACCAGCCGGAATCCCACCCTTGCCATAGTGATCAGCACCGAACAAGGCGGTGATCTGACCACCATCAACCACCGCCTCAACACCCACGGGCTGCCCCGGCTGCGACGAGCACTCGACCTCGACGAGCTCCCGTTCACCGTCGAATACCGCTTCACCACCCACACCGGCGCCCGCGCACGCTAGGGGGTGTCCGAGGAGTCAGCCGAGGTGTAGCGAAAGCGGGCCCAGAGGGGAAGGACGAACCAGCAGGCGAGGTACCAGGCGAAAACCCCGGCAACGAGGTAGGGCACGAAGCCGTCGTGCGTTGCCGTGCGCAGGATCAGGAACAGCGCCGAGATCAGAGTGGCGAGCAGCAGCACCAACCCCAGGAACGTGAGTCGCGACGCCCATGCGACCACCAGCGGCTTGATACGCCGCCCTGAAACGATGCGATGAAACGCCACCGGGCCGATGAGGGCTCCCGTGGCCAGAGCGCCCAGGACGACCGTCACGATGTAGATGGTCTTGTCGGTTTGGCCCAGCTTCTGGAAGGCGGGCGTGAACACGACCGTGAGCAGAAAGCCGAACAGGATCTGCACGCCGGTCTGCGTGACCCGTATCTCCTGCACGAGTTCTTGCCAGCGACGGTCCGCCCGCTCGTCCTCCGTCTCCTCCCGACTGTCGCTCCGACCAGCCTCACCGGATGCACTGCCTCTGTCCATGACGCCTCCTCCACCGTGCCGGTCGCACCCTTGTACCCCGCGCGAAGGAAGCCAGGCCGATCAAGTCGTACGAGTATGACCATCACTCAGGGGGCGGCCGTCTCGAACCGACAGCGCGGGCCTCATCGACGCACCCGCACCCTCCGGGGCTTGGTCAACCAGCCGGCCCGCCGCGCCCGATCCGCACCCCCAGCCCGTCCAGCAGCACCTCCAGCGCCGCCCGGAAGACGCGCTCCCCCGTCATCGTCGCCATATGGGCCGAGCTGCGCGCGATCGACGGGTAGCGGGACGGGTCGACTGCCACGTACTCGCGGGTCCAGGCCGCCTCGTCACCCGCCTGTGCCGCCGGGTCGAGGGTGGCGAAGGCGGCGTCCATGCCGGACCAGGCGAGGGTGAAGTCTCCGTAGACGCGGTGCAGGAGGGCGGACTGCTCAGGGTCGCAGCCCGCTTCGGCGAAGGCGGTCAGGATGTGCTCGACGATCCGCATCTCCGCGGGTCGCCGCGTTGTCCGGTACGTGGCGACGACCGCGGCCGCCGGATGCCGCAGGGCGGTCTCGCGAGAGGCGACCGCCAGGTCGCGCAGGGTCGTCCGCCAGTCGCCGGGTGCCGGCGCGAAGGTTTCCAGGATCTCCTCGAAGAGCCGGTCCGCGAGGAGGAGGTGCAGCTCGTCCTTGTCCGCGACATGCCGGTACAGCGCCGACGGGTCCACGCCGAGCCGGGCCGCCAGCTTCCTCACGGTCAGCGCCTCCGCGCCGTGTTCGTCGCAGAGCGCCAGTGCCGCGTCCACGATGATCGGCGCGTCCAGGACCACCTTGGGCGGCCGCCCCCTGCCCCGTACCACCGTGCCTTCCGATCCCATGCACCCGATGAGACCAGGCCACGACACCTCCCGGCAAGCCCGTGATCCCACCCGGGAGAATATTTTTCCCACACTGTTGACTTATTCGGTCGGCGGGCGCTTTCCTTCCCTCACCCCGGAACGAGGAGGACCGCGCATGGACGACGGCCAGAACCCCCGCCACGACGAGTTCCGCAAGACCCTCCGCACCCGCCACGGCGTGATCATCGCGCTCGCCAACATCAGCCCCACCGTCTCCATCGGCATCGGACTCGGCTTCCTCGCCGCCGTCGCCGGGACCTCGCTCCCCGCCGCGTTCCTGCTGGCGGCGCTCCCGATCCTCGCCGTGTCCGGCGGCTACGCCCGCCTCGCCGCCCGCGACCCCAACTGCGGCACCGCGTACGTCTGGGTCCGCCGCGCACTCGGTCCGTGGGCCGGCTATCTCACCGGCTGGACCTCGGTCGCCACCAACATCATGTTCCTCTCCTACGCGGGCCAGCTGACCGGTCAGTTCACCCTCCAACTTGCCCACGAGACAGGGCTGTTCAGCACGCAGTCGACACTCGCGGTCACGCTCACCGGTCTGCTGTGGACCGGCCTGATCGTGATCGGCGCGGTGCGCGGCGTGAAGGACGCGACCGCCGTGCAGTCGGTGCTGCTCGGCCTGTCCGCGGTGGTCGTCCTGACGGTCGTCGTGACCGCCTTCGTACGCGGGGACGCCGCTCCCGTGCAGGTGTCCTGGTTCTCGCCGTTCGCCTTCCCCGACACGCTCACCCTGCTCAGCGCCACGGTGCTCGCCGCGTACATGTTCTGGGGCTGGGAGAGCGCCTTCAGCGTGGTCGAGGAGAACGCCGAGGCGCGGTCCTCGGGCCGGGCCGGGCTGATCGCGATCGTGGTCACACTGGTGCTGTTCCTGATCGGCGCGGCCGGCTTCCTGCACGCGCTCACGCCCGGGCAGCTCACCGACCCGCTCGCCGGGATCACCGAACTCTCCCGCACCTTCTACGGAACCGGCGGCGCGATCGCCGCGATCGCCGCGATGCTCGCCGCCACCGTCGCCTGCATGCAGTCCTCGGTGATCGCCGGTTCCCGGCTCACCCTGGCGATGGGCCGCGACGGTGTGCTCGGTCCCAGCTGGGCCCGGCTGCACCCGTCCCGCCGGACCCCGGTCACCTCCACCCTGCGCACCGCCGGGCTCGCGGTCGCGCTCTCCGTGGCCGGGCTCGCCGTCGGCGAACTCTCCGAGGTCGTGCTCGCGGTCGTCAACTCGGTCGGCATCCTGGTGTCGTTGATGTACGGCATCGGAGGCTGGGCGTGCGTGATCACCTTCCGGCACGAGCTGCGTGGCGGACGCCTGCGCGACATCCTCGCCGTGGGCGTCCTGCCCGCGCTCGGCGGAACGGCGCTGCTCCTCCTCGGCGGTCTGGTCGCCTACCTGCAGTGGACCTCCGTCGACCACATGGCCTTCGACCCGGAGAACGGGCGCTTCCTCACCGCCCTCCCGCTCGGCGCCGTCCTCCTCGGCGTCCCCGCCGCCTTCTGGACCCGCTACCGGCGCAAGGCCGCCTACTTCACCCAGCCCGCGTCCCCGCTCGCCCCCGCACCCGCATCCGTATCCGCAGCCGCACCCATGTCCGCTTCCTCGTCCACTGGAGTCTCCGCGTGAGCACCGCCCCCGATCTCGTCCTCCTCAACGGCACCGTCTGGACCGCCGGACCCGTCCGCGCCCGCGCCTCGGCGCTCGCGGTCGCCGGCGACCGGATCACCGCGGTCGGCAGCGACCGCGAGATCCGCGAGCTGGCCGGGCCCCGTACCGAAGTCGTCGATCTGGACGGGCGGTTCGTACTCCCCGGGTTCACCGACGCGCATGTGCACCCCGTGTTCGCGGGCATCGGGATGCTCGGCTGCGACCTGTCCGGTGCGCGGGACGTGGACGCGTACCGCAGGATCATCCGGGCGTACGCGGCCGCGCATCCGGAGGAGGAGTGGATCGTCGGCAGCGGCTGGTCGTTCGACGCGTTCCCGGGCGGGCTGCCGCCCCGTGGGCTGCTGGACGCGCTGGTGCCCGACCGGCCCGCGTACTTCCCGGTGCGGGACGGGCACTCCGCCTGGGCCAACGCCCGAGCGCTCGCCCTGGCCGGCGTCGACCGCGACACCCCGGACCCGGCGGACGGCCGTATCGAACGCGGCCCGGACGGCGAGCCGACCGGTGTGCTGCACGAGGGCGCCATGGGGCTGGTCGGCGACCGTACCCCGCCGGTCTCCGCCGCACGGGCCCGCGCCGGACTCCTCGCCGCCCAGGCGCACCTCCACTCCCTCGGCATCACCGGCTGGCAGGACGCGCTGGTCGGCGCGTACGGCGGCAACTCCGATCCGCTCGACACCTATCTGGCCGCCGACGCGGACGGCTCGCTCACCGCACGTGTCCGCGGCGCCCTCTGGTGGGACCGCGAAGCCGGCCTGGAGCAGATCGAGTCGCTGCTCGCGCGCCGGGCGAAGGCGGCCGCGCAGGGCGGGCGGCGGTTCACCGCGGGCAGCGTGAAGATCATGCAGGACGGCGTGGTGGAGAACTTCTCCGCCGCCATGCTGGAGCCCTACCTGGACTCCTGCGGCTGCCCCGGCGACAGTCTCGGGCTGTCCATGGTCGATCCGGCGCTGCTCCGGGAGGCCGCGGTCCGCCTGGACGCCGAAGGCTTCCAGATCCACTTCCACGCCCTCGGCGACCGCGCCGTCCGCGAGGCCCTGGACTCCCTGGAAGCCGCCGTCGCGGCCAACGGCCACACCGGCAACCGGCATCACCTGGCCCACCTCCAGGTCGTCCACCCCGACGACATCCCGCGCTTTCGCACCCTGCGCGCCACCGCCAACATCCAGCCGCTGTGGGCCGCCCACGAACCCGCCATGGACGACCTCACGCTGCCCTTCCTGGGCGCGGAGCGCGGCGCCCTCCAGTATCCGTTCGGCGCACTCCACGCGGCGGGCGCGACGCTCGCGGCCGGCAGTGACTGGTTCGTCTCCAGTCCCGACCCGATGCACGGCATCCACGTCGCCGTGAACCGCCAGGTCTGGCCGGAGGAACTGGGCGAGCCCGAACCACGTCCCCCGTTCCTGCCGCACCAGCGCCTCACCCTCACCGACGCGCTCGCCGCGTACACGGCGGGTTCGGCCTGGGTGAACCACCAGGACGAGGCCGGCGTCCTCGCCCCCGGGCGGCTCGCGGACATGGCGGTGCTGGACCGGGACCCGTTCGCCGTCGCACCCGGGGAGCTGCACGGCATCCGGTACGTACGGACGTACGTGGGCGGCGCCCCGGTGCACGTCGCGGACTAGGGGGTGTCCGGTGGGTCAGGCTTCAGGGACCGTCCGGGGGGGGGCGGTCCCTGAAGCCGGTCGGCCGGGCCGGAAGACCCCGGGTGACCGCCCGCCCCGGACGGTGCGTCAGATCATGACGAGCCGGTCCACCAGCAGCTCCACCCTTCGCCCGGCGTCCCCCGGCGGCAGCCGTCCCGCCCGGGTCAGGGTCGCCAGCCCGTGCAGGGCCGCCCAGAACACCTCGGTGAACAGCGCCGGGTGGACGCCGTCCCCGGCGACCTCGCCGAGGCTCTCCAGCAGGGCGGCGAAGGCGTCCTTCAGCGGCTCCGGGGTGTCCTCCTTCGCGAACGCCAGGCCGCCGTCGAGCTGGAACATGGCGTCGTAGACCGCCGGGTTGCGTTCGGC
Source organism: Streptomyces sp. NBC_00259 (assembly GCF_036181745.1). Lineage (NCBI taxonomy): Bacteria > Bacillati > Actinomycetota > Actinomycetes > Kitasatosporales > Streptomycetaceae > Streptomyces > Streptomyces sp. NBC_00259. The sequence goes on along the minus strand of NZ_CP108080.1, from coordinate 7,652,604 downwards.
GAAGTCGAGGTAGGCGCGGGCGACGGTGGTGACCCGGGCGCGCGGGCCGTCCGCGGCGGAGGCCGCGGCCCGCAGCGCCGCGGCCATCTCGGCGGCACCCTCGAGGGCGACGGCGCCGATGATCTCGCGCTTGCCGCGAAAGTGGCTGTAGAGGACGGGCTGGCTGTACTCGATGCGCTCGGCGAGCCGGCGGGTGGTGACCGCGTCCCAGCCCTGCTGCTCGGCGAGTTCGCGGGCCGTCGCCAAGATGAGGCGTTCGCGTCCCGCCCGTTCGCGCTCCTTGCGTTCCTGTACCGACATGATTCGATCCTAGCACCGCTAGACAATCGAGCGGCAGCAGCACTAGCGTTGCCTCATCACCTAGCAACGCTAGATCCGAGGAGTGGTCATCATGCTCAATGCACTCGAGGTCTTCACCACCGTGGTCGTCGGCGTGATGGTGGGCGTGGAGTTCTCCGTCGCCTTCTTCGTCAACCCGATCCTTGACGGGCTCCCCGGCGACAACGGCCTGCGCGGCCGCACCCACGGGGCCCGGCTGCTCGGCGCCGTGATGCCGTTCTGGTACATCGGCTCGCTCGTCCTCGCCGCAGTCTGGGCCATCGCCGGATGGGACCACCACGGCGCCGGTCTCGTCGTCACCGCCGCCGCGCTGCTGACCCTCAGCGTGGTCATGTCGATCCTGCTGCTCGTCCCGATCAACAACCGGGTCAAGACGTGGACCGCCGAGGGCCTGCCGGCCGACTGGAAGCAGCAGATGAACCGCTGGGACCGCTTCCACTACGTCCGCGTCGCCGTCATCGTCGCCGCGTTCGCCCTGCTGGCCGCCGCCCTCGCCTGAACGCGTGGGCCGAGACCGCGCAGGTGGCGCGCACTCGGGGTGACTCGTGCACTCGTGCAGCGGCATCGTGCGTCGGGGCACGATTCGCCCGTCCGGTCGCGGCCGCTTCCTCGTTCGCGGCCTGTTCGGACCGCAGCCGCGGGCCCGCTTGACTTCGAGGGCACTCGAATTCGTAGCGTGCCGTCATGAGCGACAGCACCACGCCGCAGCGCAAGATCGGTTCGGGCTTCGGCGCCCGGAGCAGCACCGACGATGTCCTCGCGGGCATCGACCTCACCGGTCGGCTCGCCCTGGTGACGGGTGGCTACTCGGGCATCGGCGTCGAGACCACACGCGCACTGACGAAGGCCGGCGCCCGTGTCGTCATCCCGGCCCGCCGGGTCGGCGCGGCACAGGAGAACCTGGCCGGGATCGACGGTGTCGAGGTGGACGAACTGGACCTCGGCGACCTGGACAGCGTGCGCGCCTTCGCCGAGCGGTTCCTCGCCTCGGGCCGCACCCTGGACATCGTCATCGACAGCGCGGCGATCATGGCCTGCCCCGAGACCCGGGTCGGGCCGGGCTGGGAGGCCCAGTTCGCCACCAACCACCTCGGCCACTTCGCCCTCGTCAACCGCCTGTGGCCTGCGATCGAACCGGGCGGTGCCCGCGTCGTCTCGGTCTCCTCCACCGGCCACCACTCCTCCCCCGTCCGCTGGGACGACGTCCACTGGCGCCACGGCTACGACAAGTGGGAGGCGTACGGACAGGCCAAGACGGCGAACGCGCTGTTCGCCGTGCAACTCGACCGTCTCGGCCGGGAGCGGGGTGTGCGGGCCTTCTCGGTGCACCCTGGTGGCATCCTGACTCCCCTTCAGCGGCATCTGCAGAAGCAGGAGATGGTCGAGCGGGGCTGGATCGACGAGGACGGCAACCCACTCCACCCGGAGGCGTTCAAGACACCGCAGCAGGGTGCGGCCACGCAGGTGTGGGCTGCGACCTCCCCTCAACTGAACGGCATGGGCGGCGTCTACCTGGAGGACTGCGACATCGCCGAGCCCGCCCCGGCGGACGGCTCCCGGGTCGGCGTCAAGGAGTGGGCCACGGATCCGCAGCAGGCGGCCCGCCTGTGGGCACTGTCCGCGGAACTGACCGGCGTGGACGCGTTCGCCACCTGAGAGGCGCCGTCACGGATACGGCCCCCAGCGCTCCCCCGGCCGCCCTCCTCATGGCGGACGCCCCGCCACTCCCCGGGCCAGTGCTGCCCCGACGCCGTGGCCCCACCTGGGCCGCGCCATCCAGGCCGGAAGTGCCTCTACCGCCCGCCCGACACCTGCACGGGCGCGCATGGCGACGCCTGCGAGCGACCGGTCACAGCTTCTGGGACCTTCCTCTGACTCGACTTGCATCTGCCATGGATAATCGCATCAGCACTTGCAGATGCCAGATCAATAGCTCTAGCGTGTGGCGTATGCAGTCCTACACCATCGGACAGGCGGCACGTTTGCTGGGCGTCAGTCCCGATACAGCGCGCCGCTGGGCGGATGCCGGCCGGGTCGCGACCCATCGCGACGACAATGGTCGCCGTCTCATCGACGGCCGCGATCTGGCCGCCTTCTCCATCGAGGTCGCCCAGAGCGGCGGTGGAGAGGACGACGTCTCCTACACCTCCGCCCGCAACGCCTTCCCCGGCATCGTCACCGCCGTCAAACTCGGCGACGTCGCGGCCCAGGTCGAGATCCAGGCGGGCCCGCACCGGCTGGTGTCCCTGCTGACCCGGGAGGCCGTCGAGGAACTGGGACTCGAAGTCGGCATGCAGGCCACCGCCCGCGTGAAGTCGACCAGCGTGCACATCGACCGCACCTGACCCCTTGCACGACCAAGCGGCGTCGCCCGTCACCGGCGCGGCTCACCACCACCCGCAACGGACGGCACCAGGCCGGCCGTGTTCCCAAGGAGTCCCGTCTTCATGTCTCTCACGTTCACCGGACGCCGCGCCGCCGCTGCCGTACTGACCGCGGCCCTCCTGGTCCCCCTCGCCGCCTGCGGCGGCTCCAGGAAGGACGGTGGCGACGCGACGGTCACCGCGTCCGTCGGCGGTTCCCCCTCGGCCAACTTGACGGTGCTGGCAGCCGCTTCACTGACCGATGTGTTCAAGTCCGCGGGCGCCGCGTACGAGAAGAAGAACCCGGGCACGAGGATCAGGTTCTCCTTCGCCGGGTCCCAGGAACTGGTCGCCCAGGTCAAGCAGGGCGCCCCGGCCGACGCGCTGGTCACCGCCGACACCAAGAGCATGGACAGCGTGAAGGCGGACACCGCCACGCCGGCGATCATCGCCAGGAACCGGCTCGTCATCGCCACCACTGAGGGCAACCCCCACAAGGTCGACGATCTCAAGGACCTCGCGGACACGAAGCTGAAGGTCGTCCTCGCCGCTCCCGAGGTGCCGGCCGGCAAGTACAGCAAGAAGATCCTCGACGCCCAGAAGATCACGGTGAAGCCGGTCTCGCAGGAGCCGAACGTCCGGGCCGTGCTGAGCAAGGTCGAACTCGGCGAGGCCGACGCCGGGCTCGTCTACAAGACCGACGCCGCATCGGCCCCGGACAAGGTCGACGCCGTCGACATCCCGGACGCGCAGAACGCCATAGCCGCATACCCGGCCGCCGCGCTGAAGCAGTCCAAGAACGCGGAAGCGGCCGCCGCGTTCGTCGCCTGGCTGTCCTCGCCCGAGGCACAGAAGATCCTCCGGGACGCGGGCTTCCAGCAGCCGTAGTCCCGGCGACCGACGTGAAGTGGCTGCCCGTTCGGGGGAAGGGCAGCCCTCCTTCCCGCATCTCCGTCACCGCGAGTCCCAGGGATCTCCGATGAAACGCATCCGCAGTCGCGCACCGGGCCCCCGCACCCCGGTCACTCTCGCGATCCCCGCGCTGCTGGCCGTCGCGTTCCTGTTGCTGCCGCTGGTCGGGATCCTCGCACGGACACAGTGGGGTGAACTCGGGGACCATCTCACGAGCCCCGGAACCACCGAGGCGCTGCGGCTCTCCCTGATCGTCTCGTTCTGGGCGCTCGGGCTCTCGCTGGTCCTGGGCGTACCGCTGGCGTGGCTGCTGGCCCGGGTCCCGTTCCCCGGCAAGGCGTTCGTACGGTCCCTGGTCCTGCTGCCGATGGTGCTGCCGCCGACCGTCGGCGGTGTCGCGCTGCTGCTCGCCTTCGGCCGGCGCGGGCTCCTCGGCCCCTGGCTGGAGAACACGTTCGGCATCACGCTGCCCTTCCACACCTCGGGGGCGGTCTTCGCCGCGACGTTCGTCGCCATGCCGTTCCTCGTCATCAGCCTCGAAGGGGCGCTGGGCGGGCTGCGGCCCCGCTACGAGGAGACCGCGGCCTCACTCGGTGCCTCGCCGGTGCGGGTGTTCTTCACCGTCACGATGCCCATGGTCGCCCCCGGCCTCATCGCCGGCGCCGCGCTCACCTGGGCGCGGGCGCTGGGCGAGTTCGGCGCGACCATCACGTTCGCCGGCAACCTGCCCGGCACCACCCAGACCTTGCCCCTGCAGGTCTATCTGCTCCTCCAGGACGCGCCCGAAGCGGCGACCTCGGTCTCCCTCCTGCTGCTCGCCATCGCCATGCTCGTCCTCATCGCTCTGCGCGGCCGCTGGACCGGCACACCCTCCGACCGCACGCCCGCACCCGTGCCCGCGGTGGACGACGCCGAACCGGGTGTGGCCCCGGCCTCCGTTCCCCGGCCCGTCGACCAACGGCGCGAGGCTCCCCGGGAACTCTGGTCCCTGCATGCCGAGATCACCGGCTTCAACCGACTCACGCTGGACGCCGAACCGGGCACCACGATCGCCGTCGTCGGCCCCAACGGCGCCGGCAAGACCACGCTCCTGCGCGCCCTCCTCGGCCTCACCCCGCGCGCCCACGCCGAACTCCGGCTCGGAGACACCGACGTCACCGCACTCCCCCCGCACCGCAGAGGTGTTGCCTGGGTCCCGCAGGACGGCGCCCTCTTCCCCCACCTGAGCGCCCTCGCCAACACGGCCTACGGCCTGCGCGCCCACGGCGTCCCGCGCGCCGAGGCCCGTCGCAGCGCCCAGGAGTGGCTCGACCGGCTCGGCGTCGGCCATCTCGCCCACCGTAAACCGGCGCAGGTCTCCGGCGGTCAGGCCCAGCGGATCGCGCTGGCCCGCGCGCTGGCCGCCCACCCCAGGCTCCTCCTGCTCGACGAGCCTCTCGCCGCCCTCGACCAGACCACCCGCGCCCATGTCCGGCACACCCTGCGCAGCCATCTCGACGGCTTCGGCGGCGTGTGCCTGATCGTCACGCACGACCCCGTCGAAGCCGTCGCACTCGCCGACCGGGTCCTCGTCCTCGACGAAGGACGCGCCCTCCAGGACGCCCCGCCCACCGAGGTCACCCGTCACCCGCGTTCCCCCTGGGTGGCCCGCATGCTCGGCCGCAACGCCTGGCCGGGCACCGCCACCGCGGAAGGCATCCGGCTCACCGGCGGCGGCACGCTCGTCGTGGCGGACCAGCTCCCGACGGGCACGGACGCGCTCGCGATCATCGCGCCGGAAGCGGTCGCCGTCCACCGGGACAAGCCCACCGGCAGCCCCCGCAACGTATGGCCCGGCACGGTACGGGAGATCACCACCAGTGGAAGCCGGCTCCGCGTCCTGATCGCCTCGGAGCAGGCACCGGACCTCGTCGCCGAGATCACCCCGCAGGCCGCCGCCGAACTCGGCCTCGCCGACGGCACTCCGGTGTGGACCAGCGTCAAGGCGACCGAACCGACCGTAGTGGCCCTCTGAGCCGATCCCCCGGCCCGAACGCGCCCCGAGCCACACGTGTGGAGTGCTTGAACAGGCGGTGGAGTGGCTCAGTGCCTTCCAGCGCGCGTGCGGGTCTGGTGGGTGTGGTGGTAAGTGACCAGCCAGGGAAGGGGTTTGGGTCCGAAGGCCGTCGACTTCTGGGGCATCAGGATGCCGTTGCCCGCCAGGTCGTGGACGTCCGCCTCCGTCGGTGGGGCGAGCAGGACGAGGGTGCCTCCGGCCGGAACGGGTTGCGGTCCCCGAGGCGTTCCGTGGAGGTAGGAGATCTGAGGGCTGCTCAGGGCGCCCCGCCATACCCGGTCGATGAACAGGTGGTGCAGTACGGCCGTGTCCAGGGAGGCCCAGGACGGGGGACGGCCGCGAAGTGCGGACCGTACGTGGTCGGCGGAGACGTCGCGGACCGACCAGTGGCGCACGCCGACACCGGTCAGGATGAACTCTCCCGGGCGCGGTACGGGGGACGGCCCGGGCCGGGTGACCTCTTCGACGGTGGCCACGGTGGAGGCGCGGGCCGCGGCCTCCTCGGCGGGGAGGCCTGGCAGGTGGCGGTGGATGGCCCGCAGGCCGAGCGGGTGGCCCGCGGTGTCCACGACGAGTGCCGGCAACCGGTCCCAGGGCCCGGGCCGGCCGCCGAAGGTCCGGCGGTGTTCCAGCGCCGCCGCGAAGCGGTGGTGGCCGTCGGCCAGCAGGGCGGGCTGCTCGGCGAGGCCGGCGGCCACCACCGCCTGCTGGTCCGGGTCGGTGCACCGCCACAGGAGGTGACGGATGCCGTCCGGCTGGGACAGCTCCGTGTCCGGCGGGCCCGCCGTGACGGGGTCGAGCACCGAGTCCACGCCGGTGGCGCCCCGGCAGGCGAGCAGCACCGGCTCAGGGCTGCCGCCGACCGCGCGGAGGATGCTTCGCTGAACGGCCACCTTTTGCGGGAGTACGTGCTCGTGCGGGTGGACGGCCCGCTCCGCCGTGCCCAGGTCGAGTGCGCCGATCACGCCCCGCTGGAGCAGTTCCGCACCGCGGCGCTGCTCCAGCACGTAGAAGGCGGGCGTGCGGTCGCGCGCGAAGGAGTGCCGGGTCCGGCGGATTCCCAGGAAGGGGTGCAGGGCCAGTCCGGCCCCGGCTCCCCGGGCGGGGAGTGTGTCCGTTCGCAGGGTCTGTGCGGTCGTTGGCATCCCTGGTGCTCGCTGCTTCCTCGTCGGCCTGGGCCGTCCCCGGCGGGCCCGGTGTGAGGGAACCGGCCGGGGTGCGGCCTACTGGCTCAGCTTGGTGAAGGTTTCCTTGAGTCGGGACAGCACGCGCTCGACGTGGGGCAGGGCCAGCGGGTCGGCCGCCGCCAGGGACCGCTCCTGCTCCTCGGCGGTCTCGCCGTAGAGCATGCTGGTCGCCGCCTTGAAGCGGAGCGCGCCCGCGTCGTCGCCGAGGTGGTGGCCGCCCAGCACCAGGACGCCGTAGGTGTCGAGCAGGTGGCGCTGCAGGCCGGCCGAGTCGGTGACGCCGCGCCAGGCGAGGTGCGTGCGCAGCGGCTCGAAGTCCGGGTACACGTAGAAGCCGCCGGTGGGGGGACGGCAGGTGGCGCCGGCGTCCACCATGATCTCGTACACCGCTCGGGCCACTGCTCCGTGCAGTCGGGCGCTGGCCGACAACCGCTGCCGGATCTCCTCCGGTTCGGCGAAGGCGTAGGCCGCGACCTCCTGCATGGGGCCCGCCAGGGTGGACCAGACCTCGCTGGCCACCGAGGTCACCCCGTCACGGACCGACAGGCCCCAGGCGTTGTCCGGGAACCGGCACACTCCGATGCGCCAGCCGCCCAGCGCCAGCGTCTTCGACAGGCCGTTGGTGACGATGGTGCGCTCGGGCGCGACCTCGGCGGGGCTGAGGAACGGGGTGGCCGGATCGTGGACGATGTCGCGGTAGATCTCGTCGGAGATGATGACGAGGTCGAGTTCCTCGGCAGCCGCACAGATCTCGCGGACCAGGGCGGGCGGCGCGAGCGTGCCGGTCGGGTTGTCCGGCAGGGTCAGCACGACGATGCGCGGGTCGCCGCCGGCGGCGCGCGCCTGCCGTACCACGTCGCGCAGGGCGGCCGGGTCCGGGATGCCTCCGCACTCGGACGGGATGGGCACCTCGAATGCCGTCTTGCCGGCCAGTCGCGCCTGCGGGACATAGGAGTTCCAGGCCGGCCGTGGGATCAGGACGTCGCCGGGAAGCACGTGCTGAAGAGCCATCAGCAGGGGCTTGCTGCCCGGGCCGACGACGATCTGGTCCGGTCCGGTGGGCATGTTGCGGCGGCTGAAGTATCCGGCCGCTGCCCGGCGTACCGGCTCGCCGCCGGCCACCGGCCCGTAGGCGTTGCGGTCGGCGCCGCGGGCCAGCCGTTCGGTCAGCGGCCCGAAGGCGGGGAGCCGTGACTCGCCGAAGGCCAGGTGCACCACGTCGTCACCGGCCGCGCGGCGCTCTGCGACCAGTTGGTTCAGCGCGAGGTTGGGGGACGTCCGCCAGAGCGTGGCCTCAGGCATGGGCGAGCTCCTGACGGAGCCAGGCGGACGAGTCGATGTCGTCGGTGACCTGCGGCAGCGGGCCGCGGATCGCGGCGGCGATGTCGGCGGGCGCGTCGTCGGCCGGCCGGAGCTCGTCCAGCCATGCGGCGGTCTCCGAGTAGTGCGCCCGGAACGGGCGTCCGACCAGCTGCGGGTCGCGGGCCTGGAGCATGCGCAGTTGGAAGAAGCGTCCCTCCGCGCTCTCGGTGACGCCGTCGACGATCACCTTGCCGGGGGTGGCCGACATGACCGGCCCCCGGACGGTGCGGGCCAGGCCCGGCAGGGTCAGGTAGGCGGACCGGAAGATCTCGTGGGCGCGGGCGAGCGGCACCTTGAAGTACTCGTACGGGCCGGTGTCCCGCTCGACGAACATGTAGTACGGCACGGCCCCGGCAGCGAGTTCGGCGCGCCACAGGGCACTCCAGGTCTCCGCGTCGTCGTTGACGCGGGCCACCAAGGGGGCCTGGCAGTAGGCGAGGGCGCCGGTGGAGCGGATGCGGGCGATGGCCCGGCGAGCCAGGTCGGATTCCAGCTCGCGCGGGTGGGTGAAGTGCATCATCACCGCGAGGTTGCGGCCGGAGGCGACGATCTCCTCGAACAGGCGCAGTACGTCGTCGGCGTCGTTGTCGGTCACGAACCGCTGCGGCCAGTAGGCGACCGACTTGGTGCCGATGCGGATGGTCCGGACCGTGGGTACGTTCAGGATCGGTTCGAGGTGGCTGCGCAGCCGGTCGGTCGACATGATCATCGGGTCTCCGCCGGTCACGAGCACGTCGTCGATCTCGGGATGGTGGCTCAGGTACTCCACCAGGCGGCTGGGCTCCGGCACGGCGAAGCGCAGGTCGGCGTCTCCCACGAACTGGGCCCAGCGGAAGCAGTAGGTGCAGTACGAGTGGCAGGTCTGGCCCTGGCCCGGGAAGTACAGCACGGTCTCGCGGTACTTGTGCTGGATGCCGGGCATCTCGTTGCCGTCCACGGTCGGAACGTTGAGCTGCTTCTGCCCGGAGGGGTGAGGGTTGAGGCTCCCCCGGATCTGCTGGACGGTGAGGCGGAGCTCCTTCTTGGCGTCGGGATCGTCCACCAGGGCCGCGAGCCGACGCTCGTCCTCCTGACGGAGCATCCCGCTCTGCGGGAAGACCATCTGGAAGATCGGGTCGTCCGGGATGTTGTCCCAGTCGACGAGATTCGCGAGGACGTATTCGTTCACGCGGAACGGGAGTACCGCGGCGAGCGATTTTATGGACCGGGCGATGTGGTCCGGTATTCCGAACCTGTCGCGCAGCTCGTCCACATGGCGGGCGCCGTAGGCCCGGAACCTTTCCGTTTCCATAGCGGCGGGAGAAAGTGAGGGCATGCGAGTTCCTCCGGTTCAAAGCTGACCCGAGCAATTTTCTTGATCGTAGGACGACCGGGCCGACCGGAACCAGGTGGTTCGACGGCCGGCCGATAGGTCTTTCGCATACCTGGATAAACAAATCCCGCCGTGCGGGCGCGGTGTGGCGCGGGCTCAGCGGCGTGCGGGCGCCGCGTCGGCCTCCGCGAGCGCCTGCGGGGTCACGGTCCGCAGGAACGGGACGATGATCAGGAGGGTGGCGACGGTGAACACGGCGAACGCGGTGCGGATACCGAACCATTCCGCCAGGACGCCGACCAGGCCGGCGCCGAGCGGCATCGCACCCCAACTGAAGAGCCGCGCCGCGGCGTTGTAGCGGCCGAACATGGCGTCGGGGACGAGTCGCTGGCTGATGGTGCGGGAGTTGACCGTCCACAGGATGCCGCCCATGCCGCCGAGGAACGCACCGGCGGCCACGACCCAGAGGTTGGTGGAGATGACGGGGGTGGCGACCATGGCCGCGGTGCCGAGGAGGTCGGCGAACATCGACCAGCGGCGCCCCAGTACACGGTTGACGGTGGTGACGGTGAGCGCGCCGACGAGGCCACCGGCGCCGAGGGCGCTCAGCAGCATGCCGTACTCGCGGGCGTCGAGGTCCATCAGCGAGGTGGCGACCAGCGGCATCAGCGCGAGCCAGGCGCCCCAGCAGGCGGAGAGCACGGTCACGGCGAGGGCCATCAGCCGCAGCAGGCGCTGCTGCCACAGGAAGCGGACACCCTCGCCGATGCGCTGGTTGACGGTGCCGGCCGGGCGGGTGTCGTCCGCCTTCGGCTTGAACCGGCCCACGAGCAGGACCAGGATCAGGGTGCCGATCAGGTAGCCCGCTCCGGTCCAGCCCAGTGCCACGCTCGCGCCGGCGGCCACCAGGAGTCCGCCGACGAACGGCCCGCAGAACTCGTTGCAGGCGGTCTCGGCGCCGGCCACCCAGGCGTTCGCCCGTTCCTGGCCGGCCGGTGCCACGGCGGACGGGACGAGAGTGGCGGCGGAGGTCAGCGCGACCACCTCGGCGACGCCCAGCACGAGGCCGCCCGTGTACAGCGCGGGGATGGTCACGGCGTCCTGCAGCGAGAGGAACAGCAGGGCCGCGACGACGAGCATGCGGGCGATGTCCGCGATCCACAGCAGCAGACGCCGGTCGAAGCGGTCCACCAGCACGCCCACGTGCAGGGCGACGAGCAGCCAGGGCAGCGTGAGGGTGAGGCCCACGCCGGCCACCTGGGCCGGGGAGTCGGTGAGCTGCGTGGCCATGAGCGGCAGCACGACCTTGGTGACACCGTCGGCCAGGTTCGTGATCGCCGTGAAGGTCACCAGGACCGTGGTGTTGCGGTTGCTGACATCGCGCGGTGGTGCCTCCTGCGGTGTCCGGGTCAGGGGCCGGGCCTTCGTCGCCGGCGACCGCTGGTCCGTCGAACTCTCCATAGCTAACCTCCTAAGAGCCTTTGATGGTCAGTATGGCAGCGGTATGGTGGGCGTGCCGTACCAATCCGGCCATCGCCCATCACCTCGTTCGATGGCCTCATCACGAACTCCCATCGGAAAGGCGGCGCGTCCATGCTCGACCCGTCCCCCGCCGCTGAACTGATCGAGGCCTTCACCAACACCGTCGACCTGGAGAGCGGCGACGACGACGTCGCCACTCGCGCCGAGCTGGCGGCCTGGCTGACGGACAGGAACCTGGCGCACACCTCACTGGGGCTCACGCAGGAGGAGCACCAGGCCTTCCTCACACTGCGCGCCGGCATCCGTGAGGCCCTCGACACCGACGACCCGGTGGAGCCGCGGCGGCTCGCCCTCGCCGACACAGTGCTCGCCGATGTGCCGGTCCTCGTCACCTTCGGCACCCCGGGCGCGCCGCTGGTGCCCGCCCCCGGCGGTCCGCCCGCCCGGACCGCGCTGGCCCGGCTCGCAGTCGCCTGGGCCGAGGTCGTGCTGACCGGCCACGTCCACCGACTCAAGCGGTGCGCCGAGCACACCTGCGGCTGGGTGTTCTGGGACTCCTCGAAGAACCACAGCCGCCGCTGGTGCTCGATGCGCGTATGCGGCAACCGCACCAAGTCCCGGCGGTACGCGACGCGGCGGCGCGACCTGGCCGGCTGAGCGCACGGACGCTGTCACCGAAGGCGCCCCTGCGCGGTGCGCGCGCACTCTACGCCCCGTGCCCGGGCAGCGGAGAAGCGTCGCCGTGGAATTGCGCATGGGGTCATGGGTGAACTGAATACCCGCAGTCGACACCTCCCTTACGAGGGTCTGGCGATAACCTCATCCGACATCTCTATGGGCCGCCCGCCGTGAATTCTTGACCCCGCCCGGCGGCCAATCCTTAGCATGGCGGCATTCCATTCGACATCCCGAATGAATTCCAACCCACGCCATGACGAGGAGTCCGTAATGACGGACAGAATTGCCGTTGTCACCGGTGGGACCCGGGGAATAGGGCTGGCACTGAGCCGCCGCCTGATCCGCATGGGACATCACGTCGTCGCCTTCCACGGGTCCGACCGAGAGGCGGCCGAGAAGGCGGAGCGGGACAACGCCGGATCCCTGACGGCGATCCAGGCCGACCTCTCCGACCCGCGGCAGGTGGCCGACGCCGCGGCCACGGTGCTGCGCACGTACGGCGCCCCCGCGGTCCTCGTGAACAACGCAGGTCTCAACCGCGACCGCCCGTTCCTCGAACTCACCGACGAGGACTGGCGCAAGGTCCTGGACACCAACCTGTCCGGTCCCTTCTGGCTGATCCGAGCCCTCGCCCCCGCGATGATCGCCGCCGGCGGCGGCTCCGTCGTCAACGTCGGGGCGACCACCGGCATCCGGCCGCGTGTCGACGGCGCCAACTACTGCGCCAGCAAGGCCGGTCTGCTCCAGCTCACCAAGTGCCTCGCCCTGGAGCTGGCCCCCGCGATCCGGGTCAACTGCCTGATCCCCGGCATGATCGACACCGAGGAACTGCGCACCCGCTGGCGCCTCGACGACCCCGAGCGGATGGCGCAGACCCTGGACGAGATCCCCGTCCGCCGCATCGGCACCACCGAGGACATCGCCGACGCCCTGGAGTTCATGGTCGGCCCCGCCGCCACCTACCTCAACGGCCAGAAGGTCATCATCGACGGAGGGCAGTTCATGTGGTGACCGCAACCCAGACGGCAGCCGTGAACCCGCAGGACACCGCTGACGCCGTCCTGCGCCGGGCCCGCACCGCCTTCGACGCCGCCCCGCCGCTCGGCGACGCCGCCTACGCCCGCTACTGCCGCGAACTGGCCGCCCGGCTCAAGGAGCACTGGCCCGACATCCAGGACGCCAACCGGGCCGACATCGCCCGCGCCGAGATGCGCGGCCTGCCCCCGACGCTCGTCGACCGCCTCCGCCTCACCGACGTGCATCTCGAGCGCATGGTGGAACTGACCTGTGCCGTCGAGCGGGAACTGGGTACGGTCCTCGCCGACGCCCCGGGCATCCCCGCCGGCGACTGGGGTGTCCTGCGCAGCGTCCCCAAGCCGCTCGGCGTGGCCCTCATGATCTACGAGGCACGGCCCACCGTGACCGTGGACGGCGCACTGCTGCCGATCGCCGTCGGCAACGCGGTACTGCTGCGCGGCGGCAAGGAGAGCGCCAGGACCGACGCGGCCCTGGCCGCGGCGGTGGAGGAGGCTCTGACCTCCGCGGGCCTCCCGGCCGGCCTCGTCACCGTCCTGGAAGACCCCGACCGGTCGCTGATGAAGGCCGTCCTGGCACGCCCCGACCAGGTGGACGTCCTCATCCCGCGCGGCAGCCCCTCCCTGATCGAGTACTGCCGTACGGCGAGCTCCATCCCCCTCATCGCCAGCGGAGGCGGCGTCAACCACCTGTACGTGCACAGGTCGGCCGACCTGGCGCTGGCCGCGCGCGTCACCCTGAACAGCAAGGTGCCCGAGCCGGCCGGCTGCACCTCGGTCGAGATGGTCCTGGTCGATCAGGAGATCGCGCCCGACTACCTGGCCGCCGTGCTCGCCGAGTGCGAGCGCCAGAACGCCCCGCTGACGATCCGCCTGGACTCCTCCATCGCCGGTCCTGCAGCCCGCGACGGCATGCCCTGGCGCACCGAACCTCTCGAACCGCACGATCTGGGACGGGAGTTCCTCGACCCGGTGATCGGTCTCCGGCCGATCCCGGGGCTGGCCGCCGCCGCGGAGCACATCCGGGCCTACGGCTCCCGTCACACGGAAGGCGTTCTCGCTCAGGACCCCGCGACGGCCGCGCAGTTCGCCCGGCTGGTGGACGCCGCCATGATCGTCGTCAACGGATCGCTGCGCCTGCACGACGGCCCCAAGCTCGGCCTCGGCTCGGAGATCTCCATCGCCACGGGACGCCTGCACGTCCGCGGCCCGGTGACCCTCGGCGCCCTGGTGACCACCACCTGGGTGATCGAGGCCAACGGCGAGCTGCGCGGCTGACCCCCCGCGCGTCCGGCCGCCACGCGCCATGACCACAGCCCGCCCGGTGTGACAACCGCCCCCGCGTCGCGTCACCGCCCGCGCCGGCCCGGCCCGCACCGGTTCCCGCGCCGCCGGCCGCGGCCGTCCTCCTCCCTCCAGCCATCCATCCATCCGTCCATCCATGCGTACGTTCTAGCGAGAGGCACCCATGACCACCGTTCCGCACATCGACCGGACCGCGGTCGGCGACATCGTCAAGCGCGTCGTCATCGCCGAGTCCAGGCTGTCCATCGATCCCGGCAGCATCTCCGACAGCGAGCCGCTCGTCGGCGATCTGCTGCGCGTCAACTCGCTCGGTTTCGTCGGCATGCTGGTCCGCATCGAGGACGAGCTGGGCACCACCCTGCCCGACGACCTGTTCGTCGGCCGCAGCTTCCGGACCGTCGGCGACCTCATCGACGTCGTCATATCCGGCACGGAGAACGCCCGATGACCATCGCACTCCCCACCCGCTGGCGCAGCGCCCTCCCCCACCTCACCACCCCGATGCCCCCGGACGTGACCCCCGCGACGGCCGCAGCAGGCACCGGAGTCGGTGTCAACCTGCCCATGGAGCTGGTCCGGCAGAGCGTCCTGGAACGCGAGTACTGGGACATCCCGAAGGAGATCCTCGCCGCCTACCGCCAGTTCCGGCCCACCCCGCTGTGGCGGGCGACCGGCTTCGAGCGGGCCATCGGCTCCCGGGTGCCCGTCTACATGAAGTACGAGGGCGGCAACATCTCCGGCAGCCACAAGCTGAACACCGCCCTCGCCCAGGCCTACTACTACCAGCAGGCCGGCGTGAAGGAACTGGTCACCGGCACCGGCGCAGGTCAGTGGGGCACCGCGATGGCCGCCGCCTGCGCGCTGTTCGGCCTGCGCTGCCGGGTCTTCATGGTCGATTCCAGTCTGCGCCGCAAACCGTACCGCGGGGTGCTGATGCGCATGCTCGGCGCCGAGATCCACTCGAGCCCCAGCGGGCTGACCGGCGTCGCCGACCGGCGCGGCGAAGGCATCGGCAACAGCCTCGCGCTGGCGATCGGCGAGGCCGTCGAGTACGCCTCCACCCACGACGGCGTCGCCTTCTGCATCGGCAGCGGCGAGACCTACAGCATCCTGCACCAGTCGGTCATCGGCATAGAGGCGCAGGACCAGCTCGCCGACCTGGACGCGACGGTGGACATGGTCGTCGGCGCGGTCGGCGCCGGCTCCAACTTCGGCGGCATCGCCCTGCCCTTCCACGCCGGGGCCCGGGCCACGGGCACCCAGGGCCCCACCCTGGTCGCCGCCGAGTCCGCCACCGCGCCCAAACTCACCCGCGGCGTGTACGCGTACGACAAGACGGACGCCACCGGTACCGGCCCCCTGGAGGCGATGTACACCATCGGCAGCGACTACCCGATCCCGGACGCCCACTCGGCCGGCCTCCGCTTCCACGGCGCCGCCAAGATCATCTCGGCGATGCGGCACACCGGCGACATCGCCGCCACCGCCGTCACCCAGCAGGAGGCCCTCGACGCGGGCCGGCTGCTCACCCGCAACGAATGCGTGCTGCCCGCCCCCGAGTCGGGCCACGCGCTCGCCGCGGCCGCCAAGCTCGCCACCTCCGGCGCGGACGGCATGCGCGCCCAGAACGGCGTCCTCGTCTGCGTCAGCGGTCACGGCTACCTCGACCTCGCCGCGTACGAGCAGCTGCTCAACGACGAACTGGGCGACGAGGCACCCAGCGAGCAGGCCCTGATGAGCGCCGTCTCCGGACTCACCCCCGTCGGACAGGACGCCTCCTCTCCGCCCCGCGGCAGCCTGTTGTCCGCCGGCGGCCCGCTCGGAGGCCCGCGATGACCCTGACCGCCGAGACGGCCCCATCGCGAGGCACGACGGCGGGGACCGTCCGCGCCGAGCTGCTCGACTGCGTCCAGTCCAACCTCGCCGTGCTCGCCGACCGCTTCCACGGACCGGACACCCACCTGGCCCTCGGCGCCACCGTCCGCTTCGCGCCGCGGCCCGGACCCCACGAGCTGCCCACCGTCGAGCCGGAGGCCGAGCACCAGCTGGCCGCCATCGCCGACATCGGCCTGGTCGAGCGGCTGCGCCGCCACGACGTACCGCCCACGGAACTGGCCGCACTGGCCGCGGCGCACGGCCCCCTGTACGTCATGGCCGACACCTACGACATGCCGTGGCTGCCCTACCACCGGCAGCGGCACATGCAGCACAGCTACCTGGTGGCGGCCGAGGGCGACCGCGCCCTCGTCTCCGACGCCTACCACAGCCACACCCCCTGGGGCCTCGCCTCCCCGGGCGAGTGGGTCCTGGACTGGGCCGAACTGCCGCAGTCCTCCCTGGTGATGGTTCTCGAACGAGCCGCGGCCGGGGCACCGGATGTCGGCCCGGCCGGCGAGTACGGCGACGTCGACGCCTACGCCGCCGCCTACGCGGACCACCCGGACCGGTTCGCCGCCCTCGACCAACTGACCACCGAGACCTGGCTGCTGGCCCGCTCCCGGCGACTGCACGCCGAGTTCCTGGCCGCCACCGGCCGGACCCCCGCCCCCGGCACCGACGACCATCTGAAGCGGCTGGACCGGCTCGCCGAGCAGGCGTTCCTCGCCATGCGCCGGGTGCAACGGGGCCGCCCCGAGCCGGCCCGGCTGACGGCCGACCTCACCGACGCGCTGCATGCCGACCGCGCCCTGTTCGACGCGCCGCGGAACCCGCTGCGCGAGACGGTGACCGAGACCGTTGCCGACATCCTCGGCATCGACACCGCGGCGGTCCTCGCCGCGCCCTCCCTTACGGCCGTCCCCGGCTTCAACTCCTTCCAGGTCGTCGAGATCGTCGAGGCCCTGGAGGAGCGGCTCGGCATCGAGTTCGCCGCCGAGGACCTCCTGCCGGAGAACCTCCACCGCATCGACGACCTGTGCCGGCTCGTGCAGAGCGCCCAGGCCCGCTGACGTCGTCGCCCCGACCCTTCTGGCATCCGCCCCTTGCCGACGTCAGACCACCGACCCACCACAGGAGTAGCACCGTGGACGCACGCTTCACCGACCTGCTCGCCCCGTTCCTCAAGTACCTCGGCGACCAGGAACTCACCGAAGCCTCCGACCTGCGCAAGCTCGGCCTGGACTCGATGCAGTCCATCGAGCTGCTCTTCGCCATCGAGGACACCTTCGACGTCTCCCTGCCCGACGAGGACCTCAACGACGCCACCTTCGCCACCGCCGGCACGCTCTGGAAAGCCATCGCGGCGGCCGGCGGCGACCAGGGTCTGGTGGACGCCGCATGAGCACCGCACCCGCCATCGCTCCCGAAGACCCGGGCGGCGGCGCGGCCCCCCGACGCACTCCCCTGGAACGCGCCCGCCACGTCGCACGAACAGCCGCCGAGCACGCCCGCCGCCACGACCGCGACGCCGACTTCCCCGTCGAGGCGCTCGCCGCGCTGCGCGAGTCCGGTCTGCTCGGCCTGACCGTCCCCGCCGACCACGGCGGACTCGGCGGCACCCTGACCGACCTGCTCGACGTCTGCACCGAACTCGGCCGCGCCGACATGTCCGTGGCCATGATCCTCGGCATGCACTGCCAGCAGGTCGCCGCCGTCACCCGGCACGCGGCACCACGGCTGCGCGACGACCTGCTGTCCAGGATCGGCGCCGGCGAGCTCTATCTCGCCTCCGTCACCACCGAGGCCGGCAAGGGCGGCCACCTGCTGACCGCCGAATCCGAGGCACGCGGCGACGACCGCGGCCTGGTCATCGACCGGTTCGCACCGATCGTCACCGGCGGCGCCCACGCCGACGGCTTCCTGATCACCGTACGAGCCCCCGGCGCGGCCTCGCCGAGCGAGGTCTCCCTCGTGTACGCCGACCGCGGTCAGCTGACCGTCGAACCGAGCGGGGACTGGAACCCGATGGGCATGCGGGCCAGCCACAGTGTCGCGCTCCGGCTGAGCGGAACGGTCCCCGCCCACCAAGTGGTGGGCGAACACGGCTCGTTCTCCGTCATCGCGAGCGAGGTGTTCGGGCCCCTGGCCCACCTCGCGTGGTCGGCCGCCTGGCTGGGCACCGCCGCCGGCGCCCTCTCCCGAGTCGTCCGCATGCTGCGCAGCCCCGCCGGCCGGCGCCGCTTCGACCTCGGCTCCGAACTGCTGCTCGGCCGGCTCTCGGCGGCCCGCCAGAAGATCGACACCGTCAACGCCCTGCTCCGCCACACCGAGCAGGCGGTGCGCGCCGCCGCGGACCTGTCCCAGCCCCGCATCCAGCTGCTGCTCAACGCCCTGAAGATCACCGCATCGGAGCAGTGCCACGCGGCGGTCGACGACCTGGTCGCCGCCGTGGGGCTGCGCGACGGCTACCTCAAGGACTCCGCCACCGGACTCGAAGCGGCGCTGCGCGACCTGCGCTCGGCGCCCCTGAACTACAGCAACGACCGTCTGCACCAAGCCGACGGCCGCCTCGCACTGCTCGACCCGGAGGTGCGTCTTGTCTGACCAGGCCGTGCTCCGGCTCGCACCGGCAGGTGCGGCCGGATCGGCGCCGCCCGGGGCCGGGCCCGGCAAGGCCGCGGGCGCCACCGCCACCGGGCTCGACGCGCTGCCACCGGAGGCGGACGGCCGCCGGATCTGGGCCGCCCTCGGCGACGCCGGCCGGCTGGCCGCCGTCTACCGCGGCGGCGACCCGGCCTCCGGTGTCCTCCCCGACACCCTCGGCCGGCTCATGACCGACGTCGACGCCCGCTTCGGCATCGGCGCCACCCTCTCGGTGTGCGTCCAGATATCCACCGCACTACCGCTGCTCACCCTCGGCGGCGATCCGGCCGGTCGCGCCCTGCGGGACGCCCTCGCCGGCCACGCCGTCGTCGCCCTGGCCGCGTCCGACGAGGGATCCGGAGCGGACCTCGCCGGCCTCGGCACCACGGTGGCCGTCGACGACGACGGCGTCACCGTGACCGGCACCAAACGCTGGATCACGGGCGCCCTCTACGCCGACCACCTGCTCGTCCTCGCCCGCCACCGGGACGGCCGCCACTTCACCAGCTTCACCTGGGTCCTGGTGCCCGCCGGCGCACCCGGCGTGACCGTCGAACCGGCCGACACCCCGCTGTTCGACGGCTCCGGCACCGGACACATCCGCCTCGACGAGGTGCGCCTGCCCCGCGAGCACCTCGTCGGACGGGTCGGACGAGGCATGACGTCCTTCGCGACGCACATCGCCGTCGAACGGCTCACCGGCACGCTGTGGGGTGTGGCCCTGTGCACACGCACGCTGCGCCGGACCAAGGAGTATCTCCAGGGACGTGCGTACGGCGACGGCACGCTGTGGCAACTGGAGAGCATCCGGCAGCGGTTCGCCGCCGTCCTGCTCCGCACCCACGAGCTGGCCGCCCTCGTGGACCGCCTGGGCGAGCGCGTCGCGGGCCGCCACGACACCGCCGCGGCGGCCCTGCTCAAGGCGAGCGCGGCCCGTACGGTCGCCTCCGTCCTGGCCGAATGCGCCCAACTCCAGGGCGCCGAAGGCTTCGCCGCCGGCGGCGCCCAGTGGACCCGGGCCCAGGCGGCGCTGTGGGGCATCGGCGGCGGCACCACGGAGATCGTCCTGACCGCCGTGGCCGGCTCCGCCGACTCGCTCCTCGCGGAGCTGCCGTCATGAACGTCTTCGAGATCGTCCCTCAGGTGTGGGCGGTGTCGGGACGCGTCACCGCACCACCGGGCGGTCACCCGCACGACCTCGCGGCCGCCGCCGGCATGGCCGCCTGGCGGGCCGAGGAGTTCCTCGCCGGTCGCGCCCTGCTGCGCCGGCTGCTGGCCGAGGTCACGCCCGGGGCCGAGAGCCTGCGGGTCGTCCCCGGAGCGAACGGTAAGCCCGCCCTGCCCGACCGGCCCGACCTCGCCATCAGCATCGCCCACGACGAGGGCCACTTCGCCGCCTGCGTCGGCGTGGGCCGCGCCGTCGGCATCGACGTGCAGCAGCCGACCGAACACCTCGCCCCCGGCGTCGTCCGCCGCTGCGTCCGCGCCGGGCACGAGGCGGTCAACGCCCTTCCGCCTGGCGAGCGTTCGCGGGAGTTCGCCTGGATATGGACCGCTCAGGAGGCCTGTGTGAAGGCCGAGGGAAGCGGCCTCGCCGGCGGCCCGTGGACCGTCGACGTGGGCCCCGGCCAGACCACCGGCACCTGGAAAGGCTTCATGTGGCGCAGCCTGCGCGACACCTTCGAGACACCCCTGAGCTGCGCATGGGAGGCGGCATGACGAACGCCCTGATGAACGACGTGACACACGGCGCCGCGCGCGACGGCACGAACCGCACGGACACCGCCCCGGCCGCCGTCCCCGAAGCCCGCGGCGCGGCCGCAGGGCCCGCCGACCCGGCGCGGACGCCGGAACTGAGCTGCTACACCGCCGCTCTGGTGGCCTACCTGGAACCTGAACTCCCCGACGTGGGCGACCGGCTCGCCCGGGCCATCCGGCTCTCGGTCCGCACCGACCACCCCAGCGGCCGCCTCGCGTTCTCCCACCACTCCCGCATCGACGGCGAGGACGCCTCCGGCCTGCTTGCCTACGGAGGCACCGCCCACTGGCCCGAGGCACTGGCCGCCCTGCGCGCGGAGGCCCGCCGCAACGGCCGTGTCCTCGCCGTCGCCAATACACGTACCGTGCCCTGGTCCCCGGCGTACGAGGTGTCCACCGCGGCGCACTGGGTCCTGCTGGAACCCGCGCCCGGTCAAGCCGACGCCTGGCAGGTCACCGACCGGTTCGCGGCCCTCCTCCCCGAAGGCGAGCAGCGCCCGCACACCGGCGTCGTCGACGACACCGCCCTGCGCGCGCTCCTCGCCCCGCTGGGCACCCTCGCCCCGCAGTACACGCTGCGGGACGTCCACGCCCTCGGCACCGCCGTGGAACTGCCCGGCCCGGAACAGTACCGCTGGCTGGAACGGCACTCCTCGGCGCCCACCGCCCCGCCGGTGGGCCGGTGGCTCCACGCACAGGCGGAGTCGCTCGCCTTCCTCGCCGCGCGGCTCGGCGCGGACCCGGCCCTGCTCGCAGCCCACGCCGACGACCTGTGGGCCGCCTCCCGGCACCAGCGCCACCGCCTGGAGTTCCTGGCGCGCACCGGCGCGGTGTCCCGTGCGGCCGCGGAGGCCGCCGCGGCGAGCTGGGGGGAGCTTCCCCGCTCCCTCCGCTTCGCCGTCACCTCGGCCGAGCGGGGCCGCCCGCGCCCCGGAGTCGTCGCGAAGGCCTTCGACGACCTCATCCGGACCACGACACGCGTACAGAAGGAGGAACAGCGCTGATGTCCGCCCATGACGACGCGCCGCGACCGCGGCTCGGCGAATGGTTCGCGCGGTCCGCGCACCGCCACGGGGACGGTGTGACCGCCCTGGAGGTCGACGGCCACCACCTCACCTACGCCGCCCTCGACGCGCTTGCCGCATCCGTCGCCGAGGCGGTCCTCACCGGGCACGGCGGCCCGCCGGCCCGGGTGGGACTGCTCGCCTCGCGCTCCGTCCTCGCATACGCCGGCTATCTGGGGATCAGCCGGCTCGGCGCGACGGTGGTGCCGCTCAACCCGGCCTTCCCCATCGGCCGCAGCAGCGACGTGGCGCGGGAGGCCGGCCTCGATCTGGTGGTCGCCGAGGCCGGCCTGCCCGGTCTGGACGAGCTGCCCGTCCCGGTGATCCGGCTCACCGACCGGGACCTTCTCGACCGGTCCGCCGCGACCGCTCCGGAGCTGCCCGGGCGCGCCGTCTCCGGCAGCGACCTCGCGTACATCCTGTTCACCTCCGGCTCCACCGGCCGTCCCAAGGGCGTCCCGGTCACCCACGACAACGTCGCCGCCTACCTGAGCCACGTCATTCCCCGCTACGGACTCGGCCCCGGCGCCCGGGTGTCGCAGACCTTCGACCTCACCTTCGACCCGTCGGTGTACGACATGTTCGCCGCCTGGGGCTCGGGCGCCACCCTCGTCGTGCCCACCCGCAACGACGTGCTCTCTCCGGTGCGCTACGTCAACGAGCGGCAGATCACCCACTGGAACTCCGTCCCCTCGGTCGCGGCCATCGCGATGCGGCTGCGTGCCCTGAAACCCGGCGCCATGCCCGGTCTCCGATGGAGCCTGTTCTGCGGCGAAGCCCTCAAGACGGCACACGCCGAGGCCTGGGCGGCCGCCGCCCCGAACAGCACGCTGGAGAACATCTACGGCCCCACCGAGATGACCGTCACCTGGACCGAGTACCGGCTGCCGGCGGACCCGGCCGACTGGCCGGACACCGGCAACGCCACCGTGCCGATCGGCACCGCGTACCCCGGCCAGGAGTATCTGGTCCTCGACGAGGACGGACACCCGGCCGACGAGGGCGAGTTGTGTGCACGCGGCAGCCAGCGGTTCCCCGGCTACCTCGCACCGCAGGACAACACCGGCCGCTTCTGCTCGTTCGACGGTCGGCGGGCCACCGTGTACGACGGCTGCGGGCCGGTCACCGCGGACCACTGGTACCGCACCGGCGACCGGGTCAGGCAGGTCGACGGGACGCTGGTGCACCTGGGCCGGCTCGACCACCAGCTGAAGATCCACGGCTACCGGGTCGAACTCGGCGAGATCGAGCACCTGTTGATGCGGCAGCCCGGCGTCACCGACGCCGTCGTCCTGGCCGTACCCGGCCGCAAGGGCGAGCCGGTGCTGCACGCCCTGTGCACCGGCGGCCCGGCGGACCCGGCCGCACTGCTCGGCGCCCTGCGCGCGAAGCTGCCCGCCTACATGGTGCCGGCCACCGTGGAGTTCACCCCCGCGCTGCCGCTGAACGCCAACGGAAAGGTCGACCGGGTCGCCCTGGTCGCCTCCCTGTCCCGACCGGAAGCGGCCTGAGAGGCACACACCATGACCATCGAGACCACCCTTCCCACCGCATCCCTGCTGGACCAGGGAACCTTCCGGCGCGTCATGGGACGCTTCCCGACCTTCGTGACGGTGATCACCACGGCCACGGACACCGGGCCCGCCGGGTGCACGGCCAACGCCGTCCTGTCGCTGTCGCTCTCCCCGGCGAGCGTCCTCGTGTCGCTGCGCAGCGCGAGCCGGACGCTCCGCGAGATCCGCGACCGCGGCGCCTTCGCGGTCAACACCCTGTCCTGGGAGCAGCGGGCCCTCGCCCAGCGCTTCGCCACCGGCGACCCGGCCCGGCGCTTCGACGGGGTCGCCCACTCCTGGTCGGACGGCGTCCCGGTGCTCGACGGCTGCGCGGCCACCGTCGTCTGCCGGCTCCGCGACACCGTCGAGGCGTTCGACCACACCCTGCTGATCGGAACCGCCGAGTACGCCGACTGCACCCCGGACACGCCGATGGTCCTGCTGGACGGCCAGGCACACCGGCTCCCGCCCGCGGAGTTCCCGTCCCTGTGACAGCGACCATGCGCCGCGCCGACCGCCCCACCTCAGCCGGTTCGCCGGCCGCGGGATCCACCGCGCGCCGACCGGCACGCCGGCCGGCCGCCTCACCCGGAACCGGCCTCGCTCCAGCGGCTTGTCGTCCATAGGAGCATCCACCACAGACCCAGGAGACCCACCCCGTGACCATGTCACCGTCCACCCGGACCGCCGCAGGTCCCCTCGCCGGCCGACCCGCACTGCTGCACTCCTTCCTGCTGTCCGCGGCGGACACGGCCCCCGACAGCCCGGCCGTCACCGAGTTCGTCGCCAATGACACCGTGCGGACCACGACGTACGGCGAACTCCGCGACCTCGCCCGGACGTACGCCGCCGACCTCGACGCCCTCGGCCTCGACATCGGGGACCGCGTCATCCTCGAATCCCACACCTCGGCCCACGCCATCGCTCTGTTCCTCGCCTGCTCGATGGCGGGCCTGCCGTTCGTACCGGTCAGCCCGGAGACCCCCGACGAGCGGCTGCAGACCGTCATGGAGGCCACCGGGGCCGCCCTGCACCTCCAGACCGAGAACGGAACGCGGGAGCACCTTCCGCAGCAGGCGGGGACGGCCCGGTTCGGTTCCGGCCGTCTGCGCGTGGCGCGGCGGCCGCGGGCGCGGACCCGCCGCCGGACCGAACTCTGCCCGACCGACACCGCGTACATGATCTTCACCTCCGGCAGCACCGGACGCCCCAAAGGCGTGGTGATGAGCCACCGGGCGGTCGTCTCGTTCTACCGGGGCATGCTGTCGCAGGGCATCGTGGGCCCCCAGGACCGGGTCGCGACCACCTCGCCCCTCCAGTTCGACTTCTCGCTCCTCGACATCGGCCTCGCCCTGGGCAGCGGCGCCGCCGTGGTACCCGTGCCGCGCAACCTGCTGCGCTGGCCCAGCCGCTTCCTTCGGGTCCTCGCCGACACCGGCGCCACCCAGGTCAACGGCGTGCCGTCGATCTGGCGGCAGACCCTGCGGCACCTGCCCGAACGGCTGGCCGGCCTCACCGGGATCCGCGGCGTGCTGTTCTGCGGGGAGGACTTCCCGCTGCCTGAACTGCGCGAGCTCCAAAGGCTGCTGCCGCAGGCCCGGCTGATCAACTGCTACGGCGCGACCGAGTCGATGGCCGCCTCCTTCACCGACGTGCCGCGGCCGCTGCCCGCGGACCTGGAGAAGCTGTCCATCGGCTACGCCCACCGGGGCGCCGAAATGCTGCTGGTCGACGAGTCCGGCCGGCTGGTCGACGAGCCCGGCACACTGGGCGAGATCCACCTGCGGACCCCTGCCCTGTTCACCGCCTACTGGGACGACCCCACCGCGTCGGCCGCCGCACGGGTGCCCGACCCGGCCGAGCCTCGCTCGGGCCAACTGGTCCTGCGTACCGGCGACTTGGCGTACCGGGGACCGCACGGCGAGCTGTACTTCTGCGGACGCGTGGACTCCCAGGTGCAGATCCGCGGCAACCGCGTCGAACTCGGCGAGATCGAACGACGGCTCCGGGAGCACCCCCAGGTCGCCGAGGCCGTGGTGGTCCTGGTCGAGCGCGCGGCGGACGAACCCCGGCTCGCGGCCTGCGTCGTGGCGCAGGACAGGGCCGACTCGCCGGACGACGGCCGCCTGATCGCGTTCTGCTCGCGGACGCTCCAGCCCTACATGGTCCCCGACGAGGTCCATGTCCTCGACGCGATGCCGGTCTCTCCGAACGGCAAGGCGGACCGCCGGGTCCTGGCGGCGCAGCTCGCCGGGACCCGCTGAGCCGTCGGGGAGGGGCAGGATGAACCCGTCGGAGCCATGGCCGAAAAGGGTGTCCGTCGAGCACGTGTACCTCAGCTACGCCTATCTGAACGCCCGCGACTACGACGCGTTCGCCTCGCTCCTCGACGAGGACGTCACCCTCCGAGAGTCCGACGGGACGGCGGCTTTCGGACGCGCGGCGGTGACGGCAGCGGAAGAGTGCCGGCGCTTCACCTATGTGATCGAGGACCTCTGGGGTTCGGCTGAAAAGATGGTGGTTACGGGCATTCGCCGGCGTCCCGAAGACCCCTGTACGGCGGTGGATTTCGCGGCCATCTTCAACCTTTCGAAATGTGGCCTGATTTCCTCCTGCCGCACGTACGTCGCACCGGTATCCGCTGATGAGGAGGCCCGGGGAGGTGCGAGGAAAGAGACCTGACCCGTGGAGGCGCAGGCACCCAACTGACCAGTGCACACATGCTAATTTGGCGTTTGGTCCTGGTGCTCGGGAGAAGACGGAGCCACACCGATATGCCGACGACGGCCGACAAACCCATTTACCGCGTCCTCGGACCGCTGGAGGTAACGGGAGCGTCGGGCGAGGAGTGTCGCATTCCCCGCGGGCGGCAACAAGTGGTGCTCGGAGCCCTTCTCCTCGAGGCCAACCGGGTGGTCAGTACGGAAAGTCTCATCGACGCGATCTGGGGCGAAGAGCCCCCGGTAACCGCCCGTACGCAGGTACAGACCTGCATATCCGCCCTGCGGACCAGTCTCGCCGTGATCGGGGAAGGCGCGCGGCTGGTCACCAGGGAACCCGGATACGTCCTGGAGGTCTCGGGCGACCGGCTCGACGCGGCGCTCTTCTCCCGGTACCGGAAGGAGGCCCACGACGCCGCACAGGCCGGTCGCCTGCAGGAGGCGGCCGCGCTCACCCGGCGCGCGGCCGACCTGTGGCGCGGCCCCGCGCTCAGCGGGAGCCGCAGCGACAAGCTCCAGTCCATGGCCGCCCAGCTCGACGAGTACCGGCTGATCAACCTGGAGACGTACGCCGACATGGAGCTGCGCCTCGGCCGTCATGTACAGATCGTCCCCGAACTCTCGGCCCTGGTGGCCGCCTACCCGCTGCGGGAGACGCTGCGCGGCCGACTGATGCTGGCCCTGTACCGGTCGGGTCGGCAGGCCGAGGCCCTGGAGGTCTTCCGGGAGGGGCGAACGATCCTCGTCGAGCAGTTGGGCATCGAGCCGGGAGACCAGCTGCGGGAGCTGGAGTCGGCGATCCTGGCGGGCGACCCGGACCTGCGCCTGCCCGGCACCGAGCAGGACGTCACCTCCGTGGCCGAGGCACCCGTCCGCGCCCCGGCCGCGGCCTCCGAGGCCGCCCTGCCGCCGACCCGGCCCGGTCGCGGCACGCCCTTCCAACTTCCTCTCGACAACGCGGACTTCACCGGCCGTACCCAGATCGTCGAGGCGGCCCAGGAGCTGCTGCTGGCCGGCGGGGACGGGCGGCCCACGCCCGTGGCGGTGCTGTCCGGGCCCTCCGGCGTGGGCAAGAGCACGATCGCCGTTCACCTGGGGCACCGGCTGGTCCGGGACTTCCCCGACGGGCAGCTCTACTGCGACCTGGCCGGCACCGAGCCCTCGTCGGCGACCGCGCTCGACGCGCTGGGCCGGTTCCTGCGCGCCCTGGGCATCCCGGGCGCGCAGATACCCGGACCGATCGACGAGCGGGCCGAGATGTACCGCAGCCTGCTCGCGGGAAAGCGCATGCTGATCGTGCTCGACAACGCCTCCGCGACGCAGCAGGTCCGCCTCCTGCTGCCCGGCCACGGCACGTCCTCCGTCATCGTCACCGGGCAGTCCGGGATCACCGGACTGCCCGGTGCCCGGTTCCTGTACGTGGACGTGTGCAGCCGGCAGGAGGCGATCGACATGCTGGCCGCGGTCATCGGCCCGGCCCGCGTGGCCGCGGAGCCGGAGGTGGCCGCGGACCTGGTCCGGATGGTCGGGCGGCTTCCGCTGGCCCTGCGCATCGTCGCCGCCCGGCTGGCCGCACGCCCCAACTGGTCGCTGATGTGGATGCGCGACCGGCTCTCCGACGAGAGACACCGGCTGGACGAACTGTCCCACGGTGAGCTGGCCATCCGCTCCAGCATCGCCCTCACCTACGACGGGCTGACCGGCACCGGCCGCCGGCTGTTACGGCTGCTCAGCCTCGAGGACTGCGGCTCGCTCCCCACCTGGGTGGCGGCGGCGCTGCTGGACACGGACCTGTTTCACGCAGGAGACCTGCTGGAATCGCTGGTGGACGCGCAGATGCTGGAGGTCGACAGCACCGCCCTCCCCAGCGAACCTCACTACCGACTGCACTCCCTGGTCCGCCTCTTCGCCCGCGAGGAACGGGAGCGGCACGCGGCCGACGACGGGGCCGAGGACGCCCTGACCCGGCTCGTCGGCGGCTGGCTGGCCCTCGCGGACGAAGCCCACCGGCGACTGTACGGAGGGGACTTCACCATCCTGCACGGCGACGCACCACGCTGGCACCTGCCCGAGGCACAGGTGGACCAGCTGCTGCGGGATCCGCTGGCCTGGCTGGAGACCGAACGGGCCAACCTCTGCCACGTCGTGGACCTGGCGGCGGAGACCGGACGGGCGGAGGCGTGCTGGGACCTGGCCGTCACCCTGGTGACGATGTTCGAGTCCCGCTGCTACTTCGACGACTGGCAGCGCACACACGAAAGGGCCCTCGCGGCGGCCTCCGAGGCGGGGCTGCTCCGGGGCCGGGCGGCCGTCATGCTCTCGATGAGCTCGCTGTACCTCACCCGTTCCCAGCTGACCCCCGCGCGCGGCGCCCTGGAGCCGGCCCAGGAGGCGTTCGAGGCACTGGGCGACACCCTGGGCCTCGCGCTGGTCCGCCGCAACCTGGCCATGCTGTCCCAGCGCCAGGGCGACGAACCGTCCGCCCTTGTGCTGCACCGGCAGGCGGTGGCGGACTTCCAGGCGGTCGGCGACCACGTGGGACAGACCAACACCCTCGCCCACCTGGCCCGGCTCGCCCTCGACCAGGGCCGCCTCGACGACGCCGAGGAACTGCTCGACCAGGCGATGGACATCTGCCGCCGCACCCGCAACACGCGCATGGAGGGGCAGGTGAGGTTCGTGATGAGCGACCTCATGCAGCGCCGCGAACGCTATCCGGAGGCCGAACAGTTGCTGCGCGGCGTCCTCGACCAGGTGCGCTCACGCGGTGACATCGCCGGCGAGTCGCGGATCCTGCACCGGCTGGGATCGGTCAACGCCCGGCTCGGGCGCTCCGCCGAAGCGCAGCGGCTGCTGCGCGAGGTGGTCGCGATCCGCGCACGGACGATGGACCGGGTGGGCGCGGCCGAGGTCCGCCTCGAGCTGGCGCAGCTGGAGGCGGACCACTCGGGCCTGTCGGCCGACATCGGATTCGAGCCGCAGGGCCGGACCCCGCTACGTCACTGACCCCCGCCGGCGGGCCACGGCGTGTCTCCGTCCGAGGCCACCGCGACGGCGCGGGAGGAGAGGCGCGGCCACGGGGTGTCCCCGTCCGAGGCCACCGCGGCGGGGCGGAGGGAAAGGCGCGGCCACGGGGTGTCGTCGGTCGCGGACGCCCGTACCTCGGTGCCGATGGTGGCGGCACCACCGACGACGGATCCCTCCACGGCGGCGACCGCGGCCGTGGCCGTGAGCAGGAGAGGGGCGATGAGGGTCGTGAGGCGGGCGGTACGCATGGTGAGTCTCCCCGTGTGTGATGCGGAACGGGCCGGGTTGCCGGCTGTTCAGGAAGGTATGGACCTCCGCCACTCAACGGCTATCGATCCCGCACCACCGCGGTCCTCCCGGTGATCTCCCGGCCGATACCGGACCAGTAGGGGACCGATAGGCCACCGCCACAGCATGGAGCTCCGCACAGCAGTCCAGTTCTGCAGAGGAGATTCGGACTGTGGACACTCCTCAACTCCACGCCTTCGTGGCCGTGGTCGATATAGGAAGCTTCACCAGAGCGGCCGCCCGGCTGAACCTGTCGCAGCCCACGGTCACCAGCCGTGTCAAGTCGCTGGAGCAGGGGCTCGGGACCACGCTCCTCGAGCGCCTGCCGAGCGGAGTGAGACCCACCGCCGCCGGCAGTCAGCTCCTCCCCTACGCTCGCGAGATCATCTCGCTCACCGGCCGGGCCCGGCAGGCCATCGTCGCCGACGGCCGGCCGCACGGCCGGGTCGACGTCGGCACGGTGGAGAGCCTGACCAGCTACCGGCTGCTGCCGATGGTCGAGTATCTCTACCGCCGCTACCCCGACGTCCAGGTCGCCCTGCACGCGGGCGCCGGCCCGGACGCCGTGGCGGCCGTCCGAGAGGGCCGCCTGGACTGCGCCTTCGTCGTCGGCTCCCCCGAGGAGCACGAGGGACTGGAGACCCAGGTCCTGTGCCCCGAGCCCATGGTGCTGGTGAGCAGCCCGGGGTGGCACGCGGCACGCGGCCCGGTCACCATGGACGTGCTGCGCGCCACGCCGATCATCCGCGCCGACACCCGGGCCGGCTACCAACTCCAGTTCGAGGAAACCCTCGGGCTGCGCGACGGCGCGGACCGCCCCCGCGTGTTCGACCTCGACTCGATCGACGCGGCCAAGCGCAGCGTCGCCCTGGGCATCGGCATGGCGTTCATCCCCCTCGTCTCCGTGAAACGGGAGCTCGCCGAAGGGACCCTGGCCGCCGTCGACTGGGCGCCGCCGTTCGAGACGTGGACCCAGGTGGTCCGACGACGGACCAGGACTCCCAACAGCGCACTGGACGCTCTGGTGGCCACCGCCGTGGAGGTGGCCGCCGAGCACCTCGACGACGAACCCGTGCTCACCGCGAGCTGACCTGCGCGCCTGCCTGCCGACCGACGACCCGGCCGTCCTGACCGGCCGACAGCCCAGGGCGGTCCCCACGCCGCCGTCCGGGAGCCGCACCACCGCTCCCTCCATCACCCGCACCAAGGAAGGCCCTTGACCATGACCGGCTCCTCCACGACGCAGCACCTCCTCCACCCCGCCGGCCACGCGGTCCCCTCGGCCGCCGGCGACCGAGTGCACGACGCGATCACCCGGCGCCTCGGCGAGCAGCCGCTGACTCCCGACACCGAGCTCGCCGCGCTCGGCATCGACTCCCTCCTGCTGCTCCGCATCCTCGGCGACCTCGCCGTCGACCCCACCCAGGAGATCGACCCGTACCAGCTCGCCGACGTCGTCACGGTCGCGGACCTCGTGGCCTTCGTCGCGTCCTGGAACTGACTGGAACTGAACGGAGCGGCACATGAGCAAGATCCCCGTCACCGCCTCCCAACGCGGCCTGCTGTTCATCCAGGAGGCCATGGAGCGCAAGGACCTCTACAACATCAGCTTCCGCATCACGTTCGACGGCGAGGCGGACGCGGATGCGCTGCGCGCCGCCCTGCGCCGGCTGCTGGACCTCCAGCCGACCCTGCGCACCGAGTTCGCCCTCGACGGCGGCGAGGCCCGCGCCCGGATCACCGAGACCGGTACCGTCCCGCTGGAGGTGAGCACCAGCGCGGCCACCGGCGCCGCATGGCAATACCTGCTGGACGAGGAGAGCACCGCCTTCGCCCGCCTCGCGGTCGACCTGCGGACGGCACCGCTGTGCCGCTTCAAGCTGCTCACCGCACCGGGCCGCAGCGCCCTGCTGTGCAACGTCCACCACTCCGTCAGCGACGGCGTCTCCATGGCCGCCCTGCTCGAGGAACTGTCCGAGGGCTACCGCCTCGCCACCGACGCGCCCGGTGCGGCCGGTGCGGCCGGTGCGGCCGGCTCGGACCCCGTCGAGCGCGAACGCCTGCTCGCCGCCGAACTCGCCGCCCAGGTGAGGGCGACCGACGCCGCCATCGAGGCCGGCGAGGCCAAGCGGCTCGCCGCCGGGCTGGACCGCGTACCGCCGACCACCCTCTACCCGCTGCCCACCCGGCCGCTGAACACGGACTTCGCCGGAGCGGACCTGAACCTGCTGCTCGGCGCCGAGGAGCGGGCGCTCGTCGAGCGCACCGCACGCGAGCTGGCCACCACCCCCTTCGCCGTGCTGCTCGCCTGCTACGCGGCTCTGCTGGGCGAGTACGCCGGCCAGGAACAGGTCGTCGTCGGCAGCCCGTTCTCCACCCGTCGCACCATCGCCTCGCACGACCTCGCCGGCTACTTCGTGAACACCTTGCCGCTCGTCCTGCCGGCCCGCGACGTGCCGTTCGACGAGCACGTGGCGGCCGTCACCAAGGTGGTGCGTGAGGCGAAGCGCTTCCAGGCGGTGCCCTTCGACGCCCTGGTGGCGCAGGCCGAGCCCGAGCGCAGCACCAACCGCAACCCGCTGTTCCAGTGCATGTTCGCCATGCAGGACGAGCTCCGCACCCGGTGGGAGTTCGCCGGCGGGCTGCACGGCACGGTGCAGTTCGTCTCGCAGCAGGCCGCCCGCTTCGACTTCTGGCTCGGCGCCACCCCGGTCGAGGACGGCCTGCTGATCGAGGTCGAGTACGACAAGGACGTCTTCCCCGCCGCTTACGCCGAGCGGTTCCTCGCCGAGTACCGGCAGGTGCTGTTCCGGGCGGGCACGGACCCGCGCACCCCGCTGCCGCGGTTGACCGCCGGCCTGGCCACCCGCGCGGTGCCCGGGTTCCGCCGTGCGGCCGAGGGTCGTACCGAAGGCCCGGGCGGCCTGGTCGGGCTGGTCCGGGAGGCCGCCCACCGGCACCCCGAGCGGCTCGCGGTCACCGATCCGCACGGCGGCGGCCTCACGTACGCGCAGCTGCTGGAGCGCACCGCACGCGCGGCCGCCGGCCTGCACCGGCGCGGGGTGCGGCGCGGGGACGTCGTCGCCGTCGTCCCCGAGAGCCTCGCGGACACCGTCGTGGCGATGCTGGCGGTCCTCTGGTGCGGAGCCGCGTACCTCCCCGTCGACACCACCCTGCCGGCGGACCGGCTGGCCTACATGATCAGCCACTCGCGGTGCTCGCTGGTCATCGGCTCCCGGGAGGTGGTGTCCGACGGGCCGGAGCGGACGACCGTCGCCGAGCTTCGGACGACGGGCGCCGGCGCCGAGGCACCGGAGGCCGCGGACGGGACCGACCCCGTCTACGTCATGTTCACCTCCGGCTCCACCGGCCGCCCCAAGGGCGTGCTGATGGGCCAGCCGGCCCTGGTCAATCTGCTGCACTGGCAGATCGACGCCCTGCAGATGGGTCCCCTGACCCGCTTCCTCCAGTTCGCTCCGCTCGGGTTCGACGTCTCCTACCAGGAGATCTTCCCGACCCTGGCGGCCGGCGGCACGGTCCACGGGCTCGGCCCCGTCGACCGGCGCGACCTCGCCCGGGTCGCCGCGCTGACCGAGCAGGAGCAGCTGACCCACGTCTATCTGCCGGTCGCCGTCCTCGGCGCGTTCGCCGACGCCGTCCACGACGGCGGGCACTCGCTCGCGAGCGTGCGGCACATCTGTGTCTCCGGCGAGCAGCTCCACCTGGACAGCCGCTCCCAACGGCTCCTCAACCATCACGAGCGCCTCACCCTGGTCAACCTCTACGGGCCCACCGAGACGCACGCCGTCACCGCCCACGTGCTGACCGGCGGTCCCGACCCCGACCGGCCCTCCCATGTGCCGATCGGGCACACCCTTCCCGGCGTCGACACCCACCTCCTCGACCCGGACGGCCGTCCGGTGCCTCCGGGGGCCGTGGGCGAGCTGTACTTCGGCGGCGTCTGCCCGGCAGAGGGCTACCTGCACGACCCCGAGCGCACCACGGCGGCCTTCCTGCCCGCCCCGGACGGCACCGGCCGCGTCTACCGCACCGGCGACCTGGCCATCCTCGCGGAGGACGGCGCCCTGGTGTTCCTCGGCCGCCGGGATTCCCAGGTCAAACTGCGCGGCCACCGCATCGAACTCGGCGAGCTGGAGGTCGCTGCCGAGAAGCTGCCGTCCGTCCGGGCCGCCGCCGGCGCGGTGCACGGCACCGGTGAACAGGCGGCCTTGTGCCTGTTCGTCCTGCCGGGGCCCGGCGACGACGTCGACGCGCGGGCGCTGCGCGACGCCCTCCGGGCCGCACTGCCCCCGTACATGGTCCCGCGGCACATTCTGGCTCTGGACGTCATGCCGCTGACCGACAACGGCAAGATCGACCGCAAGACGCTGCTGCACCGCTTCGCCCTCGGCGAGTTCGCCGAGGCCACCGTCAAGAAGCCGGCCGAGGGCTGGACACCGGACCCGGCACAGGCCCTGGTCCGGGACGTCTGGACCCAGCTGCTGGGCAACGAGCCCACGAGTGCCGACGAGTCGTTCTTCCTGCTCGGCGGCAACTCCTTCGACGTCCTGCGCCTCCTGAACACCGTCGCGGAGCGCACCGGAACGCGCGTCCCGGTGGTCGAGTTCTTCCGCAACCCCACCATCCGGGCCCTGGCCGCCCACCTCACCCACGACCGCGGAGCGACGACATGACCGCCCCCCGCCCGTCCACAGCCGAGGCCGCCGCCACGGCCCTCGCCACGGCTCCCGCCGGCGGCACGATCATCGACCTGATCGAGTCCCACGTCCACCGCCACCCCGACAAGACGGCCGTACTCTGCGGCCAGGACCAGGTCTCCTACGGCCTGTTGTGGGACACGGCTCACGAGGTCGCCGAACGGCTCCTGGCGCACGGCTGCTCCCGCGGGGACACCGTCGCCCTGGTGGGACCCGGCAACCCCGCGTTCACGGCCGCCGCCCTGGGCGCCTGGCTCGTCGGTGCCTCCTGGGTGCCGATCGACCCGCGGCTGCCCGAGGAGCGTCTGCGGTACGTCCTCGACGACACCGGCGCGCGCGTCGTCCTCGCCACCGCGGAAGGCACCACCGCCACCGGTCTGCGCACCGAACGGGTCACGGTTCCCGCCGTCACCGACACGGACGACGACCGGGTCGAGCGGATCCGCCCGCACCGCGCCACGGCCGACGACCGCGCCTACGTCATCTACACCTCCGGCTCCACCGGCCGGCCCAAGGGCGTCGCCGTCGGCCACCACGGGCTCGCCGTCCACCTCCTCGGCGCCCTGGAGGGCTACGGCATGACCGCCGAGGACATCCTGCTGTCCTTCGCGTCACCCAGCTTCGACGCGGCCGTCGAGGAGATGTGGGCTCCTCTGGCAGGCGGCTCGACGGTGCTCCTGCGCGGCGCGGCGCTGTGGACCGGCCGCCAGCTCTTCGAACGCGTCCGCGCCCACCGGGTCACGTACATCTCCTGCACCACGGCCTACTTCGAGGCCTTCTTCGGCGAGGAGCTGTCGCAGGACGACATCGACTGCCTCGGTTCGCTGCGCGGGATCATCTTCGGCGGGGAGGCGGCCAACCCCGCGGTGGTCCGCCACTGGGCCAACGGCCCCCTCGGGTCGATCCCCGTCTGCAACACGTACGGCCCCACCGAGACCGTCGTCACCGCCACCCTTTACTGGATCGGCCAGGGCTGGCAGGGCGATCGGGTCCCGATCGGGCACTGCCTTCCCGGCCACGTCTCCGTCGTCCTGGACGCCGCCGGCCAGGAAGCCGGCAATGGCGAATCGGGGGAGCTCTACCTGGGCGGCCCCTGCGTCGCCGAGGGCTACCTCGGCCGGCCCGACCTGACCGGCGAGCGGTTCGTCTCCCTCCCCGGCCGGGACGGCACCTACTACCGCACCGGTGACCTGGTCACCGTTCAGGGCACGGAGCTCGTGTTCCTCGGCCGCGCCGACCGGCAGGTCAAGCTCCGCGGATTCCGCATCGAACTGGAGGAGGTCGAGGCGGCCCTCCAGGCCGTCGAAGGCGTCCGCAACGCCATCGTCGGTGTCGAACAGCGTGCCGACGGCGGCGACCGGCTCGTCGCGGACGTCGTCCCGCTGGACCCTGCCGACCGCGACGACCCGGTCGTCTTCCGCTCCGCGCTGCGCGGCTCCCTCCTGCGGACCCTGCCCGACTACATGGTCCCGTCCGAGATCCGCCTGCACGCCGACCTCCCCTTGGGTGTCACCGGCAAGGTCGACCGGGCCAGGGTGCTGGCCGAGGCAGGCATCACCCGGTGACACCGCCGCCCGCCGGGGTCCCACCTCGCCTGGAGGTGGGACCCGGTGTGTGGGTGACCCTGGCCCACCCCCTCGAGGACACCCCGCTCACCGGGTTGACGACCGTCGCCGACCGCGGCGCCGCCCGGCAACTGCCCCCGCGGAGGCGGACGGACCGGCTGCGCACCCGCGGACTGCTGCGGGCCCTGCTCCGGGACCGCTTCCCCGCCGCGGCCGGCGCCGACATCGGCTACACGCCCTCCGGCCGGCCGGTCCTCCTCGGCCACCCACGGCTGTGCATCAGCGTCAGCCACGTCGCCGACGCCTGCGCCGTCGGCGTGGCCTTCGACCGCGCCGTCGGCGTCGACGTCCAGACTCCGCCGCAGGACGTCTCCGCCCAGGTGCTCGCCTGGTCCGTGCCCGCCCGCCGGGACCAGCTCGCCGCACTGCCACCGGCCGACCGGGCGCGCGAGTTCACCTGGATGTGGACCGTGAAGGAAGCGTGCGGCAAAGCCGCCGGAACCGGCCTGGCGGGCCCCGCGTTCAGCCTCGACGTGCCTCTTGGCGGGCGGGTCGGCCGCTGGGGCGACTACCGCTGGGTGAGCCTGCGACACGCGTCACCGATACCCCTGACCTGCGCCTTCAGCAGCACCGAGAGAGGAACACCTCAGTGACCGACCAGCGTTGGCTGCACCCGCTCGCGGCCGCCGGACCGCGCGGCCGCGACCCGCTCGCCCGACTGGTGTGCCTGCCCCACGCCGGCGGCTCCCCGTCCACCTTCCGTGACTGGCATCGGCACCTGGACTCCCGCATCGAAGCCCT
Source organism: Streptomyces sp. NBC_00259 (assembly GCF_036181745.1). Lineage (NCBI taxonomy): Bacteria > Bacillati > Actinomycetota > Actinomycetes > Kitasatosporales > Streptomycetaceae > Streptomyces > Streptomyces sp. NBC_00259. Next base: position 7,616,559 of record NZ_CP108080.1, on the reverse strand, counting down.
CGCCGTCTGCTACCCCGGCCGCCACGAACGCTTCGCCGACCCCGTCGTCACCACCATGGCGGACATGGCACGGGAGGTCGCCGCCGCTCTCGCGCCCCTCGCGGACCGCCCTCTGTGGCTCTTCGGCCACAGCATGGGCGCTGCCATCGCCTACGAGACCGTCCGCCTACTGACCGACGTCCATGGAGTACGGCCGGCCGGCCTCGTCGTGAGCGGTTCCCCGCCCCCGCACCGCCTCCTCGCGGGCGACGCGATCCACGTCCGGGGCGACGACGCGATCATCGCCGACGTACTGGACATGGGCGCGGCCGACAGCGCCGTGCTCGCCGATCCGGAACTGCGGCAGCTCGTCCTGCCTGCCCTCCGCGCCGACTACACCCTCATCGAGACCTACCGCCCGGCTCCCGCGGAACCCCTCGACATACCGCTGATCGTGGCCTACGGCACCGACGACGAGGACGCCGCCGGCCCGGCCGACGAATGGGCCCGCCACTCGTCGAGCACCGCCGAGCTGCTTCCGCTCCCCGGCGGCCACTTCTACCTCCAGGACCGCGCCGAAGAACTTCTCACCCACCTCTCGCAGCGCTTCCTGGCCGCGCCCGGAAGGAGCTGAGCGCCTTGGCCACGACGAGCCGGCACCGCGCCTGGCTGCTCTCCGGCCCGCCCCGCCCCGGCGCCCCGCAGCTGTACTGCTTCCCGCACGCCGGCGGAAACCCGGTCGAGTACATGCGCTGGGCCGATCTGCTGCCGCCCGTCGAGCTCCACGTGGTCCAACTGCCCGGCCGCGGCCCCCGCCACCACGAGCCGGACGGCGACGACATCGACAGCCTGGTCGCCGCTTTGCTCGCCGAGACCGCATTCGGCGAACCGCAGCGCCCCTACGCGTTCTTCGGCCACAGCTTCGGCGCGCTGCTCGCCTACGAAACGACCCGGGCGTTGCGCGACACCGGCCGCCGCCTCCCGGACGAACTCGTCGTGTCCGCCTACCCGGCGCCTCACCTACCGCACACCCCCACGGACCCCGACCAGCTCTCCGACACCGAACTCCTCCGCGCGGTGGCCGACCGCCACGGCGGAATCCCCCCGGAGATCATCGACTCCCGCCTGCTCCGCGCCCTGGTGGCCCGCCCCCTGCGCACCGACCTCCGCCTGGTGGCCGGCTACCGCCACCGCCCGGCCCCACCCCTGCCGGTCCCGACCACCGTCCTCGCCGGCACCGGGGACCGCCTGACGGCGCGGGCCCTGACCGCCTGGCAGGACCACACCCTGGAACCTCTCAGCGTCAGGATGTTCCCCGGCGGCCACTTCTATCTCCGCGAGCACGAGGCCCGCTTCCTGACCTGCCTCCAGGACCTCCTCATGCCCCTCACCCGCAGATCGCCGGATTCGCGGCCGCGGGGGATGCGGTCCGCCCGCGCGTGAAAAGCGGGAACAAGACGAGCCCGGCGAGTGCTGTCCGGGTATGGCCGATGGACACACGATCACGATCGAACAGGGCGAGCGGCGCGTGCGCGTGGTGCACGGGGACCAGGTGCTGGCCGAGACGGACCGCCCGCTGGTGCTGCGCGAGACCGGTTCCCCGGTGCGGTACTACATCCCGCCCGAGGACGTGCGCCTGGACCTCCTCGCCCCTTCGGACACCCATACGTACTGCCCCTTCAAGGGGACGGCGTCCTACTGGTCACTGCCGGACGCCCCCGACCTCGTGTGGGCGTACCCGGAGCCGAAGGACGCTGTCGCACAGATCAAGGATCACCTCTGCTTCTACGAGGTGGAGGTCTCCGACTAGAGGCGCGTGACCCATGGCATCCGCCGGGTGACGGTCCGCACAAGCATGGCCCGGCACGGCCCGGCAGGTCGCCGACACCCACACCGTCCACGGCCCCGAGAACGACGTTCTCGGGGCCCTCGCCATCCGGATCGAACACCTCTCAGCGCCGGAACTCGCCGCCCTCGGCCGAAGCGTTTCGCCGTGACCGCCGCCCCCGCCGCGGTGCGGAATGAAGATCAGTCATCATTACGGCAGACCAGACCGAACCGCGGGCGGTCGCTCTCGCGGACTGTGGGAGGGCCTGCCGCAGGCAGACCACGGGGCATCGATGCGGGGAAACGGCGAAACAGCGTTGCTGGATGTGCTGTCCGGAGCGGCCGAGGCCGCGCCTGGACAGGGGATCGTCCTTGTACACGGGGACGGCGGCGAACGGGTCGTCACCCATCGCGCGCTGCTCTCCGATTCGCTGTGCGTCGCGGGAGGGTTCCTCGCCGCGGGTCTCGCGCCGGGGAGCCATGTGCTGCTGCCGGCCGACCGGAGTGAGGAGTTCCTGCCGCTTTTCTGGGGCGCCGTCGCCGCCGGACTCGTCCCGGTGCCGCTCGCCCCGGACGTACGGCGGGTGCTGCCCGTATGGGAGTTCCTCGGCCGACCGCCGGTGGCCTTCGGCGAGGCCACCGCTCCGCTGCTCGACGCCCTCCCCCACCCCGTACGCTCCCTGACACTCGACGGGCTGCGGGAACACCCCGCTCCACGACGGCTACCGGAGCGGGCGCCCGACGACGTGGCGTTCCTCCAGTTCTCCTCGGGCAGTACGGGGGCGCCCAAGGGGGTCGAACTGACGCATGCGGCCGTGCTGGCCAATCTGGCGCAGATCCGCGCCGCTGCCGGCATCACCTCCGAGGACGTGGTGGCCACCTGGATGCCGTACTTCCACGACATGGGGCTGATCGGCACCCACCTCGTCCCGCTGTCGGCACGGATCAAGCAAGTCCGGCTCGAACCCCTGACGTTCGCCAAGAGGCCCGCGCGGTGGCTGGAGGCGGCGGCCCGCCACCGGGCGACCCTGCTCTCGGCCGCCAACTTCGCCCTGGCCCTCGTCGAACGACGCGTACCGCACGACACGCTCGCCCGTCTCGACCTGACGCGTGTACGGATGATCCTGGTCGGCGCGGAGCCGATCTCCCCGGCCGTATGGCGGGCCTTCGTCGGGCGGATGCGGCCCACGGGGCTCGCGGCGAGCGCCCCGCAGCCCGTGTACGGCCTCGCCGAGGCCACGCTGGCCGTGACCTTCCCGCCGCCCGGCGAGGTCGCCCGACCGCTCGCCCTGGACCGGGCCGCGCTCAGCCGCGGGCGGGCCGTGGACACCGCCGCCGGCCCGGACGCGGTCGAGCTGATGGACGTGGGCAGTCCCGTGCCCGGGTGCGCCGTGCGGATCACCGACGACGCGGGCGAGGTGGTCGAGGACCGCCGGGTCGGCCACATCGAGGTCCGGGGTCCGCAGGTGGCCCGTGGTTATCACCGTGCTCCGGAGGCGACGGCGGGCGCGTTCGTCGAGGGATGGCTGCGCACCGGCGACGTGGGCTTCCTGCGCGAGGGACGGCTCTGTGTGACCGGTCGGTCCAAGGACGTCGTCTTCGTCGACGGGCGTACGTTCCACGCGGCGGATCTCGAAGAGGTGGCCGCGGGCACGCCGGGTCTCGCCCGGTGCCCGGTCGCGGTCGTGGGCTCCACCGATCCGGCGGGCGGCGGCGAGCGAGTGGTCGTCTTCCTCGCGCCCGCACCACCCCTTGCCGCAGTGCCCCCCGAGCTCCTGCGCGAGGTCGGGGGGCGGGTCCGCGAGGCTCTGGGCCACGACGACGTACGGGTGTTGGCCATGCCCGTACGGGCGTTCCCGCGTACGACCAGCGGCAAGGTCCGGCGCGGGGTGCTGCGCGAGCGCTTCGAGGGCGGGGAGTTTCCGGAGATCGCGGGGCGGGGGGCTGCGGGGGTGTCGGGGGGCGGATCCCTGTCGGGGGCACCGGCTGCCTCCCTGCCGGGACAGCGGGTCGGGTCTCCGGCAGCAGAGGACCCGGACGGCGCGGAAGCCGCCGGCCTCGACCGCGACAGCAGGGCGCTGACCCTCGGTGCGGTCGGCGACAGCGACGCGCGGCGGGACGACACGTCACCGGCGCCCGCGCCCCGGTCCCGACGGGACGTCGAGGCGGTCGTGCTCCGTGTCTGGGCCCGGGCACTCGGGCTGCCGGTGCGGGAGATCGCGCTGAACGACGACTTCCGCGCACTCGGGGGCTCGTCGGTCAAGGCCATGGAGGTACTGGCCGCCCTGGAGGACGAGTTCGGCGCACCGCTGCGTCCGTCCGACATACGCGACCATGCCACGGTCTCTGCGCTCGCCGGGCTGATCCTCGACTCCAACAGCTCCGGTACCTCCGGTACCTCCGGCGGCTCCGGCGGCTCCGACGGCCTGCGTTCGGACGGGCGGCCGTCGCACAGCCCAGGGGCGGACGGCTCCCCGTCGCACGGCCCGCGGAGGGACGAAGCCCGCTCCCGCGCTCCGCGGCCGGAACCCGTCCGTGGCGCCGAGCCCGTGATCGCCGTCTCCGGCCTCGCCTGCCGCTTCCCCGGTGCCGACACTCCGGAGGCTTTCTGGGACAGGCTCGTCGAAGGCTACGACGCCGTCACCGGCGTACCGGACGGACGGTGGGCAGACCCGTCAGACAGCAATGCCCGGTGGGGCGCGTTCCTCGACGAGCCGGCCGGTTTCGACGCGGGGTTCTTCGGCATCGGCGAGGAGGAGGCCCTGTCGACCGATCCCCAGGCGCGGATCCTCCTGGAGCTCGCGCACGAGGCTCTGGAGCGTGCCGGTTACGCGGGCCCCCGTCGGTGCGAGCGCCGGGTGGGTGTGTTCGTCGCGGCCGGTGACAGCGGCTACCGCAAGGTGCTCGAACAGGCCTACGGCGAGGCGGAGTTGCCTGCCGCCGCGCTGACCGGGAACCTCCCCAACATGCTCGCCGCCCGCGTCGCGCACTGCCTGGACCTGACCGGTCCCGCGCTCGCGGTCGACACCGCGTGCTCCTCGGCGCTGGTCGCGCTGCACCTGGCGCGCCGCAGCCTCCAGGCCGGTGAGTGCGACGTCGCGGTCGTCGGCGGCGTACACCTCAATCTGACGCCGACCGGGTACGCGCTCCTCGAGAAGGCGCAGGCACTGTCCCCGACCGGCCGCTGTCACGCGTTCGGCGCGGCGGCCGACGGTTTCGTCCCCGGGGAGGGCGGGGCGGCACTCGTCCTGACCCGTCTCGACGAAGCGGAACGGGCCGGTGATCCGGTCCTCGCGGTCCTCCGCGGCACCGCCGTGAACAACGACGGCCGCTCGCTGAGCCTGATGGCACCCAATCCCCTGACGCAGCGTGAGGTCATCACGCAGGCGTACCGCGACGCGGGCATCGACCCCGAGAACGTGTCGTACGTGGAGGCGCACGGCACGGGGACGCCGATCGGCGACCCCGTCGAGGTGCGCTCGCTCGCGCACGCCTTTCCGCCGCGTGCCGACGGGCGGCTCCGGCTGCTCGGCTCGGTCAAGACCAACGTCGGGCATCTGCTCAACGCCGCCGGTATGCCGAGCCTGGTGAAGGTGGTCCTCGCACTCGGCCATCGGCGCCTGGCGCCGTCCCCGCTCCGGGCGGAGCCCTCGCCCGCGCCGGCCCTGGCCGGTTCCGGGTTCGCCCTCGTGGAGGAGGTACGGGACTGGGAGGCGCCCGGCCCGCTGATCGCGGGAGTCAACGCGTTCGGCTTCGGCGGCACCAACGCCCATGCCGTACTGGAGGAGGCACCCGCCCGGCCCGAGAAGGACCAGGTGCCGTCCAGTGGTCCGCGGCTGCTCACCCTGTCGGCGCACGGAGCGGACGGACTGCGCGCCGCCGCTGCCGGTCTCGCGGAGCACGTGCGTGAGCACCCCGGTCTCACCGAGGGCGATGTCTGCGCCGCGGTCGCCTCGGCCCGTGATGAGGGACCCGACCGTCTCGCCGTCGTCGCCGACGGCGATCTCGCAGCCCGCCTCGACGCCGTACGCGACGGGGAGATGCCGGTCGGCGCCGCCGTGCGTTCCCGCGCGCGTCTCGTCCTCCTCCTTCCCGGGCAGGGCATACGCCCTCACGGTCAGGCCCGCGCCCTGTACGCGGACGCGCCCGCCTTCCGGGAAGCGCTCGACGAGGCGTCCGACCACGCCGGTCCGATCGGCGGTCGCAGTCTCGCCGCCTGGTGCCTCGACCCCGACGTGGCACCCGACGCCCTCGACGGAACCGACATCGCCCAGCCGCTCCTCGTCGCCTACGGGGTCGCGCTCGCCCGCCAGGTGCGGGCGTGGGGGATCACGCCGGACGCGGTCGCCGGGCACAGCGTCGGCGAGATCGCCGCCGCGTGCGTCGCCGGAACGCTCTCGCTCGCCGACGCCGTACGGTTCGCCGCCGAACGCGGGCGGCTGATGGCGCAGTTGTGCGCCCCCGGCGCCATGGCGGCAGTGCGCTGCGACGAGGAGACGGCCACCGCCCTGGTGGCCGACGCGCGGGGCGCGCTGAGTGTGGCCGCGGTCAACGGTCCCGACCAGGTCGTCCTGGCCGGCACGGAGGCCGCTGTCGAGCGCGCGATCGCCGAGCTGTCCGCCCGTGGCGTCGCGGCACGCCGGCTCCGGGTGTCGCGGGCCTTCCACTCGCCCCTGATGGATCCGGCACTCGGCCCGCTCGCCGAGGCCGCCGGAGCCCTCGCGCTCCGGCCGTCGGTGACACCGCTGATCAGTACGGTCACCGCCGCGTGGCAACCGGTCCCGGACCCGGTGTATCTGCGGAACCACGCCCGGCAGCCGGTCCGCTTCGGCGCGGCCGTGGACCGACTGCTCGGCGATGGCTACGACACGTTCGTCGAGCTCGGCTCCGGCTCACTGGGCGGTCCCGTGAAGGCCGTCGCGGCGGCGCACCCGCGCGGAGCCGGGGCGCTCGTGCTCGCGGCCGGGAACCGGGACGGTGCCCGGGGGCTGCTGGAGAGCGTGGGCCGGCTCTGGCAGCGGGGCGTGCCGCTGGACCGTACGGCCATGGACGCCGGCCGGGCCCGGATCTCCGTACCGACGTATCCCTTCCAGCGGCGTCGCTACTGGCCGGCCACCGCTCCCGAGCCGCGGCCGCTGCTGCACCGGTTCGTGTGGGACGACGCCCCGCTGACCGTCGGCCCCGGGCCGCGCACCGTCCTCCTGGCCGGCCCGGACTCGCCGCTCGCCCGCGCGTTCGCGGACCGGCTCACGGGGCGGGGTGTCACGGTTCGCCGGGCCGGGGACCCGCTGCCCGACGGTGCGCCCGCCCCTACGGCAGCCGTGCTCCTCGCAGGTCCGGCCGTGGAGCCGGACTCCGCCACCGCGCTCGACGCGGCGCACCGCGCCATGGTGACCGAACTCCAGGACCTGCTGCCGCACCTCGCGCACCACACCCCGCGCGTGCTCGTCGTCACCGAGGACGTCCATGTCACCGGTGCCGGGCCGGAACACCCGCGCCCCGCGCAGGGGATCCTGACCGGGCTGACCCTGGCGCTGCCCGAGGAGTTGCCCGGTGTCGCGGCCCACAGCGTCGACCTGTCCTCCCTGGACCAGGTCGAGGGGCGGCTGGACGCACTCGACCTCGAACTCGCCGCCCGTCCGGCGCCACCGGGCGGCGGTGAGGGCCGGCCCTCGCCCGCCGTCGCCTGGCGGGCCGGGCGACGCCTTGTCCGGACCGCCGAGCCGGTCACCACGGAACCCGCGTCACGGCAGGCAGCACTGCCGGCCGACGGCGTGTACCTGATCACCGGGGGCGCCGGAGGGATCGGTGGCGCGCTGGCCCGTGATCTCGCGGGACGGGGCCGGCCGACCCTGGTGCTGACCGGTCGTTCGAGCGTGCCGCCCGCCGGGCTGCTCGCCGAACTCCGGGCGCTCGGCGCCACCGTGGAGTACCACGCCGCCGATGTCTCCCGCGAGGCCGACGTCGAGGCGCTGCTGGCCGCTCTGCCGCGTCTCGACGTGCTGGTCCACGCGGCAGGGGTGGTCCGCCCCGGCACGCTGCGGGCCAAGACGCCCGAGGAGGTGGCCGAGGTCCTGGCCGCGAAGACGCGCGGCACGGCACTGCTCGCGCGCGGACTCCGCGAGCACGACCTGCGCCCCGCCCTGTGCGTGGCGTTCTCCTCGGTCGCCTCGGTGCTGCCGGGCCTGGCGGGCGCGATCGGCGACTACGCCGCCGCCAACGCCTACCTCGACTCCTTCGCCGCCGCCGAGCGCAGCGTCGGCCGGCCGTGGCAGGCGGTCAACTTCGCGGCGTTCGCCGATACGGGGCTCCTTGCCGGTACGGGGCTCCTTGCCGGTACGGGGCTCCTTGCCGGTACGGGGCTCCTTGCCGGTACGGGACTCCGCGCTGATACAGGACTCATTGGCGGTACGGGACTCCGCGCCGGTACGGGACCCCTTGCGACGGGCACGTCCGCCCTGGATGCCGGTGCCGCACGAGGGCCCGCGCCGCTGGCAACCGGCGAGGCTCTGGAAGCCCTGCGCGCCGCCTGCGGCACCGACAGTGCCCAGCTGATGGTCGCCGACCTGGGCCACCCGGGTACCCGCCCGCAACGCACCCCTGCCGACGCCGTCGTATCCCCGTACCGAAACGCCCAGCCCGCGCCCACGACGCCCCGCCCGCCCTTGGCCGCCGGGGCGGACGGCACCCGGCGCGCGCGGACCGAAGAGACGGGCGGGGTACGCCCCGCGAACGCGACCGGCCTGTCGGACGTCCTGCGACAGCTGTTGTCCGAAGCACTCCACGTGTCCCCGGACGACCTCGGTGACGACGTACCACTCCTCGGCCTGGGACTGGACTCGCTCATGGCCGTCGATCTCGTCAAGCGGCTGGAGAAGGAGCTCGACCGCTCCCTGCCCATCACGTTGTTCTTCGAGCACCGCACCCTGGGCGAACTCGCCCGCCAACTCGACTCCGAGGACGCCTCCCCCGCCCAGGATTCCGTGGATTCCGTGGCGCCATCGGCGAGCGAAGCGGCCGACGACGGCGTCCCCTTCTCCCTGACGCCGGTCCAGCTCGCCTTCCACACCCAGGGCGGGCTGTACCCCGATGTCGCCGCCTACGGCTACGTGACCCAGGACGTCCGCGGCCCACTCGACCCCGATCTGCTCGGCGTGGCGCTCGGCCTGCTCGCCGACCGTCACCCGATGCTCCGCGTCCGGATCCTCCCTGGGCAGGCGGCGCCCGCGCAGGCCATCCTGGCGTCCGGCCACGACAGGCGAACACCCGACTGGTACGAGGTCCGTGACCTGCCCGGCTCCCACCCTGTCGAAGAGGAGCTGGCGCGGCTCGAAGAGGCCCTGTGCAACCGGCCGTTCGACCTCACGGCCGAGGCTCCGATCCGCGCGGTACTCGCCCGCACCCGGGCCGCCCGCTCGGCCCGACTTGTGCTCGTGGTGCACCACGCCGCCGCGGACGGCTTCAGCCTGAACGTCCTCGGCGAGGAACTCTGGGCGCTCTACACGGCCCTGTCGCAGGGGCGCTCACCGGAACTCCCCCCGCTCACCACGCACTTCGCCGCCTACGCCGCGCACGAACAGACGGAACGGTCGGAGGCCGCCCTCGCCGAGGACCGGGCGTACTGGCGTGAGGTGCTCGCCCGCAGGGGCGAACCGCTCGCGCTGCCGTACGACGGCGATCCGCTCGGACTCCCCGAACCCCCACTCCTCGCCCACCAGGTGGCCCCAGGCCCCGGCCTGTCGGCCGCGCTGCGCGAGGTGGCCGCCGCACACGACGTGTCCCTGTTCCACCTGCTGCTCGCGGCCTACGCGCGCTGTCTGTCCCGGTGGGGCGGCGACCGGGAGGACATGTCCGTCAACGTCGCGCGGGCCCGCCGCGAGACCAGGCTGCCCGGCATCGACCGGCTCGTCGGGCCGCTGGCCGACACCCTTCCGGTCCCCGTCCGCATCGGCGCGGACGACTCGGTGCACGCGCTCGCGGTACGGCTGCGCGACGCGTGGCCCGAGGCCGAGCGGCACGGCCGGCTCACCAGTCTGGATCTCGCCCGGCTCCTGCCGGCGGACGGGGCGGGACCGCGTACGGCAGGACCCGCGTCGTTCAGCTTCGCGCGCTTCCCGGTCTCCCTCGACCCCGACTGCCCCGTCGAGGTCCGCCCGACCTCAGCCGGAACGGCCTCCGCCGCCACCCGGCTCAGCCTGCTGTGCTGGGAGTCCGACGGGGCGCTGTCCTTCTCGTGGAACTTCCCGGCCCGGCTGTTCGACCGGACCACGATCGCGCGGCTGGCCCGCGAACACGTCGCCGAACTCACCGAGGTCGCGCAGGCGATCGCGCCACCTGTTCCGGCCTCCCCGAGTGCCGCCCCCGCACCCGCCCTCGCCCTCGCGGATGAGCCGTCGGGCGTCCGCCCGGACATCGTCGCCCGCCTCTGCGCGCAGTTCCGGGCCACGCCGGACGCGGTGGCCGTCGACACGGGCGACGGGGGCGTCCTGACCTACGCCGAACTGGACCGGGCGTCCGGTGCGCTCGCCTCCCGGCTGCGCGCCCGCGGCGTCACCCCGGGTGACCTGGTGGGGCTTCTGACCGAACCCGGCGGCGACACCGTGGCGGGTGTGGTCGGCATCCTGCGGGCCGGTGCGGGCTGGGTGCCGCTGGACGTGGCCCATCCCCCGGCGCGCCTGACCGACCAGCTGGAGCGGTCCCGTACCCGCGCTCTCGTCTGTCATGCGGCCACCGGCACGGCGGCGACGGAACTCGCCGCGGCCACGGGCATCACGCTCGTCCCGGTCGAGGACCCGGTCGACGAGCCGGTCGACCGCCCGCCGTCCGCACGGTCCGCACCGTCCGTACCTTTCGCAGCATGGTCCGACAGTGCGGAGCCTCCGGCGGCTTCCAGCCCCGAATCCCTCGCGTACGTGATCTTCACCTCCGGCTCCACCGGGCGCCCCAAGGCGGTACCGATCACCCGTCGTTCGATGACCAACTACCTCGACTGGGCGCTGGCCGTGTTCGAGTACGGCGAAGGTGACCGGCTCGCCCAGACGGCATCGCCGTGCTTCGACGCGTCGGTACGCCAGCTCCTCGCGCCTCTGCTGGTCGGGGCCACGGTGGTCACCCTGCCCCGGCAGCTGCTCCGGGATCCCGAGGCACTGCTCGACCGGGTCGAGCAGGCCCGGATATCGGTGTGGAGTTCGGTCCCGAGCCTGTGGTCCCGGCTTCTCGAGGCCGCCGAGACCCGGGTACGGGACGGCAGGCCGGCGCCTGACCTGTCGGCCCTGCGCTGGATCCACGTCGGCGGCGAGGCGCTCCCGCCCGCCCATGTGCGCCGCTGGTACGACCTGTTCGGGCCCGGGCACCGGATCGCCAATCTGTACGGGCCCACCGAGGCCACCATCAACGCCACGTTCCACATCATCGACGGGCGCCCCGCCGACGACGTACGGACGCTGCCCATCGGCACGCCCCTCACCGGCACGGAGGTCGACGTGGTGGCGGCCGACGGGCGGCGCTGCGCACCGGGTGAGCCCGGCGAGCTGCTCATCGCCGGCGTGGGGCTCACACCCGGCTATCTGCACGAACCGGAGCTGACGTCCGCCGCGTTCACCGAGCGCGAAGGGCGCCGCTGGTATCGCAGCGGCGACCGGGTCCGGCGCGACGGGGACGGTGTGCTGGAGTTCCTCGGGCGGCTCGACGACCAGGTGAAGGTCCACGGGCACCGGGTGGAACCGGGCGAGATCGAGTCGGTACTGCTGACGCATCCGGCGGTCGCCCGTGCGGCCGTGGTGCACCGTGACGAGCGGCTGAGTGCCTTCGTCCAGTGCCGGCCGGGCGTCGCGACGCAGGATTCCACGGCGCTGCGCGCCCATCTGGCGCGGACGCTGCCGGAGTACATGCTTCCGGCCCGGATTCACCTCGTCGACGACCTCCCCCTGACCGGGACCGGGAAGATCGACCGCGCCCGGCTCACGGCGCCCGCGCCTGCGTCCCTGCCCTCGTCCGCGCCTGCGTCCCTGCCCGCGTCCGCGTCCGCGTCCGCGTCAGTGCCCGCCACCGGCCCTGAGAGGCCCGCGGGCGCCACGGCGCCGGGGACGCTCCCGGTGACGCCGACCGAAGTCCTGCTGGCCCGTGTCTGGTCCGAGCTCCTCGACAGGGAGGAGATCCGGCGCGAGGACGACTTCTTCGCGTTGGGTGGCGACTCGCTGCTCGTCCTTCAGGTGTTCGCGCGGCTGCGGGAGGAGATCCAGGTCCTGCCCCGGCCCACGGTCGTGTACGACCACCGCACACTGGCCGCCCTCGCCGCCGCCATCGACAGCGCCGCCGCCGACCGACCCGCCGAAGGACTCGACGACCGACCCGCCGAAGGACTCGACGACCGACTCGACGACGGATCGGTCGGCACCGAGGACCGGCTTGCCCGGGACGACGTGCAGACGCACAGCCCTTCGCCGTTCCCCCTCGCCCCTTCCCAGCGCGGATTCCTCCTCGCCGAGGCCATGGCGCCCGGCTCCCCCACGGCATGGCTCGCCTGTCTGCGGGTCGACGGACCCCTGCGACCCGAGGCGTTCCAGCGGGCCGTCGACGCCTGCGTCGTACGCCACCCGATGCTGCGGACCGTGTTCCCCGCCGGCACACGCCCGCCGGTCCAGCAGGAACTTCCGCCCGCCCTGCGGCTCCCGGTCGACTTCGAGACCCTCGCCGAGCCCGGCCTCCTCGCGTCACGGATCGCCGAGGAACGGGCGCGCCGCTTCGAGTCCTGGGCGTGGCCACTGCTGCGTCTGCGGCTGCTCACCCTCGGGCCCGACGAGCACGCGCTCGTCGTCCACGCCCACCACCTGATCGGCGACGGCTACAGCGTGGCGCTGCTCGGTCGGGAGCTGCTCGCCGTCTACGACCGTGTCGTACGGGGCGAGCCCGCCGAACTCCCGCCGCTGCGCGGCACCTTCCGGGACCACGTGACCCTTCAGGAACGCATGGCGTCCGGCAGCACCGCCAGGGCCCGCCTCGGCGCGCCCTATCGTCGCCCGGCCCTCGGGCGTCACGCCGGAAGCGCGACGCCCGACACGGACCGTACGGCACATCCGTACCACTCCACCGGGTTCACCCTGGACGCGGACCGGGTCGCGGCGCTGCGCCGGATCGCCGCCTCAGCGGGTACGACGCTCTTCGCGCCGGTCCTCACCGCGTACTACCGCACGCTGGCCGCCGAGACAGGGCAGGAGGATCTGATCCTCGGCCTCGCCGTCTCCGGCCGCGACGACGCACAGCCCGACGCCCACCTGGTGTTCGGCCCGTACGCCGCTGCCGTAGCGGTGCGGCCGGGCCCGCCGCCCGGTGAGGGGAAGGCGGAGCGCACGTTCGCCGAGGACCTGCGTGCGGTGGTGGACGAGGTCGAGGCGGCCCGTACGCAAGGAGTCCACGCGCTCCCGAGGGACGGCGGGCTGCCGCCGGCCGCCCAGTTCTTCTTCACGTTCCTGGACTTCTCGGCCCTCGGTCCGCTGGACGGCGACACGCTGAGCGTGAGGTGGGACGACGGCGACGCCGTCCTCGCGCCGCCTCCCGTGGGCACGGACACGTTCCTGGCGGTGCGGCCGGTCGGCGAAGGAGAACTGAGGGTGACGCTGCGCGCGTCCGCCGCCGCCTTCCCCGACGAGTCGGCCTTCGCCTCGTTCACCGGCACCTTGAGGAGCGCCATGGCCGACGGCGCGGACGGAGCGGGCGGCGGGGACGGAGCAGTCGGAGCGGAAGCCGCGAACCCCGCACCACGCACACGCGTCACAACGGTCGGGCAGGAGTCGGAGCCGGTTACGCATGACCCGTCACCCGCCGTCGGCGTCCTGGACTCGGCGCTCGTCGGCTACCTCCCTCCACCCGGTCAGCTCGCCGCGCTCGCCTCGCTCGGCTCGCCCGGTGGACCGGCGGCCGAGGCGGCGTCGCGTGAACAGCTACGCCACCTGCTCTTCCCCGACGGGCGCCCGCGACTCGTGGAGGAGATCGGCACGCCTCTGGGCCGGTCCGGATTCGTCTGCCTTCCGCTGTTCGCCGACGAGCTCGCGTCGACGTCCGACCTCGCCGACCGCACGGCCCGAGCCGTCGAGTACGCGTCGTCGCTGGGTGCGCGCTGCGTCTCGCTCGCGGGCATGATCCCGTCCCTCACCGCGTACGGCTTCGCGGTCCTGCGCGAGACCGACACCCCGACGGCGCTGACGACCGGGCACGCGGCGACAGCGGTGTCCGTGGTCAAGACCGTCCACGCCGCGCTCGCCCGGACGGACCGTGAACTCGGCGACCTCGTCGTCGCCGTGGCCGGCCTGGGCTCCATCGGCAGCTCGTCCCTCGAACTGCTCCTGGCGCTCGCGTCCGAGCCGCCCGCCCGGCTGCTCCTGTGCGACGTCGCGGGCAGCGCGCCACGGCTGCGGAACCTGGCGGTGGACCTGGTCGCTCGCGGTCTGGCGCGGAACGTGGAGGTCCACGAGTCGGGTCCGACGCTGCCGGCCGCCGTGTACGAGGCCGGCCTCCTGGTCACTGCCGTGAGCGGGGACGGCGCGGTGCTCGACGTGTCGAGACTCCGTTCCGGTGCGATCGTCGTCGACGACTCGTTCCCGCACTGCTTCGACACCACGAGGGCCCTGGCCAGGATGCGGGAGCGGCGCGACGTCCTGATCGTCGGCGGCGGCCTGCTGTCCGTCGGGTCCGTGGAGCGCCGTACGGCTCCGGGGCTGCCGCCGGCCGCGGCGGCGGGGTACGCGGCGCGGTCGTGGCTTCCCGGCACGATCGCCTCGTGCCGACTGGAGTCCCTGCTCCACGCTGCGCACCCGGAACTCCCCCTGGTCCAGGGCCTGGTGGACGCCCGCCTAGCGCTGGCGCATTGGCGGGGCGTGGAAGCGGTCGGCATCGAAGCGGGTCCGCTTCACCTGCTCGGGCACGCCGTCGCCGCCGAGGACGGCGACCTCGACGGCTTCCCGTCCCGGCCTGCCGGCTCTCGCTAGGGGTCGGCGGCCGGCCCAGGGCGGCGGACCCCAGGAGTTCGAGGTGTCACCCCGCAGGAGCGGTCAGGGGCTCACCGCCTGCGCCGTCCAAGGGGTGAGCGCGGGCCATCGGGCGCGAGGGCCTGTGGGGCCGTCGCCCGCGGAAATGGGTGCCGGCCCCGATACGGAGCCCCTGCGCGGCATGTGACCGTAGACGCATCGCCCCACCCCGGACCACGCGAGGAGGAGCCATGGCCCGGGCCCGAGACGAACGCCTTCAGGCTCTGCAGGAGCAGACCGAGCGGACCGACCCGCGCTTCGCCCGCGGGCTGGGTACGGGGCGGCCGTGCCGTCCGAAGGAGTACCGGCGCAGGTACGTCTGGGCGCTGCTTGCCGTGGCGCTGGCGATGCTGGTGGCCGGCCTGGCGCTGCCGCAGGGGCTCCTGCTCGCGGCGGGGCTGGTCCTCGCGGGTGCAGCGGCGCACCTGTGGTCGTCGCCGCGCCCGCGTGGGGCGCACCCACGCAGTCGGCACCGGTACCGGCACCGCCCGTACCGGCCATGACATCGGCCGGCGCCCTGCGCGGCAGCCGGCTGTCCGTCACCGTCACCCGTCACCCGTCACCCGTCACCCGTCACCCGTCACCCGTCACCCGTCACCCGTCACCGAGGGAGAAACGTATCCGCCCCGCACAGCTCGACCAGTCCGCCTCTCCGCACTGCCGAAGGCGGTGACCCGTGGGACACGCCGACACCCTGCTCGCCATGGGCGGCGCCTTCCTGGCCGCCGCCTTCCTCGCCCGGATCGGTAGCCGGATCGGGTTGCCCACGATCCCGCTGTTCATGCTCGCCGGCATCCTGCTCGGCCCCCACACGCCAGGGCTGGTACTGGTCGACGACGCCCATGACTTCGAGATGCTGTCCGCGCTCGGCCTCGTGCTCCTGCTGTTCTATCTGGGCCTGGAGTTCCACCTCGACGATCTGAGAAGCGGCGGCAGACGCCTGCTGACCGCGGGTGGCATCTATCTCGTGCTGAACGTCGGTGCGGGCCTGGGCTTCGGCTTCGCGCTGGGCTGGGGTGCCCGGGAGGCGCTGGTGCTGGCCGGAGTCCTCGGCATCTCGTCCTCCGCCATCGTCACCAAGATCCTGATCGACCTCGGCCGCATCACCCATCCGGAGACGCGTCTGATCCTCGGCGTCATCGTGGTGGAGGACATCTTCCTGGCGCTCTACCTCGCCGGACTCCAACCCGTCATCAGCGGCGCCGAAGGAGTCACGGAGACCGTTCTCCAGGCTGCGAAAGCATTCGGGTTCCTGCTGGTGCTGGCCTCCACCGCGCGCTACGGCACCCGGCTGATCAGCCGCCTCATCAAGGTCCGCGACAACGAACTGCTCGTCATCAGCTTCCTCGGCATCGCCGTCCTCGTCGCCGGTGTCTCCGAACTCCTCGGGGTAGCCGATGCCATCGGCGCCTTCATGGCCGGGCTGATCCTGGCCGGGACCCCCTCGGGGCCGCGGATCCGCCGGCTGGTCCATCCGTTGCGTGACGCCTTCGGGGCGATCTTCTTCTTCGCGTTCGGGCTCGCCATCGACCCCGCCGACATCGCGTCCGTCGCCGGACCGGTCGCCGCCGCGACGGCTCTGACCATCGTGATGAACGTGGCCGCGGGACTGCTGGTCGCGCGCTTGTACCGGTACGGCATCGAGCCCGCCGCCGACATCGCCACGACACTGCTGGCGCGCGGGGAGTTCGCGCTGATCCTGGCCGCCATGGCCGCCGGCGCGGGGCTCGACGGCCGTCTCGCGCCGTTCATCGCCGGGTACGTCCTCGTCCTCGCCGTGCTGGGGCCGATCGTGGCCGGGCGCGCCCATCTGCTGGCCCGTGCTCTGAGGGCCGCGGGCGGTCTCATGGCCGACGGCCGCGGCGCCGCCGCTTCGTCCGCGGATGCCGGCATCGATGCCGGCGCGGGTACCGAGGTCGACGACGAAGACGCCGAGGACGACAGCGCCCTGTCCGCTCCGTCCACGCCGCCGTCTGCCTGACCCTCTTCGTCGACCTGCTCGGCTTCACCAGCACGCCGCCCGAACTGCCGCTGCCCGCCGCCTCCGTGGGGGCCGGCGGTGCGGCGGTCGGTGTCCTGCCGGCCAGGTGCCCGCTCGCTCAGTTCCCGGCCACGCCGTGGCCGGGACACCTATCCGGTGCAAGCGGCATCACCGGGGATCAGGGACGTCGTGCCAGGAAGACGAACTCTCTTCCTGGGCGGTCGGGCGCATCACGAACGTCTTCCACCACGTATCCGTGCGCGACCAGGTCCGTCTCGATCTCATCCCGCTCTCGGAAGCGCAGCGTCGAATCCGAGGTCAGCACCTGCCCGTCCGCAGCGAACACATAGGTCCAGCGGAACGTCACCAGGGCCCGAGTCACCTCGATCAGCTGGACCCAGCTCTCGACGGAGCCGACGCCGGGGATCTCCGTCACGCGATGGGAGTTCTCGCGGGTCCACTCTTCCCAGGCGCGTCTGGCCGGGTCACGGGTCTCGAACGCCAGATGCCCGCCAGGCCGTAGTGCTTCGTAGGCTCCCCGCAGCGTCTGCTGCCACGTCTGTGGATCAGCAATGGCCTGGGCAACGTTCGCCGTCATCGTCGCCAGGTCGACCTGCAGCTGCGGAAGGTCTGTCGCGTCACCGCAGATCCACCGCACTCGCTCACTGCCCGGTTTGGCCCGGGCGACATCGATGGACGCCAGGGCGGGATCGACGCCGACGACCTCGATCCCGCGATCAGCCAGGAGGAGCGCGAACACCCCTGTGCCGCAGCCGATGTCCAGCACTCGGCGCGCCCCGAACTCTTCCGCCATCAAGAGGTAGGAGTCGAGATCGCTGCGGTCGGGGTCGAGCGGGTCATAGATCGCGGCGAGCCGTGGATGCCCGAAGCAGTCGTCAGCCATGCGGCCGAACTATAAGCAGGCAAGAGCCGAACAGCTACTGGATCCGCATGGGGCTACGGACCGCTGTGGATCAGAGACGCCCACAGGTGCGGGCGTTCGGGGTGCTCGGCGCGGAGTTCGCGGGTCACCCGGTGCAGGGCATCGGCGGCCTGGTCGGCGTTCTCCGCCATCGGCAGCAGGCGGTAGAAGCGGTCGGCGGCCGTCGCGGCGACGGCGTCGTTGAGCGGCCACAGGCTCGCGATCACATGCCGGAATCCGGCGAGTTGGAACGCCGACGCGAGGTGGGTGGACTCGTTCGCGTGGCGACGGCCGACGTGCCCGGTGGAACAGGCCGAGAGGTAGGCCAGCTCGGCGCTGTGCAGGCGCAGGCGACTGATCTCCGCGATCGGCAGGCGGCCGTCGTGGAGGTGGAGACCGCCCCGCGACGGCGCGTGGAGGTCCGTATCGGCGTGGCAGGCGAAGTGGGCCCAGCCGGCGCCGGGAAGCGCGCCGAGAACGCGGTCGACCGTGGCTTGCTCGTTCGTCAGGAGCATCGAATCGGGAAGGTGCGCGTGCAGAGCGGCCGCTTCGGCCGCGGTCGCCGGCAGGTCCGGCTGGCCGGGCGTGCGTTCGAGCGCGACGGCGAGCTGGCGCCGGGGCGCCCCTGCGGTCTGCCGCCGGGCCCGGAGCAGCGCACGGAAGGTCGGGGCGTACGAGGAGACGACGCGGTCCAGGGCTCCGGGCTCGCCCGGCCTGCCCGCCGCGTGCAGCGGGAGCAGACCGAGCAACCCGGTCGGCATCCACCAGACCCTCGGCAACGCGCCCTCGCGGGGCGGGAACCCGTCCAAGGCGTCCAGTACGGGGCCCACAGTGGTGTCCCAGAGCCAGCCGAGCAGGTCGGACAGGTTCCGCCGGCGCCGTAGTTCACCGACCAGCGAACCGGTGGCGGTCATGGCCCGCGAGAGTTCTGTGGTGCGCGTGTCGACGGCGGACAGAGTCAGGTCGGGCAGTGGCACCAGCTTCGGAGCCGCGTCGGCGGTGGCGATGATCGCGTCGCTGCGCCGGCTGCCGGCGTTGACGAGCACCACGGTTCCGCCCGCTGTGGCTTCCCGCAGGTCGTCCCACGTCGGTGGCAGCAGGAACCGCTCCCAGCCCTGCAGCCGGCGAATCTCCGCGAGCAGCGCGTCGTACTCGCGCCATGGGCGGCGTCGTTCCTCACCGTGGGGCGCGCCGAGTCTCTCACCATCGGGCGTATGGTGACCGCCACCGGGCGCGCCGAGAGCATCGCGGACCTGCTGGAAGCGCCGTGCGAGCTTCGGGTGTTCGCCCTGGAGGCCGGACAGGTCCGTGCGCGCGTCCAGTTGCGACGCCAGCAGGATGCCCCGCCCCTGCTCCCCCGCCTGAATCGCGCCGACGGGGTCGTCGAGGGCGCAGTGGACGGCGACCGCCTCGCCCACGAGCCCGAGGTACCCGTCGAGGCGGTGCTCCTGGTCCGCGTACGACGTCTCCCGGGCGGGTACCGAGGGCAGCAGGGCCACCGCTGCGTCCAGCAGGCGCCGCGCCGTCTCGTGCTGGCCCGCCGCGTGCGCGATCCTGCCGGTCACCCAGCGGGCGCGCACCTGATAGCCGGGCGGGGACGGGCATGGCGCAGCCGCGAGCACGGACAGCTGCTCGACGTCGACGGGATCGACCGCGCCGTCCCCGGCCTGCATCTCCAGGCTGAGGGCGAGGTTGTACAGGCGCTGGGAGTGGACGGGATCGTCGGACGGCGTGGCTGCCACTGCCTCCCTCTTGAGGTCGACCGCACGGTCCAGGTCCGCCGGGTCACCGTCGGCCTTGAACCGCGATTGGAGGGCGACACCGAGGTTGGCCAGGAAGCGGGGGCGGTCGGGGTGGCCGTCCGGAACGAGGGACAGGGTGCGCTCGTTGTGCGCGATGGCCCGGTCCAGATCCACCGTGTTTCCGGTGTGCTGGTGTCGCGTCAGATGGACGCTCGCCAGCATGCCGAGACGAGCGGCCAGTTCGGCATGGTCCTCGGGGGTGGAGGAGACCGACAGCGCGCAGACTTCGACAGCGCGGTCCAGGTCCGCGAGGTCCCCGGTACGCGCGAACCGGGCTTGGTAGGTGGGACCGAGATTGGTCGCGAACGTGGGTCGTTCCGGGTGGCCGACAGGGGTGGCGGCCAGTGCCCGCTCCTTCTGCTCGATCGCCCGGTTCAGGTCGGCCGTGTCGCCGGCGTGCGCGTACCGCGCGGCGAGAGCGGTTCCGACGTTGTTCAGCCGCCGCGCCACATCGGGGTGGTCGGCCGGGGTGCGGGAGACCGCGCGGGTTGCGGACTCGATGGCACGGTCCAGGTCCGCGACGTCGCCGGTGCGTCGAAACCGTGCGTGGTGGTCGCCTGACAGGTTGGACAGGTGTACCGCCAGGAGCTGGTGGTCGGAAGGCGTCTTCTCGACCGCCGCTTCGCGGTGCTCGATGGCACGGTCCAGGTCGTCGACGCTCCCGGCGTGTTTGAACCGAGCGCTGTACATCATTGCGAGGTTGCCGAGGTACAGCGCACGGTCCGGGTGGTCGTCGGGCATCGCCACCACCGCCTGTTCGCCGCGCTCGACCGCCCGGTGCAGGTCCGCCGGGTCGCCGGTGCGCTCGAACCGTGACTGGTAGGCCAGTGCCAGGTTCGACAGCTGCCTGCCCCGTTCGCTTCGGCCCTCCGGGGCGCGCGCCACCGCTCGTTCGCCGTACTCGATGGCGCGGTACAGGTCGGGCACGCTTCCCGTACGTCGGAAACGGCCGTGGAGAGCCGAGCCCACGTTGGAGAGGAGGGTGCTCGACTTGGGGTGATCGGCCGGTGTCGCCGCGACCGCGTCCTCCCCTGCGCTGATCGCACGGTCGAGGTCCGCCGGGTCCGCGGCGCGGTTGAACCGCTCCTGGTAGACGGTGGCGGCGTTGTTGAGACGGACCCCGCGATCGGGATGGTCGTCCGGAGTGGCGGCCAGCGCCAGTTCGTGGATCTCGACGGCACGAGCGAGGTCGGTGACGTCTCCTCCGCGCTCGAACCGCACGTGGTGGAACGTCCCGAGGTTCGACAGGACCGTGGGCAGGTGCACGGGGTCCGGGCTGGCGGACCATGCCTGATGGCCGATCTCGATCGCCCGGTCCAGATCGGCTGGGGCCCCGGCGCGTTCGTACCGGGCGGACAGGGCCATGCCGAGGTTGGCCAGGGACTGCGGGTGCGGCCGGTCGGACGCGGCAAGCACGTACCCGACCTCGATGGCCCGGTCGAGGTCGTCGGGGTTGTCGCTCCGTTCGTGCCGCGTGTGAAGGGCGACGGCGAGGTTGCTCAGGGCCATCAAGCGGTTCGGGTCGGTGGGCGAGACGGTGGACCGCGCTCGCGAGAGGATCTCGATCGCCCGGTCCAGATCGGCGGCGTCACCCGCCCGCTCGTATCGCGCCAGGTGGATGGTGCCGAGGTTGGACAGGATCGTCGGGTAGTTGGGATCGTCGGAGTATGCTGCCGCGCGGTTCCCGAGGTCGATCGCCCTGTCCAGGTCGGCGGTGTTCCCGGTCTGCCCGTATCGCGCCCAGTATCCGGCTCCGGCGTTGGTGACGGTCGTCCCGCCGATCGGTGCCCCGGCGACGAGGACGGCCTCGTGCAGGGCGATGCTGGCGTCGAGCACGTCGCGCTCACCCGTCCGCAGCGCCTGCATGAGCAGCTGTCCGGCCTGCTGTGCCTGTAGCTCAGGGCTCGCCGCCGGACCGAGCACGTGGCGCAGCGGTTCGGGCACGAACCCCTGCCTGCCGGCCCACGGGGCGACGAGGAGGATCGCTCTCGCCAGCTCGGCCCGGCCCGGTTCCTCGGGCATCGCCGCGTGACGCAGGCTGTGCAGCAGGCCCAGCCACCAGGCCGCGGTCGCGAGTCGGTGTGTCTCCCACGGTGCGGGGTGGTCCGGGTCAGCCGGTTGCGCGGCGTGCCAGAGGTTCGCCGCGTCTTCGGTGAGCGTCGGCCCGAGGAGGATGTCGGGACGTGCCTGGGCCGCGTCGATGCCGTGGCGGACGCGGTCGATCCAGTACTCGAAGGACATCAACGCCCTTTTCTGACGATGGCGGTGATGTCCTGGCCCTCGGCGAGGGTCAGAGGACCGGTGGCGGCGTCACTGCCGACGCCGAGCGCGCCGGCCAGCGTCCGGCCGTGCAGGTCGATCGCGGCCTCGGACAACGCGGCCAGGTCCCCGACCGCGGCGCGGGCGCGCGCCCAGCCCGCCACACCGATACCGACACCGATCAGCAGGGCGGGCCACCACATCAGGCCGAGCACGAGGTAGGGCCACGCCCATGTGCCGGACGCGACCGCGCCGGCGAACGCGGCTTCGGCGGCGACGACCTCCGCACGCACCGTTTCCGGCAACACCAGCCACAGCCGGGACCACCCGAAGGCGAGGTCGAGCCCGTTCCGGTGCAGCGCCACCTGCTCGACGGCGTACATACGGTCGCCCATCCAGGTCGGCCGACCCGGTTCCGCGGGCGCGATACGGGTCATCCGCGCCGCCATGTCGTCGATCTCCTCCTGGCGCTCGGCGGTCCGCGTACCCGCCGGGTGGTCCCGTACCAGCGCACGCCTGCGGTCGAGGAGCGCGTGCCACCGCGCCCTGCGCCGGCGCACCACCCACCGTGACAGCGGGCGTGGCCACCGGCCCAGCCACACGAGGCGGGTCACACCGGCCAGAGCCTGCACGGCGAGCCCGGTGCCGGTCGCGGCCAACAGCACGGCCACAAGCAGCAGCACCTGCGCCCCGAACCGGCCGGAGCCGGTGCCCGCGACATCGGAGATCGTCCGTTCCACCTCGCCGACATCGAACGGGTCGGCATGCCCGAGCCGGACGCCGACCACGGCGAGCAGCACGAAGAGGGCACCGGGCAGCACGAGCAGGGCGACCCACCGCTCAGCGAGCTTCTTGGCGAGCTCCTCGAAGAACTTGCCCATGGGGCTACTGCCGCCTCATCGTCCGTCGGGTCACCGCGCAGACCGGCACGGGCCCGGCGGGCACGGTCGTGGCGACGCGCTCGCAGGCGCCATCAGGGCAGACGAACCACTCCTCGTCGGCACGCCCTGCCCCGGCCCCCGGCAGCCCGGCGCCGAGTGCCTGTCGGGTCTCGTCACGAGTCGTGCCCAACAGCTCGGCGAGCAGCGGCAGGATCGGCCGCCGTGCGGCGGCCTCCGACTCGATACGCGCCAGCAGCCGGCCCTTCTCCTCGGAGTGCGCCGAGATCTCGGCCCGCAGTGCGGGCAGTTCCTCGCACACCATCGAGAGCACGTCGCGCTCGTCCTGATCCACCGGGCCCCCTCCACGACTTGAACGCCAGCATATTGAACCGGCCGGGCCACGAGGGCTCCCCGCAGGAAATGCTCCCCCGGCGCCATCGATCTTGGCCCGAACCGATGGCGCGGAGGGTGACAGGCCATCAACTCATCCACGCAGTCGGGCTGCTGAGCATCGCCCTGTCGGCCGACCTGGCGCCCACGTCCCCGACCGTCGCCCCCCTGCTATGGTGCGCCGATGTCGTCGATCAAGCAGTTCCAAGTCACCTTCGACTGCGCAGAACCTGAGCGCGTAGCTCGTGCCCGGTCGGCACGGCGAGCAGCGCGAGGGCGCGCAGCCCGTCGATCGCGCGGTCGTGCCGCCGCCACCGCAGGGGTTTGCCACCTGGGACGCTTACGGTCGCTCGCTGCCACCTGAGGATCAGGGTTCATGGTTCGCGTGCACTGATCCCTCAGGTGTGGGCCCGCGACTGTTCTTTCAGCGGGTTCCCGAGGGCAAGGTCGCCAAGAATCGGCTTCATCTTGACGTACGGGTCGGCACCGGGCTCGTGGGTGAAGAGCGCTTGGCCACACTGGAGGCCGAGTGCACGCGCCTGGTCGCGCTCGGCGCGGTACGCGTGCGACTGCTGCCCGCCGATGAGGACAATGAGTCGTGCATCGTGATGCAGGACATCGAGGGCAACGAGTTCTGTCTCGACTGAGTGCCTGCGTCAGTAGCTGCGTCACTGACCGCGGACTCCGGCCCACTTGTAAGGGGCCTACTCCACGCCAGGAGGCACGCGTGTCGCCTGGTGGTAGTACATCCGCCATCCCGCGGCTCCGTCTCCCTTGCGCCAGATCGAACTGTGCCTGGTCCTGCGCTCGCCGAGGACGGTCTCGAAGGTGAGGTGAACCAGTCCCGGGGCCAGGATCACGCCCGAGATCTCTGAGGGCTCGTAGCGGAGGCCATCCGGTGAACTCCCCGGATGGTCGGGTAGTTCGGAGAGCATGGTCTCGTACGTCCACCGTCGCCCCGACCCACCGACCTCCACGAACTGCGGGTCGAGGAGCTGTCCGGCCAGTTCGCGCGAGGCGCGGACATGCGGATCCATGAGCTGCAGTTCACCAGCGATCGCCTGAGCCACGTCATCGGTAGGGCTGTCCATGGACGTATCGGCCCACGCCGCCCTCACCGCCCTCGGCGTCCGCGGGGAGATAACGGGCCACCACGTCCGCGGCGGCTCCGCCGCTCACACTGCGCGGGAGCAGGCTGTGCTGGAGGGCCAGGGCGGTTGCGCGCTCACGCGTGTACCGGCGGGCGTTGTCCAGGCTCAGCGCGGCCCTGGCCACCAGTTCCTCGGCGAACAGCAGGTCGGCCTCGTCGAACGGTGCCGGGGTGTCCGTCCGTACGAACACCGCCACCCCCAGGAGGGCACCGCGGGCGTGGACCGGAACGACCATCAAGGAATGCATGCCCAGCTCGCGGATCTTCGCGGCCCGTGCCGGGTCGTCGTCCAGCCATGTGCCTGGGGCGGTTTCCAGCACCGGCTGCAGGACGGACTTCCCGGAGGACAGCACTCGGATGAAGGGCGAGGCAGGGGGAACGTAGACCACCTCGCCGCGCGGCCACAGGGACTCCGGGGTGCCGGGGTGGATCGAGGCCATGCCCGCGCGCCGGAACTTCGGGAGGCGTCCGCCCATCGGACCCAGCCGCTCCAGGGGCTCCTCGCCGAGTCGGACGGCCTCGGTCAGGTCGACGGTCACGTAGTCGGCGAGCAGCGGCACGGTGAAGTCGGCCAGTTCCTGCGCCGTGTGCATGACGTCGAGCGTGGTGCCGATGCGGGCGCCGGCCTCGCTGACGAGGGCCAGGCGGTCCTCGGCCCACCGTCTGCCGGTGACCTCAAGGACCACTTGGCACACACCCCCAGCGTCCGGCCTTCCGCGTCGTCCAGGCGGATGGCGCAGACGGAGAACGCACGGTTCCCTCCGGCCCGTTCCATGATCGGGGCGCGGTACTCGCGGCCGAAGTCCGAGATGCCGGTCGCCAGCACCTCCCGCATCGCGGACTCCAGCACTCCGGCGTCGCCGGGCAGCGCCGTGCCCGGCCGACGGCCGAGCCGCTGCTCCCGGGGGACTCCGTCGTACTTCTCCAGCGCGTCGTTCACCCAGATGCAGCGCAGGTCGGTGTCCCAGATGGCGAAGCCGAGCGCGGACCGGGTGAGGAGGGATCCCAGCGCGGTTCCGGCGACGTCGCCTGCACGCTGCAGGATGCCGGCCAGGTCTGTCGGTGCGGGTTTCTTTCCTGCCATGTCTCGATTCTCCGGCTCTGTTGCCGGGTACCGCCTTTCCTGCGGTCCTCAGGCGTGTGGACGATGCCGCTGTCGGTGCGTCGTCCGGTGCCTGGGCCTCACGGTGCACGGCTACCGCCGGTCGACCTCGATGCTCAACCTCGACCCGAGGCATCCGCGGAGGGCCGGCCCCCGCCGCTCGTCTGGCATGAGCGCGTGAGGTCAGCAGGCCCTCGGGCCTGCAGAGGCGTGCGCGGCCGGTTGTCAGTCCTCGTTCTTAGGATCACGACATGACTGATGCCTTCACCGTTCTGTGGACCCACGACACCTGCCGCGCGCTGCGCAGGACGGGCCGCGCCGGTGAGCGGCCACCGGTCGCCTTCAGCGGCGTCCACTCCTCGCTGCCCGCATGGTCGGGCGCCCGTGCAGGTGACGACGTGTACGCGCTCCACGTCAACCAGCGCGTCGTGTTCGTGGTGAGCCGGATGCGGGTGATCGACCTGGGACGGCGAGGCTGCTGCGGCACCGCCCCTGCCACGTGGCAGGATCCGGCCTTTCCCGGACACGCCGACTGGTCGATGCTCGGCGCCGACGGCTGCGGTGCCACGGCAGTGCACGTGGACGCGACACCCGTGCGCTTCGACATACCGATACCCGGCGACCTTCTGGCACGGCTCACTTGGCGCAACCGCCGAGGCCAGACCCGCCTGCTGAAGTACGTGGAAGACGGCCGCCTCGAACGCTCGATCAGCCTCCAGGGGTTCTACCGTCTGACCCCCGAGTCCGCCGACGAACTGGCGGAGATCGTCCACAACGCCTCGTGAACAGCCTTGCGACACCGCGAGCCCCGGCCCGGATGAACCTTCGGCCGCAGGCCCCCAGGACGACCGACCCCGGAATCCCAACGATGCGGCCGATACGGCCACGGCCATGAGCGACAGTGCGCTCGTCGTCGCCGAGCTGACCGTCTCGGCCTGGGCGGCCCCCGCTCGGGCGGCGGCCGCCGCCACCTGGCTTCTCGAGCGGCAGATCATTCGAGCTCTGCGATCGCCTCGCCCACGCTGCCGTCTGATCCACCGGCGAATCTGAGACGCCTCACGTCCCTGAACACCCCGACAAGAGCAAGGAGAACAAGTTCGCAGAAGGCTGCGTCCGTTGCTTCGCCCGGCCGGTTCACGGCGTCCCCGACGGCGCGGAGCACCACTACCGTCGGGGCGCCGGAGAACGGCTGAGGGGGCTACCCGTCACGCATAGGGGTCGAACGGGATGCCGGCCGGCTTGGCTTCGGCGAGGTGGCCCTCGAAGCTGCCGTCCTTGAGCCCGAAGTGGGCACTGCCGAAGTCGGCTTGGCTGAGCTTGTCGCGCAAGCCCGCCGGGTAGCCGTTCCAGCCGACGAGCGTGGGGAACTGCCAGGTGCGCTGGTGGTTCTCCGGCGGTTCGTCGTTGGAGTTGGCGGGGCGGAAGCAGTGCGTGCTCACACCGTCCTTGTGGTACACGACCTTCGGGTGGGTGCCGTCCCAGCGGATCTGGTCGCGCGGGTAGATGTTGAAATCTCCGTGCGCAGAGGTGGCGACGTACTGCGCCTGGTTGTTCTGCACCCAGACCACGACGTGCTCCCAGTCGTGGCGGTGCCCGCCGAGACTGATACCGGGGATGGCCTGGTCCTTCTCGAAGTAGAGCCCGTAGATGACGGCGCACCAGCCGTTGTTGCACTTGGCGCGGGAGTACCCGTTCGTGTTGACCAGGTCCGACGCGTCCCGGCAGTTGCCGTTGAGGGCTCCGGTGGGCTTCAGGCCAGGGTTGATGGTGCCGTCGGGACCGATGGCCGGCGTCGCGTAACAGCCGTCGGTGTCGTAGTCGTAGGCCGGCTGGAACGTCTGGTCCAGCGTGTCCGCGTTGGCCGGCAGGGCGGCCAACGGCGCGGCGAGAGCGGTGTTCGGAACGGCGAGCACCAGCGCGAACGCGCCGGCGAGGATGAGCGAAGCCCTGCGGATTCTGGAGCTCTGCTGCACCAAGTCCTCCTGGAAACCGTGGTGTGGGGTACACGATCCGTTGACATGTCCGCCACAGCCTTCAGGTAATTCGGCGGAATACCAAGAGGGGTGAGATGACTATGCGCTGAAGAGTGGACCAAGTACGGGACGCGGCCCCACTGACCGCCCCACCCACTCGCGTCTCCTGCGCGGCAGCGACCGCGCCTCCTCTACGACCGCGTGCGTGCTTGCCCGTTTCCGTGCGCCCGGGCAGCGAGCCGGCCCATCACCCGCTGGCACAACGATGCCGGGGTGCCCTTGGGCACCCCGGCATGATGTCGAAGGCGAGGAAAGCGAACGCACTAGTTTCAGAAAGGATGAGAAGGAAGTCCGTTCATGGCCTCGCCGGGGCCAACGCTAGCAGTCAGCCGGGAATCACGTCGCGCAGGTTTTCCGGGGTGAAGACCCTGGACTGCGGGTGGAGTCCGTCCGGACGTTCCAGGCCGATGTACGTGACGGGGCCGTCCGGGATCGTCGTACCGTCCCACAGCGTGGTGGCGGTGGCGCGGTCGGCCATCAGGTCGATGAGGTGGCGGACGGCGAGATGGTCGCGCTCGACGATGCCGCGCAGCAGCGTCGCGACCGACACCCGGTTTCCCTCCACCTGGTTGGAGTTCGGGTTGCCCTTGAGGTACAGGTGCAGCCACTTGGCGCGCCAGCGGCCGTCGCTTCCGCGCAGGAACGCCACCGGCAGTGCGACCCTGCCCGGACCGCGCAGCTCCGACTTCATGCGCACGGTGCGCGGCTCGAAGGGGCGGCCCTGCTGCTCGACGTCGCGCAGCATGAAGCCGAAGAACGACTCCTCGACCTCCTCGAATCCCTCCCCGGAGTAGATGTTGACCTGCGGGACGATGTAGGTGCCGCGCACGGCACCCAGGCGCAGGTTGATGAACTCCGAGGCGCCGTCGGGTGCGTCGGTGATGTCGCCGGAGTGTTCGCCCCCGACCTCGGTGAGGGCGGTGTACGACAGCCAGGAGACCGTCGTGTACGAGGCGTCCAGCATCAAGGCCGACAGGTCGTAGTCGGTGCTGCGGCTCGTCTGCTTCCAGTGGACGAAGAACCGCAGCAGTTCGCCGTCGACCGGGGAGAGGGAGCCACGGGGCAGCACGCCGAGACCGGCCGCCGTCGCCCTGCCGCTGAGCGGTAGCGCGACATCGAGGATGTCGGGGTCGATGAGCAGATGCCCCGGCTCCGGGAGGCGGCTGCGCGTCTCGGCGTCCAGGGTGGCGATCATGCGCGTGCGCTCGGGCGCCGGTACCGGTCGGCGGGTGTCGGCGGCAACCCAGGCGCGGCCCAGGCGGTTGACGAAGACGCGACGCTCGCCGGTGTCCTCGGTGCGGTTGTGGAGGTGCTCGCGGACGGACAAGAGGACCCGGGCGGACACCTGGGGGGCGACCTGCTCGGCGGCGGTCGTGACGGCGTCGCGCTCGTCCTGGACGGTACACGCGCGCAGCAGGCGGTCCAGGGAGCGGAACAGTGTGCCCGGCGCGGCCACCAGCAGCCGCGCCGCCCCGGTGACGTCGCCGGCGGCGAGGAGTTCCTCGACGCGGCTGCCGAAGGACCGGGCCTCCTTCTCGCCCCGGGCGACGGCGAACACGTCGGCGGCGTGCGGCCAGCGCGCTCGGTATTCGTGCGGGTGGAGGCGCTCGCCGAGGCGCTTGAACGCCTCACGGTGCGCGGTCACGTCGGCGAGCTTCGCCGGGGTTGCCGCGACGACCGAGTCGAGGCCGGCGAGCAGGACGCGGCGCACCGGTCGGGACAGCGACCGGAACCGGGTCGGTTCCACGAGGGTCACGTCGCCGTCCGACAGTGCGCAGGCGAGACGGAGCACATCGGTGACGCTGTCCAGCAGTAGGTCCACGCCGGCGTCGATGCGGGCGAGGTTGACGACGGCACGGTTCTCCCGGACCGGGATCGCCTCGGGCTGGGGGCCCTCCGCGCAGGACCCGGCGAGTGAGCCGAGGTCGCGCAGGCCCTCCTCGCCCAGCGGAGTGGTACTGCGGGCCAGGGCCAGATACAGGGCGGTGACCTCGTCGTCCGGGGTGCCGCCCAGGTGCAGGACCGTCATACGGTCGCCCGCAGCGGCGATCAGTTCGTCGTGGGCAGCGAGCATCTCGGCGTACGTGTGCCGGTAGTTGCCGTACGACGGCAGGGTCAGCAGGTCGACGACACCGGTGCCGAGCTGGGCGAGGGTGCGCTCGTACGTTGCGTCGTCGGCGAGGGCCTCGGCAATGCACCGCATCCAGAAGTCGAACGTGTCCGGCACCTTGGCCGGAAAGTCGATGAAGTAGACGTTGTGCCGGACATGGTCGCCGACCATCTCGCGGACGGTGCCCAGCGTGCGCACGGCGATCTCGACGACCGTCTCCTCGCTCAGCCCCGACAGGGCCTCCAGCAGATCCGCCGAAAGCTTGAAGCCCACGGACATCAGGGCGGCATCGAACTGCCGCGCCGCGACGCCGCCCTGCCCGGCCGGTCCGGAAGGGGCGGGCAGACGGTGGGTGTGCCGGATGACCAGGGGTTCGAGACGATGGGACATCCGTGCATGATCCCAGAACCGTACGAGCCGACGCATTCCGGTTTTCGAACACGGTGCGCTCCCGGCAGCGGGCTGCCGTTCTCGCGGACGCAGCGGCTGTGCCTCTGGAGAAGCGCGACATCCCGCCTGGCAAGGTCCGCCTCGTGCCCGGAGAGGACTGTGCCCGCCCCCATCAGACAGCTGGGGGCGGGCACCAGGGACCCTTGGGTCAGGCGGGGGTGATGTTCTCCGCCTGGGGGCCCTTCTGGCCCTGGGTGACGTCGAACGTCACCTTCTGGCCCTCCTGCAGCTCACGGAAGCCCGAGCTGGCGATGTTGGAGTAGTGGGCGAAGACGTCCGGGCCTCCACCGTCCTGCTCGATGAAGCCGAAGCCCTTCTCCGAGTTGAACCACTTAACGGTTCCGCTGGCCATGCACGTCCTCCAAAGGACTCAAGGTCGGCCCCCGCACCATGCGGGGACCGGAGGTGATCGCCGGGTCCTCAGCGACGCTGAACAGCAAAACCGCCCGTGCATGTGCTCACGGGCGGAAGGAACTTCGGAACCACGACAGCTGGAGGAGACGCTACACGAGCCCCGCCCTGACCACCACGAAAGCCACCTCCGCAGTCTGCCGAGTGTCGCCCCGCAGCCCGGCGTACCGGCTCCACTCCCACCCGACCTCTGACCAGCTCCTCCGGACCGGTCGCGGGACCATTCCGCGGCTCAGCCCGCCTCAGGAGCCCCGACCCACCCGATCCCACTCCTCCATGGACTGCTCGACGAGGCGGTTGGCCCGTTCCCGAGCGTCATCCGGGAACGTGGCGAAGAACCGGATCGATTGCTCTCTGGTGATAGCCCGTCTCGCCGTGTAGCGTCGCTGGCAGATGTCGTGGTTCGCAGTACCTGCCCGCGCTCCGGCGTGGGCGTTTTGCTGTGCAGTGCCTGAGAACCAGGGCGATCACCTCCGGGTCCGCGCGGTGCGGACCCGCTGTCGACTGAGAGGCACTGGCATGGCCAGCGGAACTGTCAAGTGGTTCAACTCGGAAAAGGGCTTCGGCTTCATCGCGCAGGACGGCGGCGGCCCCGACGTCTTCGCCCACTACTCCAACATCAACTCGTCCGGCTTCCGTGAGCTCCAGGAAGGCCAGGCCGTCACCTTCGACATCACCCAGGGCCAGAAGGGCCCCCAGGCGGAGAACATCACCCCCGCCTGACCCAGCGTTGGACGCGACCAGACCCCTGGAGTGCTCGCTCCAGGGGTCTGGTGCATCTGAACAGGGGCGCTGCAGCCGATCTGGTCACCTCGCCGTGTGGCACGACTCCAGAGACGTGTGCGTGTGGCGTGCCGCCCTGAGCCGAGGAAACCACAAGGCTGCCCTGCCTGCCCGCCTGGGCGAAGCTGAATCGTGGCCGCCTCACCATCCGGGATCCTCAGGGGTGTCGTCAGGTGAGGGAGGAGAATGAGCGGCATGACCATGGTGAAAGACATCGACGTCCGCGGTATGCAGCACTGCGAGACGACGGCGCTCGGTGTGCTTCTGCGGCATGAGGGACTCGACTTGTCCGAGCCCATGCTGTTCGGGCTCGGCTCCGGGCTGTCCTTCATCTACTGGGACAGCAAAGCCGTGGGGTTTCCCTTCCTGGGAGGTCGGGTCAAGCCGTTCGAGCTCACCAGGAACCTGGCCGCCGCCCTCGGGCTCGAGCTGCTGATCGGGGAGACCACCTCCCCGCGCAAGGCATGGCAGAACGTCGCGGCACCCATCGACGCCGGTCGGCCGGTCGGCCTGCAACTCGACAGCTACCACCTGGACTACTTCACCACCAAGGTGCACTTCGGCGGGCACGTCGTCGCCATGTACGGCTACGACGAACAGGACGCCTACCTGGTGGACACCGACCCGCAGGGCGGAGCCGTCTCCACCGGCCTCGCCGGCCTGGCCAGAGCCAGGGCCGCGCGCGGCCCCATGACCGCCAAGCACCGCTCCTTCACCATCACGGCGCCCAGCAGCCCGACGCCACCGCAGGACCGGATCATCCCCGCGATCAAGACCTGCGCCGCCGCCTTCCTGAACCCGCCCATCGCGAACCTGGGCCACCGGGGCATCGAGAAAGCCTCCAAGCAGGTGCCGAAGTGGCTGCAGCGCAGCGACAACCCGCGGGAGGACCTGCCACGGACCGCCGTCCTCATGGAGAGGGCCGGCACCGGCGGCGCCCTGTTCCGCAATCTCTACCGGGACTTCCTCGCCGAGTGCGCCCAGTTCATCGACAGCAGCCACCTGCGCACCGGCCACACCCTGTATGCCGAAGCCGCCACCCTCTGGACACAGGTGGCCGCACTCGTCGCGACAGCAGGCGAAACCGGCGACGCGAAGCACCTCATACAGGCCGGCTCCCTCCTCCACGAGCTGTCGCGCATCGAACGCGATGCCATGCAGGCACTCAGCCTCCTCTAGGGCCTGTCCGGCCGGTCATCCCTCCGGTCATGCTCGGAGCCGGAGTCGGACACGGCAGCACACCGGGAACTCGGACGGGAAAGGGAGCGTTTCATCCCCTGAGCGGGTGGGCCGGCCCGCCCATGGGTGAAAGGGACGAGCACGACGTGACGAGTGACAAGGCCCGCAAGCTGTTCGAGGCGCTCGATCTGGACAAGAACGGGACCTTGACCCGCGAGGAAGTGATCACTGCCCTGCGGACGAAGGGCCCGCAGCTGGCGGCGTCGGGGGATGTGCCGTTCTGGGGCGTGGGGGACGCCGATGCCTCTTCGGCGCTGTTCGACGCTGCCGACCAGAACGGGGACGCGGTACTGACCCTGGAGGAGTTCGCGACGGTAGTGGACCGCCGTTTCGGCTGGCACTGACACCGGGTGATCGCACCGCCTCGCATCTTCGCGTCGGCGCCATAGGACTCGGCCTGCGGCGCAGTCCAACGGAGAAGCTGATCGCCGCCTGCTCGCGCACCGTGGTGGCGGCGCCCGCGCGGGTCCGGCCGGCCGGGCAAGCGGTCGACGGCCGTAAAGGCGGAGTTCACCCGGCGGTGGCCGCCAGGCCGGTCGTCGCCGCGAGAGTCCCCGCGTGACTGACCTACTCCCCGAACCCCGCGTCCCCCGGCTCGGCCGACGCCGTTTCCTCACCGCCGTCGGCGGCACCGCGCTCGGTGCCCTGGCCGCGGGGCAATTCGCATGGCCCGAATCGGCCGAGGCGCTCGACCTGGACACCGCGCCGTTCACCCTCGGTGTGGCCTCCGGTGACCCCGACCACCACAGCGTGGTGCTGTGGACGCGGCTCGCGCCCGATCCGCTGAACGGCGAGACCGGCGGCATGCCGGCCGAACCCGTCGAGGTCCGCTGGGAACTGGCCCGCGACGAGCGCTTCCGGCACGTCGTCCGCCGCGGTACGGTGACCGCCCGACCCGAGTCGGCGCACAGCGTGCACATCGTCGCCGAGGACCTGGCACCCGACCGCTGGTACTGGTACCGCTTCTCGACGGCGGCCGAGGGCGGTGCGGTCCACAGCCGCACCGGCCGTACCCGTACGCTCCCCGCGCCCGGCGACCGGCCCGAGCGGCTCCGCTTCGCGTTCGTCTCCTGCCA
Organism: Streptomyces sp. NBC_00259; assembly: GCF_036181745.1. NCBI lineage: Bacteria > Bacillati > Actinomycetota > Actinomycetes > Kitasatosporales > Streptomycetaceae > Streptomyces > Streptomyces sp. NBC_00259. The sequence goes on along the minus strand of NZ_CP108080.1, from coordinate 7,583,142 downwards.
GTCGTGGGCCGGCGGCGCGTACCCCGCCTACCGCGATCTGGCCGAGCAGGACATCGACTTCGTCCTGCACCTCGGCGACTACATCTACGAGACCGCGGGCGGCGGCCTCGCCGAGTTCCGGCGCCTGCACCAGCTCTACAAGACCTCGCCCGACCTGCGCGCCGCGCACGCCAGGTTCCCGTTCTTCACCACCTGGGACGACCACGAGGTGCAGAACAACTACGCGGCGGACATCGCGGGCGCCGCCGGTGACGGCCGCCCGTTCCTGGAGCGGCGCGCCAACGGCTACCAGGCGTACTACGAGCACCTTCCGCTGCGGCCCGCGCAGCGCCCCGACGGCCCGGACGCCCTGCTCTACCGCCGGTTCGACTTCGGCAGACTGGCCGGGTTCTCCGTACTGGACACCCGTCAGTACCGCAGCGACCAGCCGTGCGGCGACGGCCGCAAGGAGCCGTGCACCGAGGCGTACGATCCGGCGCGCACCATGACCGGGATCGAGCAGGAGCGCTGGCTGCTCGACGGCCTCGACCGTTCCCGGGCCCGGTGGAACGTCATAGCCCAGCAGACCATCATGGCGGCCTTCGACTACGACTTGGGGCCGGGCAGGATCGTCAACCTCGACCAGTGGGACGGCTATCCGGCGGCCCGCACCCGCATCCTGGACTTCTTCGAGCGCAAGCGGCCCGCCAACCCGGTGGTGCTCAGCGGTGACTGGCACTCGGCGTGGGTCAACGACCTGAAGAAGGACTTCGGCGACCCGGGTTCACGGACCGTCGCCACCGAGTTCGTCGGCACCTCCGTCTCCTCGGGTGCGGGCGGCTGGGACGCCGACGTGCGCACGGGCCTGCCCGCCAACCCGCATGTGAAGTTCTACAACGGCACATACCGCGGCTACACCCTGTGCGACATCACGCCCGAGCGCTGGCGCACCGAACTGCGGATCGTGCTGAGCACCGGTGACGCCGCCTCGCCCGCCTTCACCCTCGCCACCTACGAGGTGCGCGACGGCCGTCCGGGCGCGCGCCGCGTCGGCGCGGGCGACGGCCTCACCGGCCGGATCACCGACGGGGCGACCGGCGCGCCGCTGGGCAACGTCCAAGTCACCGTGACGGACACGGAAGGGCGGCGGATCGGGGCGAGCACCACGGACGCGGCCGGTGAGTTCCTGGCGTTCGCGCCGCCCGGCACGTACACCCTGGCCGCCAACGGCGTCGGCTACGAGCCGGCCGAACGGGAGGTCACCCTGCGCGAAGGTGCCGGGCTCACGGTCGACCTGGGCCTGACGCGTTCCGGCGCCCGCGCCGGGACGGGCCGTACGGTGCCGGGGCCGCAGTCCCAGGCCGGTTCCTCGGACCTGGTGCTCTCCAACGACCTGGTGGCGCTGGCCGTTTCGGCCGGCTCCGAGGACCCGCAGCTGTCGGGCGTGACCCTGGGCAAGCCGCTCGACCTGGCGGCCGTCGGCCGGCTCGACCAGATCGACTGGATCAACCTGCCCTACGCCTCAGTGGCACAGCCCCGCGGCGCCAACGCCTGGCAGCAGCGCACGGTGAAGTCGGACAGCGTCGAGGTGGTCTCCTCCACCGGCGCCGAGGCGTCGGTGCGCGCGGTGGGCCGCAGCACCGAGCTGCCGGAGCTGGCCGTCACCACCACGTACAGCATCCGCAAGGGCGAGCCGTGGGTGCGGGCCGACAGCGTCTTCACCAACAACGCCGCCACGGCGGTCACCTTCTGGACCGGCGACGTCCTCGACCACGACGGCGCGGGGCAGCGCAGCGGTGTCGCGGGACACGGCACCATCACCGCGGGCTCCCCCGCCGACTTCGCGCCCGCCGCGCCGTGGATCGGCATGACGGGCTCGGACGGCCAGACGTACGGACTCCTGTACGAGGACGCGCAGTTCACCGCGTACGCCTGCGGGATCTGGGCGATGAGCCAGCGGAAGGTGACCCTGGAACCGGGAGCGGCCTTCACGCTCCGGCGCCGGATCGCCGCCGTCGACAACGGCGGCGCGGCCGATCCTTTCGCGGTACTCGGCGGACTGTGACCACACCGGATCCCGCGCACCCGTCGACCGGGCGCGCGGGATCCGGCCCGCGGGTGTCGGGCTGAGGATGTCGACCCGCAGGCGTCGGGGCCCAGATCTGAACTCCCGCTGCAGATGGTGACCTTCGCGGTCGGTGGGCCTGGTCCGCCTATCCGTGGTCCGGGCCCGGTCGGGCGGTGTCGTTCGAGGTGGTTCCGGGTTTGGTGTGCAGGACTTCGCGGGCCTGTTCGGCGGCGCGGGTGATGCTTTCGCTGATGAAGTCGAGGAAGCGGGCGATGTTCTCCAGGCGGGCGGCGGCGGGCGTGTGGGGGCCGAGGACGGCGACGCCCTGGCGTGCGGTGGCGACGAGCTGGTCGTTGGCACGGGCGCTGGCGATCGTCGCCTGGTAGAAGAGCTCGTCGTCGACCACGTAGCGGTCGCGACGGCGTTCGTCGCGCTCTCGGCGGACGAGGCTCTGGCCCTCCAGGAAGGCGATCGCTTTGGAGATGGACGCCGGGCTGACCTGCAGTCGCCGGGCGAGCTCGGACGCGGTGAGGCTGCCCGCGTCGGTGGTGAACAGGCAGGTCAGCACCCGGGCCGCCATCTTGGTCAGGCCCGAGGCCATGAGGACGGTGGTGAACGTCTCCTCGTACTCGGCCACGGCCTCGGCGTCACGTCCGTGCGGCTGGGGGACCGACTCCGGCCCTTGGGGGGAGGCGGTCCTGCGCCGGTGGGCGCGGCGTTCGGTGGCGCGGTGGGCCAGGTCGGCGCGGTAGGCGGTGGGGCCGCCGTTGCGCATCACCTCACGTGTGATCGTCGAGGTCGGACGCTCGAGGCGTCGGGCGATCTCGGCGTAGGGGAGGCTGTCGGCCAGCCCCAGCGCGATCTGCTGGCGTTCCTGCTGGGTGAGCCTGCCTCCCGGCATCGCGATCTCCTTGGTGATCCTTCGTGGCGGTTCTTGATCCCCACCATAGCGTTCACTTCTCATCCATTGCAATGACCAGAGAGTGCCGTTGCATTACTCAACAGGCTCGTTGCAACAATTCATCGTATTCCACCTGCACAGTTGTCGATTCTATGCAACAGATACGTTGTCAGGCATTGGAAAGCAACGTAGCGTTTCCGGTGTCAGAAACAACGAACGAGCACGGGAGAGCACGATGCAGAAGTTCGACACCACCGCCCCGATCTCCGCCGTCCTGAACATCCCTGCCGGACGAGTCCAGTTCATCGCCGCAGACCGCGGCGACACCACCGTCGAGGTCCTGCCCGCCGACCCCTCCAAGAACCGCGACACCAAGACCGCGGAGCAGACAACCGTCACCTACGCCGACGGCGTCCTGCGGATCACGACCCCGGCGCCCGGCAACCAGCTCCTCGGCCCCTCCGGATCCCTCACGGTCACCGTCCAACTGCCCGCCGGCTCCCACATCGAGGCCAAGGCCGCCGGCGCCGAGCTCCGTGGCGTCGGACGCCTCGGCAACGTCGTCTTCGACGGCGCGTACCGCCAGATCAAGATCGACGAAGCCGCCGACGTCCGCCTCACCGCGATCGACGGCGACGTCGAGGTCGGCCGACTGGGCGGCCCCGCGGAGATCAGCACCGCACGGGGCGACATCCGGATCAACGAGGCCGTGCGCGGCACGGTCGTGCTCCGTACTCAGTCCGGCGACATCTCGGTCGCCGCCGCAGCAGGCGTCTCGGCCGCCCTGGACGCCGGCACCGACTACGGCCGCGTCAGCAACGCCCTCAAGAACGACGGCACCACCGAACTCGACATCCGTGCCACCACCACCCGCGGCGACATCACCGCCCGCAGCCTCTGAGCGACAGAACCGACCAACGCGACGGCAAGACGGCAACACGACGACAACGCGACGACACCGCGACCAAGGGGAACTCATGACCAACAACAGCACGTCCTCGACCAGTTCGACGTGGACCGGCATGGTGCCGGTCGACGACACTGCCCTGGCCGTCACCGACACCGGCGGCCCCGGTGTCCCCGTGGTCTACCTCAACGGCCAGTTCGCCACTCAGGGGTACTGGCGGCGGGTCGTCGCCGAACTGGGCACCGGGTGGCGGCACATCACCTACGACGAGCGGGCCCGCGGCGCATCGAAGCGTTCGGCGGACTATTCCTTCGAAGCAGCCGTCCGGGACGTCGATGCCGTCCTCGCGGCCAGGGGTGTGGACCGTGCGCTGCTGGTGGGCTGGTCCTACGGGGCGGTCGTCGCGGCGCACTGGGCCGACCGGAACCCAAAGCGTGCGCTGGGCGCGGTCCTGGTCGACGGCGCGTTCCCGTACGACTGGCTGGATGAGGCCATGGAACAGCGGATCCGGAAACTCTTCCGGCGCATGAGCTGGTTCCTGCCGCTGCTGCGCCCGACGGGCCTGGCTCCGCGGATGACCGCCGAACAGCAGGCGAACAGCAACATCGAGCTCGGCCGGCTCTCCCGCGAGCGCGAGTTGGGCCCCGTGCTGGACAACATCACCGTCCCGGTGCGGTACGTGGTCGCTTCGGGGACGTCCTTCGGAAGCCGCGGTGACGAGCAGGAACGGATACGCGCCGGCCTCGATGCGGTGACCGCCCGCAACCCGAACATCCGGATCAGCGCGAAGGTCGCCGGCAACCACGGCTCGATCCTCAAGAAGGACTTCCCGGCCATCGCCGAGGCGGTACGCGACGTCGCCGCCCTCGACCGCGGAGGGCGCTGAAGACCCGACCGACGGACTGAGCGCAACCTGCTGAAGCCACCCCTACGGGCCCACGCGGCCCGCGGGGTCGGCGTCCCCGGCGTCCGCGGCGTCCCTGGCGTCCCCGGCTCGTGCGGTGGCCGCCGCCTCCAGCAGGGTCCAGCCGTCGACCTCCACCGCCCGCCGCTCCCCCGGCTGCCATCCACGGGCGCAAGCCGCGTCGAGCAAGGCCCGGACGGCACCCGGTTCGTGCAGGTTCAGGGAGCCGCCCCGGACGAACCCCACATCCCCGGAGCCCATGGGGAACCCGCCCGGGACGTACCGGTCCGGGCCCTCGGCGAAGACGATGCGCAGCGGGCCGCCGACGCCGGACGGCTGCGGGAACAGCGTGAGGGTCTCGCGGCAGTCCGCGGACCACCCGCTTTCCCGTACGCAGTGGTCGTGGCGGAGCGTCCACAGGTACGTACGCCCGTCCACGACCAGTCGGCGGGGCTTCCTCGAACGGCGGGGCACGGAGCCGAGGGTACGCGGCCGATCGCGGCTTCGGAGAGGCTTCGGAGAGGCGGCGGTGGATTCTCGTCGTCGCGGGCGGGCCGGTCCGAATCCGGGTGCTAACTGTCGCTGCGGTGGTGTGTGATCAGGGGTATGGCGATCGCGTTGGGGAAGCCGGGAGTCGACGGGCTGAGCGAGGCTGTGAGCGTGCTGCGGGAGTGGCAGAACGACGGGGAGCCGAGGCAACTGCATCCGGGGGACCTGGGCTGGTTCTGGCGATCAGGTGCGGAAGCGACGGCCGCGGCGGTCAGGACGTGGAGCCGGGACGGACGGATTCTCGCCGTCGGGCTGCTGGACGGTCCCGGGCTGTTGCGGCTGACGATCGCGCCGGACGCTCAGCGGGACGAGGAACTGGCGGAGCAGTTGGTCGAGGACGTGACCGAGCCGGGGCGCGGCGTGCTGCCGGCGGGGAAGGTGGCTGTCGAAGCGCCGATGGGCGCATGGGTCCAAGATCTGCTGTCCGCGGCAGGCTGGAACGCCGACGAGCCGTGGACGCCGTTGCGCCGCGACCTCACGGAGCCGGTCGAGGACCCCGGCGTGCGGATCGAGGTGGTCGGGCCGGAGCAGGCGCGCGTGTTCGTCGCCGTACATCGGGCGGCGTTCGACGGGTCGAGGTTCACTGACGAGGGCTGGCACGCGATGGCGGCAGGGCTGCCGTACGCCGACGCCCGGTGTCTGGTCGCGTACGACGAACAGGGCAACGCGGTGGCGGCGGTGACGGTGTGGTCGGCCGGGCCGGACCGGCCCGGGTTGCTCGAACCGATGGGCGTGCACCGCGAACATCGCCGTCGCGGCTACGGCAACGCGATCACCGTCGCCGCGGCGGCCGCGCTCCAGCAGCTGGGCTCCTCGTGCGCGTTCGTCTGCACCCCGAGCTCCAATGTCGGCGCCGTCGCCACCTACACGTCAGCCGGTTTCCAGCAACTCCCCGAGGTCCGGGATCAGTACCGGGACGCCTGAGGCGTGTTCTGGACCTCGCTGATCCGATTCCCTCGGAAGACCGCAGGAAAGCGCCGGGCCTGGCAGACTGTGCGCCACCTGGGGGGAGATTGTCGTGCCGGATGAGCTGACCGTCTGCCGGATACTCGGGGACCAGCCGTTCGCCGAGATCGGCCGGCCCGAGTGGGCGGTGACCGACGAGCGTCACGGCTGTGTCATCGCGGCCGGTGACCTCGGGCACGTCATGTGGCGCGGTACGGGCCACTGGCTCGGCCACCGGATCGGCGTGTACGAGGCCGGCACCCTCCGTCCGCGCCACGTCGTCGCCTCCCGCTACTCCGTATGTGCCATCGAGCCTCACCCCGAGCTGCCGCTCGTCGCAGTCGGCACCGGCCGCTACGACGGCTCGTGGGACTTTCAGGGACGGCTACTCCTGCTGCACCTGGAGACCGGGCGCGTGACGAACCTGCTGAGCAAGAGCCGCCAAGTGCGCCACCTGCGCTGGCTGGAGGACGGCAGGCTCGCGATGCTGCTCTCGCCCGAGGACAAGGACGGCGGCTTCAGCAAGGGCTTCGAGCTGGCCGTGGCGGTGGACGACTGGCTGTCTGCTCCGGCCGGTCTGGTCGACCCCGACGACACACGCCATCCGATGGTCGAGAGCGGGCTCCTTTACGACCCGCATGTGGAGAACACCCTTGCGCGGCTGACGGAGGGCCGGTGGCGGCGGCGGGGGGAGGTGCGGGACCTGGCGGTGCTGGCCGACGGCCGAGTGCTCGCCACCGGCCGGCACACGGACCTCGAATGCTGGGATCCGTCGGGCGCGCTGAGGTGGGCTCTTCCTGCGGACGGGGAGGGAAGCGTCCGGGTCGAGGCGGCCCCTGACGACGAGTCGTCATGGGTGACGTACCGGGGCTACCGGCGCGACGAGGTGACGGGGCGCCTGGTCGACCGCGCGACCACTGTTCGGCGGATATCGACGGCGGACGGCGGTGCGATGGGCTCCGTGGACGTGCCGTCGGTCCCCGCACTGTGCGCCGCGGACGAAGGCTGGCTCGCCCTGCGCCCGCAAGGGCGCGACGCAGACGCCGCGCTGCTGCTCGCCCCCACGCACCAGGAGGCGGCACGCCTCGCCCTCGGCCCCAGCCGCACCAACTCCCCGGCGCTGCGCGTCAGACACAGCGCCCGGCTGCTGTATGTGGACGGCCCCGGCCCGGACGACGACGCGCCGTGGATCCACGCGATCGATCCTCCAGGCGCCCACGGCCCCGCCACTGTGCGCGCCCTCTTCCCCTTGCGCTGGGACCCGGCGTCCGCACTCCAGCCCTGGTACGGCCCCGCCGTCGAGCTGACGGACACCCTCGTCCACGCGGGCCGGTCGTACGAACGGGGCGCCACCTACGCGGAATCCCGCGAGGGCACGTATGTCGTGAGCCGCCGGCTGCCGGACGGAGAGGCACGCTGGGTGTACGGCACCGACAAGCCGCTCGCCGATCTCGACGGCGACGAGCGGAGGCTGTACGTCGTGTATCTCACCGGTGAGGTGGAGACCCTGGTCACGGCGACGGGCGAGGTGCGAGCCCGGCACACCCTGCGCGCGCACGGCCACCCGGTCACGCCGGTGTCCGCCGCGTACCGGGCGGATCAACAGCGGCTGGTCGTGGGGACGGTGGACGGACGGATCCTGGACTGCTCGGTCCCGGATTGACCGTCCACCAGGCCGCAGAATTGTGGGCGGTGTGGTCAGTGTGTGCAGGACCGCGCCCGCTGACCCCGGCCTTCAATGCTCCTGGACGGGGACTGGACGGAAGTGACCCTGCCACGAACGGTGCGTCACGAAGCAAGGGGACACCTTGAGCGAACCGACTGCCCCGACGACGAGTACCAGTAGCCGTGAAGCTCCACCGTCTGGCTTCCCCCAGCCTGGATGATCAATTCCGAGGGATGCCTGCGGAGGGTGTGGGGTGGGCGGCGGCCGAAGCCACCGCGAGACGGTCAGGCGGCGGGCTGCCGGCCCTGGTTGTCGAGGTGGCAGCGGGCGGTCAGGCGTCAGGGTCGACTTCGGGGTGCGTGAACCGCACGGGCTTGCCCAGCGACCGGGCGTAGGCGATCTCGGCTCGGGTGCTGTCTCCGATGTAGTCGCCGACTACGAGCACCTCATCAGCGAGCCGGATCTTCGCCCGGTGCAGATCGTCGAGTCGAACCTTCAGCGCCTCGGCCTCGACAGGATCGGACCAGAGTTCGTGCGGCGACTTCATGTCACAGCCCGGTTTGACGACGATCTTTCCGGCTTTGGTCTCCCGCAGATCGGCCTCGTTCATCTCGGTCATGAAGCGGGTGGAGCCGCAGATCACGACGATACGCGGGAGGCTCAACAGCTTCTTCGCGTCGGCGAGCTTCTCCTCGGGGGTGAGCAGTTGCGGGTATGACACTGGTTCCTCCTGGTGGTGTGGTTCAAGGGGTGCCCGCGGAGACGAGAACGAGGGTGTCCAAGACCGTTTTGTGACGAACGACGTGGACACCCTCGCGACAGCACTCTATGCGCGACCGACGACATGCTGAAGGAGCATCCCGACCTGGCGCCGTGGCGCCCGCCGGTCGGCATTACGCCCCGCCTGAGCGATGCCGAACTGGTCACCCTCGCCCCGATGCAGGCCATACTCGGGCTACACCTCCGAGGCCGAATGGCTCCGCCATGCCCGTGCCCACCTGCGCCATCTCTTCCCCTACCTGCCCCAGCAGCCCGGCTACGACAAGCGGCTGCGCAAGGCCGCCGGTCTGATGCGAAGCGTCAACCGGATCCTGGCCACCACCACCTCGGTGTGGAGCGACGACGTACGGGTCGTGCACTCCACCCCGGTGGAATGCGACCGCTCCCGCGAGACCGTCAAACGCTCCGACCTGGCAGGTTGGGCCGGACTAGATCATCTAGTGGCGGCGGCGCAGCGTCACGTCCGCCAGTACCGGGCGGTGGTCGGAGGCCAGGGTGTCCGGGACGGTGGTGTTGCGGACGGTGAAGGCGTCGGACAGTGTCACGAAGTCGATGCGCTTCTCGGGTGTCACCGCCGGGTATGTGAAGCCGGAGTTCGACGACGTCCATGCGTCCGTGAGGCCCGACCACAGCGGCGACAGCTCTTCGGCGTCGGGGCCCGCGTTGAAGTCGCCCGTCAGGATCTGGGCCGGGCACTTGCCCTTCGGCGAGCAGTCGTCCGCCATGATGTCCACGGTCTCGCGTACCTGCGCCACACGCACCGAGGGGTCACTGCGGTAGTCGAGATGCGTCGTGTAGACGTGCACCGGCGTTCCCTTCACCTTGACCACCACTTCGAGGAAGCCCGGCATCGGCTTCGGCACGGGGTTGGGCTCCTGCGTGGACAGCCGCGTCAGGTCGTGGTTCTCGGCGCTGCGCACCGGAAAGCGGGACAGGATCGCGACGCCGAACCCGCCGCCCTCGGCCGTCGTGTAGATGGGAGCGAAGGAGACGTACATGTTCAGGTTGTCCGCCAGCTCCGTTGCCACGTCGCGGAACTCGGAGCGGGCGCTCCAGCGGACATCGACCTCCTGCAGGCCCACGATGTCGGCGTCCATGGCCCGGATGGCGTCTGCCGTGCGCGCGGGGTCGAAAACGTTGTCGCTGTCGGCGCCGTAGTGGATGTTGTACGAGGCGACGCGCAGGCCAACCGACTTGTGGGCATGGTTCTGGGCCGAGGCGGACGGCGCGGCGGTGAGTGGCGCGGTGAGCGACGCCACCAACGCGAGGACGACGGTGAGCGGGGCGGGGCGCATGACGGCTCCTGACGGCGGATGAGAGGCGGGTGACGGTCGGGCACGTTAACCGCTCGCGGTGACGCGCACCCAGAGGGCAGGCGAATCAAGATGGCCGCTCGGTGAAGTCCCGCCCTGAAGCTCTGTACCGCCCCGCCCCCGAACCTGTGATCGGAGCCGGTGGAGGATAAATGCGTCGACAGCGCCCTCGGCACCCGGCAGAGTGGCCGCCCGTGACGAGCAGTGAGTTGTGGACGCGTGCGACCGCCGACCGCTACGACGCCGAAGAGACCGAGATGTCCTCGGCCGCCGTTCTGGGACCGACTCTCGCCCTCCTGGCCGAGCTCGCCGGAGACGGCCGGGCACTGGAGTTCGCCATCGGAACCGGACGGGTGGGCGTCCCGCTCAGGGAAAGCGGCGTGCCAGTAGTGGGCATCGAACTGTCCGAGCACATGGCAGCGGTCCTGCGGCGCAAGATCGACGAGGACATGCTCCCGGTCGTCATCGGGGACATGGCCACCACCGTCGTCCCCGGCGAGTTCACCCTGGTCTACCTCGTCTACAACACCATCACGAACCTGCTCACGCAGGACGAGCAGGTCGAGTGCTTCCGCAACGCCGCACGTCATCTGCGACCCGGCGGCCGATTCGTCATCGAACTGGGCGTGCCGCCGCTGCGCTTCCTGCCGCCCGGCCAGGTCGCGGTGCCGTTCGACGTCTCCGAGCAGCATCTCGGCTTCGACACCTTCGACCTGGTCGAGCAGATTCTCGTCTCGCACCACTTCACCCGCGACGCCGACGACGGCCGCTACCGCCGTGACCACTCCCGGCATCGGTACGCCTGGCCGGCGGAGCTCGACCTGATGGCGCGGATCGCCGGGCTCGAGCTGGAACGTCGCGTCGCGGACTGGGACGGGGCACCGTTCACCCAGGACTCCGCGAAGCACATCTCGGTATGGCGCAAGCCAACCTGAGCCCGACCGCCGAGCCGTCACCGTCCGGGTACCGCTTGCGCCCGGTCTGAGGGAGCCCGGTCTGATGAAGCCCGGTCTAAGGGCGCAGGGTGACCGTCAAGCTCCGGCCGTACACGTGCCGGGTGTTGAACTCCAGGCGAGTGCCGCCGTGGACGGGGCTGACGCGAACGCCGCCGTCCGACGTCGACTCCCGCAGGGGCCGACCGCGGAGCAGGACGGTGACGGTGTCCCGTTCCATGGTCGGGTCGGACACGGCGACGGTGGTCAGGTCGCGTCGCCGGTGTTGGAGGATCACCGAGGCGGGACCGTCGATGCGCATCCCGCCGGCCTCGTGGCGGCCGGGCGTGAAGGTGTTGGCGGCCGTCAGGGCGAGGCCGGTGTGGGTGACGGCTTGCAGGTGCGGGGTGTTCGCCAGCACCTTCAGGGGCCCCGACGGACAGGAGCGCAGCCGGGCCTCGCCCGCGTTCGGCACCAACGCGTAGGCGAGACCGAGGGGTTCGGCTCCGGTCGGCTGATCGACCGTCACGCGGAAGACGCTGCGGGTCACGGCGGTGTCGGGGTTCGAGGTGCGGACGACGCGGCGGCTGCGGGTGACCGTGTCCAGGGCGACCCTCACCTGAGGGGTGTCGAGGAAGACATAGCCGACGGCCGTCCCCCGGGTCGCGTTGGCGTAGCGCAGCCACTGCAGATCACCGGTGCCGGCGCCGGTCCAGGGCCGGCCGTCGCGAGCCGTCCCGATGACGTGGACCTGGTCGCCGGGCGCGGCGATGCGGGCGTCAAGCGTGGTGGTCACGGCCCGCCCGTCAAGGTCGCCGACCCCGGCGACGAGGACCACGATCTCCTCGTCGAGGAGGAACCACGACTTCGTCGCCGTCGCATTGCGGTAGACCGCGAAGTCGTCCGGGAGCAGACCCGCGCCCTTGTCACGGAAGGCGACGTCGTCGGACTGCACCATCGCGGCCGCGCCGTACGCCCCGAGGACGGCGCCGCCGGAGTGCCCGTTGGTGCCGCGCGGGAAGTAGACGTAGGTGTTCTGCGATTCGGACGACGAGGTGAAGTTCAGCGGGTGGCCGGGGTTGTCGTAGTACGGCTTCCCGTACAGCTCGGGGATCGTGCGCCGTTGCTCCACCGGCGCGGTGACGCCGGCCAGGCCGTAGGGCGAAACCGTGGTGAAGTAGTCGACTCCGTATGCCTGGGCCTGGTCCTGGCCGGAGAGGTAGAGGTAGTGCGCCCCGTCGCCCTGGAACCACGGCATGAGGTTCTCGCCGTTCATGTACTCGTACTTGCTGATCCGGCCGGAACTGCGCGCGAGGGCGAAGGCGAATCCCGGCCTGCGGTGCACGGTCCTGTCCATGGCGTTGAAGGCCACGCTGCGCGACGGGGTGTTGAGGTCCGCGGGCACGACGGTGGTGTCGGCGACGATGTCCGCGTAGCGCACGATGGCGGCCGGGGAGACGAAGCCGGCCGGGTCGAGGGCGGTGTGCGAGGTGGACCGGATGTGTTTGACGTAGCTCTTCAGGGCGGCGGCATCGACGCCGCTCGCGAGGGAGGAGAGGTCGACGACGGCCTCGACGACCACCGCGACGTCGGTGTAGCCGCTGTCCGTCCGTGACACGGCTCTCCCCTTGACGATCTCCATCATCCAGCCTTCGAAGATCAGCGGCGCGAAGCCGTTCCTGACCCAGCCCTGGACGGTGGGGACCAGTTCCTCGCCGTGCGCGAAGCCGGTGCCGTCGAGGATCTTCAGGGTCTGGACGACGCGGGTGAGCAGGCCCTTTCCGTACGACCCTGTGTAGGCGACGGAGGCGTGCTGGATGAAGGAGCCGTCGGCGTAACAGCCGTCGGTGACACCATGGTTGAGGTGGTACGGGTCGACGGTGGCGAAGACCGTCAGCTGATCGGTGAGGGCCTTGCGGATGCGCGCGTCGTCGCCGAGGAGCGCGCCCTGCAGCAGTCGGTTGATGGTGATGTCGGCAAGGTTGGCGCCCGTGTGGAAGCGGGAGTCGAGGTTCACGTCCCCCTCGATGCCGTTGCGGAGATAGGCGTCCATCGATGCGACGTAGGTGCGCACGAGGTCCGGGCGGTAGACCTGCACCTCGTCGGCAAGGAGCGCGAGCAGCCTGCTGACGTGCTGGGAGATCCCGATCTCCCAGTGGAACCAGTTGCCGTAGTAGCCCTTCGACTGGTCGCCGTAGTAGCGCTCGTGCAGATGGACGAGACCGTCGATCACCCGGCGCTGCACGGCGGTGTTCCCGTACAGGTCCGGGGCCGCGCCACCAGGCGTGCGCGTGGCCAGCGCGATCTCGTACAGGCGCCGGAAGGCGGTGTTGAGGTTGGCCTCGTTGGTACCGAGCACCAGCCCCGCGAACAGCTCGTCCTCACCCGCGGCGTCCATCAACTGCAGATTCGTCCGCGCCGCTCTGACGACGGCCGCCAGCTTGGCCGCCGTCTCGGGCCGGGCGTTGGTCCCGGCGGTCCCGGCGAAGACGGCCACGGTGTTGGCCAGCAGCCGTGCGCTGCCGGCGGCGACCTCGTCCGCCGTCGCCGGCCGCGAGGGAACCACGCTCAGAAGACCCGCCGCGGACAGAGCGGACAACAGGCGTCTGCGCGAGATCTCCATGGCGTCCTCCCGGCGAATCGGTCCTCAGCGGGCGGAGTCAAGCAGATGCACCCACCAACGACAAGGCTAAGCGTCCCTCGCCGCCGAGTGTCTGTCTGTCGGCAGGCGAGGATCCTGCCGACGCCGTCGCGGGCAGTCCACAGCGCCTGGGGACGTCGCCGGAGAGGATTCGTCGTTCGCTCCCGGGCCCCGCGGGATCTTCAACTCGTCCAACATGCACGCCTCTTGAGGTGTCCCCCTCAACCACTCTAGTATCAATGTAAACCGGGATTGAAACGTTTCATGCCTGCCAGGGCCGACCGTTCACCATGCGAGGGACGAGCGATGACCAACGAGCGTGAGACAACCCAAGGCCGTGCCTGGAACCGCCGGAACTTTCTCAGAGCGTCCGCGGCCGGCGCCGGAGCCGGTGTCATCGGCCTGAGCCAGGACGCGGTTGCCGCGGCCGGAACCGGAGCCCCGCCCGAGGAAGGCAGCAGGGAAGAGGGCCTGTTGCGCGTCGAACGCACCACTGTCGAGTACGCGGAGTCCCTGCTCGGCACCGACGTCGAAAGGCCGAGGCTGAGCTGGGAGCTGTCGGCTCCGGGCAAGGGCGCCCGGCAGAGCGCGTACCAGATCAGGGTGTCGCTCGACGAGGGCGAGCCGGGTTCTCGTACGGTGTGGGACTCGGGCAAGGTCACCTCCGCGCGCACCGTCGGCATCCCCTACGCCGGGCCCGCGCTCAGGCCCCGTACGCGCTACCACTGGCAGGTGCGGGCCTGGGACGCGGAGGGCCGGCCGTCCGCCTGGAGCACCTCCCGCTGGTGGGAGACCGCGTTGGCGGACGACGACTGGCAGGGGTACTGGATCGGCGCGGTCGCCCCGCCCGCGCCGCCGGGCTTTGACGGTGCGTCATGGATCTGGTCGCCCGGATCCACCCCGCAGGACGCCCCGGCCGGCACGCTGTGGTTGCGCGGCACGCTCGAACTGCCCCACGGCGCCGAGGTGACGGCGGCCCGGCTGGTGGCCACCGCCGACGACGACTTCACGCTCTTCCTCGACGGCAAGGAGGTGCTGCACCAGCCCGAGCAGACCGACGCCTGGCGCTCCGCCCACCTGGCCGATGTGACCGAGCAGGTCAGGGGTGCCGGGGGCCGCGTGGTGATCGCCGCCCGCGCCACCAACCGCGGCGACGGCGCGGTGAACCCCGGCGGCCTGCTCGTACGCCTCATGGTGGAGACCGGCGGCGACACGCGCGAACTGATCACCGGGCCGGGATGGCGCTGCGCCGACGAGGAACAGGCCGGCTGGCAACGGCCCGACTTCGACGACAGCGGCTGGGCGGTGGCCGAGGTGCTCGCGCCGTACGGTGAGGGCGCTTGGGGCAGCGGCGTCGCGGTGCGGGTGCCCGAGCTGCCGGCGCCGCTGCTGCGCCGCGGGTTCACCGTCGGCAAGCCGGTGCGCCGCGCCCGTCTGTACCTCAGTGGACTTGCCTACTACGAGGCCGAGATCAACGGCCGGCGGGTCGGCAGGCAGGTGCTCGATCCGGGCTTCACCGACTACGACGAGACGGTCCTCTATGCCGTCCACGATGTGACGGACCTGATCAGCAGCGGCGCCAACGCCATCGGCGTCACCCTGGGCCGTGGCTTCTTCGGCATGAAGACGTCCAGCGCCTGGAACTGGAACAAGCCGCCGTGGCACGGCGAGCCCCGGCTCCTCGCCCAGCTCGAGATCGACCACCGGGACGGCTCGCGCACCAGCGTCGCCACCGACGGCACGTGGCGTATGACCGAGGGCCCGGCCCTCTCCAACTCCCTTTACGCGGGCGAGACCTACGACGCCCGCAAGAACCCCGTCGGCTGGACCGAGCTCGGCTTCGACGACAGCGGCTGGCAGCGGCCCGCGCGGCAGGACCCGCCGAAAGGCACCCTGCGCGCACAGGCGCACGAAGCGATCGAGGTCATCGACACCGTACGGCCGGTCACGGTGAAGGCGCACGGCGACGACTGGATCGTCGACATGGGGCGCACACTGGCCGGCTGGACGCGTCTGAAGGTGGGGGCCGGTGCGGGCACCGTCATCAGGCTCGTGCACGGCGAGCGGCTCAAGGCCGACGGCAGTGTGCAGGCCGAGAACGGCAACGCGACCGGCCGCTGCCAGACCGACGAATACATCTGCGCCGGGGACCGGTCCGAGGAGGTCTGGGAGCCGGCGTTCTCGTACAAGGGCTTCAGATACGTCCAGATCAGCGGCCTGCCGCGGAAGCCCGAGCCGGACGAGGTGGTCGGCAGGGTGGTGCACTCGGCCGTGCGCGACACGGGCGGCTTCCGCTGCTCCGAGCCCTTCTTCGAGCAGATCGAGCGCGCGATGCGGCGGACGGTCCAGAACAATCTGCACGGCATTCCCACCGACACCCCGATGTACGAGAAGAACGGCTGGACCGGCGATGCCCAGCTGGGCGCGCCCGTCATGACGTACGCGCTCGGGATGCAGCGGTTCTTCACCAAGTGGCTCGGCGACCTGCGGGACAGCCAGAACGAGGAGGGCCGGCTGCCGGTGATCGTGCCGAGCGGCGGCTGGGGCTACCGGGAGCTCGCGCCGGCGCCCGAGTGGACCACGGTCTATCCGTTCGTGCTGCGCGAGATGTACCGGGTGTACGGCGACGAGCGGCTCATCCACGAGCATCTGCCCGCCGTGGTCCGCTACCTGGACTGGGAGCTCGCCCGTCTCGAGGACGGCCTCGCGGTGACGGCACTCGGCGACTGGCTGCCGCCCGGCCATCCCGGCGGCATCCCCCCTGAGGACACCCGGCTGACCGCGACCGCCTACCTGCACCGGGGGCTCACCGACACCGCCGAGATGGCGGCGCTCGTCGGCCAGGACGAGGTCCACCAGCGTTTCGTGACCGCCGCCGAGGGGCTGATGGAGGCCTTCAACGCCGCGTTCCTCGGCCCCGAGGGCCACTACCGCACGGCCAAGGACCCCGAATACCGGCAGAGCAGCAACTGCGTCCCGCTGGCCTTCGGACTGGTGCCGGCCGGTGCACGGGCGAGCGTCACCGCCTCGCTCCTGGCCGACATCGAGAAGCGCGGCAACCACCTCAACACCGGCGCCCTCGGCACCAGCGTCCTGCTGCGCGCCCTCAGCGCGAACGGCCACTCCGACGTCGCGCACGCCGTCGCCACCCAGCGGACGTATCCGGGCTGGGGCTACTGGTTCGACAACGGCGGGGACACCATGTGGGAGATGTGGGAGCTCGACTCGCGCTCCCGCGACCACTACTTCATGGGCACGATCGTGCAGTGGCTGTACGAGAACGTCGCGGGGTTGCGACCCGGCGACGAGGGCTACCGGACCTTCACCGTGCGGCCCGACGCCCGCGTCGGCGTCGACTGGGCGCGCACGGAGCTGCACACGGTCCGCGGGCCGGCGGCGGTGTCCTGGTCGCGCATCGACGAGGTCGTGCGGCTCACGGTGCGGGTGCCGGTGGGTTCGACGGCGGAGATCCATGTGCCCGCCGCCACGCGCGGAGACGCCGAGGTGCCGAAGGGCGTGGAGTTCGTACGCACCGAGCCGGGCTTCGCGGTGTTCCGGGCGCCGCACGGTGAGTGGCATCTCCGGGGGCGGCCGTGAGGACCTGACCTCGTCGAATAGGCCCCAGGATCCGGTCGGCTGTGCGCCACAGCGACCTCAGCCGGGCATTCGGGTGAGCACGCGGCCGGCGGCGGGATCCTTGCCTGCGCACCAGTGGCGGATCCCGCGCCGACCGGGAGCCGCGACCGCCGCCGAGCACGAGCGCTTCGTGCGGCGCCTGGCCGGCAGCCGCCACCCTTCTGCTCGGGTGGCGGCTGCCGGGGCACGCACAAAGCCGATCGCCGCATCGGTCGACGATCACTTCCGCCGCCCGGCGATGGCCGAAATCCAAGGCTGACGATCACGCGACGCGCTTTCTCGACGGCGGCATTCTTCTCCCTCTCGTATTCCGGGCCGTCACAGGTCCGTTGAACAGGCACGCTTTCCCACCGGCACGGAGTGGTGACATCGGCCGACGGCCGTCACTTCCGGTGTCGTACGCGTGTCCGAGAGAACCCGGGGTACGCGAGCGCCCATGGACACCAACCTGTCGGACCAGGTCGCTCAGGTCGTCCGGGACGCGATTGCGGACGAGCTGCGCGCGCAGACGAGAAAACAACGGCGAACGGCGGCTTTCTACACGGCCTCGGGTGCCGCAGGCCTTTATGCGGGTGCCGCGGTGGCCGCCTGCCTGGTGTTGCTGCTCGACGCGGTGATGCCCGCGTGGGTCGCGGCGCTGCTCGTGGGGGCTGTGCTGGCCGGTGTGGCGTATGTGCTGAAGTCGGCTGCCAGAAAGCAGAGTTCGCCGACAGCGGCCATTCCGTCGGAGGCCCCTCCGTTGCCCCCGCGCGCTCCGGATATCGGCCACTGATCCACCGCATTGACGGGGGGTCAGGTTTTCTCCCGCCGAGCCCGGTAACCCGATGAAAGACGAGGCGGCAATGACGAACTCATCCAGAACCAACGGTGAGGCCGGGGCGGACCGGGAGCCGACCGCATCGGAAGTGATGCGGGCGGCCAGGTCCCAGCTCACCGAACTCACGGGAATGCACGTGGAATCGGTCTCGTCGTTCGCGCGGACGGACGAAGGCTGGGAATTGAAGGTCGAGACCGTGGAACTCGCCCGGATTCCCGACACCACCAGCCTTCTCGCGACCTACGAGGTCACCCTCACCACCGACGGTGAACTCGCCTCGTACCACCGCGTGAGGCGATACGAGCGCGGAAGGGCGGATCCCTCCTGAGGAACCGGGTGGCCGTCCGCACGTCCCGCAACGACCCATGACGACCAGAAGTGACCAACAGAAGTGGGAGGTTCCGGACCATGACCGTGGTTCCGGCACAACAGAGCCGCAGTGGCGGCGGCACCAGCGGACTGTACGACGTCCTTGAACTCGTTCTCGACCGGGGACTCGTGATCGACGCGTTCGTACGCGTCTCACTCGTCGGCATCGAGATCCTGAAGATCGACATACGGGTCGTCGTCGCGAGCGTCGACACCTATCTGCGGTTCGCCGAGGCGTGCAATCGGCTCGATCTGGAGTCGGGCCCGAACGCCAGCCCCGGACTGCCCGAGATCGTCGGGGAGATCACCGAGTCCGGCGCGCGCGGCAAGTCCAAGGGCGCGCTCTCCGGCGCCGCCGAGACCATCTCCGACGCGTTCGAGAAGGCCCGTGACGAGGGCAGGTCGGAGCCCAAGCCCCGCACGCGGCGCACCAGCACGTCACGCAGGAAGGAGGAGCAGGAATGAGCACCTACGTCTACGGCATCGTCCACCGCACCCACCCCGGGCCCACGGCGGAACTGGTCGGCGTGGGGGAACCCCCGCTGCCTGTACGGACGTTGGCCGAAGGCGAACTCCTCGCCATCGTCAGCGACGCACCCGATGCCCTGCGGCCCAAGCGGCGCGACCTCCTCGCCCACCAGCGTGTGCTCTCGGAGGCGTCCGCGACGGGTGCGGTGCTGCCGATGCGCTTCGGGGGAATCTCGCCCGACGACGCCGCGGTGAAGGCCGTGCTCGCCGAACGCGCGGAGCACTTCCAGGAGCGCCTCGCGGCACTCGGCGGGAAGGTCGAGTACAACGTGAAGGCCACCCATGACGAGGAGGCCCTGCTCCACCGCGTCCTCTCCGACCAGCCCGAGCTCCGCGCGATGAGCGAGGCCAACCGGGCGGCAGGCGGCGGCACGCACGAGCAGAAGCTCCAACTGGGCGAGCGCATCGTGGCCGTGGTGCAGCAGCAGGAGCTGATCGACGCCGACCGGCTGCACCAGGAACTCGTGCGGGTCGCGGAGGCGGTCAGTGTCGGACCCGAGTCCGGCGGCTGGCTCGCCAGCATCTCGTGCCTGGTGTCACAGGAGGACGCGGAGTCGTTCATCGCGTCCGTGAACGCGCTGGCCAAGGCCAACCCGCAGCTGTCGTTGCAGATCAACGGCCCCCTTCCCCCCTACAGCTTCGTGGAGTGACGTCCCATGGGTCTGCTGGGTGAGCTGCTCCTGCTGCCGGCGGCTCCGGTGCGCGGGACCTTCTGGGTGCTCCAGCAGGTCGCCGCCGAGGCCGAGAGGCAGTACTACGACCCGTCGACCATCGCGCGTGAACTCGCCCTCCTGGAGCGGCGGCTGGAGTCCGGCGAGATCGACGAGGCGGAGTTCGACCGCCGCGAGGACGAGCTCCTCGACCGACTTGAAAGAGGTGCACCGACACCATGAACAACAGGCTGACCATCGGACTCGCGGTGGGAGCGGGCTATCTGCTGGGACGGACGAAGAAGGCGAAACTGGCCTTCGCCGTCGGCACGATGGTCGCGGGCAAACGCCTGCAGCTGAACCCCCGCGCCCTGCTCGACTCGGTCACCCGGCAACTGCAGAACAACCCGCAGTTCAAGGAGATCGGCGACCAGCTGCGCGACGACCTGCGCGGGGTCGGCAAGGCCGCGACCGGCGCCATCGTCAACCGGCAGATCGGCGGGCTGGCCGACCGGCTGCACGAACGCACCCTGGGCGTCCAGGACCGCGTGGCGGGAGTGACCGGCGCGGTCGACGACGTGCAGGAGAAGACACGGAGCTCCGTGCCGGAGCAGGCGTCCGGGGACCGGAACTCGAAGAAGCCGGCGGCCAAGAGCTCCGCCGGGAAGAAGGCCCCCGGAAAGTCCACCGGACGGGCCGCCGCGAAGAAGGCAGCGCCGCAGCGTACGTCCTCGGGAAGCAGCGCCAACGGGAAGAGGACCGCGGCGCGCAAGACGGCGGCACGCAAGACGACAGCCCGCGCGAGCAGCACGAGGGGAGGCCGCTCCGATGCCTGACACGAAGAAGGCGAACGGCGTGCTCGGCACCCTCGACCAGGAGGCGGTCGACCGGCTCAAGGCCGAACTGCAGGGCTATGCACTCGCGCAGACCGAACGCGTCCTGGCCGGCCTCGGCCGCAAGCTCGGCGAGAGCACCGTCAAGCTCACCGACATCGCCGAGGGCCGCAGCCCTGGTTTCGCCCGGCTGGCCCTCGACGGCGGCCGCAAGCTCGCCGAGGGCAAGGGCCCCGTGCGTGCGGCGGTGGAGATGGGCGCCTCGCGGCTCAAGGACAACGTCAAGGAGGCCGTGAAGGGCATCGCAGGTTCCGGCAAGCGAGGCAAGAAGGGCGGAGGCGGGCGGAAGCCCACCGTCATCATGGAGTCCGTCGACGTCGGTGTGCCGGTGCGCGAGGCATACGACCAGTGGACCCGCTACCAGGACTTCTCCACCTTCGCCAAGGGCGTCAGGAGCGCCGGAGCCGCGGACGACACGACCTCCGACTGGAACCTCAAGGTCTTCTGGTCCAGCCGCAGCTGGAAGGCGCACACCACCGAACAGATCCCCGACACGCGCATCGCCTGGAGCTCGGAGGGCGCCAAGGGCACCACCAAGGGCGTCGTCACCTTCCACGAGCTCGGCGAGAGTCTCACGCGCGTGCTGCTCGTCATCGAGTACTACCCCAAGGGGCTGTTCGAGAAGACCGGCAACATCTGGCGTGCCCAGGGACGGCGGGCCCGCCTCGACCTGAAGAACTTCGCGCGCCACATCTCGATGCGCGGTGAGGCCGAGGACGGCTGGCGCGGCGAGATCCGCGACGGCGAGGTCGTGACCACCCACGAGGAGGGTCTCGCCGACGACGACCCGGCGGACGAGACCGGCGGCACCGAGGACGAGCCGGCAACGGACGAGATCGAGGACACCGGCGACGAGGAGCCGTACGCCTACGACGACTACGAGGACGAAGAGGTGGCCGAGGAGGGCTACGAGGACGAGTCCGGGGAGCCCGAAGGCGCGTACGCCGAGGACGACGGCGCCGTCGAGGACGAGCCGGAGGAGGAGCGGGAGGACGAGGCCTTCGACGAGGCCGACGGCGAGGGCTCGTACGAGGCGGAGCACGAGGGCGCCTACGACGACGAAGAGCCCGTCCCCGCCACGGCCGGGGCCCGGAGCCGTCGATGACGACGCCGAGCCGGCTCCCCGGTCCCTACGGTCCCCCGGACTCGGGAGCCAACCTCGCCGACATCCTGGAACGCGTCCTCGACAAGGGCATCGTCATCGCCGGGGACATCCGGATCAATCTTCTCGACATCGAACTCCTCACCATCAAGCTCCGTCTCGTCGTTGCCTCCGTCGAACGCGCGAAGGAGATGGGCATCGACTGGTGGGAGGACGACCCCTCCCTCTCGTCCGGAGCGCGCCGGCGTGAACTCGCCGAGGAGAACGAGCGGTTGCGGCAGCGCATCGCTGCCCTGGAGGCGGATTCCGCATGACTGAACTGCGCTACGTGTACGCCGTGACCCGTCCTTTCGACGGGGTCCTGCCCGAAGCGGTGCGGGGCGTGGCCGGTGCGCCTCCCCGGCTGCTCGCCCATGACGGCCTGGTCGCCGTGGTGAGCGACGTACCCGCGGCGGACTTCGCGGAGGCACCGCTGCGCGACCGCCTGGAGGACCTCGACTGGCTCGCCGCCACCGCGCGCGGACACGACGCCGTGGTCGGGTCCCTCACCACGCTCACCACACCGCTGCCGCTCCGCCTGGTGACCGTGTGCCAGGACGACAGTGGTGTCAAGCGGCTCCTCGACTCGGGCCGCGAGCAGTTCGGCCGGGCCCTGGAGCGGCTCGACGGGCGGGTCGAGTGGGGGGTCAAGGTCTACGCCGAGGGCACGGCCGAGACGCCGGACACGCCCGCGAAGGCGTCGCACGGCGATCGGCCGACGACGGGGCGGGACTACCTCCGGCAGCGGCTGCGGCAGCGCGACACCGCGGACAGCTCCTTCGCCCGGGCCGACGCCGTGTCGCGCCGGATCCACGCGGAGCTGTGCCGGCGCGCGGAGGCCGACTGTCTGCACCGGCCCCAGGACCCGCGGCTCCCGGGCGTGACCCGCGGCAACGTGCTCAACGCCGCCTATCTCGTACCGCGCGAGCACTGCGAGGCGTTCGTCGCGGACGTGCAGCGGCTGACGCCCCCCGGTCCCGGGGTGCGGGTGGAGCTGACCGGACCATGGGCGCCGTACTCCTTCGCGGTCACGACGGCTGCCCCGGCGGCCGGGCGGAGCGAGGCGCCATGACGGCCCCGACAGGAAACAGGCCGGGGACAAGGCGCCACGGCACAGGACCGGAGCCGAGGACGCAGCCGCTCTCCCCCGCTCTCGCGGAGCGCCGGCTCGCCCTGGTGGACCTCCTCGACCGGCTGCTGGCCGGTGGTGTGGTGATCAAGGGGGATGTGACCCTGCGTATCGCGGACGTCGACCTCGTACGCGTCGACCTCAACGCGCTGATCTGCTCGGTGGGACCGGCGGTGGCCTCCCCGTTCGCATCCTTCGGGGCCTCCGAGTACTCCGAGTCCCCCGCGTCCTCCTCGGAGTGCTTCGGCTTCGCCGACAGCGCCGAGCCGTCCCCGGCGTCGGGGCAGGTGACGACGTGACCGCACGACGCATGGACCTCGACCCCGACACCGTCGAGCGGGATCTCGCCCAGTTGGTGCTCACCGTCGTCGAGCTCTTGCGGCAGCTCATGGAACGTCAGGCGCTGCGCCGGGTGGAGACCGGGGAGCTCACCCCCGAGCAGGAGGAACGCATCGGCATCACGCTGATGCTGCTCGAAGACCGGATGGGACAGCTCCGGGACACGTTCGGCCTCAGGCCCGAGGACCTGAACATCGACCTCGGGCCGCTGGGTCCCCTGCTGCCCCGCGGGGACTGACCGCGAGTGCCGCACACAGGGGCAGGAAGAACGTCCGGGAGGCGGCACCGCCCGTTCTCCGGGCAAGCCGTACGCGGCGCCAGGACGGATGGACACGAGATCGAGGAAAGGGCACACCGATGAGCACCACCCCCTCAAAGGGCCGTCGCGCGGCGACAGTTCCGGGGACGCCGGACGCGGATCCGGACAAGCCGACCCCGGAAGAGCTGCGCGCACAGGCCCGGCACACCCGCGAGGAACTCGGAAGGACCGTGGAGGCTCTGATGACGAAGACGGACGTGAAGACCCGCGCCATGCAGGCGGCGACCGGAATGAAGGACCAGCTCGGAGAAAAGGCGGGCGTCGCCAGGGAGCAGATCGCCGCCACCGCGGCGACGGCGGGCGAGAAGCTCCGCGACACCACGCCCGGGACGGTGCAGGCCTCGGCCCGGCAAGCGGCTGAAGTTGCCCGAAGGAATCGACTGCCGCTGCTCGCCGGCTCGGCCGCCGCCACGCTCGCGCTGCTGATGGTCATACGCCGCAGGCGTTCACACTAGGCGCGGAGCGGACCCGCGGGCGCCGGCGGCCGTGGCGCCGGCGCCCGCTGGGCCGGTCCTTCCGGATCCCGATCGGGCGCCGCGCTGCGCATCGCGGCGCCCGCGGGGCCGGGCCCTCCGGATCCCGATGGGACGCTGTACCGGTCATAGACAGGGCAGATTCGTGCCCGCATGTTGTTCTTGGGGTACAGCCATCAGGTCGGGATCATCACGAGGAGGGACATGGACGTCACCGCACCCGGTCATGGAGCGGACCCACTGCGCGTGAGCCGGACCGCGCCGGGGGAACTGCTGGGCGGGGAGTTGGAGGCGGTCATGGCGGCCGCCCTCGTGGTGGACGACGAGGGGGTCATCGTCGCGGTCAACGGGCGGTCCCGGAGCCTCTTCCAATGGTCCGCCGAAGAGCTCGTGGGGCAGGACGCCCATGATCTGCTGCACCGTGACAGTCACGGGCACCCCTTGCCCCGCAGCCGCTGCGGACTGCGGGAGGCTCTCCTCACGTACAGCACGGGACACCGTGACCTGGACTGGTTCGCCCGCGCGGACGGCACGTTGCTCGGCCTGTCCTGGCTCATCACGCCCTACTGCCTCAGCACCGGATCCCTGGGCGCCCTGGTGCTGCTCTACCAGCCGCAGAAGTCGGCCGAATCCCGCGAGGACGAGGCCGGGACCACCCGGCTGACCGAACTCGACCGTCTCGCCCT
This sequence comes from Streptomyces sp. NBC_00259, assembly GCF_036181745.1. Lineage (NCBI taxonomy): Bacteria > Bacillati > Actinomycetota > Actinomycetes > Kitasatosporales > Streptomycetaceae > Streptomyces > Streptomyces sp. NBC_00259. The sequence continues at coordinate 7,558,577 of NZ_CP108080.1, read as the reverse complement.
GCTCGCCGAGACCACCACACGGCTCACCTCGACCCTGGACGTGGACGAGGCCCTCCTCCGCCTGGCCGCACTGACCGTGCCCCGGCTCGCGGACTGGGCGATCGTCGACCTGATCACCGAGGTCGACGAGGTACGGCGCGCCCTCGTCGTTCAGCAGCAGGACGGCGTCCTCGTCGAGCGCGTGGACCTGCAAGGTCCCATGCCCCCGGTGCCTCAGGAATCGCCGATGCCCTTGTCACGGGCCTTGCGTGGCGCCGCCTCGACCGTTGCCAGCGCGTCCACCTATCACGGGCCACCGGATTCCGGCATCGCTGTCGAGCAGCAGCGGCTCTTCACGGAGACCGGCATGCATTCGGCCGCCATCGCCCCGATCCGCGGCCTGCGGGAAGTGCTCGGCGCACTGACGCTGGGGCGCTCGCACCGTCCCGAGCCCTTCACCGCCGCTGATCTGCCGCTCCTGGAGGACCTCACCCGGCGCGCGGGCCTGGCGTTGGACAACGCACGCCTGTACCAGCGGCAGCGCAAGGTCGCCGAGACCATGCAACGGCACCTGCTGCCCCAGATGCCCACCGTGCCGGGGCTGGAGATGACAGCTCGGTACGTGCCCGCTCCGCACGCCTCCCAGGTGGGTGGCGACTGGTACGACGCCTTCTCCCTGATCGACGGGACGACCGCGCTGGCGATCGGTGACGTTGTCGGTCATGACCTCGACGCCGCAGGCGGCATGGCTCAGATCCGCAACATGCTGCGTGCTTTCGCCTGGACGCAGCCCGACTCGCCCTGCGCCGCGGTCACGCTCCTCGACCAGGCCGTCATGCGCATCATCCAAGTGCCCATGGCCACGATGGTCCTGGCCCGGCTCACCCTGTGCGACGACGGGCTCTGGAAGCTGCACTGGACCAACGCGGGCCACCCGCCGCCGCTGCTGGTCACCCACGACGGCCGGACGCGTTTCCTGACGGAGGGGCACGGACTGCTGCTCGGCACGGGCTGCACGACTCCCCGTACCGACGCGGTCCTCACGCTGCCGCCCCGGTCCACCCTCGTGCTGTACACCGACGGTCTCGTCGAATCACGTCGCCACCCCCTCGACGAGGGCATGGACCAGCTCCGCAGGCACGCCGCCTCCCTGGCCCGTCGTCCGCTGGACTCCTTCAGCGACTCCCTGCTGGTGCAGGCCCGCCCGGACGACAACGACGACGACGTGGCCTTCCTCGCGCTCCGTACACCTGAGTCTGTCCGGGCAGGCAGGTGAGGACGGGTCAGGCGGGCCACAGCTGCCGGCTGTCACCCCAGGACGTGCCGCAGGTAGGACTGCGGTTCGGCGAGGTAGCGGCGCCAGTGGTCGACCAGGGCGAGCTCGCCCCAGGCCACCCTGCGCATACCGTGGTCGCCGACCTCGATGATGTCCGCACCGGGCAGCGCCGTCAGCAGCGGAGAGTGCGTGGCGCAGATGACCTGGCCACCGCTCTTCACCAACTGGTCGATATGGCCGAGCAGTTCCAGACAGGACGCGAACGACAGCGCCGCTTCCGGCTCGTCCATCACATACAGGCCGGGCTGGAGGAACTTCCCCCGGAACGCCGCGAGGAAGCCCTCGCCGTGGCTGACGGAATCCGGGGCGAACCCCTCCCGGTCCAGCGCGTCCAGCGCCGTCTCCGCGCGCAGGAAGAAGCCCTTGCGGGCGGACCAGTTGCCGAGCATGCGCCGCCCGCGCGGCGCCGCGTCGAAGCGGATCCGCTCGCCGAGCACCGATTTGGGGCGGTGACTGGCATAGCGCCAGTCGTGCGAGCCGCCCCAGGAGTCCAGGCCGAAGCCTTCGGCGAGGGCCTCGACCAGGGTCGACTTGCCCGAGCCGTTCTCCCCCACCAGAAAGGTCACCGGCTCGCTCAGACGCAGGCCGTCCGCCACGAGCCCGCGCACGCAGGGCACGGTCCAGGGCCATTCCCCTTCATCGGACGAGGCAACATACACACGTTCGATAATCACTCTCCGAGTCTCGCACGGGGGTAGGACAACGCCCGTGCGACCGGACGATCGACGACGGATTCCCACCGGGGTGACCCCAACGGCTGATTCGGCCCCGTGGCGGAGCAACTGCTTCTCCGACAGGGTTTCCGCGGGTCGTCGTACCCCTCACCACACCGCGGGACGGACCGCGGGGCCCAGGTCCCCTGGAAGCGGACCGATGAGCCTGCTAGACGTTGAGGATGCATGAACGTGACGGCCGACCCTCGTCCCCGGCCCCCTCCCCACTCGGCGTTCTCAGCTGTAGCCGGCGCGGCAGCACCTGGGTCGTCGCACTGGGCGGCGACCTCGGGCCGGAGGCGCTGGCCGGTGTTTCGCGGCGACTCGACGACGTGCTCGACGACGGCCGGACCATCGTGATGGACACGAGATCGGTGACGTCCGCCGACCCGGCCATGCTCGGACTCCTGATGAGGCTCCAGGAGGAAGCGCCGCTGTACGTGGCCGCGCCCTCGCCGCCCGTACGGGAGCTGCTGGAAACGGCCGGTCCGCACACCTCGGTCCGTACCGTCGCCTCATTGGGAGAGGCCCTGGACGCACTCGGCTCCGGGGCCTCCTGACCGGGCGCACCGGCGAAGGGGGCGCGAGCCGTGCGCAGCGTGGGAGTGGAGGAGGAGCTCCTCCTGGTGGACGCGGCAACGGGTGAGCCCCGGGCCGTGTCGGCGGCTGTGCTGGCCGTGGCCTCCAGGGAGGCGCCGGACGAGGAGCAGGTGTTCGAGTCGGAGCTGCAGCGCCAGCAGCTCGAGTTCGCGACCCGGCCCTGCACCCGGACGGAGGAACTCGCGGCCGAGATCCGGCGGTGCCGAGCCGAAGCGGCACACCATGCCAAGGACATCGGGGTGGCCGTCGCGGCCCTCGCCACGTCCCCGCTCCCGGTCAGTGCTTCCGTGGCCGTGGGCGCGCGGTACCACTGGATGGCCGAGCGCTTCGGGCTCGCGCTGCAGGAGCAGCTCACCTGCGGATGCCATGTTCACGTCTCCGTGGACTCGGACGAAGAGGGCGTCGCCGTCCTGGACCGGATCCGCTCCTGGCTGTCCGTCCTGATCGCCCTCAGCGCCAACTCCCCCTTCTGGCAGGGCCGGGACAGCGACTACAGCAGTTACCGCAGTGAGGTCTGGGGCCGATGGCCGTCCGCCGGCCCCACGGAGATCTTCGGATCGGCCGACCGGTACCACCGGCAGGTCCGGGACATGGTCGGCACCGGAGTCCTCAGGGACGAAGGGATGATCTACTTCGATGCCCGGCTCTCCCACCGGTACCCCACGGTCGAGGTCAGAGTCGCGGACGTGTGCCTGGACGCGGGATCGACGGTGCTCCTCGCCGTCCTCGTCCGCGGCCTGGTCGAGACGGCCGCCCGCCAATGGCAGGCGGGAGAGCCCTTGGCGGAGCCCGGTCAGCCCCTGCTGAGACTCGCCACCTGGCAGGCAGCCCGCTACGGCCTCGAAGGCAGGCTGCTCCACCCTCTGACGATGCGCCCCGCGCCCGCGGAGACGGTGGTGCGCGCGCTGTTCGACCATGTGCGCGACGCCCTGGACGACCACGGGGACACGAAACCCGCCCAGGAAGCACTGGCCCGCCTGCTGAGGGACGGCAACGGAGCGGCCGTCCAGCGCGCGATCCTGGAACGGACCGGCAGCCTGCGGGACGTCGTCACCGAGTGCGTGAGCCTCACCTGCGAACAGCGGCCCTGATCGCCGCGGCCGAGGAACGACCCGGCTGCCGCCAGCTGGGTGGCCTGCCCCGTGTGCCACGGACAGCAGGTGGGCGACGGGGAACGCATGAGGCGTCGCCGGTCACCTCCGGCTACTGGGCGATGTGGGAGGACAAGGGCATGGGGCACGGCGGGAATGTGATCGAGGAGCTGATGGCGGACCACCGTGAGGTGGAGCAGCTGTTCTCCCGGATCGAGGCGCTGACCACCGGGAGCAGCGAGCTGCGCGGGCTGGTGGACGAGGTCACGATCGAACTCGTGCGGCATTCGGTGGCCGAGGAGCAGTACCTGTACCCGGCCGTCCGTGAGCATGTGGAGGGTGGCGCGGAGATCGCGGACAAGGAGATCGCGGAACACGCCGTGGCCGAGAAGCTGATGAAGCACCTGGAGCAGATGCGGGTGGACGACGCGGAGTTCCACCCCACCCTTCAGCAGATGATGGACCACGTGAACGCCCACATCCGCGACGAAGAGGGTCAGCTGTTTCCACTGTTGCGCCAGGCGTGCACGGCCGAGGCGCTGGAGGATCTCGGCGACAAGATCCGCCGGGCCAAGGCCATGGCCCCCACCCGGCCGCATCCCTCCGCGCCCGACACGCCGCCCGCCAACAAGCTGCTCGCACCGGGAGCGGGGCTGGTGGACCGCGTACGTGACTTCGTCACCGGCCGCGGCGGGTCCTGACCCCTCGGCCCGCGGACACCGGTCGGCCATGGCCGCTCCCGACCCGGCCCCTGTGACACAGCTCCTTGTCAGGGACCAGGGGCGGCGGCCTACGCTGACGAGCCATGCGCGACAGCGCGGCCGCGTCGCACCCAGACAGTCACCGGGCGCGCGTGAAGGACGGTTCACATGCCCAGTGATCTCTCACACGTCATAGCCGCCGCCACGCGCTGGCTGCTGACCGCCTTCCCGGCGGCAGCCGGCGCCATGAACTACGCCCTGGCCGAGGCCCAGGCACGACAGGCGGCCACCGTCGCCGCCGTGCTGCGCTGTCCCACGACGCTCGACGTCGAACTGCTGAACATGCTCGGCCCGGGAGGCTCGGACCGGCTGGACGCACTCACCGGAGCGGACCAGCACCGGGCGGAGGAGGCGGACCGCTCCTGGCGCACCTGGGTGGACGAAACCGTCGTCAGCTGGGCCGCGAACCTGCTCGCCGACCCCCGTCTGGCTGCCCGGGCCGCGTCCGCCCTGTCCGCGACGGAGCACGGCACCGGGGCCGCGGGGGACGCGCGGCGGCTGACCGTGCCCAGCCGGCGTGATCACGACGCCGCGCCCCTGCTGCGTCATCCGGATCTGCTCGGCCCGATAGCCGGTCTGCATCGCGCCGCCCTGCTCGACGCGCTCGCGCCCGAACCCACCGGTGCCTGAGCAGGCACCGCACGCCTGACGTGTCGGGGCCGACCGCCCCGGCCCCAGGCACGTCCCGGTCTCAGGCATCCATCGGTGGCAGTCCTGGCAGCAGCTTCTCGATGGTGATGGGGAAGTCGCGCACGCGCACGCCGGTGGCGTTGAACACCGCGTTCGCGACCGACGCACCGGACCCGCAGATGCCCAGCTCACCGACGCCCTTCGCGCCCAGGGGGTTGGCCTTGTCGTCGTAGCTGTCGAGGACGACGGCATCGACGTCGGGGATGTCGGCGTGCACCGGCACGAGATAGCCCGCGAAGTCACGGTTGACGAAGGCGCCGGATCGCGAGTCGACGACCGCCTCTTCCTCGAGGGCCGCGCCGACCCCCCAGATCATGCCGCCGATCAGCTGCGAGCGGGTCGTCTTCGAGTTGAACACGCGGCCCACCGAGAACACGCCGAGCATCCGCCTCAGACGGACTTCGGCGGTGTCCGCGTCGACCCCCACCTCGGCGAAATGGGCCCCGTAGGTGTTGATCGAGTAGTCGGTGTAGTTCGGGTCGTCGCCCATGTAGCGGACCTGGCCCTCCGCCTCCACGCCTTCCGGGTGGCCGCGCGCGACGATCTCGCTCAGCGCTTCGGTCGCGCCTGCGATGCTGACGTCGCCGTCGGAGAACACGGCGTCCGCCGGGTCAAGACCGTGCAGCGGGGAACGTGCGTCGGCGCAGGCCGAGTCCAGCAGCTTGGCGCGCAGGGCCGCGCACGCCCGATGCGTCGCGGTGCACGAGTTGGTGGCGCCCCACGAGCCTCCGGACCCCCAGCTGGTGGGAAGGTCGGAGCGTCCGAGGTCGATCCGCACCCGTTCGGGCGGGAGGCTGAGGCCGTCGGCGGCGACCTGGGTCAGGACGGTGTACGTACCGGTGCCGATGTCGGTCATGTCCGTCTGGACGACGGCGGTGCCGTCCGCCTCCAGGCGCACCCGCGCCGTGGTCGGCCCCTGGAAGTGTCCGCGGATGGCGGCGGACATGCCGTAGCCGACCAGCCACCGCCCGTCGCGGGCGCTCGCCGGGGTGGCGGGGCGGTTCTCCCAGCCGAACCGGCGCGCGCCTTCGCGCAGGCAGTCGACCAGATGCCGGTCGCTGTACGGAACGGCACGCTCGGGATCGACGGTGGGCTCGTTGCGGATCCGCAGCTCGACCGGGTCCATGACGAGCGCATGGGCCAGCTCGTCCATCGCGGACTCGACCGCCAGCATGCCCGGTGCCTCGCCCGGTGCGCGGACGTCCGTCCCTCGCGGCAGGTCGAGCGGCGCCAGCCGGTGGCTGGTGAGCCGGTGGGGCGCGGCGTAGAGGCTGCGGGTCGTGGCGGCGGTCTGCTCGGCGTACTCCACGTCGGGGTTGGTGTGCATGGTGACGTCGTGGGCGATCGCCGCCAGCCGTCCGTCCTGACCCGCGCCCAGCCGGACCCGCTGGCTGGATGTGGGACGCATACCGACGAGCTGGAAGATCTGCTGCCGGGTCATCGCGACCTTGACGGGCCGGCGCAGCACGGTGGCCGCGAGCGCCGCCAGGATCGTCTCGGAATGGATGCCCAGCTTGGAGCCGAATCCCCCGCCGACGAAGGGGGCGACGATGTGAACCCGCTCCGGGTCGATGCCCAGGGTGGCGGCGACCGAGGCCTGGGCCGCATTGACGATCTGGCAGCTGACGTAGACGAACAGGTCCTCGTCACGCGGTTCCGCCAGACACGCGTTCGGTTCCATCGGCTGGGAGAACTCGTACGGCGTCGTGTAGTACTGGTCGACCCTGACCTCCGCGCTGTCGAACCCGGCATCGAAATCGCCGACCGCGGTGTCGGTGGGGAGACCGGCGTTGACCACCTTCGGGATGTACACCTCGTCTTCCTGCTCGGCGAAGTCGAAACGTCCCCGACCGCCGGTGTACTCGACGTCGACGAGACCGGCCGCCGCCCGGGCCTGCTCGAAGGTCGCGGCGACGACGAGTGCCACCGGCTGGCCGTAATGGTCGATGTCGGGGCCGGTCAGTTCCGGCTGGGCGCGCCAGTACTCGAACGGAATCGACTCGTCGCGAGCGCCCTGCTCCGGTGCGTTGAGATGGGTCATCACCATGCGCACGCCGGGTGCCTGTTCGGCGCTCTCGGTGTCGATCCGGGCGATGCTGCCCTTGCCGATCGTCGCGCCCACGATGAACCCGTAGAGCGGTTGGCCGGCCTCCCAGTGCTCGTAGGCGTAGGTGGCCCGGCCGACGACCTTCGACGGGCCGTCGACGCGGTTCAGAGCCTGCCCGATCATGCCGCCTCCTCAGCTCGCCCGGGCCACTTGCGCCAGCGTGCGGCACAGCGTGCGCTTGGCCAGCTCGATCTTGAAGTCGTTGAGCCCCTGCCCGACCGCGTCGCTCATCGCCGCCTCGGCGGCGGCGCGATAGGTCGCCATCGTGGCCGGACGGCCGGTCAGCGCGGCCTCCGCCTCGACGGACCGCCACGGCTTGTGCGCGACACCGCCGAACGCGACCCGCGCCTCACCGATCGTTCCCTGGTCGGCCGAGACGACGGCCGCCACGGAGACCAGCGCGAACTCGTACGACGCCCGGTCGCGCACCTTGCGGTACTTCTGCCGGCCCGGCGGGGGCGGGGGCAGGACGACGCCCGTGATCATCTCGCCGGGCCGCAGCACGGTCTCGATGTGCGGTGTGTCGCCCGGCAGCCGGTAGAAGTCCGTGATGGCGACGCGGCGTGCGGCCTGATCGGCGTCGAGCAGCTCGATCTCCGCCGCCAGCGCGGTCATCGCGACGGCCATGTCCGAGGGGTGGGTGGCGATGCAGGACTCGCTGGCACCGAGGATCGCGTGCATCCGGTTGAATCCGCCGATCGCCGAGCATCCGGATCCGGGATCCCGTTTGTTGCAGCCCGCCGCGGTGTCGTAGAAGTAGGGGCAGCGAGTGCGCTGCAGCAGGTTTCCACCGGTGGAAGCCTTGTTGCGCAACTGGCCCGAGGCGCCGGCCACCAGGGCCTCCGACAGCACGGGGTAGCGGGTGCGCACGCGCGCGTCGGCGGCCACGTCGGAGTTCGCCGCCTGGGCGCCGATGCGCAGTCCGCCGTCCGGGAGCTCCTCGATGTCCCGCAGCGGAAGCCGGCTGATGTCGACCAGATGGCTGGGCTTCTCGATGTCGAGCTTCATCAGGTCGAGCAGATTGGTGCCGCCGCTGATGAACTTCGCGCCCGTTCGGGACACGGCGGCGACGGCTGCCTCCGCGTCCGTCGCGCGCTCGTACGTGAAGGACCTCATCCCGGGTCTCCCTCCGCGGTGCTGCGGATGGCCGCGACGATGTTCGGATACGCGGCGCACCGGCAGATGTTGCCGCTCATCCGCTCGCGGATCTCCTCGTCGGTCAACGCGATCTGCGGCGCGGTCACGTCAGCGGTGGCGTGGCTGGGCCAGCCCGCCTCCACCTCGGCGAGCATGCCGACGGCGGAACAGATCTGGCCGGGCGTGCAGTAGCCGCATTGGAAGCCGTCGTTCTCGACGAAGGCGCGTTGCAAGGGGTGCAGGTCGTCGAGGTCGCCCAGGCCTTCGATGGTGACGATCTCGTCGTCCTCGTGCATGACGGCGAGCGTCAAGCAGGAGTTGACGCGCCGGCCGTTGATCAGCACCGTGCAGGCGCCGCACTGCCCGTGGTCGCACCCCTTCTTGGTCCCGCTCAGGCGCAGATGCTCGCGCAGCGCGTCGAGCAACGAGGTCCGTGGATCCACCTCGAGCCGCCGCACCTGATCGTTGACGCTCAACCTGATCGCCGAGAGCTGGGCCGTCTCGCCCGGGCTCCCGGCGGCGCCCGTGTCTGAGTCGCTCATCACAGCCCGCCTTCCTCGCTGCGCGGGTGTCACGCCGGACATGCGTCGCGGCTTTCGGGCGCCCTCCTCCGGCGGCCCGTCCCTCGTCGCCGCTGCCGGGCGCGCTCCTGCGTCCCAGGGTCTCGCAAAAGCCCTCACCCCGCGATTCATGCCGTGGAGCAGGGCCGCGGACCAGGTCACCTGCCTCGTGGGGGGCTGGTGCCCTCTGCCCGTTCCTGGGCGGGCCACGGCCGTGTCGTCGGGCCGCGAACCGGCGCCGGGGACGAGCCGGAGGTCACCCGATCGCACCACTCGTCCGCCCCCACCGGCCGGCGATGGTCGAGCGATGGCCCGCGAGGACCCCTACGAGCCGTGAACGGGATCCATCACACGGGATACTTCGGCGAGTTCGGCCGCGGCAGTCTCAACGCGGCGGCGGTGCGGCTCCCTTGAAGGAGAAGGAGGCGGATCCGGCGTGCGTGTTCCTCACGCCGTGTTCACGAAACGCCGGACGGGGCGAGTGGGAGCAGGACGCGGATACTTTTCCCGTCCCTCATCGGAGCGATGTCGATCTCCGTGGCGAGGCGCTGGACGAGCGGCCAGCCGTAACCGCCGACGGGGAACACCTGAGTGCCGGACCGCCGGCGCACCGTGGGGGTGTCGGTGCTGCGGTCCCTCACCTCGACGATCAGTCCGCGGTCCGTCACCAGTGCGGTGAAGCCGCGGACGCCGCCTCCGTGCCGGATCGCGTTCGCCACCAGCTCGGAGGTGACGAGCAGGGCGTCGGTCAGGGCCGACCCCGGGGCAGAGCTCCGGAAGACCCGCCGGAAGTGCTCCTCCAGCAGCCGTTTCACATGGTCGCGGGCGGCTGCCGCGCTCAAGGGCAATATCGGCCGTTGAGGCGGGTGCCGCTCCCCGGCCACATCACCTGACAGCATGGTCACCCCCGCGCCTTCTCGTTCTCCGTGAACTCCGACTACCCAGCAGCGCGCCCTCCTCACCCGTCGTCCGCTGCGACCGGGATGCGGGCGCCCTGCCCGGGGTCTTACGCCGTCGCCTCGAGGCGGGGCATGCCCGGCCCGGGTCACCGCTGTGCAGGCGTAGGTG